>JAFTQG010000015.1 GCA_017462915.1 Prevotella sp. | reverse complement strand
GCTGGCAACTATGGTACGAATTGTATTGATGTACTACCTGAACCTTGAAAACTTCTTCAACAATCCAGAAGCAGACCTCAAAAGAATGCTGGTAGAGGCAACAAATCCACCTCCGGAAGGGGAGGAAATAGACTAAGGGGGCTTGTCCACGCATACAAATAAGTCCAACTTCTATGTTTCAAGAGGTTGGACAAGATGTTTTGTGGTTTAGCGGACAGTAATAAATGCAAAACACTTTATTCTTGCCATGCTTTTTGCCATGGTAGGAGGCTTCTTTGCCTCATGTGGTGGAGATGATGATGATGTGACAATGACCGATACTGTATCGCCTATCGTAGGTTCTAGGCGATGTGATTACGGTGCTGGTGGCTATCAGATGCTGACATTCTATAATGACGGCACTGGTTTTATCGAAGATTATGAGCTGGGAACAAAAACAGTAGAGAAGATACATTATGAATTTAATGGGAGCAGTATGCTTTTGAAGATTATATACGATGAAGATGGTGACACTATGGTATATAATGTAAAGAGTATAAGCAGTACCGCGATTGTCATAAGAATTTCTGGGGAAGACGATATATTTTATAAGGTATGAACGCAGATGAATCTTACCAAAGGGTAGCAGGTGTACGGTTCGGTTAGTCGCCCAGGTAAAGAAATGATGGGAATTGAATAACAAATGGGTCAATGAAACTAATCGAGACTATACATTAATTCTGTTGACTTATTTATATTGTTCACTCAAACCCAATGATTAATCTTATGAAGAAATATATTTTATTTATCATGCTTATATGCATGGCCGGAACATTCTTCGCTTCATGTGGCGGAGATGATGACATCAATGACAACACAGAAGACATCACACTTTCCGATCCGGACGCGGCTATTCTTGGTTCTTGGAAAACTACATGGAACAGCAATGTGAACGGTACGCTTGTGCCAGCCTATGAGATACTGACATTTAATGCGGATGGTACAGGGTTTGAAGAATGTGAGGAAATGGGCTATTATTCGAAAGATCCTATAAGGTATGATTATGACAGTGGCAAACAGATACTGAACATAAGGAATGAAAGAAACGGATATGATGATATCTACATGGTAAAAAGCATCAGCAGTACAAAACTTGTGCTTATGTATCGTTATGCTGATGAAGGAGAATATGAAGTTTATTATAGGATATAGATGTTTGGTGTATCAGGCTGCATTTGGTTATAGTCTTGCGTATAGGAATCACCATGTAGGGAAAGTGTATTCAACGGCAATCTTCGCAATGATGACAATTCACTATGTGCAGTGCATCAGTAATCTTTACATCTTGCGATAATGTCACTATCATCCCAGAAAGGTGACCTTCTGCCTTGCGGAGGGTCACCTTTTACATCATAAAAGGTCACTTCCTGCCGTGTAAAAGGTGACCTTTGAAATGGCGTTTGGTATCATGCTGAAAATCAATTTGGTCGTTTCTTATCGGTTGTTTCTGCCACATGGCGTGATGTCATGCGTGGAAGAAACGCGTCTGTCATGGCGGCGATGACCGTTTAGGGTAATGCCGTGTCCGGAAAATAACTTATATTCAGCGGAGCAAACCGCCAATTAATCTTTTTTAGCAAAAATATTTTGTTGCAAGAAATATGATGTCGATTTTTTTTTGTAATTTTGTATTATGAACTAAAGGGCAATTCCCACTAATACCTTATTATATTATTATATAGGGCAACAATAACTTGCAGACAACGATATTTATATTATAGATGAACAACGATTTCAGAAAATACGCAACCAAACATTTGGGCATGGACGGTATGCTTGTAGATGATGTCATGCGCTTCCAGAGCAAGGCGGCGATGAATGTGCACAGCCAGTATGTGAACCCTTACATCCTCGAGGAGCGTCAGCTTAATGTGACGCAGATGGATGTCTTCTCGCGACTGATGATGGACCGCATCATATTCCTCGGCACGCAGGTCGACGACTATACGGCAAACACCCTACAGGCGCAGTTGCTGTACCTTGACAGCTGCGACCCGGACAAGGATATCTCCATATACATCAATTCGCCGGGCGGAAGTGTCACGGCAGGTCTCGGGATATACGACACCATGCAGTTTATCTCGAGCGACGTGGCAACTATCTGCACAGGCATGGCGGCTTCCATGGCGGCGGTGCTTCTCGTGGCAGGCAAGGAGGGCAAGCGCAGCGCGTTGCCTCACAGCCGCGTGATGATACACCAGCCTCTCGGCGGCGTGCAGGGACAGGCTTCCGACATAGAGATAGAGGCCCGCGAGATAATGAAGTTCAAGAAGGAACTCTATACCATCATCGCCGAGCATTCGCATACCGACTATGACAAGGTGTGGGCGGACTCCGACCGCAACTACTGGATGACAGCGGAGGAGGCCAAGGAATACGGCATGATAGACAATGTGCATGGCCGCAAATGATGCGGACTGCCGGATGTTTTTTTAATAGATTTAAGTTGGGTGCTGTAAATTGGCTTTGTCAGATTTTTGAATTTTAGTCGAGGGCGGATTTGCTGCAGAAGAAGGCGTGTGGCGGACTACACGGCGGATGTGGCGGACAGTCTGCGCCGAATGAAAACAAAAAGATGGCAAAATGACAATGACCCAATCTAAGTTAAACTATCGGTGGAAAGTTATAAAATCCACCTTAAGGTAAAAAGGGTGTGTTGCGACATCGTTGTGTACTGTCGTTTACGCTACCTTTTGAGGATATATGGCAAAGAAAAACTTAAAACACTGCTGCCTCTGCGGCAGGGACGAGACGCAGGTAGACCTGATGCTGACCGGCGTGGACGGGCATGTCTGCGGCGAATGTATCATGAGTGCCTATGAGATAGTGGAGAATGCTTTAGGAGGCTCTTCTGATGCTCTTGCCGCAAAGGCAAACCGCTCTGCGGGGAAGAAAGGCGCCGAGGCGTTTGACATGAAGGCCGTGCCTACGCCACATGAGATAAAGGCACATCTCGACAAGTATGTCATAGGGCAGGAGGAGGCAAAGCGCTTCCTCTCGGTGGCCGTTTACAACCATTATAAGCGTCTCCAGCAGCCGGAGACCGACGACGGCGTGGAGATAGAGAAGTCTAATGTAGTCATGGTAGGTTCTACCGGTACTGGCAAGACTCTCCTCGCACGCTCCATCGCCAAGCTGCTCAATGTCCCGTTTACCATCGTCGATGCCACGGTGTTCACCGAGGCCGGATATGTCGGCGAGGACGTGGAGAGCATACTCTCGCGACTCCTTCAGGTCGCAGACTACAATCTTGAGGCGGCGCAGCGCGGCATAGTTTTCATAGATGAGATAGATAAAATCGCGCGCAAGGGCGACAATCCGAGCATCACGCGTGACGTCAGCGGCGAGGGAGTACAGCAGGGACTCCTGAAACTCCTTGAGGGTACGATGGTCAACGTGCCGCCGAAGGGTGGACGCAAGCATCCTGACCAGGACTATATCCATGTGGACACGCGCAATATCCTGTTCATCTGCGGCGGTGCCTTTGACGGTATCGAGAGAAAGATAGCACAGCGCCTGAACACACATGTCGTGGGCTACAACAGCATCGACGACAGGAAGAGCATCGACAAGAAGGACATCATGAAGTATATCCTGCCGCAGGATCTGAAATCCTTCGGACTTATCCCCGAGATTATCGGACGTCTGCCGGTGCTGACATTCCTCCATCCGCTGGACAGGGAAGCGCTGAAGCGTATCCTTGTCGAACCGAAAAACTCTATCGTGAAGCAGTATGAGAAGCTGATGAAGATGGACGGCACGGAACTGTCGTTCGACGAGGACGCGCTGGAGTACATGGTAGACAAGGCCGTAGAGTACAAGCTCGGGGCACGTGGTCTGCGCTCCATCGTCGAGGCGGTGATGAACGATGCCATGTTCGATGCCCCTTCGTCGGAGGAAAAGACCTTCCGCGTGACAAAGGAATATGCGAAAAGCCAGTTGGACAAGGCTAATCTCGCATGATATGAGCATATAGACAAAGGCTGTCTGTGACGGGCGGCGCATCACTTTGACGTGATTTCCCGTCCTTTCAGCATGTGCGACAACTGTCAACGGTGCACGCCATGCACTGTGCCGTGTGCCGTTGACAGATATACTTGATATGAAAATCTCCGCTAACTTCTGATAAATGAACGTAAACCTGACAGAGAAACTCAAGCAATATTTCGGCTTTGACAAGTTCAAGGGCGACCAAGAGCGCGTCATCCGTTCCTTGCTGGACGGCAATGATGTTTTTGTGCTCATGCCGACAGGCGGAGGCAAGAGCCTCTGCTACCAGTTGCCTGCACTCCTTATGGAGGGCACGGCGATTGTCATATCCCCGCTTATCGCCCTGATGAAGAATCAGGTGGATGTCATCAACGGCATCAGCGAGGAGAGCGGACTGGCACATTATCTCAACTCTTCGCTCAACAAGTCTGCCATAGATCAGGTGAAGAAGGATGTGCGCGAGGGCAGGACGAAACTGCTCTATGTGGCGCCGGAGTCGCTGACGAAGGAAGACTATGTCGATTTCCTTAAGTCTCCAGGCGTGAAGGTGTCGTTCTATGCTGTCGACGAGGCCCACTGTATCTCGGAGTGGGGACATGATTTCCGCCCTGAATACCGGCGTATCAGGCCTATCATCAACGAGATAGGCAAGGCTCCTGTCATCGCTCTCACGGCGACGGCGACGGACAAGGTGAGGATAGACATAAAGAAATCGCTCGGTATGCCCGACGCAATGGAGTTCAAGAGCTCCTTCAACCGTCCGAATCTCTACTACGAGGTGCGTCCGAAGACCGACGGTGTGGACAAGCAGATCATAAAATTCATCAAGGCACACCATGGCAAGAGCGGCATCATCTACTGCCTCTCACGCAAGAAAGTGGAGGAACTGGCGGAGGTGCTCCGTGCCAATGACATCCGCGCTGCCGCATATCATGCCGGTCTGGACACGCAGACGCGCTCGGAGACGCAGGACAATTTCCTCATGGAAGAGGTGGATGTCATCGTGGCGACAATAGCTTTCGGCATGGGCATCGACAAGCCCGATGTGCGCTTCGTCATTCATTACGATATCCCCAAGTCACTGGAGGGATACTATCAGGAGACAGGACGTGCCGGACGCGATGGCGGTGAGGGTCTTTGCGTGGCGTTCTATTCGTACAAGGACCTCCAGAAACTGGAGAAATTCATGGAGGGAAAGCCTGTCGCAGAGCAGGACATCGGTCGTCAGCTGTTGCAGGAGACCGCGGCGTATGCCGAGTCTTCCGTGTGCCGAAGGAAATTCCTCCTGCATTATTTTGGTGAGGAGTATGCCGAGGACAACTGCGGAAACTGTGACAACTGCCGTAATCCGAAGGAGAAGGTGGAGGGCAAGGAAGCCCTTGTCATCCTGCTAAAGGCCATTCTTGCCATAAAGGAGAATTTCCGTTCGCAGTATGTCATAGACTTCATCAAGGGCCGCGGCACCGATGATATTGTCTCCCACAATCACGACAAGATGGAGGAGTTCGGTTCGGGCGAGGACATGGACGAGAAATACTGGAATCCAGTCATCCGTCATGCCATGCTCGCCGGGTATGTCCGCAAGGATGTGGAGAGCTATGGCCTCCTTAAAGTCACTCCGCAAGGCAGGGAATTCCTGAAGAATCCTGTGTCGTTCCCTATCGTGAAGGATATGGATTTCCGCCAGATAGACTACGAGGGAAGTTCCGAGGGAGGCACGTCGGCGCTTGACCCCGTATTGCATAAGATGCTGAAGGACGAGCGTTTGAAGGTTGCCCGCAAGAACAAGGTGCCGCCATACGTGGTGTTCCTGGACATGTCACTTGAGCAGATGGCGACGATGTATCCTGTAAACATGGAAGAACTGCAGCAGATACAGGGCGTAGGTGCCGGTAAGGCGAGGAAATACGGCAAGTCTTTCTGCACGCTCATAAAGATGTATTGCGAGGAGCACGACATAGAGCGTCCAGAGGAGCTCCGTGTGCGCACCGTGCCGAAGAAGTCCATGCTCAAGGTGAAGATTATCCAGAGCATAGACAAGCGTATGCCTCTTGACGATATAGCCCATGCACTGAGCATGGACTATGAGGACCTTCTCACGGAAATCGAGACGATAGTCTACAGTGGCGTTAAGCTGAATATAGACTATTACATAGAGGATGTCCTTGACGACGACAATGTCGACGATATATACGACTATTTCATGAACAGCGAGACAGACGATATCACTGCCGCCTCTAATGAGTTTGACGGTGATTTCACAGACGAGGAGCTGCGCCTCGTGCGTATAAAGTTCATGTCGGAGATGGCAAACTGATATTCATGTGGCAAATCTTTCTTAGGTTTGCCACATGTTTTTTTTCTGTGAAGGAGACCGCATGACCGTACAACCGCCCAATTGTGGTTTGGTTGTTTGGTTGTTTGGTTGTTTGGTTGTTTGGTCGTTTGGTCGTTTGGTGTTTTAGTTATTTAGTCGTTGGTGTTTCCGTTCAACCGTATAACCGTATAACCGTTCAACCGTCTAATCATTCAACCGCCCAACCGTCTCCATTTGGCAAATTAGTGTTAATTGTCAGAGGATAATAACGATATGTGCAGATTTTTTTGTACTTTTGCATAAAATATTCATTTATAAACGATTCGATATATGGCATCATTTCTTGAAGACAAGGTAGTAATGGAGGGTCTCACTTATGATGATGTATTGCTTGTACCGGCATACTCAGAAGTCCTCCCACGTGAGGTTTCATTAAGCACAAAGTTTTCACGCAACATCGAACTGAGGATTCCTTTCGTGACAGCGGCGATGGA
This sequence comes from Prevotella sp., assembly GCA_017462915.1. Taxonomy (GTDB): domain Bacteria; phylum Bacteroidota; class Bacteroidia; order Bacteroidales; family Bacteroidaceae; genus Prevotella. The sequence continues at coordinate 9,230 of JAFTQG010000015.1, read as the reverse complement.
TACTGTCACCGAGGCTCCGATGGCAATAGCCATAGCCCGCGAGGGCGGTATAGGCGTTATCCATAAGAACATGTCTATCGAGGAGCAGGCGCGTCAGGTTGCCATAGTGAAGCGTGCCGAGAACGGCATGATTTACGATCCTGTGACTATCATGCGCGGCAAGACGGTGCAGGACGCTCTTGACATGATGGCCGAGTATCATATCGGCGGCATACCTGTTGTAGACAAGGACAACAAGCTGGTGGGCATCGTTACAAACCGCGACCTGCGCTTCCAGACAGACATGTCGCGCAAGATAGACGATGTGATGACAAAGGGAAATCTTGTCGTGACACACCAGCAGGCAGACCTTGAGAGCGCGTCAAAGATACTTCTTGAGCACAAGATTGAGAAGCTCCCTGTCGTGGACGAGGAGAATCATCTCATAGGACTTATCACATACAAGGACATAACAAAGGCAAAGGACAAGCCGATGGCGTGCAAGGACTCAAAAGGACGCCTCCGTGTCGCTGCCGGAGTGGGTGTCACAGCTGATACATTCCAGCGTATGGAGGCTCTTGTCAAGGCCGGTGTCGATGCCATCGTCATAGATACTGCCCATGGACATTCAAAGGGCGTTATCGACAAGGTGCGCGAGGCAAAGCAGAATTTCCCGGAGGTGGACATCGTTGTAGGAAACATCGCCACAGGCGCAGCAGCAAAGGCTCTCGTAGAGGCTGGTGCCGACGCAGTGAAGGTGGGCATAGGCCCTGGCTCAATCTGTACGACACGTGTCGTGGCAGGTGTCGGTGTGCCGCAGCTCTCTGCCGTTTATGATGTCGCACAGGCTCTTGCCGGAACAGACGTTCCTCTTATCGCTGACGGCGGACTGCGCTATTCCGGTGACGTCGTGAAGGCTCTTGCTGCCGGCGGTCACTCGGTGATGATAGGTTCGCTCGTGGCAGGTACAGAGGAAGCTCCTGGAGAGACAATCCTCTTCAACGGACGTAAGTTCAAGTCTTATCGCGGCATGGGCTCGCTCGAGGCTATGGAGAACGGTTCCAAGGACCGTTATTTCCAGAGCGGAGTGGTAGAAGCGAAGAAACTTGTCCCTGAAGGTATCGCAGGCCGTGTGCCTTACAAGGGAACAGTACAGGAGGTTGTCTACCAGCTTGTCGGCGGTCTCCGTTCGGGCATGGGCTACTGTGGTGCACAGAGCATCGAGAAGCTCCACGATGCCAAGTTCACACGTATCACCAATGCCGGCATACTGGAGTCTCATCCTCATGAGGTGATTATCACTTCCGAAGCTCCTAACTATAGCCGTCATCAGTAATCTCAGATAAAGGATATGGTGTGTTCTGAAGGGATTCTTCTTCAGGCCACACCATATTACGCATAAACAGACAAAGAACAGAATGACATCCTCCCTGTGTCGACCGACAGTAGGGCAGTATGGGAAAAGGGTGTTGTTCGACACAGTTTTTAGAATACAGACATATATGAAATTGAATACAGCCGCAGCAATAATCCTTCTCTTTTCAGCCAAGGCTTTTGCGCAGACGGGCGACCCCGTGATAATGAACATAGCAGGTCAGGACATCACACGCTCGGAATTTGAATACTCTTACAAGAAAAACAACTCGGAGGGCGTCATCGACAAGAAGACCGTTGACGAGTATGTAGACCTTTTTGTAAACTATAAGTTGAAGGTGCAGGCGGCCGTTGACGAGCGGATGGACACCCTGAGCTCATACAAGTCGGAGTTCCGCCACTACCGTGACCAGCAGATACGTCCGTCTTTTATCACTGACGCGGATGTAGAGGCAGAGGCACACACCATATATGATAATGAGGTGAAGCGCATCGGACCGGACGGACTGATACAGCCGGCACATATCTTCGTGCGCCTTTCCACTAATGCCGACAAGGCTACGGAGGCTGTGGCAAAGGCTCGCATAGACTCTATCTACAACGCATTGCAGAAGGGTGCTGACTTTACAGAACTTGCTTCCACGAAGTCAGAAGACCCGGGAGCCGCTTCCCGTGGCGGTGTCATCGGCTGGATAAGCCATGGCCAGACATTCGAGGAGTTTGACAAGGCGGCCTTTGCCCTCGGGAAAGGTGAGATGAGCAAACCTGTACAGTCACCTGTCGGCTGGCATATCATAAAGGTTCTCGACAAGAAGATGCTTGAGCCGTTCGATTCTCTCCGCGCAAGCATCATGACATTCATCGAGCGCCGTAATATCCGCGAGCAGATCATCGACCGCAAGCTGAAGGCTGTGGTAGAGGCAAGCAACGGCAAGACGGCAGAGGAGATTATGGATGAGCAGGCCGCCAAGATGCAGGCGGAAGATTCAGACCTTGCAAATCTTGTCCGCGAATATCATGACGGACTCCTCCTTTATGAGATAAGCAACCGTGAAGTTTGGGAGAAGGGTGCCAAGGATGAAGCCGGACTGAACGCTTTCTTCAAGAAAAACAAGAAGAATTACAAGTGGGATGAGCCTCGTTTCAAGGGCATGGCATATCATGTCAAGGACAAGAATGATGTCAAGGCTGTCGCCAAGTGTGTGAAAGGACTGAAGTTCGAGGACTGGAACGAGAAGCTCCGCACGACATTCAACGGCGATTCCATTATCCGTATCCGTGTCGAGAAAGGCTTGTTCAAGAAAGGTGACAACGCGCTTATCGACAGTTGTGTCTTCAAGGTTGCGGATGCCAAGGTGAAGCATCTCAAGGAATATCCTATCGATGCGACATACGGCAAGAAGCTGAAGACGCCACAGGAGATGGCTGATGTCCGTGCACAGGTTACAGCCGACTATCAGGCCCAACTTGAGAAAGAGTGGGTTGCCGAGCTCCGCAAGAAGTATACTGTCGTTGTATATCCAGACATCGTCGCCACAGTAAAGGAGAGGGTACAGGCGAAGGAGTAGGAATCCTTCCCTGAATCATATCGCATAAAAAGAAAACCAAAGGATATAACCTTTAATGAAAAGAATAGTAACATTAACAGTCACACTGATAGTTGCCGTCTTGTCAGCCTATTCGCAGGCAGACTCTGCGAAGGTTGACTCCGTGAAGATAGAAGAGGCGCGTCCCAATCCGTCAAGCGTTGCTGACGAGGTCGTATGGGTCGTGGGCGATGAGGCTATCCTGATGTCTGATGTAGAGATGCTCAGGGCACAGCTTGAAGCGGAAGGACAGAATATAGAAGGTAACCCTGACTGCCGTCTGCCGGAGCAGATAGCCGTGCAGAAACTGTTTCTCCATCAGGCAGCCCTTGACAGTATCGAAGTCACGGAAGCCGAAGTGGCGCAAGGTGTAGAACAGCAGATAAACTATTGGATATCAATGGTTGGCTCGAAGGAGAAACTTGAGGAGTACCGCAAGATGTCCATGACGCAGATACGTCAGTCTTTGCATGATGATTTCAAGAACAACCAGCTCGTGCAGAAGATGCGCGAGAAGCTTGTGGAGGACATAAAGGTCTCTCCGGCGGAGGTGCGCAAGTTCTTTAAGGACATGCCTGAAGACAGCATCCCCTATGTCCCGACAGAAGTAGAGGTGCAGATCATCACACGAACCCCAAAGGTCTCGCAGGAGGAGATAAACCGTGTCAAGGACGAGTTGCGTAGCTATACGGACCGTGTCACGAAGGGCGAGACGACATTCCAGACACTTGCACGTTTTTATTCTGAGGACCCGGGTACGGCACGTAATGGCGGCGAGCTTGACTATACTGGCCGAGGAATGCTTGACCCAGCCTTTGCTGCCGTGGCGTTCAACCTCACAGACCCGAAGAAGATATCCAAAATCGTGGAATCCGAGTTCGGTTACCATATCATACAGCTTGTAGACAAGCGTGGCGACAAGATAAAGTGCCGTCATATCCTGCGCAAGCCACAGGTTTCACAGGAGGCCATTGATGAAGGCATACACATGCTTGACTCGCTTGTTACAGAGATGAACAACGGCAAGTTCACGTTTGACGAGGCTGCAACCTTTGTCTCCGACGACAAGGATACACGCTCAAATAAAGGCGTGATGGTAAACAACAACGAGCAGGGCCGCACATCCAAGTTCCGTATGCAGGACCTTCCTACTGAGGTCGCAAGAGCTGTTGAACAACTGAAGGTCGGCGAGATATCCCCGGCATTCCAGATGGTGAACTCACGTGGCAAGACAGTCTGTGCCGTGATAAAGCTGAAGTCGCGTACAGAAGGTCACCGCGCCACCATTACTGAGGATTTCCAGACACTGAAAGATGTTGTTCTCATAAAGCGCAAGAACGACTTTATCCACGACTGGGTGAAGAAAAAGATCAAGGAGACCTACGTCAGGATGGACGACCGCTATAAAGGCTGCGACTTCGAGTATGACGGCTGGGAACGTAATTGATGCGGTCTGACGGTTAGACGGTTGTACGGTTTGGCGATTGTGGGTTTCCGGTCAGGCGGTTTTAGGTTGTGGGTTTTCGGTTATAGAGCAGCCCATGCCTTATAGACCTGCGGTCAGTCTTTGAATCTATTGTATATAAATAATGTAGTAGCAACTTTGGAAAGAAACATACATACTATATTTGGAGGGCATAGGGTTATCATGTTGATAGCCCTATGCTTCTTTGTCATAGGAGCCATTATCGGTGCAGGAGGTCCTGTGAAGCGCGGGCGCGTAAAGAAAAAGACCACGGACACACGTGTCTATCTGCAACATGCCAATGAGTTTACCTATGACATGTTCGGCAAGCACCCCGATGCCCAGTTTGTCAAGGGCAATGTATCATTCCTCCATAAAGGCATAACGCTCACCTGCGACAGTGCGCTCTATTTCCAGCAGACAAACTCTTTCGAGGCTTTCGGCCATGTGAAGATGAAGCAGGGCGACACCCTCACCCTTACCTCCGACTATGCCTATTATGACGGCAATGACGAAATGGCAGAGGTAAGGCGCAATGTCGTCCTCACACACAGGAAGACAAAGCTTTACTGTGACTCCCTTAACTATGACCGCATATACTCTATCGGCTACTTCTTCGAGGGCGGAAAGCTCGTCGACGGTGAGACAACGCTGACCTCCGACTGGGGACAGTATTCCACAGCCGACAAGCAGGCGATATTCTATTATGATGTCCGGCTGAAAAACAAGACATCCACCACCGAGAGCGACACCCTCTATTATGATACGCGCACCTCTATGGCGCATGTCGTTGGGCCTTCGAAGATAACTACAAAGGAAGACATTATAAACACCGAAGACGGATATTATGACAGCCGCAATGACCGTACGGAGCTGTACAGCCGTTCTACCATCAACCGCAAGGACGGCAAAGTCATAACGGCAGACTCACTGCAGCACAGCAGCAAGACAGGCATCAGCGAGTGTTTCGGCAATGTTGAGTTTGACGATACCCTCAACAAGTCAGGTTTCCGCGGCAATTACGTCTATTATGACGAGAACAAAGGCTACGGCGTAGCCACTCGCCGCGCCGTAGCAATAGACTATTCGCAGGGCGACACGCTGTATCTCCATGGCGACACCATGCGCCTTTTCACATACAATATAAACACCGATTCCGTCTACCGCATAGTGCAGTGCTCACCACATGTCCGTGCGTACAGGAAAGATGTGCAGGCCGTATGCGACTCGATGGTCATGCTCTCGCGCGACTCCGTGCTTATAATGTACAAAGACCCTATACTCTGGAATGACGGCCGCCAGATAGTAGGTGAGGAGATACGTGCCTATATGGCAGACTCCACCATCCGTTTCGCCCATGTCATAGGTCAGGCATTCTCCATCGAGCAGATGCCCGATACAGTGCATTACAACCAGATTTCATCCAAGGAGATGAAGACCTACTTCACCGAAGGACGCTTGCGTCTCAATCAGGCCGAGGGCAATGTCCTTACGCTCTACTATGCCGAGGACAGCGCAGACAGCTCGCTTATCGGGCTCAATTACCTTGAGACGGACACGATGCGCATGTATTTCACACCCGAGAGGAAGATGGAGAAGATATGGGCATGTAAGCACAACGGCGTGATGTATCCTATATCACAGATACCGCCCGACAAGTATTTCCTGCCGGGCTTTGCCTGGTTCGATTATGTCCGTCCGCTGTCAAAGGACGACATCTTCGAGTGGAGACCGAAGAAAGAAGGCACGGAACTGAAAAAGGAACGTCGCCGTCAGGCTCCTCTCAACAGCATAGTCAAGCGCCATTGACACATTTGCCGCGTTATTCCGCCTTGATAGCTCTTTTACAGGCGGATTGTGTGTAAACGAAAGAGCACAGACCCAAACAGAAAATCAGCAGAACGACAATGGATAAGATACAACTTCTTCCCGATACAGTAGCCAATCTGATAGCGGCAGGCGAGGTAGTCCAGCGCCCGGCCTCCGTGATAAAGGAGCTTGTTGAGAACGCTGTAGATGCCGGAGCGACACAGATTGATGTCCTGGTCATAGACGCCGGACGCACATCCATACAGGTCGTGGACAACGGCATAGGCATGTCTGTCACCGATGCACGCCTCGCCTTCGAGCGTCATGCCACCTCCAAGATACGTAAGGCCGACGACTTGTTCTCGCTTAACACCATGGGCTTCCGTGGCGAGGCTCTCCCCTCTATCGCCTCCGTGGCACAGGTGACGCTGAAGACCCGTCAGGCTGACGACACCCTCGGTGTCGCGCTGCGTATTGACGGCGGACGCTTCGTGTCGCAGGAGCCTATTGCCTGCTCCCAGGGGTGCCACTTTATCGTCGAGAATATCTTCTATAACGTCCCTGTCCGCCGCAGGTTCCTGAAATCCAACGCTACCGAACTGAACAATATCGTCACGGCATTCCAGCGCATAGCACTCGTCTATCCAAAGATTGGGTTCACCCTTCAGAGCAACAGTCAGAAGCTCTTCGACCTCCGTCCTGTGACGCTTCATCAGCGCATAATGGATGTTTTCGGCAAGAAACTCAACCAGCATCTCCTTCCGCTTGACGTGGAGACGACGCTCGGAAAGATAGAAGGCTTTGTCGGCAAGCCCGAGTCTGCCCATAAGAAAGGCGTGCAGCAGTATTTCTTCGTTAACGGCCGATACATGCGCCACCCGTATTTCCAGAAAGCCGTCACGGAGGCGTACGAGCGTCTTGTGCCACAAGGAGAGCAGGTGCCGTTCTTCATCTATTTCACAGTCAATCCGAAGGACATCGATGTCAATATCCATCCTACCAAGACCGAGATAAAGTTTCAGGACGAGCAGGCCCTGTGGCAGATACTCTCGGCTGCCGTCCGCGAGGCTGTGGGACGTTTCAGCAATATCCCGGCCATAGACTTCGATACAGAGGGAAGACCCGAAATCCCGGTCTTCGACGGTATGGAGAGCATCGATATGCCGTCAATCACCGTCAATCCGCAATACAATCCTTTCCGCGGAACGTCAGGCTCTGGCAGTTCCGACGTGAGGGAACACCGTCAGAGCGTCCCTTCCGACTGGAGTGCGCTCTACGAGGGAGCCTCCTCCATGCCTCCTGTCGAGGAGACGGAGATACAGTCTTCCATCTTCAACGATGACCTTTTCGGCGATGCGGACGACGAAATGCCGTCGTCAAAGACAGAGGCAACGGTCTCTGATGTCTCCGCATGTTTCCAGTATAAAGGTTCGTATATCCTCACCTCCGTGCCTCAAGGGCTGATGATTGTCGACCAGGAACGTGCCCATGAGCGCATCCTCTTCGAGCGTTACGAGGCGTCCATGGCAAGCGGTAAGCACACCTCACAACCTCTGCTGTTCCCGGAGAAGATACAGTTCTCCGTGGCAGAGATGGTTATGCTCCCTGTCATCATACCCCAACTGGAATCCCTCGGCTTTGATTTCTCCGACCTTGGTGGCGGCACGTATGCCATAAACGCCGTGCCGGGAGAGCTCAGCAGCATCAATGCCGCGAAGGTTGTCACACAGACAGTAGCTGCCGCAGAGGATACAGAGCTTTCCGACGCTAAGCTGTACACATCACTTGCCGCGACGATGGCACGCAATTCCGCCATTCCTCATGGGCAGGTGTTGTCGGAGGAGGAGATGCGCAACATAGTGAGAGACCTCTTCCTGTGCTCCAACTCCAACTATACTCCCTCGGGCAAGAAGATACATGCCATACTTCGCCATGACAGTCTGCTCCAGATGCTTGGCTGATTGCTTATCCACTTATATCCGTTGCCATGGACAAGATGACTCCCGAACAGCGCCGCCGATGCATGGCGGCAATACGCGGCAAGGACACCAAGCCGGAACTTCTTGTGCGTAAGTATCTGTTCGGCTGTGGCTTCCGCTACCGTGTCAACCACCGTCGTCTGCCGGGACATCCCGACATCGTCCTGCGCAAGTATCGCACGGTAATCTTCGTCAACGGATGTTTCTGGCATGGGCACGATGGTTGCCGCTACTATTCCCTGCCGAAGACCAATACGGACTTCTGGAGAGAGAAGATAGAGCGCAATATCCGCCGTGACAAAGAAGAGCGCACGGCTCTCTCGCGTATGGGCTGGCACAGCATCACCGTATGGGAATGCGAACTGAAGCCTGCCTGCCGCGAGCGCACGCTGGAGTCGTTGGCATACACGCTCCACCGCATATTCCTTCGCGACAATGCCGTGCGGTATCCTGCGCCTCCCGATACAGCCGCCATGGTGGCGGAGGGCGAGGAGGGATACCGTCAGCCATGACGCTTTCTTCCGATAGGGCAGGGCATTTCCGAGACGGCAGTCCATGTTGTGGACATCCAGCATCTGTCGTCCTTGAACACATTGGGAGAAGGGCGCAGGCCTGATGTGCAAGAACCATGAAATTATTGATATCCGCTAAAAACAAGATTGCTACAGCATTTCCACGGGCTGAAAGCCCAATGAGCGCATAGCCCGGGGCAGAGCGCATCGACACCCCGGGGAAACATACGATACATATATGTAGGCGCGCTGAAAGCGCAAAAGCGTAGTGGATATGGTTTTGTGGTTATGAGGTTATACGGTTTCACGAGGAAAAACCAAACGGCTAAACAACCAAACGGCTAAACAACGCTTTTGCGCCTTCAGCGCGCCAAATATGTTTTTTTTGAACCCAAATCGGTCATTAGACCGATATATGGTAATGTTCTGTTATTATTATACGGTCTTTTCCTCCGTTTCGCCTTTCTCTTCGCTGTCTTGCTTCCCGTTCCGTCTCGACATAGCTCGCTATGCCTTCGCCGAAATG
>JAFTQG010000014.1 GCA_017462915.1 Prevotella sp. | reverse complement strand
TATTCAAAGTCTTATCTCCCTGCATCAAGGCAGGGGACGGTTGGTATATCATTGTACCCGTGACGCCTGCTCCCTCAGCGGAAGCGGCGCCGCTTCTCTTCGTGTACTACTTGTCTGTATTGTAAATCTTTCAAAGAACCGCTCTCTTCAACTGGCCTCGTGGCCGTTTTTCCGAAAGCGAGTGCAAAGGTATACACTTTTTGCCATATACGCAAGACATCGGACAGGTTTTTTCTTGAAAACGGATGATTTTATCGGGTTTGTTGATTTAAATCAGTGATAAATTGAGGGGATACATTATTATATATTATAAGGGATAGCCGATATAGCCGATATAGCCGGAATAGATATTATAGGAATAAGGGAGGACGGGAGGAGGGGCAGGAGTCTGAGGAAGAGGGTAACCCCTGACAAGGGAAAAGGTCACACTTCGACAGGTGAAAGGTGACGTTTCACCTGATAAAGCGTCACCTTTTGCATAGAAAAGGGTCACCTCCGGAAAGGAGAAGGTCTCCTATGGAAAAATTGGGCGTAAAGCTAACTTTCATTACTTGAAAGCAAAAAAATATGCATCTTGATGTCACAAATACTGTTTTTCCGCGTTATATAGGCAGAAACATTCATAATCAGAGACGGAACGGCCTACTGCAACAGGGCGATACATTTATATAAATGGATTTAGAGACATTCAACCATAAGATAATCCCCATGCGTCAGATGCTTCTCACAAGGGCGAGGCAACTGCTCGGCAACGACAGCGATGCCGAGGATCTTGTGCAGGAGACGATGCTGAAGCTATGGTACATACGCGACCAGCTGGACTCCCACTCCTGTCCAGAGGCTCTGGCAAGGACAATCCTGCGGAACAAGGCTCACGACCTGTGGCGGCGCAGGCGTGAGCAGACAGGGCTGACACGGGATGCCGGAGCGGAGAGCGGCAGCATAGAGGCTCGTAGCGACATGGCACTGATAGAGGAAATCATCGAACGGTTGCCGCCTCTGCAACGCGATATACTGAGGATGAAGGAAATAGACGGATATGAGGCGGAGGAAATCATCGCCATCACAGGGTGCTCGCCCACTGCCTTGAGGCAGAATCTGTCGAGGGCACGCCGGAAGATAAGGGAAGAATTCATACGACTTTCAAAACAGTAGAAAATCATGACAAGACAGGAAATACAGCAACTCATAGAGAAATATGACAACGGCATGACGACATGTGCGGAGGAGACCTTACTGCGCGAATATTTCCGTTCGCTGCCTGACGCCGACATGCCTCGGGAATGGCGTGCGTACAAGATGATGTTCGCCTTCTTCGACGGCAAGAAGGCGGAGACTGTCAAGCCTGCCGCACGTCCTCGAAAGAGATACAGCCTCGGTCTGTACCTGCGCGTCGCATCCGTTGCGGCCTGCATAGCGGCGGCTTTAGTCTTGGCACTGCCAAATGGCAACCAGCACGACGGCTATGCTGTGCTGAACGGGAAGAAGACCACAGACCAGAGCATCGTGAGAGCGGAGGCGGAGGCTGCGCTGCAAATGGTGACGTATACCGAGGAGGACGCTTTCGGTGCGCTCAACGATCTATGAACGAGGGCTTTCAAAATGACTATAAATTATCATCATATATTATTTTTGTTGACTTACTGAAGTCCATACTTTTATGTCAAGAACAGAATGAACATGAGACGAATATTACTTACCCTGCTGCTCGTGACTGCCTGCCTCCACATGCAGGCGGCAATGGACATCGACCGCATATTCGCGACATACGGGCATTCAAAGGGATGCAAAATGGTGGAAATGCACGACACGAAACTGCGCGGATATCGTCTGCGCACATACAAGAGCCTTGTATACAAGAATATAGGTAATGAGGTGGACAAGGCTCTTGCCGAGGACAAGCGGCGCGCGAAGAAGATACGCGAGGTGGTGGACAACGGGGCTGTCGTAAGCGGATATTACCAGATGGAGTCTTCCGACGGGAAGATAAACCGCTATATCCTTTTCAGCAAGGGACCGAAAGGGAGCGGCACACTGATATATATCGAGGGTGCGCTGAAGCCCGAGGACATAATGTCAATGTGCTACAGCAAAGGGAGATAACGTTAACATTAACCCTAACCATAACGTTAACCATAACCTTAACCCTAACCCTAACGATAGCCCTAACCTTAACTCTGACTGTAAACAGTACAAAAAAAGAAAACCGTAAAACCGCATAACCGCATAACCGCATAACCGTAAAACCGTAAAACCGTAAAACCGTAAAACCGTAAAAAAAACATACCGACAATGAAAAAGATTCTCACTCTCATCCTCATGCTGCCATCTGTAGCCATAATGGCAGAGACCGTCAGCGACACGACATTCGTATATGGCAGCAAGCAGATTGTAGTCAGCGACAAAGACGAAAGCACAAACATCTCTGTACTCGACAAAGACGGCGACGAACTCCGCAAGATTTCCGAAACGACATTTGTAGACGGACAGGAGCTGACGCAGATATACGTGACATCGCCCTTCATCCCGAACAAATGGAACATAAACCGCAAGGAGCATTTCTACAGCCATATACCATGGGTAAACTACGGTCTCGCCACGATGGGCGGAGGCGCAATGAGTTTCGGGAGCAGTGACGCCCTCCACCTTAACAGCACTAAGTCATGGGAGTTTGCCATCGCGCCTGTCTCCGTCGCCATACCTTTCAACAGCCAGCGCACTTTCGGCATGTCGTTCGGTATGCAGCTGGCATGGATGAAAGTGCACTTCAAGGACGACTACGCAATGTTCAACGAAGACGGCACGATAACTGTGCGCCCTATAGAATACGGCGAGGGCGAGACGTTCAAGAAGAGCTACATCAGCTATACGGCACTGCGCTTCCCTGTCTATCTCGAATACCAGCGTATAATAAACCGCCGCGAGATATTCGCCACCATAGGATGCTCTGTAGAATGGAGGTCGGGAGAGCACTCGCGCTACAAGACCAACAACAACACCATCACACCAACAAAGGACATATTCATAAACCCTATAGGCCTTAACCTTGAACTACAGATAGGATACTCGTGTCTCGCATTCTACATGCGCACATCGCTCACACCGCTGATGAAGACAAACCATGCGTCGAAAGCATACCCGACATCAATGGGCATGTCGCTGTGCTTCTGAGAAACGGCAGTGCTGCGCTCTGCCCTGAAATACAAATAAATGCAAATTTATTTTGCCATTCAACGACTTAGTTGTACCTTTGCAACAAAATAAAAGCATCGTAATGGAAGAAACAGACAAGTTGGTTCTACGTGCGGAAGGCCTTATCAAGCAGTACGGCAAGCGCACTGTGGTGAATGATGTGGCATTTGATGTCAAGCAGGGCGAGATTGTAGGACTGCTCGGTCCGAACGGCGCAGGAAAGACGACATCGTTTTACATGACGACAGGTCTCATCGTGCCCAACGGAGGACATATATACATAGGCGACAAGGAGATAACAAAGCTGCCGGTATACAAGAGGGCACGTCTCGGCATAGGCTATCTGCCGCAGGAGGCGAGCGTCTTCCGCAAGATGACGGTAGAGGACAACATCCTCTCGGTACTGGAGATGACGGGCAAGCCGCGCGACTACCAGATGGAGAAGCTCGAGCAGCTGATAAACGAATTCTCGCTGCATAAAGTGCGCAGGAATCTCGGCGACAGGCTCTCCGGCGGCGAGCGGCGACGCACGGAGATAGCGCGCTGTCTCGCCATCGAACCGAAATTCATCATGCTCGACGAACCTTTCGCCGGTGTCGACCCTATCGCCGTGGAGGAGATACAGGAGGTGGTGTGGCACTTGAAATACAGGAACATAGGCATTCTCATAACCGACCACAACGTACAGGAGACACTTGCCATAACAGACCGCGCCTATCTCCTCTTCGAGGGCAGGATACTGTTTCAGGGAACACCGGAGGAGCTTGCCGTAGACCCTGTAGTAAGGAAGAATTACCTCACGGACAATTTCCAGTTGCGCAAGTCGCAGTTCCAGAATGCGGAAAGGAAATAAATATACAGGAATAGAAACTATTACTGTCCGCTAAACATTTTGAGTTGAATAAAAATTAGGGCTGATTCCATTTGCAGGAGTCAGCCCATTATCGTTATTTAGCAGTCGCAAAACAAAACATAAATAACGATGGGCAAAAGTACACATTTCTTCGGACAGCCGGTATATGGTCAGTTAATAAAATCTCTTGACCATGATAAAATAGTTGAAATTAGCCGCAAACATGGTGGTGAGAGGTATGTAAAGAGCT
>JAFTQG010000013.1 GCA_017462915.1 Prevotella sp. | reverse complement strand
TTAGGGTTAAGGTTAGGGTTAAAGTCAGGGTTAGGGTTATCATTCTACGCCCTGTTATCGGCGCCCCACATCATCTTGCCACGCAGGGTATCCACATAATTATGGCAGCTGCGTTTCACAATTCTCACATCGTATGCTGCACGACGGACAGTGATGCGCGTCGTCTCAGGCAGCTTCTCCGAACGGCCGTCGACAGCGACAAGAAACTTATGCGAACGGCTCTCCACCTCGAGTGTTATCTCCGCCGTCGCCGGCACCACTATCGGACGGATGTTAAGACTGTGAGGCGCGACAGGCGTCAGACACAGCACATCGGTCTGAGGCATTATTATCGGACCGCCATTCGACAGGGAATAGGCCGTTGAGCCTGTCGGCGTGGAGACTATCAGTCCGTCAGCCATATACGTCACAAGAGGCTCGCCGTCGATTCTCGTACCTATCGTTATCATCGAGGCGTTGTCCTGCTTCAGCACAGCAATGTCGTTCAGCGCGTGCTCCAAGGCTATCTCGCGCCTGCCGTCACACTCCACGACCAGCTCCGCCTCTATCACAGCATGGTTCTCCGTGACGAAATCTCCGTCATACAGCATCTCCAAAGCACGCTCCACCTCCGTGTCAGGTATGTCGGCAAGGTATCCCAGACGCCCCGTGTTTATCCCGACGATAGGGACATTACGGTCTCCCACCATATTGGCGGCCTTGAGAAATGTGCCGTCGCCTCCCATGGAGATGACGAAATCGACATCAAAGTCCAGTTCGGCAAATGTCCCGGCAACAGATACCGCAAGGCCTTGCTCCTCCGTAAGGAAATCATAGAAAAGGCGCTCCATGTAAACCACCGCCTCTCTCTCGGCAAGCAATGCCAGCACCGTCTGTGCCGCCGCCGACTTCTTTGCCTGATATTCGTTGCCGAAAATGGCAAAACTGAGTTTCTTATTCATCAATTATCACTATAAATCTTTTGCAGAAAACTAATACACTGCAAGTAAGTCCATGATTTGGCTTACTTGCTCACAGTATCGTTTGATTTTGTTGACTTACTTAACTGTTGCTGTTGCAAAATTAAACATTTTAATTAAGAAAAAAGAAAAATCATGACAAAAGTTTATAATATCCTCACTGAGCCATGAAAATATCATATGCCGTCTGCTGCACAATTTACAGAGTATATTCATTCCAAAACCATGCGGCAATTTCTCCATACACCACAGAAATATCAGGAACAAATCCACGAAAAACAAAAGAAATCGGTTGTTTTATATTATTTTTCATTTTATTTCTTTTGGAGAATCAGGGAAAAACTGTACTTTTGCAGAAGAGAGCTTCCGTGAAAAGAATCTTCTCGCCACAAGATTCGGAAGCAGGAGACAGCGAGACGGTCTCCATATTGTTTTATTCCGCAAGAAACCAACACTTTAAAATAACAAAAGCCATGGCAAAAGTTTATGAATTCATTTCCAATGGAACAGAGGAAGTCGAAGCTCTGATTCCCGTAGATGTGCTCCGCAGAGCCGACGTGGACGTATGTATCGTATCCACGACAGGAAACCTCGAGGTAACCACAGCACATAATGTCCGTATCACAGCCGATGCTCTCATCGAAGACATCGCCGACTTCAGCGATGCCGACCTTCTGATGATTCCCGGCGGACTCCCAGGAGCAGAGAATCTCTGCAACCACCCTCTTGTGCGCGAGGCGATACAGAAGCAGTACAACGCCGGCAAACTTGTCTCTGCCATCTGTGCCGGCCCGATGATATTCGGTTCTTTGGGCATCAGCAAAGGCAAGCGTTGCACCTGCTATCCCGGCTTCGAGGATTATCTCGATGGCGCGACATACACCGGTGAGCTCGTCACTGTCGACGGCAATGTAGTGACTGGAGAAGGTCCTGCCGCAACATTCCCTTATGCCTACACCCTCTGCGAAATGCTCTGCGGAAAGACCGTCTCCAAATCCCTTCAAGACGGCATGATGTACACCCATCTCATCAGCGAAGCGAAGAAATAAGAGCTTTCACCTGCACCACACAAAAACTGTATAAATGAAGATTGAGTAATATACTTGCCTTTATTCTTCATTTATACAGATTTTTGTAAACTTATGCCTAAATGAACTTTATTCTCATCAAAAAGATATAAAAGAGGGTGCAGTTCAATTTTGAACAGCACCCCTTATCGTTTCGTTTATTTCTATAGGCAGATTCCTTCAATGGAGCGGAGACAGGGTGATGTATGTCTGCGCGTCGGTTCTGGGGAAAATGCCGTGAAGGTGACTATGCAAAGCACGCGGGGAGGGCGCGGAGGATCAATAAGCCACGCGGATATGCAGGCGATGCTTACGGTTCTTGTCGATGCTGTATTTCTTCAGTACACCGGGACCGCAGGAGCTGTTGCCTATGCCAAGCACAGCACAGTCTACGGTGAGGATGGTGTAGTCGCCTTCCTCCAACTCGTGGTCGTGACGGACTGCAGCAATGTCTTGCGGAGTATAGTGGAGAGCGGAGAACGAGAACGGGGCATCGACTGCCGTGACGCGGATTTTCCTGCCAGACTTGGTGCTCAGCGAGACGTAGGATGTCTCACGGTGATTGCCGCAGTCCTGTGGCACAGGATAGTGGGCATACTCGTCTGTCACCTTCGACTGCCACAGACCAATATGGCAGGAACGCCAACGGTCTGGGTAAGTGTCCCACGGACCACGGCCATAATACTCTAACAGCTCATAATCCTTTGGCAGACGAAGCTGGAGACCGAGACGCGGAAGCTCCGGTAGCTCACCACGGAACTCATATTCCTGCACGATGTCGAGCGGCATGTCAGACTTCCCGTTGCCGCCGTCGGCAGCACTGAATGTCGTGGTGACGACGATGCTTCCTGCGACATACTTGTACTCCTCTACACGCACAACACTGCCGTCGTCGTTCGTCTTCTCCTCAAGCACCTTGACCTCGGGAGAGTCAAGACGGTTTTTCTGCCAGTCCTTTGCTATCCAGTTGCCGAAAGACTTGTCGTTGTCTGTCGGAGCACGGAACAGGGAGGCGGAGACGGCGGAACGCAACGCCACGGCATCCATGCCCGACTTGCCCGGCTTTGTCATAGGCTGTGCCTTGGCAAAGTCCAGAACATCGCCCGAGAGACAGAACTGCTCGTCGGAAACCTTATTGTTGTCACGCATGACAGTGAGGTTGAGAAGCGTCTGGACGCCAGGCTTTGCCACAGACGGCACGCTTTTTATGCTCAACAGGGCACTGTCTCCAGGGAGCACTTCAGGAAGAATGATGTCAAAAGGTTTCTGCGCCTTGCCGTTGACTATAATCTGTCCGCGCAGCTTATAGCTGTCGAGACCTATGTGGTGGTTGCGGTTTATGACATAGATGCCGTCGCCGTGTCTGCTGAACTGTACAGGAGAATAGACATGTTGCACCTCATAATACTTAGCCGTCAGTTCGCGGTCGCACTTGACTATACCGTTGAGACAGAAGGCCTTGAGATTCGGTTTATCACCGAAATCACCGCCGTATGCCACCCATCGTTTGCCCGAGGAAGAGGTTTTTCCGCCCGTCTCGGCAGGATTCTCCGGCGCAGGCTTTATTATGCCCTGGTCTACCCAGTCCCAGATAAAGCCGCCGAGCATACGCTGATTGGAGTATATCTCGTCCCAGTATTCCTGGAAATTGCCGAGCGCGTTGCCCATACAATGGGCATACTCTGATGTAAGCACAGGACGCTGGTCGAGCACAGGACCGTTGACGGTCTGCATGTACCACTTGCGCTGTGCTATACCGAGCAGATGTTCCCAGCGTGCATTCTCGGCACGCTCCTTGTCGCTGCCCTCCGGTACGCCCGGATTGAGATATTCCTGCATCACACGCGGATAGAACCGTGAGATGACATCAACACATTGCGGGTCGGCAATCTCCTCTGTGCCGCCGACACTGCCTTGCGCTCCCTCATAGTGGACGAAGCGTGTCGGGTCAAACTCGTGCAGCCAGCCAGCCATGGCACTGTGGTTTGCACCGTATCCGCTCTCGTTTCCGAGGCTCCAGAATACCACAGACGCATGATTCTTATCACGCTCTGCAACACGGATGATGCGGTCCATCATGGCATCATTCCAGTCTGGCGTCGATGTAAACTCGCCACGGACACCATGATTCTCGGCATTAGCCTCATCAAGGACATAGAGACCGAGAGAGTCACAAAGCTCATACCAGCGTGGCGTACTCGGATAATGTGACGTGCGCACAGCATTTATGTTTGCCTGTTTCATGAGGCGAATGTCCTGCAACATGCGTTCCTCGGTCATCACACGTGCCTTGAAAGGGTCGTGCTCCAGACGGTTCACGCCACGGAAGCGCACCTGCTTGCCGTTGACGAGGAACATGCCGTCACGTATGGCGAGCTGTCTGAAACCCACTTTCTGCATCACAGACTCTGTCGGCTGTGACGCTCCCGGAGGCAACAGCTGTATCTTCAGCGTATAGAGATAAGGGGTTTCCGCCGTCCATGGGCGTACATCGCGGAGGAGAGTGTCAAGACGTGCGAACTTCATTCGTCCGCGCTGCGGATACCACTCGTTCATCACAGCCCCTTTATGGTTAAGATTAAGCACAGGTTCTGCATCCGTCTTCATCACTGCAACCTCATTGCCGTCGGCATCACAGAGAGTCGCCACGATGGTATAACCCTTGGCATCGTTGCCGTCAAGAGACTGCAACTTAGGATTTATCTGCAAATGGAAATTGCGATATGTATCGTCTGCCGCAACAGTACGTACCGTGAAATCGCGCAGACGGAGTGCCGGCGTATGGAAGAGCGTTACACTTCGGTGTATGCCTGCAAAGCGCCATGCGTCCTGATCCTCGAGATAAGAGCCGTCACTGTACTTGTAAACGGTAAGTTCGATGTCGTTTCCGTCCGTTCCTGCACGGAGATATGACGTGATATCAAACTCCGCAGGGGTGCAGGAGTCCTGCGAATAGCCCACCTGCTTGCCGTTGACGGAGACGTAAAATGCCGACATCACGCCGTCAAAGCGTATATATGTGTGGCCGCCATCGGTAAGCCAGCCGGCAGGAACGGTGAATTTCCTGCGGTACTGGCCTGTAGGGTTGCGCTCGGCGTATGCCGTGTAAGCCTGCTTCGGCTCCTCCATGACGTATGGCGGACAGACCTTAAAGGTGTAGCCGGAAGAGGAATATATCGGTGTGCCGTAGCCGGAGACCTCCCAAATGGCAGGCACGGCGATGGTGCCCCACTTGGCTTTCTCTATCTTCTCAGGCACAGGAGCCCAGCGGAAAGCCCACTCTCCGTCGAGTGTCATCTGACGGTCGCCCGGCGCGAGACAGTAAGGGATGAAGCCCGTCCGTGCCAGTTCACGGTTTATCTGCAGCACATGGTTGTCCTCATACGCCGCTTTCTGTGCCATTCCTGCCAATGGGGAGCAGGCAATAACGAAACATGTAAGTAATCTGGTCAGTATCATTTGATAAGGTAAATATTATGTTTTAAAAGGTTATATGCTACGTCAGAAAAGGCAAATATACGCTGTAAGGGCAACAAAGCCGTGACAGCAAGGCTACCACAAGGCTGCAAAAGGCAGACAATGCGCTACGGAGCGGATGCACGTAAAGAGGCTACGCCTTCTCGAGAAGCACCACGGCGTATGCAGAGATGCCCTCTTCACGGCCTGTAAAGCCGAGCTTTTCGGTCGTTGTCGCCTTGATTGATATATCGTCAGTGTCACATCCGAGAACTCCGGCGAGACATTCCTTCATCGCCGGGACATGCGGATTGAGCTTAGGACGCTCGGCACAGACCGTGGCGTCTATATTTCCCAGCCTGTAACCCTTCTGCATGATGAGGTCAAGCGTCTTGCGCAGGAGTATCTTCGAGTCTATCCCGTCTGTCTCCTCCGCAGTGTCAGGGAAGTGGAAACCTATATCACGCATATTTGCGGCACCGAGCATGGCGTCGCAAATGGCATGGATGAGGACATCGGCATCACTGTGTCCGAGGAGTCCCAAGGAGTGTTCTATCTTTATTCCGCCGAGCCAGAGGTCACGGCCTTCAACGAGTTTATGGACATCAAAGCCCATTCCGACACGTATCTTCATATTTTCGGATTCTTTTTTCATGATGGCAGACAGTGCTGCCGTACACCATAAACCGGCCTTGCTCACCTGCTTATCACCCGGCAGCGGCAGGCTCTGTCACTGTAATACAGACAAAAGAAGGGCTTGTCAGGCAGAAGCATCAGCGTCTGCCAAACAAGTCCTTTATTCCGTCCATGTCGAATGCGAGGGAGAAACGCAGTGTCTGGTCGAGCGGACTGGTCTTCGCCTTGGATATGACATATCCGACATCGAGAGAGAACACATTCATTCTGAATCCTGCACCGACAGTATAATATTTTCTGTTGCCTTTGCTCTCTGCCTCGTGGTGGTAACCAGCACGGAGCGAGAACTTGTCGTTGTAGACGTATTCAGCACCGACACTCCACTGTATCTCGTCAAGCTCCTCCTTGAAACCGCCAGGAGCGTCGGAGAAACTCTTGAACATGCCCGAGATGGAACCTACATCATAGTACACCTCATCGGCATACTCGTCAAGCGTAGCGGCATTGGTCTCGCCGTTTGCCTTAGCCTCCTCATACTTCTCCATGGAAGGATAAGACGGCACAAGCAGCTTGTTGGCATCGGCAGCGATGGTGAATCTGTTGTACTCGTTTATCGGAATCATGAGCGAAGCGCCGAGCCTGAGATTGGTAGGGATAAACTCAGAGCGGGTCGAACCTCCGAAAGTAATCTTGGAACCGATATTTGAGACATTGAGACCGAGGCCGAGCTGACACTCGCGGCTGCCGAGATTGATATAGTCCTGGTAGTAGCAGGCGATGTCTGCGCCGAACGCTCCTGCCGCAGATGTCTCCTCTGTCTGGCTGTATGACATATCAGAACGGAGGTAACGCACAGCGGCGGCAAGGGAGAACTTCTGGCTGAGCATCATGGAGTATGCCACATCGACCGACATCTCGTAAGGCTTTATCGACATGTCCTCATTGCCTTCAAAGAACACCTCACCGAGAGAGAAATAGCGTATAGAGCCGGAAATGGCGGAATACTCTCCTATGCGGTAGTATCCGGAAAGGTATGCGATGTCCATATCCCCTACAAGCTGGCGAAGCCATGGAGTATAGTTGAGCGACACTCCTGCACGCGAGATGCAGAAAGGATACTTCGCCGGGTTCCAATACTGTGAGGCGACATCCGGATCTGTAGCAGCACCGACATCGCCGAGGCCGCCGCCACGGGCGTCAGGGGCTATCGTCTGAGAGACGAGGGCTGTATGGATGGGGTTGAACATGTTCCTCTTTTCATCTTCGGCAACGGAGACCGTCACCACCATAAGGAGAACAAGGAGCGAGCCTAATTTCTTTGTCATTGTATGTTATGTTTATTGTTTTGCTTGTCTAAGGTATCCCGGGACACCATGCCATGGCATCATCGCCTGCCGGATACCTGTCTTTTTCTTATGCTACAGGTATGGAGACTGTCAGTCGCTGAGCACGACAATCTTCTTCGCCTTTGTCGTCTTGGAGCCGCCGTCGCTGGCAATGCGCGCACGGTAGAGGTAGACTCCCGTGGCAAGCCTTACTCCTCCTGCAACGCTGCCGTCCCAGTCTATGCGCGAGGTGGCGGTATCCGAGGCAGAGCTGTCTGAGATTCTGTGCAGGAGACGTCCGCTCATGTCGAAGATTTCGATGTCGACATCGGCAGGAGAACCTACACGGTCGTGGGAGACAATGAACGAGGTGACCTCGCGGACAGGATTCTTCGTGACATAGACATCGAGATAGTTCGGGTCCAGCCCTCTCACTACGTTGAACGATAGTGTTGTCACAGAAGGGTTGTTGAGTATGTCCCACGCACGGAACCGCAGGGTATGGCGTCCTTCCGTCAGTTCAGGAATGCTGAAATGTACGGTGCCCGACGTGTATGTTCCGAAATCATACTGGAAACAGTCGTTAAGGTTGTATGTCCTTGCGGCATCGTTGTCTATTGCCAGTTGCATATCATGACCGACGCCAGCGCCGGACGCGTTTATGCCGTCATTGTCCCTTATCTCCGCGATAAAATACGGAGTGGTGTTGACATCGCCGCCGTTGACGAACATCGGGGAGTTGAGATAGCAGTACATTGACGGTCCTATCGAGTCGTTGAATATCTCCTCCGTGCCTCCCACGAGGAAGCGGTCGGTCTCGCCATTGGCAGTCATCGAGGCGTCGGCGGTATAGGCGAACATCGTGACAAGTCCGCTCTGGTCCGAATAGTTTATGTCCTTTGGCACGGCGAAGCTGATCTCGAACCTGCCTTTGCGCACACTGTCAGTGCCGGAATAGAGGATTTTCGTGCGGTCGGTGTACTGGAACGGCGCGGCGTCTGAATTGCCTAATGTCGTGCAAGCCTCGGCATTGTCGCGCACCATGACGGAGATACGTCCGTCGAAAGCCTCCACGGCGTTGCCGTCCCTGTCGATATGGCCGATGATACGCACCTTGCTGTTGGCGCGCACCGCAGGCATCTCGCCCTCCGACAGGTCAACGTCGTTGATGCTGTCCACGACACATCGGTACAGCGGAGTGTTAGGGGCAAGAGCCGGATCGCCGAGCAGCGAGTAATGGAGCTTGTTGAGCGTCATGTCGCGTCCCGACGTCACGAGCTGTGTCTTGGCACTCCTGTTCGCCTCTCCCAGCGTGGTCCGTCGGCCGTCGGCAGACGTGAGGAGGGATGTGAGGAACGCCTCGTTCATGTATCTGTTGTAATATGCCCTCACGGTTCGTGTCGTTCCGAAGAACGCCACGCCGCCGCCCTTGTCGTTGGTGACTATCGTCTCGCCGATGGTAGATGCCGTGCCGTCAAACGGACCGACATCACACGAGGCGGTAATCCATATCGGGAGATTGGTGTTTCTGAAGTCCTGGACATCGCTAAGGCGCAGCACATACTCGTGGGAGATGGCGTTAGGGCCGCCGTGACCTGCATAGTCGATGACGAGCGCGCCGGCTTTCTGCTGTGCCTTTATCGCGCTCTCCACGTCAGGGTATCTGTTTCCTGTGGCGGAAACGACACGGCTGTAGGCGTCCCAGTAGACCTTGCGGACATTGAATCCCGGGAAACCGGAGATCACGGCGTCAGCGACATAGTTGACATCGCGCATGTGAAGGTTGTTGTCGCCGTCGTCGCCGAGGAACATCACGGTATTCTGCCAGTCGCCGACATTGGCGTTCTCGACGTATGATATGGTCTTGTCGACAAGAATCTTCGCCTCGGCAGGCGTCGTGACAGGGAATCTGCCGACAGCCACGTCTGGCGTGCCGGAATACGAGCCGTTGCGCAGAAGTGCCTCGTTGTCGTCGAGCATCACGATGAAATCGTCTGAAACGAAGCTGAGCTCCGCATTGTATGAGTTCTCGCTCTCGAAGCAAAGCAGCTGGTCGTCGGCATTTATGCCTCTGCATCCCTGAGAGAGGAGGCGGTTGTCCCATTTGCAGTCGCCGAAGAGGAGCAGGTATCTCGGATACTTCTCGCTGTCTCCGCGGTCGTAGAGCATCTTCATGTAGCGGCGATATGCCGAGACATCGGGTGTGCCGCTTGAAAATTCGTTGTACAGCTCGTCGGCAGGAACGATGCGCACCGACAGGCCGTCATGGCTCTCATGATGCTCCTTCAGCCTCGTGGCCTGTGCCAGCAGAGCCTGCGAGGTGGGGATTATTATCGTCATGTCGACGATAGAGTCGTTGTGATGGTCCTGATTCATGATGCGGTAGACATACTCTGCCGCAGGGAACGTGCCGTTCTGCAAGTCGGGAGCAGGGCGCGGAGTGGCTGTGCGCAGCGACAGATAGTCGAGACGCAAGGGGCCTCCCGAGAGGCAGGTGAGCGTTATCGTGTCTACGGGATGTGTCTGCACATTGTATTTCACAGGGGTATACATCGCCTTGTCATACTCCTGCGAGAGGGTGATGTGCTCCTCCGGGAAATCCTGTCCGTTCACTGTCAGGCGGAACGTGCTGTTCACACCTGCCGTGACACAGGCGGAGAGCACGCCGCTTGTGGCGTCTCCCGGAGTATCAAGGTAGTATGTCCTGCTGCCGCCGAGAGGAATAGTCGTCGACTCCGCGAGGTTTCGTCCTCCCTCGTACCATGCGTAGTCGTCCACCTCGTGCAGGCTATGGTAGTCGTCTGCCGCGGGATAGTTGGCCGCCAGCATCTCTTCATCGCTCACGATAAGCGGTTCGGTGTCAGACTGGGTGATGAAATAGTAGCCTTTCGCCGAGTATGGATTCCGTATCCTGACATCAGAGGAGATGCTCTCCCATGACACAGGACCCTTGGCGTAGAACAGTCGGCGGCCGTTGACTATACAGGAGGGCACTTCATGCAGGTCGTCTGTCTCCTTTATGTATTCCGGAGAGAGAATCTCCGGCACGAGATTTCCGCCATAGCCGTATATCTTCACCTTGTTTATATCCGTGAAACCAGCTCTCCGCACGACATCGTCGGTAAGCTGGTAGAAGCCTGTCGACGGCACGGCAATCTTCGCCCAGGAGCCTTCTCGGAGCACAGAATGTTCGGCATAGCGCTCCTCCGGCGTAATCCTCGCTGCCTGACGGCGGTCTGAACGGTTGCCGTTCTTGGCGGAAAGGTTCTTGGGAAACGCCTCGACCTTCAGCATGAAGCTGACGAGGAAGCGGTACTTGCCGTCGCGGAAGACTATCGGCGTGAGGGAGAAAAGCATACTTGGCTGCTTTCTGTCGACGGTGACGGTCTGCATGACATCGGGGAGCGAGGACGGCTCCTGCGACGACAGACGGTGATAGCTGTCGATGTCTTTCTGCGGCATGTCGATAAACTCCGGGTAGAGTATCTCACAGACGTACACAGAGTCCTCATAATCAAGCGGCAACGGCATGTTGTGGCTCACCTTCGGCAGCATGGAGTCGACATTGACATCCTCTGCCGTGAGGTTAAAGAACCGCTGTGCTCCGACGGCATCTGCCATCAGAACAAGCGTCATGACAAGTATGTAGCGTACCGCTTTCATCAGTTGTAGTAATTATTAAGTAAGTGAACAAAATTAATGTATGATATAAAGCGCAGTTGTTTTTGAGATGTTTTCGTCTTGGAACGAAGGAGCATAGCGGGCTATGTGACTGAGTGCAAAGGCGAAAACAGCCGAAAAGAACAAGCTGATGTCGTTTTGTGGTTTAGTCGTTTAGTGGTTAGTGTTGTTGCTGACAACAAAATAACCAAACAACCAATATCCAAACAACCAAATTTATACATACAAGATTTTACTATTCATTTCGTTATAGATTATATCGTTTAATTTTGTTTACTTACTTTTCAGGTCGCTTAGCTTTCCTGTTGCGGGTTATCGGGTTGTGGACTGTGGGGTTACGGTGCAGAGCCGGATATCTATCATACCGTACAACCGCATAACCGTAGGACCGCATAACCGCAAAAGTCCGTCATTTTACGTGGAAATCGAGGATCTTGCGCCCTTCGAGATAGCCTTCGAGGTGATTGCCGATGCTCACCGGGCCGACACCTGCCGGCGTGCCCGTATACAGCAGGTCGCCGGTCTTCAGCGTGAAATACTGCGAGATGTATGCTATCAGGCGGTCCACGGTGTGAATCATCTGCGAGGAGCATCCTTCCTGCACGGTCTTGCCGTCTATGTCGAGATTGAAATGTATGGCCTGCATGTCAAGGAACTTTTCCTTCCCGACAAACTCGCCGATAACGGCAGAGCCGTCGAAGCCCTTGCATATCTCCCACGGCTGCCCTTCCTCGCGCAGCTTCTTCTGCAGTTCGCGCGCTGTGAAGTCTATGCCTACCGTCACAGCGTCGTAGTAACGGTGGGCAAAACGCTCGGGAATGCTCTTGCCGAGACGGCAGATGCGCACGACAAGCTCTGTCTCGTAGTCCACCTGCCCCATGAAATCGGGGAGGAAAAACGGCTTCCCGTCTTTCAGCAATGCTGAGTCTGCCTTGGTGAATATGACAGGGTCGCGCTCTGCAGAATCGCTTGCACTCTGTTGTAATAACGTCGTTTTTATCTCTTTATTGTGTAGGGCATAGTTCATACCCACTGCAAATATCTTCATTAGTGCCTAATTTTTGATATATTAAGAAATTCGGACAGCAAAGATAATCAAAATCACTGTAATATTCAAATGTAAGGAGCATAATTTAGGAAAACTTGCATCAAAAACGGCAAAAATCACGGTTCGCAGGGCAGAATGGTATCATGATGCAGGCCACAGGTCACGGGTGAGGAAGCGGAGGGTCACCTTTTACCGGGCGAAGGGTGACACTTCATCACACGAAAGGTGACCTTTCACTGCGCAAAAGGTCACCTTTGACAAGACGTTTAGTCTTTACCTTTATTGTCTTGTAACCGTTTCGGCAAAGGCATTGCAGACTGTGGATGTCATGAATTTTTCTTATTGCTGCAAGAATTGAAATACTTTTTTATCATAAGTAAGTCAACAAAATTAATGTATAGTATAAAGTGTAGTTATTTTTGAGATGTTTTAGTCTTGGAACGAAGGAACATAGCGGGCTATGTGACTGAGTGACAAGGCGAAAACAGCCAAAAAGAGCAAACTTTATACATACAAGATTTTGACGCTTACTTTGTTACACATAATATCGTTTAATTTTGTTGACTTACTTCTATTTGGAAGCACACGCAAATCACACGGTATACTTAGAGTGCGACATGTATCCTACAATTCCCTCAGAAGAAAAGCCATATACAACGGAAGGACAAGCATTTTTTCTTGACGGCAGACATTATAGTCGCCCAACTTCACAAGCCTGTTTACATGATACTTCTCCGGATGCGCCAGAATGGTCTTGCTGCTCTTCACATTACCCGACTGTGCCTTTACCTCCACCAAGACACACTCTCCCTGATAACGCATCACAAAATCCACCTCCAGACCTGAATCCTTACGGAAATAATAGAGTCTGCGTCCCATCTTGGCAAAGATATCGGCTATGAGATTCTCGAATATGGCGCCCTTGTAGCCATAAAGCTTTCCCTGCAATATGTCAAACTGAGTTCCATCTTCAAGCATGGAGATGAAAAGTCCTGTGTCTACCATATACATTTTAAAAACATCTTCCATGGCATTCCCGTCCAAAGGAAGCTCTGTGATGTTCAGATTACGGCAGCGACAGACAATGCCGGCATCCTCAATCCACTGTATGCTTCCTGCATACTGCGAGGCTTTAGCACCTTTTCTTATGAGCGAATACTGAAACTTCTTGTTTTCCTTTCCCAACTGTCGTGGTATGGACTCAAAGCATTCCCTTATGCGCGGCTTGTCACGGTCGGGCGCATACTTTATCATATCCTCCTCATAACTGGCAACAATGCTTCGCTGGCCGGCAAGCACTTTGCCCATATCACGGCTGTCAACAAACAAACTGACAATATCGGGCATACCACCTACCACCGTATATTGAAGCAACAACTGTCGAAAGCGCTGGTGCAAAGCTTCCGGTACAGGCTGCTCTGTATCCAGACACGCCCTTATCCTGCTGATGATTTCCTGTGTCATGCCACACGCCCATAGAAATTCCTCAAAATCCAACGGATACATATTCAGATGTGTCTCATAACCGACAGGAACAGAACTATAGCCTTTGCCCTCGCCATATCCCTTTACTCCCAGCAGCGAACCTGTAGCTATCACATCATAACGCCCGTCTATCTGAAAGAATTTCAATGCTGACCGTGCCGCGGGACAATCCTGCACCTCATCAAGCACAAGACAGGTCTTCCCCTCCTCGAATACTGCATCGGGCATCATCGCCGTGATATTCATCGTGATATCATCAACCTTTTTCGAGCCTTCAAACGCCAGCATATAATGCGGTTCCTCAATAAAGTTAAGATATACCGTATTGGCATAATTGTCCTTGGCAAACTTTCTCACCGAGAAAGTCTTGCCACACTGTCTGCACCCCTTGACGACAAGAGGCTTGTGACCTGCCTCTTCTTTCCACGCTTTTAGTGTGTCTTCTATCTTTCTTTTAAGCATATCTCCACTTTTTCAAACGACTTTCATGTCAGTTGTTCCACTTTTTCAAACGACTTTTTACAGATACCGCCACTTTTTCAAGCGACTTTTGTACCAGTTCCGCCACTTTTTCAAACGACTTTTTGCAGATACTGCCACTTTTTCAAACGACTTTCGCTTGCGAAATTACTGTAAAAATTTGATTGAATGGACAAAACAAGAGAATTTTAACTTTTTTTATTTTCAAGTATTGCATTACACTTCAACCCAAACAGAGCCTCTGACGAAGCAACAGAATATGCTCTACCGACTTGCAAAACCAGCATTTCCGACAAGAAAAACACAGTGACGGAGACCATCAAGCAGAAGGCATTTACAGGGAGAGCGCGGCGCCTTTCATCGTGTAAAACAGCGTTTTGCCAATTTTTCCACCATGTTTTACCAATTATTAAGCCACTTCTTGATGCTGGATTACTAACTTTGCACCTGCATCGAAGAAGGACACCGTATAGCGAAAGGAAACATACTGAACATAATTATCACAACAACCACCTAAAAAAACATAAAGATGAAAAAGAAAAACACTATCTCTGAAAGACACAGCGTGGCAGGACTTGTCGCGCTGGTGATTGCATTTCTTACTGTAAACTGCATGAACGCCATGACAATCGGACAGTATGGAGGATGGCTGGAGACGGCTTTCGTCACATGGCAGCCTGTAGATAACGCCGTATGTTATAAGGTTTCGTACAGCGGAGAAGGGATTTCAGGACAGGAAATCGCCACGCCGCTGATACGCAAATATCCGGGATACATGCGGGCGGACATACCAGGACTGAAGGCCGGCGTATATACCGTCACCGTGAAGGCTCTCGACAGCACGGGCAAGGAGATAGACACGGCTGTCACTCCTGCCATGTCTGTATCGCCGAACAACAGGGAGGGCTTCGCCTTTTCAGGAGGCAATGTCCCGGGAGCGTACACCATGGACGGCACGCCGAAGGAGGGTGCACGTGTCTTATATGTATCTGCGGAGACGGTGAACAGCATCACCTGCGATGTCGCGGACAGCAAGGGCAAACTTGCTTCCTATACGGGTCTCGCCAATATCCTCTCGGCATACGGCAAGGGATACGACAAGACACCGCTCATCATACGTGTCATAGGGGCTGTAAAGGCTGAGGAATTCGAGGGGCTGAAGGACGGCAACTATATCAATCTGCAGGGTTCCAACAACTCGTCGCGCCTCATAGAGAACATCACTCTTGAGGGCATAGGCACGGACGCAACGCTCTACGGATACGGTATCTGCTTCAAGCGTGCCCACAATATAGAGATACGCAATGTCGGAATAATGCTTTTCGGCGACGATGCCATATCCATGGACACCGACAACACCAACATCTGGCTGCACAATATCGACTTCTTCTACGGCAAACCGGGCAGGGATGCCGACCAGGTGAAGGGTGACGGAAGCATCGACATGAAATACAACTCGTCTCAAATCACCATAAGCTACAACCATTTCTGGGACAGCGGAAAGGTGATGGGCTGCGGCGGCACCACCGGAGAGAAGCAGACGCTGATGATAAGTTTCCACCACAACTGGTTTGACCATACCGACTCGCGCTGTCCGCGACTGCACTACACCACAGCACATATCTACAACAACTACTACGACGGTGTGTCGGTCTACGGCATAGGCAATACGACCGAGTCGTCGGCATTCGTCGAAGGCAACTATTTCCGTAACGTGAAGCGTCCTATAATGATATCGGGACAGGGCACGGACAGCTATGATGAGAAGACGGGGACATACACTCTGAAAGGCACATTCTCGGGACAGGACGGCGGCATGACGAAGGCGTATGACAATATCTTTGCCGAGAACACTCCGAAACTTGTCTACCAGACAGAGCACGCCACACAGTTTGACGCGTATCTCGTGAGCTCCCGCGACGAGCGTGTCCCTGAGACGGTGACTTCTGTAAAGGGCAACTGGGCTTACTCCAACTTCGATACTGCGGAGACGATGTACGAGAGCCTGCCTGACGCTCCTGCCGATGTGCCTGAGAAGGTGACGGCATACGCCGGACGCATGGACGGCGGCGACCTGAAATGGTCTTTCGACAACAGTGTGGATGATGACAATCACGATGTGAACACGGCTCTGAAAGAGGCGATAACGTCATATCAGGGCAGGCTTGTCGCCATACAGGGTGAGGGCGGATTTGCCACAGGAATAAGCACACAGTGGGCTTCCGATGCTGAAAATGCTGTCTTCCACGACCTTAACGGACGGAGAATGACGGACGCCGCAAGCGGTGTGAATATAGTAAGAAAGGGCGGAAACGTCACAAAGGTTGTAAGGAAATGAGTGCAAAACGTATATTCTGATATATACAAAGCAACGGCATTGACGGTTTTCTGTATCCATCAATGCCGTTGATGTTAATGTCCTGCTGTGATAGCAAACACCATATTCCGGGAAAATCGTATCGTCAGATAGTCTCCTGCCCCGACTTACGGTTTTCCATATACTGTGTAGGGGTGATATTCATTTCGGCTTTAAAACATCTTGAGAAGTATTTCGGGTCTGAGAATCCTACCCGATAGGCTACCTCCGCAATGGACAGCCCGCCTTCATCAAGGAGTTTCAAGGCCTTCTTTATACGCATCTGCTTTATGAAATCGACAGGAGACAGTATTAATGAAATCATAATCATTCAAAGCCGGAAAAATGTTTTCTCACACAAGCTATCTACCTGTATAATAAAAATAAGGCATTTACAATACAAAGAGACACCTGCTGTAGCACTCATTTGCACAGCAGGTGCCTCTATTAACCTAATGATTTCACGGATCTGCGGACGATACAGTCTCGTCCGCCAGACATTTTTTTGAGAATTATAATGATTGACGTTGTATAATATTCTCGGGACTTATTTTATCAAAACCTTCTTGACACTGCCATCCTCACAACGTACCATATTAATACCGCGTTGCATTTTGAACAGTCTTCTTCCGTTGAGGTCGTAATATTCTGCGTCAGTGCCATTTACATCTGTAGTCATATTTTCTATTCCTGTCGGACTAAATTCCGATATGTAATAGAAATCACTCCATCCATTAGCCTTCTTATATGTATCCACGCAGCCTGTGGGAACATAGACTTTCACCGCACCATATTGTCCATTTGTAAAGACTTCGTTCCCTACTGTTGGAGGAATTGTCGCGAAAGAATAAATGTTTGCCAGTTTCGGGCAGTTATTAAAAGCATAATCTCCAATGCTTATAACAGAATTATCATAATCCGTTACAAACATTTTCTTAGCACTCTGTGCCCCGTCGTCCTGTCTCGTAGCGATATAGACATCTGTTAATTCAGCACATCCGGCAAACGCATTATGACCTATGTTTGTCACAGAGACGGGAATAGATACGCTTGTCAGACCAGAGCAATTTACGAAAGCATTATTCCCGATTTTTGTCACATAACCAGGAACGTCAAAACTACCAGTATTATCTTCGGAGTATTTCAATAAAGTAGACATGTCTTCGGAATAATACACTCCGTTGACAGAAATAATTCCTTGCATTTTTTCAAACTCATTCCACTCGTCTGCAGTCCTGTACAGCTCAATTGACTCTTTTGGCACATACAATGTACATTCACTTTTATCCATGATGCCAAATGTCTGATTAAGTGTTGGTGGAACTGTTGCAAGGATTGTAATAGATGTCAAATTGCAATAATCGAACACATTTTCACCGAACCTTATCACGCTGTTTGGAATTATAACATCTGTCAGACTGAAACAGCCTCTGAATGTACCATCTTCGATGATCGTCACGCTATTCGGAATCGTCACCGATGTCAAGCTGCTGCAATATGAGTATGTAGATGTTATTGAATATCAGTTATTTATGGTTAATACGATAGAAAAGTGGAGCGAAGTTTATTGATACATTGAAGGGATATGTATATTTAACATTTTTAGCTTATTTTTGCACTAATTCGGAGTTAAAGTCGCTTTTATGCCTTAAAATAAAATATAGTCTCCGAACAGAATAATCCAATTGTCCACTCTGGAAGAAGATAACTCATTCCAAGCATGAACACCATCCCACATATTAGCTTTACGTGTATTGGTTTCATACCCCAATTCCCCTTTCTTGTAGTATCAGGTTTATGCCTGTCCACCGATTTGCTGCATCTTTTCTAAATTGAATCCTAATAGCTATTATTGCTACGATTATAGCTTACTTTTTTATGATTGGCTTTCCTTGATAAGAATAAAGATTTTCGTTATGACATTTTGGCAGACGATTAGATTTGGCACACTTGTTGCAATATGATATATTGGATAACATTTCTTTTATTTAAGAGCTGACTTCCACAGGCTTTTATAGATTTCTCCCCTGACACACTGAGAATAAGAATTCAAAGAAAAACAGCCCACAATATATAGACTGATAGTGTGAGCTGTATGTATAACGGCAACCTGAAACATGTTGCCACTAAGAACAGAAAGGAGGTAAATATGGCTGGCAAGAACATTCATGTTGTTCATAATGGCGACCAATGGAAAGTTAAGCAAGAAAATGCTCAACGCAGTTCTGGAAATTTCAGAACACAGCAAGAAGCGTTTGTGCGTGCTCGCGAAATTGCTATTAAGAACGGTCAAGAAGTCGCTATACACGGATTAGATGGACGTATTCGTGAAAAGCATAGCTATGGTAATGATCCATACCCACCAGAGGGTTAAATCTTTCGTCTTTTTATTTAGTACTGACAGAGTTGCCGCTTTGTCAGGACTGCTCCTTTCTTTCTATTTGTTTATACAACGAATAATAGTTGAATTTATTGTATTTTACCTTCGTTGCACCTCTGTTGGTATATATTGCTGTTATACAGCAGATGTGAATAATTATATATCAACTTAACGGCAATTTTTGAAACATATATACGTGTTATAATAGCACGGAGAAATATTGTATTCTATACAAATCCTATTCATCTTTATTTTAGGGGAATTTTGGCGTAAAGCCAGCATGAAAAGCGAATAGAAGTTAAAATTAGACTGTAAATCAACTGTTTTCTTGATATTTATTCGTTTTTCTCATTTAAAAACAATATATTTGCATCCAATATCAATATATTTAATATGGACAAGGAACTAAATCGTATAAAAGTGGTCTTGGTATTAAAAAAGAAGACAGGAAAATGGTTAGCTGCGCAACTACAAGTCAGTGAGTCCACTGTTTCTCGTTGGTGTAGCAATGCTGCCCAGCCAAATTTACAAACATTACACGAGGTAGCCCAACTCCTCGGTGTTGAAATGAGAGACCTCTTGAACGAGTCGAGAAATATTTAGAAAACAGAAAGCATGGAACAAAGCCAATATAATTCACTGTTCTCATTTATATGGAACATTGCGACAGATGTACTTGTATATGCCTTCAACAAAGGCGAATACAAGAAGATAATCCTGCCTATGTTGGTTCTTCGACGGATTGACGTATTGTTAGAGCCGACAAAAGAACAGGTGTTGCAGATGAAAGAGCAACTTGACAGAAATCACATTGAAAATCAAGCCCCTGTTCTTTACAATATAACAGGTTATCCTTTCTACAACACTTCAAAATTTACGATGAAGACATTGAAAAGCGAAATCGACCCGATGCGCTTGAAAATGAACTTCATTGAGTATATGAATGGTTACAGCAAGGATGTGCTTGACATTATCGAGAAACTTCATTTGCGCCAAATCGTGGACAACCTTACCGAAGCGGAACGTTTGGGCAGTATCATTGAAAAGTTTACGTCCGATAAAATCAATCTCAGTGCCAAGCCTATATTGGATGAAGAGGGGAACGTCCTGCATCCTGCCCTTGACAACCATACCGTAGGCACAATGTTTGAGGAACTGCTGCGCAAGTTCAATGAGGAAAACAATGTGACCGAGGCCGGAGAACATTTCACACCCCGTGATTATGTCCACTTGCTTGCAGACCTTGCCATCATCCCGATTGAGGACAAAATCACCGACTCGACCTACAAAGTCTATGATGGTGCCTGTGGCACAGGTGGTATTCTTACGATTGCGCAAGAACGTATTCAGCAGATTGCCAAGGAGCGTGGGAAGAATGCGGTCATTCATATCTACGGACAAGAACTGTTGCCGGAAACTTACGCAACTTGCAAGGCCGACTTGATGATTTCCGGACAGATTAAATCATTCCAATATACGTTTGCAGGCGAAGAAAGAGAGTTTATCGCATTCGACTCTACTATCTCACGCGACGGTCATTCAGGCGAAACATTCGACTTTTGTATCTCCAATCCACCTTTTGGTACTCCGTGGAAAGAGGACTTGAAGAAACGTGGACTGAAAGAAACGGAGAAAGCCAAGTTTACCGATTCCCGTTTTACTATTGCAGTTGGAAGCGGAGAAGAACGGGAAGAAATATGTTTCCTGCCCGACATCAGCGACTGTCAGATGCTGTTCCTTGCTAACAACGTCAGCCGTATGGTTGACGATACGGTATTGGGTACCAGAATTGTTGAAGTACATAATGGTTCTTCGCTGTTTACGGGTGATGCTGGTAGCGGAGCAAGCAATCTGCGCAAATATATCATCGAGCACGATTTGCTTGAAGCTATCATAGCCATGCCTGAAAAGGATTTCTATAATACAGGTATCGGGACATACGTTTGGGTAGTAACTAATCGAAAAGAAGAACGTAGGAAGGGACTTGTGCAACTGATAGATGCCACCAAACAATGTACGCCATTGCGCAAGAACCTTGGGGAGAAAAATTGCGAAACAAGCGAAGATGACCGAAAGGCTATTCTTCAAATGCTAACGGACTTCAAAGAAACGGAACAGAGCAAAATATTCCCCAATCAGGAATTCGGTTATTAC
This sequence comes from Prevotella sp., assembly GCA_017462915.1. Classification (GTDB taxonomy): domain Bacteria; phylum Bacteroidota; class Bacteroidia; order Bacteroidales; family Bacteroidaceae; genus Prevotella. Next base: position 124,880 of record JAFTQG010000013.1, on the reverse strand, counting down.
AAGGTGACGGTGGAACGACCTTTACGTTTGACCTACGAGAAGCTGGAGGACATTGAACTTCCTGAATTGAAGAACAAGGACGATGTGCAGTTGTTGCAGCGTGTCGTAGAAGCATGGCGCAAGAATCTGGGCGGTCATCCTGTGGGAGACTTTGCCCTATTCCTTATGTTAGAGCAGATGAAGGTGAAAGTACCTGCATCTAAAATAAGTCTTGTCCGCAAACATCTTGGCAAGCGCGACGAAGACGCAGAAGCTTGCCATATAAAGCCTACAAAACTGGATAGTCCAGTGGCAGTGGATGCCTACCTTCGGGATGTGGAGCAAGTTCCGTTGCTATACACTGGCGGTATCGATGCTTTTATGCAGAACGAAGTGCTACCATACGCTCCCGATGCGTTCTACAATGCTGACGAGGTGGTGGTAGGTTACGAACTTTCCTTCACTAAGTATTTTTACAAACCTGTTGAACTGCGTCCCATATCAGAAATCACTGCAGACATAGAAAATATTGAAAACAGGCTGAAGGGTGCACTCGAAGAAATATTGAATGTTTAACTCCTGATAGCATGATTATTCTGTATGAAAAGATATAATGATTATAAAGATACTTGTGGCGAATGGATGGGTGTCATTCCAAACCATTGGGACATAAAGCAATTCAGAAGAATATTTCTTATTAAGAAAGATCTTGCAAATTGTCTTGGCTATAATGTCCTCTCTGTAACTCAAAAAGGGCTTAAAGTAAAGGACATAGAGAGCAATGAGGGACAAATAGCAAGCGACTATTCAAAATATCAAATAGTTTGTCCAGGGGATTATGTAATGAATTCGATGGACTTATTGACTGGATATGTAGATTGTTCCACACAAAAAGGTGTAACAAGTCCTGATTATAAAACGTTCAGAACACGGAGAAAAGTGATTATTGATAAATCATTCTACCTTTTCATCTTCCAATTGTGCTACAAAGCTCGTATATTTTACAATTTGGGAAGAGGTGTGTCCAACAAAGGTAGATGGCGCTTGCCATCTGATAATTTGAATAGATTTTTATTGCCTATTCCACCATTGCGAGAGCAATTAGTTATATCCGACTATTTGAAAGTAAAAACCTCTAAAATCGAACAATATGTTGCGCAGAGAGAGAGAGAGCTGCTTGACAGCTTAAGGCAATCCGAGATTGCAAATGTGGTAACCAAAGGTCTGAATCCGAATGCTCCTATGAAAGATTCGGGCATACCTTGGATTGGCATGATACCAGAACATTGGGGAACAAGAAAAATTAAATTCTTATTCAAGGAACGCTCTGAAAAGGGATTTCCAAACGAGCCTGTGCTTTGTGCAACACAAAAATATGGAGTCATACCTCAAGAAATGTATGAAAACAGGGTCGTTGTTGTAAACAAAGGACTAGAAGGACTGAAACTTGTGAAGGTCGGTGATTTCGTAATCAGTTTGAGGTCGTTTCAAGGTGGCATCGAATATGCCTATTATCAAGGTATCATCAGTGCGGCATATACTATTTTAGAACCATCAGAGGAAGTTGATTCAAATTATATAAAATACCTCTTTAAGTCACACCCATTTATCTGCCTTTTACAGACTTGCGTGACGGGAATAAGAGAGGGACAAAACATTAATTATGATATGTTGCGCAAAAATAGTATTATGCTACCCCCTCTCTCCGAGCAGCAAGCTATAGTCAAGTACATAGATTCAAAACTATCAAAGATAGACCAATACATGGCAGACCTACAGGCAGAGATAGACTATCTGAAAGAGTTCAAGCAACGTCTAATAAGCGATGCCGTGACAGGGCAAATATGTGTGGCAGAGCCACAGAAAGGAGATACGCAATGAAAAGCGAAGTAGAAGAAAGAGCCCAATTTGTATCATTCTGTATAGAACAATACGCTAAGGCTAAAAACATGACAACAGAAGATGTGGTGAATCTGTTTGAACAATATGGTATAACGGAACACTTCTGTGAGTTCTATGATGTACTCCATACCCAAGGACACAATTGGCTGATAGAAGAAATAGATGAAATGATTAACAACAGAAAGAAATGAGCAAGATATATCACGGGAGTATAGAGATTGTTGAAAGTCCGGAGATACGGCAGCCAAACCGTTCGCTTGACTATGGTTCCGGATTCTACACAACAACATCTTTTGCACAGGCTAAGAAGCTGGTGGAGCGAAGGATAAAAGATAAAGGTGTGGACGTGGGGCATGTGAATGTGTACGAATTGGATGACAATGCCTTGGAGAGCATGAAAGTGCTCCTGTTCAAGAAGCCCACAGAGGAATGGGTGAACTTTGTCATGAAGAATCGAACAGAGCGAGGCTTTACTCACGACTATGACATCGTGTATGGTCCTGTGGCTGACGACAGTGTTTATACTCAGTTCACTCTCTATGAAGGAGGCATCATCAGTATGCCGACCCTTATTCAGGAGTTGAAAACATACAAACTGGTGGATCAATATCTTTTTCATACAGAGAAGTCGTTGACCGCCATAAAGTTCATTGAATCAATAAAAGTAGAATTATGAGCGCAACAATAACACAAGACAACTTGTATTTGCTATTGCCATCTAAGATAGGGTGGCTTACCAAATGGATGGTTGAAGACAAAGGTATCAGTATCACCGAAGCCATCAACCGCATCTATCGTTCAAAGTTATACAAGAAGCTATCGTCTGAGGGCACCAAATACTGGCACTTGGGACCAGTCGATTTGTATGAAGAATTAAAGCAGGAATTGTAAAACAAGAGCACGCTTATGGCAACAGACATATCAGAGAAAGGGCTTGAAGCCATCATTGTCAAGGAATTGCTTACCACTGCTGAAAATCAATATTATATACAGTCCAAGAAACAAGCCGGGTACAATAACTCCCAGAAAACAACTTAAAGATGGTGAAAAGGGTTCGATTATTTCAGTTTTCTGACTATCTCCCTGCAACCCTTTTCGATGGCTTTGAAGCAGGTGTAATATACCTGTGCTGACTGATAGTGAGGATCCGGGAGGTCTGAAGATTCTCCGAAACAGATGTCGTTGAATAATGCGATACGATTCCAGTGTGATGGATCCAATAACCGCATCACTTCGGTCTTATGTTGCCTTGTCATAACAATGATTCGGTCGGCTGCATTAACCAATTCCGCAGTTATCATCACTGCCTTACCACCCATCGAATATCCATGCTCCGCCGCTATTTGACACATGATTCCTTCACGTTCTTGCCCGTATGGGACATCTGTTCCACATGATAGAATCTCAATGTCTTCAAGGCTTGTTTCCTGAATCATTTTTCTCAATATGACCTCGGCAACTGCCGAGCGGCTTGCATTACCGGTACACACAAATACAATCTTCATTGGAGCGGATTTATTTATAAAATGAATATGTTACATTCCCGCCGGATTAACTTTTTGTTTTGAGCAATTGACAAGGAGGGAAGCCACTATGAAAAATATTCCCGTGCATACTACCCCCGTCCAACTGAAATGCTCCCAAGACAAGCCTGCGACAAAAGTCCCGACTGAACCGCCAAGAAAATAGACTGTCATATAGACTGTGTTTATCCTATTTATGGCTGAATCGTCCAATGCAACCACGCTGGCTTGATTTGACAGATGCACACACTGCATCCCGGCATCAATCAACAGAATAGCTATGATTATCCACAAATAGCTGTTATCTCCATACAGTGCAATTATCCATGTCAATAACATCAGGCAAGCTCCTATGACTGAAAAGAATCTCACCCCGTATTTCGGGATATAGCCGCTAATGAACACCACCGTCGAGGCCCCCGCTAATCCGCATAGACCGAGTATGCCGATAATGTTGTCACTTGCATAGAACGGAGCCTGTTTCAATCTGAATGCAAGGCAGCTCCACAATGCAAAGAATGAAGCGTATGCCAATGATGCCCTTAGTGATGCGACACGAAGATAAGGGTATTTTGCAAACAACCGCAGTAATGATTTCAAAAGATTTAAATATGTGTCCTGTTTGAGAGGCGGTAATGACGGCAACATTCTATGAATCATTGCAAAACAGCCAAGCATAAAGAAACTTGCCACGAAATAAACAGAACGCCAGCCATATGTGTCAGCCAATAATCCACTGACGACACGAGCCCCCAAGATACCGATGAGAAGACATGATTGTATGATACCCACGTTACGGACTTTGTGTACGGGAGAAGAATTATATGATACCAAAGGGATGAAGAATTGCGGCATAACGGACGATGCACCTGCGAAAAAAGATGCTATCCACATACAATATATATTTGGTGAAACTGCTATTGAAAGCAATGCAGATGCCGAAATAATGTAGTTTGCCAATATAAGTTTCTTTCTTGACAGCAAGTCACCAAGTGGAATGACAAACAGAAGTCCTGCCATATATCCAATCTGGGTCAAGGTAGCTACCATGCTGGCCGAAAAGTCTGTTACCGCAAACTCTTTTGCCATACTGCCCAGCAAGGGCTGGTTGTAATAGCAGTTGGCAACGGAAAGTCCGGTAGCTACTGCCATCAGAGCCAGCAGAGGTGCCGGAATACCTTGGTTCTCTCTCAATTCATACTTCATTTTTTCGCCTCTCTTTTTTTAATATGACACAATCTTCAATCCAATCAAGGAAGCAATGAGCGTGAAGAGGAAGAAAAGCCTGATGGGAGTGGCTGGTTCCTTGAAAACGAATATTCCTATCAAAACCGTACCCACTGCCCCGATGCCTGTCCAGATGGCGTAGGCCGTGCCCAAAGGCAAAGTCTGCACCGCCTTGGCGAGCAAAGCCATGCTCAGAATGGTGGAAGCAAGGAAACCGCTCCCCCACAGATAAAACCAAATTTCTGATGCTGCTCTCGCTTTTCCCAAGCAGAACGTGAGGCTCACCTCAAATAATCCTGCGAACAATAAAATTATCCAATTCATACTTACTAATTTATTTGTTTGTTATATTTACTAATTAATTTGCTTATTTCATTTATTAATTCATTTTATAATTTTAAATTCGGGTGCAAAAGTAAGCAAAAAAAAACTAAAAGCTTTTTGCATTTGACAAAAACGGATTTTGCATTTGCAAAAAAAACAACCATTCACTTTCGTTTTCGTGTGAAATTTTATAATTTTGCACACCAAATACAGCAAAAAAAGAATATGGATATAAAAGAAATCATTAATAAGAGATACGCCATGCCGGATGCGTCTTTGCACAAATTGCAGCGATGCTTAACGGAAGTTTCATATCCCAAAGGATTCCAGGTGTTGAAAAGAGGTAAGGTGGAGAAGAACATCTTTTTCATCAAGAAAGGCATTGTCCGCGCATATACTCCGGTGGACGGAAAGCAAATTACCTTTTGGTTTGGCAAAGAGGGAGCGACTATTGTTTCCTTGAAAGGCTATGTGAACGACGAGCCAGGATATGAGACGATGGAGCTGATGGAAGACTCAATCTTGTATGTATTATCACGAAAAAATTACAGGATTTATTTTTGCAGGACTTACATATTGCTAATTGGGGACGGCGATATGCCGAGATGGAATTGCTTGCTGCCGAAGAAAGGTTGATTTCCATGCTTTCTGTCATCGCCTCGGAGCGTTACAGCGAATTGCTGAAGAATAATCCGGATTTGCTGCAACGCTTACCTCTCGGAAGCATAGCTACATATTTAGGTATTACACAAACAAGCCTGAGCCGGATTAGGGCAAAAATAAAATAACCTCAAGCAACCAGTCAATGCATAACTGTCAAAAGGGTTGGTTGTTATAAAATCGAAACATACGATTTCCAACACTGTTTGGAACAGTGAACATTGAAAACGGGACTACAAACTTATTCCACCTCGCCCTCTGTCAATTTTCCAATCATACCGACCTTCCGCGACATCGCCAACCTCGTTGAGTGTGTGGCGATGTTTTATTTCATCAAAGGGCTGTCGGTGTTCCGCATAGTCACAGAGCCATGCGCCGACCGCTTTCTGCTGCTCGGTGGTCTCGCCGTAGCTCTGCATCACGCTCTTGATGTCTGCGGCTTCGGAGGGAGAGAAGATTGACTTGTGCCGCTCCGTGGCGAAATGGATAATCGCTTCAATGGCTCGCCTGAACACCTCGCTTGCCTTGTAGAGAATATCGGCGATGATATTCAAAATATCCCGGCTCGATTTCAGCGCACCCTGCAACCGCTCTATGGTCTTGTCCTTCTCCGCCGTTGCCCGGCTCACCGCCATGCTGATGCGGTGCTGCTCCCCGGTCTTCTGCTCCCGAAGCTGCCGCAGAGCCGTGTCCCTCTCGGATTCATAAGTGTCAGCGATTGCCATGGCACTGTCACGCTCCAGTTCGACCGTCCGCTTCGCCTCGGTCAGTGCCTTCGTCCGTTTCGCAACCTCTTTCCTGACGGCATCGGGGAAGGATTCTTTGATATGCTCGTTTTCGGCTTTCAGCCTCTCATTCTCCTGCTCGATGGCTGCGTACTTGCCCTTGCCGAAAAGGTTGGCGATGCCGGACTTTATGCTGTCCGAGTTCTCCCTGTCAACCTCTCTCGCACGTTCCTCCTTTTCGGCGATTTCGCTGTCAAGTTCCTCGCTGCGCCGTTGCTTCTCCTCGTTCCCGATTTGTAGCTTTTCATGTTCGGATTTGGCATTGTCCGTTTCACGGATCGCGGCATCCCTGTCAGCTTCGGCTGCTTCCTTTTCCGCCTTTACCTGTTCGGCTTCCTGCTTCTGCTTGGCGATGATGAAGTCGACGCGTTCAAGATGCTCCTTTCCCGTCTGCTCCTTTGAGTTGCCCCTCTCCATGTTAAGACACTCAGCCAAGAGCGTCTGCATGTCGCTCATGGCTTTCTCGTCCAGCTTGCAGGATTTTCCTGTGTCGTGGTTCATCCAGTCCCATACGATATGGGCGTGAAGGTTGGGCTTCCATGTGGCGGTCTCTCCGGGAATTCCATAATGCCCCTCGTCACGGTGAATGAAGATTTGCAAAGCCGTGATTCCCCACCGCTCCTTACACACCTCGCAGAAATGCTGCAACTGCTCCAGCGTGGTATCATCCTTGATTACCACGACACCCTCTTTGAGCGGAGTGCTGCCGCGCACGACGGTCACCTTTCCCGTCTTCTTATTCACACGCTCCCGGTCTTTGGTCTGCATCGCCCGACCTGTCTTCTCCTTTACCATCGCGGCTATCTGATTGTAGCGTTCCGACAGCGAAGTGCCGCCGAAATCAGGTGCTACCCATGTCTCGTTTGCCGACATAAGGTCGGTGCGGACATAGAATTTATCCTTGCCGATATGGGCGAGGTATTCCGCTGTCCGCCTGTTGTGCGCCTCGCTGCTTCCGATGTTGCAGGGCTTGATGTTGATTGATGTCTTCTGTGCCATAGGCATAATGATGTTTACAGATTTACAATAGGGAAAGGGTCATTAGGGCGGAGCCTTAATCGGAGGGTGCAGGGAGAGGGTCACTTCCTGCTCGGGGTTCTCAGGGGTCGAGACCTCTGAGCGGAGATTCCAAAGAGAGGGTCACTCTTTGGTCAGGGGTGTTGGGGGCTGACAGCCTCCGACCGGGTTCTTAGGGCAGAGCCATAAGTGGGACGGGGCAACGCCCAGCCCCTCGGGAGAGCCCACAACTACGGAAGCGAAGCGTGTAGTTATAGTGGGCTATATGAGCGGCAAGCCCTATAACCGGCAAGCCGGGCTTCATCCGTCTTCCACGACAGGAACAAGACCGAGCGTGTCTATAAGAGTCTGCAAGGCAGGATTGCGTCTGACCATCTCACGGAGTGTCCTTTCCACAGCGGCAAGAGGTGGGTTCTCATCCCTTTGCTTGTCCTCTTTCCATTGGTGGAGTATGAGGTCGGCAATGTCCACCTTTGCGGCACGGTCTTCCTCTGTGGCGTTCCTCTCCAAGAAGTCCGAAACCGTGACACTGCGACAAAAGGAAAAAACTTTTGTCCGTTCCGTCCAATCACGGTAGCCGTCCACGTCGGGGAAGAAGATGACCGTCCTCCCGGCAAGCACCTTCATCTTGTCAATAGCCAACTGGCTTTCCCTCCTGTGGCGAGCCATACGCAGTCTGGATATTGGATTGCACAGACAACGGCAGTCTTCTCGGATTCCACCACAGCCACCACTTTGTCGCGGTTTGCCGATGCCGACAGCAGGTGTTCGCCGAACAGGCATTGTGTGAGTGTCCAATCCTGATTGAACACTGCCTGCTTTTTCAACAGACAATGTACCCAGTTCACACCCTTGTCTTTGATGCGGTGTCCGTCTTCCTTGTTATATGCGATAATCTTTCCACCACGCACACGGTTATCTTTGTCAATCTGCCAGTAAATAATATCCCCATCCCGGGTCGCTCCTATACGGTAGTCTTCCAATACACGTTTGAGATCCGCCTCATTATCCTTTTGCAGGGAAAAGAGAAATTGTATCAGATGGCTGTTGTCACTGCGTGAGCGTCTGACATATTCCATTGGAACGGTATCAATGGACTTGTTCCTATGAGTGTCCTTTCTGATAACCGTGTTCGGATATTGCCGTGTTTCAGACAAATTCCTGTCTGGATGGTTTTTGAAGTACTCTTTCGGTGGATAGTGGTAGCCGCATCCGCTCTCATGGTCGCACCTGCCCACGGATTTGTCAAGCGGTTGTCCGTTCTCGTCCACGTAATAGGTGAAGCAATGCCGACCGCCACATTTGGGGCAGGTATGCCTGTCGTTCCTTGTCCGGTATTTCTGTAGCTCATATCTCATAATCGGTTCACTTTATTTATTGCCTTGCATCTGTCCACCATGTCCCACCTGTGTGCCCCAGTACGACTGGGATGACTGGGATGACTGGGACGGTGGGACAGACGGGACACACAGGGACACTTGGAATAGAGCATTGTTTGTACAAAGTAACTGTCCCATGTGTCCCGAACAGTCCTGTTTGTACCATGTTCCCATAGGGGAAAAGTGGGACACTTGGAACATCATGCACTCCGGTTGTGTTCCTCATGGCTTGCAGTATCTTTCTGCCGTGGTCTTTGATATGTTGAGCTGTTTCCCGATTTCACGGTATGAAACGCCCTGCGAGTGTAATGCCTTGGCTTCATTCTTTAATCTGGCTCTTTCTTCCTCTGTTATCTCCTTAAGGTGGACAGCTTCTGTGGTATAGCCCACTATCACGAATTGCAGGAAGTCGTCATTCTTCTCAATGGAGCATACAATTACATTGTCCGCACCATACTCAAAACTCCCGTATCTGACTTTGAGTTGCTTGATATACCTGAGGTTCCCATCCTTGGCGGACTTGCCTATGGCGAAAACGCTGTCAAAGAAGTTATACAGTTTCTTGCTCCCGGCAAGATCGTTCTGCGTGATGGGCATGTTCAGCGGACGCTTGGGTGTGTGAGCCAGTATCAGCATCGAAAGCCCGTACTTTCGTTTCAGCTCCATCAGTCTTGACATCAGCTTTCCTGCGTCCTCGCCTTTCTCTGAAGTCAGGCACAGATAGGAAAGATTGTCGATTATCAGGATTTTGCATTCCGCTTCTACAGACAGTTTCTCTATCTCCATGATAAGCGCATCCTCGAAGCTGGTGTCAGGATATTCATAGTCCCTTGCTATCTCCACACGGTACAGGTCGGGAGGGAACTCGTGACACTTGCCTGTTGTCTCGTCAGTATAGCGCAGCTGGAACTGCTTGTCGGACAGTTCAAAGTCAAAATAGAGGACTTTACGGCTTTTGGCTATGCTGCTTGCTATCTGCACGGCATAGATGGATTTGCCGAGATTGCTGTCAGCGAACAGGCAGCACACTTCTCCCTCATACCAGAGCGATTTCCAGAGCGGTACAGGGTCGGGGCGGTTTGCCGCCTCCTGTATGGTGCGGTTTGCCGTCCTGACCGTGAACATGCCTGTCCTCTCAGGTACGTTCTTCGCCTTTTGCCTTTGACACTCCAGTTCCGCACCGATGGCGGCTATCACATTGAAAGGCTGTTGTGTAGAGGAAACCTTACCTTTGATGTTATTCTCGTCAACATTCTCCATAACTACCATGTCCTTTTGTTGGGCTTGCGTCTATTGGCAGCAAGAATGGCTGCGTTCTGTTCCTCATCGGTCAGAGGAACGGGATTCTTGCGGTTGCACTCCAGCCATTTGTCAAGTTCATCTTGATAAAGGACATACCGCTTGCCTGGCTTTGTGGCAGGAATGGTGCCGTTACCCAGTTTCATATAAAGGGTGCGCAACGGTATCTTCAGATATTCCGCTGCTTCCTCCACCGACATTGGGCGGTGGGTGTTCTCTTTGCGTTGTCCTTTCTCCTTTTGCAGACTGGTGAGCATCTGCCTCATGCCGATTACCTCATCCCGAAGCTCGGCCACGACCTGCGGGAGGTCGTTGAATGTAAGTTCGTTTGTCATACTTTTGAAAATTAAGTTGCGGCAAAGGAACTGAATGATATACCTGTGATACAGATTATTGATGATAATCGGCAGATAATCCTGAGAAAACTGTACTATCAAGGAATAGGGCGTAAAAAGAAGGGGAAAAAGTAGGGAATAAGGAAATATAAGCAGGTGCTGTATTGCAACCAATAAGCAACACAGAATACTATGACATATAACAAAAAGGGAAGCCCGTAAGAGCCTCCCTGCATTATAGTTGTTAGAATAAGACGGTTGTAGTTAAAAGTGGAAAATATAATTGTCTGTATGCTTGGGCCTGTCAAGTTTTATGTGACCGTCATCAGGTGAATTTGTCAGACTTCTTTCCAATGATTTGGATTCTACATCTTTCAATTCATTTGGGAACAATGACTTGATGAAATCGGCCTGTATCTTCCCGGAATATCCATTCCCAAATCCAAGCCTTGCAGCTATATTCCAGATGAAATGCTTGAAAGAGACAGTCTTCAGTTTGTCCTTATAGTCATGAACCGTTTTTAACTTGACAGGTTTGGGCTTATGATTCGGATTATCACACCATGCCTGAATCTCATTGCGGAGAAGGTCAAGTTCTGCTTCCTCCATGAATGGTGACATCACCCTGCCTACATAATCTATGATAGGCTTGACAAGTTTTTGGTGTTCCTCCTGCTTTTTGCGCTCAAACTCGGCACAGTGGGCTTTGTATTCTTCGGCGGTCATAGGATGAACGATGCTGACAGGAGTGGCAACGGTTCCTATATCCGCATTGTTTTTTGTTGCTTTAATGCTAACGAGATTCTTCCTTGACAGCCAAATCCTCATCAAGTCAACAGGCAGGTACTGGAACAATACCAGATACAACAGCCATAACAGGACATTGCTGCCAAAGAAAGAAACTGTGTTTACAAACGTGCTCCCTGCAAAGTCATTGCCGACTTTGCAGGACAGGATAAGTGACACGGCAAGGATAGCTGTGCCGGGAAGACCATAGAAAAGGCATGTCTCTTTGCTGATAATCGTAGTCAAATTTCTCATGTTCTATAATTTTATTGTTCGATATTATGTCTTGTTGACGGTTATTTACAGCAAAGTTACTATGGAGGTTTGGGTATATGCGAAAATAGTCGCAGATAAACGCAGCAATTTATGACAAATTAATATTGGAGTATGATTTCATACTCAAAATCATACTCCAATCGCTTGTAAGACAGCAAAAACGATAGAATGACGCTATTCCGTCTTACGTTTCAATGTGATGCGGTTTGCCGCCTCCTTCTTCCTGCTGTCAACGCTGTCAAGATACTGCTGCGTGGTGGTGAGGTTCTTATGACCGACAAGTTCCTGTACGGTTCGGGAGTCCGTTCCGGATTCCAGTTGCAGGGTACAATATGTATGGCGGCTTGAATGGTAGGTGATATTTTTTGTGATTCCTGCCGCCTTTATCCATTGTTTGAGTGCAGTCTGTGTCATGTTATCCTTGAAACCGGGGAATACAAGCCCCTCTCTTGTGCCGCTGTCTATCAAAGCCAGTGCCTCGTCCCCGATGGGATTGTGGACAATCTGTTTTGTCTTCTGCATACGGGTGGTGATATAGAGAGTGCCGTCGGCTTCGGGCTGTATCATTTCCCATGAGAATGCCTTGACATCGCTCTTTCGAAGTCCTGTAAGGCAGGAGAAAAGGAAGGCGGTTTTCAGGACGGGGACTTCACAAGGTGTTTCCGCCAACCGTATGAGTTCTTCCGCTGACAGTCCAACTTTGTCTGTCGGAATGCTTTCGGCGCGTTCCAGATAGGGACAGGGATTCTCCTTTATCTTCCTGTCACGGTGGGCGGCATGGAGCGTGCCAAGGAACGCAGACCAATAACTGGCTATGGTATTAGTGTGCAACTTGCGCTTGGTATGGATTACCTGATGCGTGGTGCGCAAATACTCCAGAAACTTGTTGCACAGCTCCACAGTGATTTCGGCAAAGGTACATTTGCCACCTGTAAAACGGTTGAAGTGCAGGAACGCCTGCTCATAGCGTGAGTTTTTCTTCCCGGCGTATTTCTTGAAGTAGTCAATGAAGCTGCCGTTGAGTTTATTGCGGTCGAAGAACTCGTAACGCTCATTTACAATCTCCTCGTATCTACGGCATCGCAGGGCTTCGGCTTTCTCCGACAGCCGTGCATTGTAGTCTTTCTCGCGCTGTGTCTTCGGATGTGCATAAATGTAGATACCGAGCGACTCGTGGCGCAGCACTTTGTTGGTGGTCTCGTCACGGTAGCCGGGATAATAATCGAGGAAATAGGACAGCATTTTGCCTCCCTTGATTTTCCGCGTATAAAGGTTCACGGTCTTACAGATATTACTCATAGTCTTTTCTTTGTTATTTATGAATGTTACTTGGTGGAGACTATCTCCATGCTACAAAGGAACTGAATGATATGCCGTTGATAGCAGTTAATGATGATAATTGACAGATAAACGTATTATCAATGGAAAAGGAACGAATTTACAGTCCTTTTGCGGCTCTTTCCGCCATCGCACGCTCTACATCGGCACGTAAAAGTAGGTTTCTTACACCCACTTTCTTCTTCTCTATGCCATGAACTTTGGTGATATGGTGGATGTTGGCTTTCGACAATCCGTATTTCTCTGACACATATTCCACGGTACAATAGCGTTCGTCTGCCACCATGTCCATCTGTCGCAGCTCTGCAAGGTGTGTCTTTGAATAATAGGTGATGCCGTACTCTTTCTTCGTGGGAATACTGTGGCGGTATGCGTAGGCACGAATGGCGCTCGGCTTCATGCTAAACTCCTCGAACACTTCATCAGTTGTGAGCCATTCGGTAATAGTAGAGGTGTCAACGGTCAGTCCAAGACAGTCTTCCACATGGCTTTTGCTGTAATAGTTCTTTCCGGCAATACGACACATGGGTATCTGGTTGTGCTTGGCGGTGGTGTAAAGCCACATCTGCTTTACTTTATAAATAGACATCACCTCCTCGCCGGAAAGGTAAGTCAAAGGCTCGTCAGAAACGGGTGCGGTTTCCTGCTTCTTCTGACGCTGCTTAAGAATTGATGGTTTCGGTCGGTTGCCGAACACTACCTTATTATAAGGGTTACCCTCCAGCATCCTCTCGATGTCGGCACGGCGGATGATAGCCATGCGGCTGCTGATGCGTGAGGCTTTCAGCTTGCCCTGTGACACAAGCTTATAAATGTACTGGCGCGAGCAGCCCATTAGGATTGCCGCCTTGGAGAATGTGAGGTACTCCTGCTGCCTCAGTCCTATAACAGGTTCTGCCGCCTTAAGGAAATCATCATTCCTTTTCTTTCTCTCTTTCTTGGCTTCGTCAGCGCAGCTAACAGAACAATATTTCTGCATTCCGCTGTTGGCGGTGAACTCCCTGCCGCAAAATGCGCACTTCTTGGTTGTCTTCATGCTTCCCTTATTTTAATGTTTTACACTCTTTTCTGTGTATTCCATCGGGAAGTGAACTGAAGTCAACTATTGTCACCTGTTATCAACCTGCTTAACTGTTGTGACAACTTTCGCATTTCGACCAGCCTTTTGTCACCGTCTGTAAACCGTTGTCAACCTTTGTCGCCGGACTTGAATTTTGTGGCAAAAATAAAGCCCCGTACATTCACCGCGATAGAAATACGTCACAAAATTATGCGGAAAATGTCGAAGCACCAAAAACTGACTGCGAAGTGTTAAAATTAGAATAGTGCTGATAATCAACGGTTTATTTGCAAGTGTTTTTCATTATATGCAGTTGGTTACACCCTTCTAAATACAAAAGTGGAAAGCTCTTTTTCCGATGCGTGTCACGTTGTTGGGTATTGCAATAGATTTAAGCCCTTTGCAACCCGAGAAAGCATCATCACCTATTGCTGTAATGTCCGAAGGAATAATCGTGTTCTTGCATCCTGCAATCAATGTTTTTGTTGCTGTTTCTATTATTGCATTGCAATCTCCAGCCGAGTTGTAAACAGGATTACCAGGCTCCACTTTTATTGACGTCTGTCCGCTACAATCTTGGAAAGCAAGGTCTCCGATACTTATCACACTGTTTGGAATTGTGAGAGATGTCAGGCTACGACAACCTTGGAAAGCACTAATTCCTATGGTTGTCACACTATTTGGAATCGTCACCGACACCAAGCCTCTGCATCCCCAAAAAGCACAATTCCCTATAGTTTTCACACTGTTTGGAATTGTGACAGATGTCAGATTTTCGCAATTCTCGAACGCTAATTCTCCGATGCTTGTCACAGAATAGCCTGTTCCTTCAACATTAATATAATTGGGAATGGTGACTATGCCAGAATAAGAAGCATAATCATATGAAGAATACGTTACGCTTGCTTCTTTGTTCTCGGTGTTTAGATCATAATAGATGCCATCAATTGCAGCATCGTAGGCATAGACAACTACTGCCATTATCAGGCAAATGGCAGAAATACAGACTCTTTTAGTAAATGTACTCATATTGTTTAGCACGTTTTTATTTGTCACCGACTCCAGAATGGCAGTAAAAGAATTATTGATTGAGCATACACAAACAAAAACGTGGAGCCAGTCCTGTCACTCGTTCCACATCCTGAAGGCTCTCGCATTGCCCTGTTCGTCGAAACGAGCAACGCTGAAAGCCCCACGATGATGTATATATATGCCCACATACACCTTGACAACATGTCAACAGTGCAGTATCGGCAAAATATAATACGTCCCATGTGGCGTCCCCGTTGCTTTGTTTTTGACGAACAGATGAATTTGCGAGATTCTCAGGATGTCAAATCCAAAGCGTACAGTAACGCTTCTATTATGTATATGTGTCACGCCCTCCCTGCCCCTCGTGGGCTTTCAGCAAGGCTATGACGTGGCAAAGATAGGGAAATTTCGTAATATATCCAAATATTTTCAAAATAAATTGATAGTATACTGCTATATTACAGTTATACAGTTATATCAGTATATATTCCGATAAACTTTTTCAGAATGTTGATATTTGGAAAAACAATAATAATGACTTGGCTACTCCATGATATCCAGACAAAGGCATCCATTTGTATACCCATTCAAGGCATCCGGCATAACATATGACATTTGGTGCCATAAAAGAATCCAACTCATATTACCAACAAATAAAAAACTATGACTTTCAGTTAAGGCAAACTGTGCAGGGAAGGAAGGCGATACGGGCAGTCTGCCGCATGGTGTCTACATAATAAACGACGGCGGACACGGAGGGAAACGTATCGTCAGATAGTCTCCTGCCCCGACTTACGGTTTTCCATATACTGTGTAGGGGTGATATTCATTTCGGCTTTGAAACATCTTGAGAAGTATTTCGGGTCTGAGAATCCTACCCGATAGGCTACCTCCGCAATGGACAGCCCGCCTTCATCAAGGAGTTTCAAGGCCTTCTTTATACGCATCTGCTTTATGAAATCGACAGGGGACAGCCCTGTGATCTGCTTCATCCTGTTGTAATAGGCTGTGCGGCTCATGCCTAAACAGCGTGCGAAATCCTCCACGACAAGGTCTGGATTGGTAAGGTTTTCGTTAAGGAAGCGTGCCGACTGCTCTATGAAACGGCGGTCTTTGTCCTCGTCCTCTCCTGCCTGTGGCTTGTTGTCCTTCACACGTATGCCACCGCTGAGTTCGTCAACTGTGAGGAGCAGGGAGTATTTCCGCTGTATTATATTCCGCATTCGCTTGAAATACCCGATGGCGTATGCCATGCCCAGCACGACGGTCAAGGCAAGTATTATGAGTATCAGGCGGAACCATACGGTCTCGACAAACCTCGGTGTAACCACGATGCTTATCGTTTTGGATGTCTTTCCCCACTGGCCGTTGTCGTCTGTCGCCTCTATCAGCAGGCTGTATTCTCCCGGCGGAATGCTGTTGTAGACAACTGTGGGCTGGTTGCCGGGCGCGTAGTTCCATCCGCTGTCGTGCCCCTGGAGCATGTATCTGAAACGCCTGTCCTTGCGTCCGCCGTACTCCATAGACGAGAGATAGAGCGAGAAGCTGCGCTGCTCGGGACGTATGACGAACCTGTCCATGTCGTTCAGCGGCATCATCGCTGTCTCGTTCTGATATTGTACACCTGTGACGACTATCCTTCTGCTGTCTGCCGCCTGCACTATCTCGTTACCTGAGAACGACAGGAGGCCGTCGGAGGTGCCGACAGTGACATATCCGTCCCGTATCACAGGCTGGGCTTCGGAGAATGAGAAGTCGCCTATGAAATAGTCGTGTGTATATGTATAATGGTGGCCGGAGCGTGAAGAGAAGCATGTTATGGACTGCTCCGACATTATCCAGATGCAGTCTCCGTCGACGACAGCTGTCTTTATCTGGTCTGCCGTGCCGACAGACGGGATGATATAGTTGGTGAAACGGAGGCTGTCGCTTAGCAGATTGCGTGAGTCTATCCTGCTGATTCCGCTTCCGAAGACACAGACATAGTAGTGTCCGCCGCATCGCACGATACTCATGATGTCGTTGCCTTTCAGTCCCCAGGATTCATTACGGTACTTGTTTGTATAGAACTTCGGGCGATTGGCATTCCTCATGTCGGCAGTCACAAGTCCGTCGGCAGTGCCGAGAAGCAGTATGCCGCCACCGCAGTCAACGATACATCGGACTTTCATCCCTGACGGCTGGTTCTTTATCCTGTCAAAGCGCCATCCGTCTTTTGTCTTCATTCCCACAGACAAGCCATTGCCGTAAGATGCCATAAATACCTTGCCGCTGATAAAGGCGATGTCGTATACGGAGTCGCTTCTCAGGGAATAGCGGTCTCTTGCGTCATGGCGGAAATGCTTTACGGCATACTCCGTACGGCGGTTGTCGCGCGGTTCGAGCAGGTATGCGCCCTCGCCTTTCGTGCCGATCCACACGCCATGGTCAGGGGATTCCTTTATGCAATACATCGGCATACCGGAGAATGCGCTGTACGTCTTGGCTATCTTACCCTGCCTGCCCATATATCCGGCAGGGCGCATGTCACGGTCTAAAAGCCTGACGGCATTTGTCCTGTCCGTGACCCAATAGCGTCCCATGGCATCGGCCATAAGGGCGCGCGTCTCCTGCTCCGCCCCATTCTCCCAATGTGTGAAGAATGCAGGACTGAAACTGATACAGTCGGCACCGCCGGCATGGAACACCCACAGGTTGTTGTCTCTGTCTATGAGGAATTTCTTTATGTCTTTCGGAGCGTAAGTCTCCTTGGCACTGTCATTGTAGAACGAGCATTCCTTCAACGTCTGTGCATCTTCGTCATAATATGACAGCACGCCACGGCAGGGCTTCAGTATTATATTGTGCATGTTGTCCTCAAGTATCAGTTGAGGATTCTTCATCAGCTCTCCTGGCGATGCTGGCATTGCTTCCAATGTCTTTACAGTTCCTGTCCCGGCATCGGTCATGAGACCGACGGAATTGCTGTCTCCGAAAGACCAGATGCGTTGTCGCGAATCCTTGAAAAGGTATATGACAGGGGCTGTATTGCAGTGCATCGACTTCCTCGTCCTTATATTGAAAGTCCAGATACCGTTATCCGTCGCGCATACAACATGGCTTCCCGAGCACACGACATAGCGTATTTCTATCTTCTCCTTGCCGGCAATCATGAGACGTTCCTTGCTGCCTCGCGACGTCATCCTTAGCAGCGTGCCGTCCCGACTGATAAGGACGGTGTACCCGGCTATGCTGTGTACATGACGGAACTGTCCCGGAATGAACTGTCCCTTGCTTACGTTTATTGCGCCACGGTCGGTGAGTATCCATTCATAGCCTTCCTCATCCATGCAGATACTGTATATCCTCCGGCTTCCTTTCAGCGACTTGGAACCTGCCGCAAAGTATCTGTAACGCCTTAAAGGGTCTGCATCGGAAAGGCGTATGCAGGAATAATCCTTGAACGTGACCCATGTATAGCCGTTCTTCAGCGGAGTGAGGACCTTCACTTTCTTGCCGTCTATGCAGCTGATACGTCTCTGTATGTCCGTGAAACGGCATGTGGCGGAACTGAAAGAGAACAGTCTGTTGTCTGACGATACGCACCACATATCGCCCGTAGAGCTGTTCTTTATGTTGTAAATCCTGTTTGAATAGATTGTATTGTCAGAGCATAATATGGGCTTAAACGTATGGAAACCGTAACCGTCATAGCGTATCAGGCCGTTCCATGTAGCAAACCACATGAAACCGTTCCTGTCCTGCTGCACATTGGATATATGGCTCTGCATAAGTCCGTCTGCCGCCGCAAAGTCGCGCTTACGGCAGAAGAAATCCGCCCGGCATATAGTGACGGACAGAAAAAGCGATATGAAAAACAAGAATCTCAATGCTCCGGTAATTGCATGAAGGTTAGGTCTCAACGCCCTCGCTGCTACCTTAAAGACAAGTCGCAGCGAACAATCGTTTACGGTAAAGTCAGGCTTAATATGCAAAAAGTCAGCTATGATAGACAGAATGTCATACGGTCTTCCCGTGCATAGTCAAAAGTCAAGACGGACATCATGCGCGGAATCTGCATTTCGGCATAAGAACAATAAAGTCTCCGTCCGCCATCTGACTTGGCAAGAACGGAGACTTCATTATCTATATTCGTTTCCTCACAGAATCAATCTGCCTGGAGTGTGAAGCGCTTGAAAGCGACTACTGTCAGCTCCTTGTCGGCAGCCTGGAGATACTGTGCTACAGTCTGCTTGGAATCCTGGATGAACTCCTGGTTGAGGAGGCAAGATTCCTTGAAGAACTTGTTGACACGGCCTTTTGCGATGTTCTCGATCATCTGCATATTGAGGCTTGCAGCCTTCTCAGCAGATACGGTAGCGATGATTTCCTTTGCCTTGGCGACATCCTCAGCGGTAATCCATCCCTTACCCATATTAGACTCCATATGGTCCTCAGAGTCAACGTGTGCAGGGTTGATGCCAGCCTTCTTCAGCGCAGCCTCAACAGCCTTGTGAACCTGCTCCTGCTTTGACTTCTCGACAGCGACATTGTACTCCTCGTCGATAGTAGCCTGTGGCACAGACTTCTCGTCAAGAGCGACAGGGTTCATGGCAGCAACCTGCATTGCAACAGCGTGAGCCTGCTCAGCTGCCGGCTTGTTTGTCTGCACGAGTGTGCAGAGACCGTTGCGGTTCATGTGGTTGTAAGCGTCGATGTTGTCACCCTCGAGGAACATGTATCCGTCAAGCTCCATCTTCTCGCCTGTAACGCCAGAGCGCTCTACGACAGCGTCAGCGACCTTCTGTCCGTTAGCGAGTGTGAGGTTAGACACCTCCTCTACAGACTTAGCCTTTGCCGCTACAGCAGCGTCGAGGATGTCCTGTGTCAGCTTGATGTAGTCAGCGCCGTTTGCGACGAAGTCAGTCTCGCACTTCAAGGCGATGATAGCGGCGAAGCCCTCGCCTACCTTTGCGAGTACGCAACCGTTTGATGTCTCACGGTCAGCACGCTTTGCAGCGATTGCCTGACCCTTCTGGCGGAGGATATCCTTAGCCTTGTCCATATCGCCCTCAGCCTCTGTGAGAGCCTTCTTGACATCAGCAAGACCGGCACCTGTCATGGCGCGGAGCTTCTTGATGTCTTCCATTGATACAGCCATTGTGTTTTCTTTTATTTAAAGGGTTAATAAGATGTAAAGATGCAAACATGATTTGCATCTTTACATCTATCTGTATTGAAAAAATATTACTCTGCAGCAGCTTCAGCCTCAGCCTTGCGTGCACGACCTGCGCGCTTCTTGCCCTCAGCGGCTTCCTCTGCCTGCTCGGCAGCGGCCTTCTCGTCGGCCTTCTCTGCCTTGCGCTCCTCAAGACCCTCTGCTATAGCCTGGCAGCAAGCGCCGAGGATAGCGTTGATAGAGTCCTTTGCATCATCGTTGGCTGGGATTGGGAAGCTGACCTTGTTAGGGTCAGAGTTGGTATCGCAGATAGCGAATACCGGAATGCCCAGACGGTGAGCCTCAGCGATGGCGATGTGCTCCTTGGCAACGTCAATCACGAAGAGTGCAGACGGGAGACGTGTCAGGTCGGCAATAGAACCGAGGTTCTTCTCGAGCTTCGCACGCTGGCGTGAAATCTGGAGGAGCTCACGCTTTGAGAGGTTGGAGAATGTACCGTCAGCCATCATCTTGTCGATGTTCGTCATTTTCTTGATTGCCTTACGTATTGTAGGGAAGTTGGTGAGCATACCGCCTGCCCAACGTTCGTTGACGTATGGCATATTCACGCTTGCTGCCTTCTCGGCAACAATGTCCTTAGCCTGTTTTTTAGTAGCGACGAACAGGATTTTCTTTCCTGACTTTGCTATCTGCTTGAGAGCCTCTGCAGCGGTGTCTGTCATAGCGACAGTCTTGTGCAGGTCGATGATATGAATGCCGTTGCGCTCCATGAAGATGTAAGGAGCCATAGCTGGATTCCACTTGCGGCGGAGGTGTCCGAAATGACAGCCTGCCTGGAGTAACTGGTCAAAGTTTGTTCTTGCCATTTTTTCTTAAGTTGTTTACGTTCTTTTTAATTCTTTGTTAGAATCAGCCGACGAGTAGCCGAGCGGGTCTCGCCGGTTTAGATGCTAAACTGCTGTTCTCTTCTGAAAAGCCTTTATTACTGTATATAATAATATGTGGCGTTCCGGTTTAACGCTTAGAGAACTGGAAGCGGCGGCGTGCCTTCGGCTGACCTGGCTTCTTACGCTCTACAGAACGTGCGTCACGTGTGATGAAGCCTGCTGCGCGGAGAGCCTTCTTGTCGTCGGCGTTGATCTTGACGAGTGCGCGTGCGATAGCGAGGCGGAGAGCCTGGCTCTGGCCTGTGAAGCCGCCACCGTCAAGGTTTGCCTTGATGTCATACTTCTCTGCTACCTCAAGGAGCTGGAGTGGCTGCTTAACCACGTACTGGAGGATAGCTGATGGGAAGTACTGTGTTAAATCCTTCTTGTTGATTGTGATCTTGCCTGTACCTTCTGTGAGATACACACGAGCTACAGAGCTCTTACGGCGACCGAGTGCATTAATCTGTTCCATCTTTACCTGCTAATTATTTGTACTGGTTAATATCAATAGCCTTTGGCTGCTGAGCCTGCTGCTGGTGCTCTGTTCCCTCGTATACATAGAGGTTGTTGAGGAGCTTGCGGCCGAGAGGGCCCTTCGGGAGCATGCCTTTCACTGCATGGCGGAGCATCTTCTCCACACCGTCCTTGCGTGTACGGAGCTGTGCAGGAGTAGTGAAACGCTGTCCGCCAGGATAGCCTGTGTAGCGTGTGTAGACCTTATCGGTCTCTTTTTTGCCAGTGAAAACGACCTTAGCGGCGTTGATGATGATAACATTGTCACCACAGTCTACATGAGGGGTGAAGTTTGGCTTGTACTTACCGCGGATGAGCTTGGCTACCTTTGAAGCGAGACGACCGACTACCTGGTCTGTTGCGTCGACCACGACCCACTCCTTCTTTACTGTCTCCTTGTTCGCGGAAATAGTCTTGTAACTTAAAGTGTTCATTTCTTCAATTAAAAATTTTACTACTAAAAAACATTCTTCTGTGCGCAGATTCACTAACCGCCATACACGGCCAAATGCATGACTATTAACACTACGACACACGGAGGCTCTAAGAAAGCCTCCAGGCATAATCGGACTGCAAAATTACACATAATTATTGATATACAGAAAAAGTGCGAGCCACGGAATGTTTATTTTTACATTTATTTAACATAAACATAATATCATTGCAGGTAATCCGCTGTATATCATGGTGGATATACATATACAAGTCCCGCAGTGCATATGGATTGCATTGCGGGACTTGTGTAAGACTTCAACCGGTCATCATTCTGGATTCACATCCCACTGTACCGGTACATTCTTGAATGTTATTACATCCCTGTGGGTGCCGTCGATATAAACTCCGAGGCGTATCAGCTGCATGGTCTTGGCTGTCTTCTTCACGTCCGTGAAGCACAAGTCCTTATCGTCGAGCACGACCTTTACGAACACACCTTCTGTAACATTCTTCGGGAAGGCGCCCATGGTGTTGATAGGATAGCTGTTGCCATCCTCGTCTACGGCCATCGCCCTTACATTGTTCGCGCTGCCGAAGGAGGCTGAACTCTTGTTCATGTTCATCTTCACCTTCAGCACCAGGTAAACATATCCGTAATTCATGGAAGTGCTTTTGCCGTAGGCTCCTACAAGCTCCACATCCATCACGGCGGCGAGAGGGTTAAGCATCTCCCCGCCACCAGGGACAGGCACTGCCGCGACCTTTGCTGTATTTTGCCCGTCTGCATTATCGGCAGCTTGCCCGTTTTGGCTCTCGAGGCTTTTGTTCACGTCCTTCAAGGCTTTCGTGGCCTTGTTAAGGAGTTTTCCTAACTGTGCGTCGGCTGTCTGCGGTGCAAAGAAAGTCATGGCTATCATGCACGCCAATGTCAATAGTGATTTCTTCATGATGAGTTGTTGTTTTATTGTTTATCGATTCAAAAAAATACAATCAGCAAGCAGCAATGTCTATTTGCTGATGCTTTCGTAATCGTTTTTCGCCGTTCTGTTGGCTTCCTTCACGCTTTTGAATGTGTCGCCTGTCTTGTCCACTATCACGAGTTTCGACAGCCTGCCCATCATCTCCACGTTCCATCCTTCTACAGCAAGGAATGTAGAGACCGTCCCCTTGGAACCTTTCGGGTACACGTCGGCATATTTTTCAGCCCGGAAACCACCGCCGTTGTGCACATAGGCATCGGTCTCGTCCTTTCCCACTGCCATAACCCGTATATTGGACAGATTGAATACAGAGCCGTCGGGCGTATAGCCGCAGTCAGCCGTCAGTTCTACCTCACATTCCAGCTGCACTGTACCGTCTTTCCTGATATCCTTTATCTTGAAAGGCGACAATATCTTCACGGGGACATTCTGTGCCACCTCGCCGGGTATTTCCTTCCCGACGAGTTCATCCGCCAATGCCTTGACCTCTCCTTCAGCCTTTTTCTTGATAGCCATTCCCTTCTCGACGATAGCCTGCATCTCCTTTGTGTCGCTGCTATTCTCAAGCTTGGCTTTCAGGGCGTCAAGCTCATCGCCGTATTTCTTCACAATTCCCGGCAACTGTCCTAATTGCCCGTCGGCAGGAATACTGTTGTCTTTACACCCTGCTATGCAAGCGCAGACAATTACTCCAAGTAACAAATTGATGATTTTCTTCATAGTGGTTAAGTTTTAGTAATGTGGATAATTATTTAGATAGATTCCAGAAATGGACAAATCACCAATAGATAAATTCCTTCTCTTCACAAAGATACGTTTTTTACCTGACAGCGCGCACTAAATAGGGGGGGGGTAACAAATATTAACACAATATCTATGTATTTTAGTTTTATTTAACCTAAAAACATGAATTAGACTTAAAAACCGCTTCATTTTGCATACAGGATTTCAGCTTTCGTCTTTCATACCCAGCAGGATAAACGAGCCTGCCCTGCCTTCGTTTTTATCATTTTTTGTCACATCACAACCTCTACGGCAAGGGCATTACGAGCGCGGCAAGACGAGATACAGGACAAGACAGCAAAGAGAGAGGATAAACGGACAAAACAGTCCATAAAAAAGGTGACACTTGACCGCGTGTAGGGTGACACTTGACCGTGTAAAAGGTCACACTTGACCGTGTAAAAGGTCACACTTGACCGTGCGAAAGGTGACCTTTTGCTATGTGAAAGGTCACACTTTACAAGCACACTTCACGGCGTGACGCATGAAAGAGTGCATATCTCGCTGAATTATTTATATTTACGTCTCATGATGGTTAAGGTGTTTTAGAGTTTTTTTTTGCATATCAGCCTGTTTTGCCGTAACACAGACTCTCTAAAATGTATAAAGGCCACCCCGAAAGGGGCAGCCTTTATATAATACATTAATCATGTTCAATTAATTCCTCATGTGAAACCAACCGGTCGCGCCTGTCATTCGCCGTAACAGCGGACATATTACAAGGTTTTTACGGTGATAGCCGATATAGCCGGAATAGCCGAGACTGAAGTCATACCGTCCAACCGAATAACCGTGTGGTATCCACATAACCGTACGCAACCGCATCTTTCACACGCCATATCTCACGGCAGGATGCCGCAAAGGTGACGGCAGAGAGGCATTACTGCACCTCAAGGTATTCAAACTCTATAGGTGTCGCGCCGGCAACAGGCTTCTTTGTGCCCGGGACAAGGAGCTGCACCTGATAGTTTCCGGCATTGATCTGCGTGCCAGTCGTCGTGGAGACGAGCTTGAATTTCTTAGGAGTAGTAGGGAATTTCATCTCACGGTCCACAAGGACTGTGCCCTTCTGGTCCACGATGCGGAGCTGTGCCGTAATCGGCGCGCCGACGTTCTTATAGCGGAAACGCAGCGCATATTCGCGTGCAACGCCAGGCTTGATGAGAAATTCCTTCTTCTTGTCGAGCGTGTAGCGTGACGCCGGGAACGCCTCGTCGTCGGCAGGGAGCATGGATTTCGGCAGTTTCTCTACCCTATCACTGTCGACTTTCGCCCAGAAACCCTCCTCGCTCTTGTCGGCAAGAGGCTTCACTGAGGCGTCTGCCGTGCGTATGGCAATGGCGGAGATGACAGCCTGTCCAGCCTTCACCTCAGGGAAAGAGAGGGTGAGCTTGCCGCCCTTCACCTCCACATCCATGGTCTTGCGGAACGCTCCGGCATGGCCTGCCTCAGCCCAGAGGTCAATGTCTGCCGCCTTTGTCTCGCCGTTTACAGCGACAGAGAACAGGCGTTCGCCGTCACACTCCGTCTTCAGTCCGCCGCCAAGTCCGAGCCACGGCTCAGCGAAATACAGCTCCACGGTATACTTGCCGTCAGGGAGCGGGAAATCATAGGCGAGCTTGTGGCGTCCGAAGCGGAAGGTCTGGAAGAGTCCCCAGTCACGTGTGCCGTGTATAGGTTCATGGATAGTGCCTTGGGAAGCACGTATACCGTCCCAGGAGCGGCTGTATGTGAGGTTGTCGCCCTGCCATCTGCTGCCGAAAGTGTCGGTATAGGAGTCGCCGCCGCAGTTAAGACGGAGGACATAGTTCTGTCCCTCGACAGGCTTGAGACTGACAGGATGCACGTCAGCCGCCACGGGAACCACGGCAGAACCTCCGTAGAGGGTCTCGAAAGCAGGAGCCTCGGGCAGTCCCTCAAGGATGATGATGTCTTCCGCCACTGCCTTGCCGCCTCTGTATCCTACGGCACGAAGCACATTATACTGTATGAGACGGTGCTCCCAGAGCATGTGCGTGCCCGGCTTGCGGGCGTTCTTCTTACGTCCGAGATACTGGCTGTCGTCGGCGCTGTTATAAAGACGCACGCTGTCACAGTTGGAGTAGACGGCGATATCCGTGCGCCGCGCGCCGGTAATCTTGAAGCGGTCTGCCCACGTATGGCTATTGATATAGACCATAGGGTCGATGTCAGGAGAGACATAGTTGGAGCGGTACATATAGTACATGTCGGCAGGCTGCTCCCAGGAGGTAAGGAGTCCCTTGTAGTTTACAGGGCCTATCTTGTCTGCCATGCGGTATGCGCCGTCCGGCTGTACACGTCCCGGATTGTCATGTGTGGCGAATATCCACTGATAGTGTCCGCAGACACTGTCGCGAGCCTCCTCTGCGAGACGCACCTTGGTCTCGAGGAGGTCGGTGGCGCGCTCCTCGCTATAAGACTTCTCCTTGCGGAGGGAGTCGGCAGGAGCCTCGCTGTGAAGGCCTATCGTGCGCCATGCGCCGTACTCGCCGTTAAGGAGCTGGTTAGGCTGTTTCAGCTCCTTGTCGTAGTTGAGAGCCGTTCCGCCGTATGTCCCGCTCCAGTTCTGTATGACATTCCAGTCTGTTCCCTCGCCGCCGTTGCATGTTGTCACAGGGCGGCGTACAGGGTCAAGCTCGCGGATTATCGCCGTGCACTCCTCGGAAAAGTCCTTCGGAAGGGTCGATTCGTTCTGCAGTCCCCACATGACGACTGACGGAGAGTTGCGGCGTTCCTTGATATACTGGCGCAGAAGCTGCTTGAAATTCTCGCGGAACTGCGGCGTGTCGTACCATATATGTGCAGAGAACTGGCTCCAGAAGAGCATACCCTCCTTGTCGGCTATCTGCTGATAGAGGAGACTGTGTGGCTGATGAGCCTCGCGGTAGGCATTGAATCCAGCCTGACGGATGAGCTTCATGCGCGACTCTATCTGCTCCTGGCTGAATGCGTGGCTGCTGCCGAAGAGATGGTCATAGTCGCATGTGCCGTTGATGAACACCGGTTTGCCGTTGAGATAGAAGCGGTTGTCGCCGTCCTTGCGCGTCACAGGCCATGAGAATGTGCGTATGCCGTAAGGCGTCTCCACCTGGTCTGTGGTCTTGCCGTCGCGCTTCACCATGGAGACTACCTTATAGAGATAAGGGTCTTCCTGTGACCATAGCGCAGGGGTCTCCACCTTTGCCTGCTGGCGCACTGTCGTTGTCTCGCCCGGATTGAGCTTCACCTTGTCAGTGCAGCGGAAGACGCGCTTGCCGGAAGCCATGTTGAAGTTGTTGACAACCTCAAACTCCGCCACGGCATCGCCGTAGTTTTTCACCTCTGTCTCTATGAAGACGGTGTCGCAGGTCTCGCTGTTCCATACATGGACACCGAAAGGTTCGATGCGTATCTCGTCTGTCTCGACAAGGCTTACAGGACGATATATGCCGAAAGGCTGGGTGCCTTCGGAGAAGCCCCATTCTGAAGAGCATCCTCCGCATACCCAAGGCATGTCGGTGATGAGTTCGGGATGGTCGCAGAGCACTGTCAGACGGTTGTCGCCGTCATTGATGCAGTCGGTGATGTCTATGGTGTATGTCAGCCTGCCTACCGGCCTGCGTCCGAACTGCTTGCCGTTGACAGTCACTGTGGCATAGGAGCCGAGGCCCTCGAAATAGAGGAAATAGCGCTTGCCCTGCACACGGCTGGCACGGAATGTCTTCTCGTAAAGTGCCGAGCCGTGCAGGTTTCCGTGCTTCTTCTGGCTGTATCCGTAGTAGTCATCCCAGTTGTGCGGGACATTGCCCTGCCATACCTTGCCTGTCGCGGCGGCATCGTTGGAGGCTGTCAGCGTAGACTTCCATCCTTCGGAGAGCGATGTCACGGTGCGCTTTGCCTTACGCTGCGGAGCAGGGAAAGCGACATCAGACTTGCCCATAGGGCGTGATGTAGCAAGGGCTATGCCACGCTGTCCGTCGTTGTTCACGGCGCAGTAGAAATGATAGACCACGCCATTGTGCTTCAGGACATAGCTCTTGTGGGCGAACATCTCGTCATACTGCTTCGTAGGCCATACGAGGTCGTCGCCGTCCCAGTCCTGCCAGTGGACGAGGTCGCGTGACACGGCAAAGGTGTTGAAGGCGTTGTATTTCCTCTGCGGACTGAATGCGGAGAAGTAGAACATGACATAGAGCGGCTGTTCTTTCACGCCTGAAGAGGCGGAAGCGGAGGTTGCGTTGTCGCGCTCCCACTTGGTGAAGTCGACTATCTGGGCGTCTCCTGTGATGATTCCCGGGGCTTCGTGGGTGAAGACGGGGTTGCCCTTATAGCGTTCCCATTTCTTCATGTCGTTGGAGAGCGCAATGCCGATGCGCTCTGCCTTGAGATTGTTGGCAGGGTTGACGCCTCCTGCGTTGTAGAACATCACGAAGCGTTTCCCGAATGTCTTGCGCTTGTCTTCATAGACGGTGGACTTATACTGTATGAGTTTCTCCCACCACTGTGCTCCTTTGTCGTTGATATGCAGGAGCGGCTTGTCGAGCGACTGCCATTCGTGTGCCGTGGTGACGGAGGTGTCTATGCCGTCGCGCATGGAAACGTCTGTCCATGCCTGTCCGATGAAGAGCGGTGCGCGGACTCCCTCGTAACCGGTGCCTTCGCCGCCGATATACGTCATCCAGTGCTTTCCCTTGTATGTCCCTATGCGGTAGTCGCCGCCCCAGTCCCAGTCGATGAGGGAAGGGAATCCTCCGCGCTGGTTCATGTCCCATCCGCTGTCCTTGTAGTCGAGGATACAGCCTACGGTACGCCAATGGAGGAGGTCGTCGCTCTCGCTCAGCCATGTCGTGTAGCCACGGCCATCAAGTCCGTCGGAACCGTTGTATATGACGTATGTCATGTACCACTTGTCACCCTCGCGGTAGACTGTAGGGCAGTCTATCTTGTGGCCGTTGTCTGCAGGGGCAACGACCATGCCGTATTTGTACGGCGATTTCACCTCATTGTAAATGCCTGTCATGACCTCCTTGGACACCTGCTGTGCCGAGGATGAAAGCGAAAGGAATGACAGGACAGCCAGAAGTATGTGTTTCATTATATTATATATGTATAGTATAAATCCTTTTCATGCCTGCATCAGTGTCACAGGCGTTATAATGTCCGCAGTGGAGCAAGGCTTTCCGCCCGCTCCACTGCGGCAATACATTATCAATAGAACAGCCAGTCTATCGAGCTGTCGGCACCTGAGAGGCCTGCATCGCGAGGATTGATTTTGTCGGATGTGTAGCCGAGAACGACAAGGAATCCCTTCGGCAACTGCAGGCGGTGCTTGCCGGCAGCGAAATTGTAAGGATGGACATTGACCTGCGGCATACCGTTGATGCGCAGTGCCGATGTATAGCAAGGGTCCTGCTGACCGTATTCGCTGGCTGTGGCGTCTATCTCCAGTTTCGGTGCACGGGCATACTTGCGCTGGTCGTCACGGAAATATCCTACAAGGAGCGTCACAGGCTTGTCGCAGGAGAACTCCACGACGGTGCCTTCGTTGCGCTGTGCCTTTGAGGAGAACACGTATGCCTGCATACCTTCAAGCTCCTTGCCGTAGTCTGTGACCACGGAGTCGAGGTCGTTGAACAGCTTCGCGCCTTTCTCAAGCCTTACGGTGCGGGCGTTATCCGTCAGGACAACCTTTGCAGGACGCAGAGGCTTGATGTCGTTTTTCTTACCCTCTGTGGAAGGAGACTTGAGCTGTGCGATGTTCTTCTTCAGGTTTGCAAGCTCCTCCTCGTATTTAGGAAGCAGCTCGCTCCAGTGCTTCATCTTGCCGTTGTCTCCTGCGATAGGCACGCGACGCATGGATGTCTGCATACTGTTGGCATAGAGGTATGTGTCGTTTGTTATGGAAACGAGACGGCGGTAATGGTCGAGGCTTTCCTCAAGAAGCGGCACAGCCTTGTCGAGCTCGGAGATATCGTCGGTGTACTTATAGTTGAGGACATGCTCGCAGGCGCGGACTTTAAGTCCGAAAGCATACGCGAACTCACGGTAGCAGTGGATGTCCTTGTCGAGACGGTCAAACTCAGCATTGTTCTTGCCTATGTCTTTACGTGCCGCCTCTATCGCCTTGACAGCCTTGTCGCCGTGCTCCATGCACTGACGGACGATGTCGAGAGGAAGCTCTCCTACATGTTCCTTGACATTGAGCTTAGGATTGACATTGTTGGGGAAGTTAGTGTTCACCGGCAACGGTGCGTTATGCTCCTTGGCAACATACTCTATGAGTTTCTCGCCGTCAGGGCCGCAGCTCTCGTAGAATCCAGGATAGACAGTGTACTTGTAAGGGTTGACAAGCTGAGAGCAGAACATTCCGAGCAGGAGAGTCTGACGGTTGCCCTCTGTAATGCCGAAACGGCGGAGGAGCTTAGGGGCTATCTCGCCGCTCTCTTCAAGGGCTTCACGTATACGTGCGGCATTCTCGGCTGTCGTGCCGTAGGTCTGTGCAAGCGTATCGTCCCAGAAGACGGTCTCTGCATTGCGGTCGCGATGGCAGTTCCAGGCGTAGCGTCCCCATGCGGAGTACCACATCCAGTCACGGTCAAGCTGCTTCTCGCGCGAGCCGTCGGCGAGCTTGTCGGCAGAGTACGGCCAGTCCCAGTAGGATGCCTGCGGATACAGATGCAGGGCATTGGCGTGGTGTGCATTGTGCATCGCGTTCACTGTCTTCTGTATGAAGTCAGGGGAAGACCAGCGGAATGGTTCCAGATTGGCAAGGATATGCACGTTTGAGATATGTGTAGAACCAAGGGCGGCAAGCGAGCGGTGGGTCTCTCCCCAAGGGCCTTGTGGGGTATATGTGGTGAGCGACTCGCCGTTGTACTTGTTCATGGTATAGAGGTTCTTGTACAAAGGCAGGGATGCCTCCATCACCATCTTGCAGTCTGTGTCATGGGCACGCAGGAGGATCGGCGGCTCGTCTGTCCTGCCGAGGGTCTTCAGACCGTCCTTCACGGCAGGGATGATGGTCTTTGTCATCCATTCCACGTCGTCCTCATACGTATCCATCGCCTCGCCGAGGCATACAAGAAGACCTACATTAGGATAATTCTCTATGAATGCCTGGATGGACTTGTGGGTATAGTCCTGGATAAGCGGAGTAATCGGGCGGTGACGGTCCTGTGTCTTGATGCCGTAATGCTCTGCAAAAGGCTTTGAGACAAGGATATTGTAGAACATCTGTATCACGAAGATGCCGCGCTTGTCTGCCTCGTTTGTGAGGAAAGCGAACACCTCCTTGTTCTTCTCGAATGTCGCATCATCGACCTCTACGGCAAAAGGATAGTCCTTCAGCTTGACCAGCGAGGCGAAAGGGTGTCCGTTCCAGAGGTACACGGAGTTCATCCTGTTCTCGACAAGCATGTCAAGATAGTCTATCCAGTGTTGCTTGTCGTAGAACCACGGGAAGAGTTCCGGGGTGTAAGGGTACTCGTAGACCATACGTCCCGGCAGGAGATACGGCTTCTGGACACCGATACATCCGCCGCGGAGCACCATCTCTGGAGCGTCTTTTATCATTCCCGGAAGGTCTGTTATGCCGTGCTTCTTGATCTGCTCTGCCAGTTCGCCACAGCCATAGATACATCCTGTGCCGTCGTTGCCGACAACACTGATGCGTGCTTTCAGACCGCGCTGCTTGCTGCCGAGTGTCACGGAAGTAATCGTGAAGCCTTCCTTCTTGGTGATAAACGAGTCTACCGTCTCTACAGAATAGCCTTTACGGCGGTCTTTCTGCATCTGTTTCTTGCGGGCGGCAAGCTCGGCGTTGACATCGGTGATGACATCAAGCGTGACACGGTGTGTCGCATGCTTGTCTTCTTTGCCGTCGGCAGTGACGGTGACGGTGAATCCTTGCTGCTGGAGCTTCTTCTGAAGATACTCCGCAGCGTAACATACTCTATTGCCTGCACCTTTCGGTGTCACGATGTTCACACTCTCTGCCATGACAAAAAGGGAGAATGTGAGCAGGGAAATGGTTGCGATAAGTTTTCTCATATAGTGTTTCTCAAAAATACTTGTTATTTTTCCGGTTTCTCATTCCGCGCTCCAAGGCCATGACATTGTCAGGCCTCGGAGCGTTACGGAAGTATTATTACTGGTTTAAGGTTTCAGCACGATGCGTTTATATGCCACGCGCTGGCGTCTCCATGTGTATATGCAGTGCAGCGAACCGTCCTTGCCCTCGATGATGGCTGGGTAAGAATACTGGCTTATCGGCGAATCTTCGAGCGTGATGAAGTGCTGCCAATGTATGCCGTCGTCGGAGATGGCAAGCGAGCATGGCGTGCGCGGGCCCTTAGGAGTGCCCGGGAGCGTGGAGAAGTTGTTATATATAAGTACGTGGCGGCCGTCCTTCAGTGTCACGGCGTCTGTACCAGACTGGTTCTGTGGTACATCAAGCAACGTCACTTTTGTCCATGTATCGCCGTTGTCGCTACTGTATGTAGATGCCAGTTTGCCGTTGCGTGTGCGGCCTACAGCCTGCAGGCGACCGTCTTTCAGACGGAGTATGGATGGCTGGATGCAGTAGATAGGCATAGGCTTGTGCTCCTTCACGGTGTCGTTTGTTATAAGCGTGCCGTCAGGATTCATATCTGTCGTGAGGACAGACAGCTCGCGCTCTACCGGTCCGACATACTTCCACTTGCCTGTCTTGAGGTCCATTATCTCGAAATGGAACTTCCACCCACCCTTATTTTCTGTACTTGACGGGCATACAAGACGGTCTGCGATAATCTCCGGCTTGTTCTTCACAGGACCTATAAAGCCGCGCTCAAGAGGCTGGCGCTCACCCCAGGTCTTGCCGCCGTCCTTGCTCTTCACTATCCATCCTGTCCAGTCACTGACCGAAAGGCCTATCTTGAAGAACAGCCAAAGCTCTCCTGAAGGCATCTCTAAGAGCACAGGATTCCAGCAGGCCTTACGGCGGAAGTCCTTCAATGCACCTTCTGCGGCAGCATTGTCCGCAGGTGTGGCAGCGACAGCCTTAGGTTTCTTTCCTGCCCACTCCTCTTCCTGCTCGTCATCAGCAGATTTTGTGGAAACAGGGGCTTTCTTTGCCGAATAGAAATAGTTCGGCACCAGCTTCAAGGCCTCAGCCAGCTTTATGTAACCCTTGTTGGCAGGAGTGGACTGATCGTTGATTCCGGCAATCTCAGCGTCCGCTGTGCCGAGGCGGAAGACACCGTCGGCAGCGAGAACAGGCTCGCTCCATGTGTCGGAGCCCTTTGCCTTGCGCTGTGTCCATATACATACATCAGGGTTGCGCTCCTTTGTTCCTCCGAAATATGTTGCCACAAGGTCACCGTTTTTAAGCTCTACTATGGAGGCAGAGTGGCACTCCGGGAAGTCTGTCGGCTTGTAAACGAACTCCGCATCGGCTATCTCGGCATTCTGTGTGACAGGATTGTCGAGTGTAGGACGTGTATTGTTGCGCATGAGGTCAAACTTGCTCTCGAAGGTATACGCACCTGAACCGATTGTCTTCACCGTACCGTCAGGGAGGCAGATGTCTGCCGTGGTATTAGCAGGAATCTCCACCTGCCAGCGGACCTTCTCAAGGTCTTTCTCCCACTTTGACACAACCTTGCCGTAAGGAGTGTTATATGACATGTCGACACTGTCGAGTTCCTGTATCTCAAAGTTCGGACGGAGCACCATGTGCTTGTATGCCACAGAACCATCGGCATTGCGCAGGCCGCCGAGATGCTGGTAGCACCATGGCAGGAGGTCACCGAGGAGCATGACATGGTTGCCCGAATTCATCGCAGGATTTGCCTTGTCACCGTTCCACAGTTCCCAGATTGTCGTGGCTCCGTTCTCCGCCATGTATCCCCATGAAGGGTATGTGCGGTTTGTGGCAAGAAGATAGGCGACATCGGCGTAACCGTTGTCGGAGAGACCGCGCATGAGCCATGAGATGCCTATCACTCCACAGGATATGTGTCCCTTGTTTTTCGTGATGATATCAGTGACGAGATTCTTCACTACCTCCTCCTTGCAGTTCTCGGGAACGATACCGAGAGCCAGCGGAAGAAGGTTTGCCGTGGAGGTGTTGTTGCCGTAGAACACGCTGTCAGGATAGAGCACATGCCCTGGACGCACGGATGTGCCGTGCTTCTCGGTGAGGAAAGTCTTGTTGAAAGCCTCCGTCATCTTCTTCTCGAGGTCAGCATATTCCTGCTTGTCGGCAGTGAGTCCCTGTATCTCCGCATACTCCTGCATCAGGCGCAGGTTGCGTATCATATAAGCTGTAGACAGCAGTCTGCCATCGGTCTTGCGTGCAGGGTCCTGCGAATGGATGAGTTTCAGATCCTCAGGCGGCACACACCAGTCTCCGTAATTGTCACGTGTGATGATATAATCCTTCATATAATCATCAAAGACATGCTTCATCCATTTCTTTATATATGGATAGGAGTCTATGATTGGCTGCTTGTTGCCGAACTGGCGGTAAATCATCTCGCATCCGAAAGGCAATGCCGAAGGCCATGTCACGTCATCGTTGTAATATGTCCAGTATGCCGGAGCTACGTCGCAGAGGACACCGTCATAACGCTGTGTCTCGTAGATGTCTCGCATCCACTTTGAGTAAAGGCGCTCGTTGCCGAACAGGAACGACTCGCCGAGACAGCCCACTGTATGGTCGCCGAGCCACGGCTGGCGCTCGTTACGCTGAGGGCAGTCGATAGGGAAACTCTTGTAGTTGGAGTAGATCCCCCACCAGGCGTTGCTGTACACGCGGTTCAAGACATCGTTGCTCGTGGAGAAATTGCCGATGAACTCCAGCTTGTCGGTCACTGTCTGTGCCTCAAGGTCTGAAGCGGCAAGGTCTTTCATGCCTTTCACCTCCACGAAACGGAAGCCGTGGTATGAGAAGATGGAATGCCATGGCGCGCCGTTCTCCTTACCGGAACATATATATCTGTCCTCTGTCTCTGCGTCACGGATATTCTTGATATACAGGTCGCCCTTCTCGTCAAGACGCTCCGCATACTTTATCTTTATTGTATCGCCGGCATTTCCGCGCATGTTCATCTGCACCCATCCTGCCATATTCTGGCCGAAATCCACGATGAATGTGCCGCGGCCCGTCTTCTTTATGCTGACAGGCTTGATATGATGGGCGACAGTCATGTTGGGAGCGGTCTGTCCGTGGAGCTCGCCGAGAGGGAGAGTGACACGCTCAGCCGTCTGCCATGACGAGTCGTCATAGCCTACACAGTTCCATTTGCCGAGGTCCTTGCGTGCATCATAGACCTCACCGTCATACTCATTGTTGGAGCGGATAGGACCGTTTGCGGTAATCTTCCACTTCTCCGAAGAGCCGAACTTCTTCTGTGTACCGTCCGTATACTCGACGATAATCGTCATGCGGCACGTAGGGAATCCGAGGAACGGTATCTTGTAATGCTTGTGATAGCGCGGAGGGACAGTCCTGCCGTTGCCGAGGATGACACCCATGCACGCCTTTCCGCCCGTCGTGGCAGAAGAGACGAGACTCTTGGTGATGTCAAATGTATTATATATGATGGAGCGGCGCGTGTCTGTCTGGCCAGGTGCAAGAACTTCATCGCCCTGACGCTCGCCGTTGACATAGAACTGATAATAACCCAGTACGCCGACGTATGCCGTGGCGCGCTTCACGGTCTTGCCCGGGTCAAGCGCAATCTCGCCACGGAGATAGCGTGCATTTACACGGGTCTTATAGCCCAGAGACTCACCTTCCAGCAGGCGGTCTATGCCCACCCAACGGCCTGTCCAGTGGCTGTCGGCGGTAAGTCCGATGCCGAACTCCTGCGGTTCTGCCCATCCTGTCATGCCGTTGTTGGTCTTCACCTGCACGGTCCAGAAACATCTCTGGTTGTCTTTCAGAGCCTTACCAGCATAGTCTATCCATATAGAGGCATCGCTCTGCACCATGCCGCTGTCCCACAGGTCTGCCTTTCCCTCCTTGAGGAGCTCAGGGTCTGACGCCACCATGATACGGTAAGCCGTCTGCATGGTGTTTTTCTTAGCGTCTGCCAGTTGCCATGAGAAACGCGGTGTATGTGTGCTCAGTCCCAGAGGATTCTCCATATTTTCCGTGACGAGGCGCACAGCCTTGGGCTTTGCCACGGCAACGGTGAGCGAAAAGAGCGCCATGATGGCGATAATGAGTCTTCTGTTCATATAAGGTCAGTTATATAGATTACATTTATATTATTCAGGAAAGCATCTGTATCATTTTCCCTCGTTAAGGATAGCACTGTTTATGCCCTGCTTGTTGGAGCCGTCGAGCACACCGTCGTTGAAGCGGTAAGCCTCGACCTGCATACCAACCTTGTCGTATTCCCACGTGTACATATTGGCAATGGCACCTGTAAGATGTACTCCGACAAGGTCGCGAGGTTCAGGATTGATGTCCCAGCGGCTTATGAGACGTACCATGCCGTTAGGACGGTAATGTGACCAGCGTGCGGTGTTGTCGCTGTTGCGCACCCACTCCCACACCTTTGTGCCGTCCTCACGCCACAAAGTCTCAGTGCCGACCTTCTTGCCGTTCTTGTATGTCACCTCATACTGCGGCTTTCCGTTCGGGAAAGTGTAGGTCTTCTTTCCGTCAAGCACATAGTATCCCGACTTTGCCAGCGGTGTGAGTGCCGACTGCTTGCCGTAGACAGAGCCTTCGGCATCCTTCGCCGTGACGATGTCGCTGTCTATCCAAGCCTCGTTGAACTCAATCTCGAGTCCAGGATAATTGGTCGTCGTGAGGACATGGATAAGCCCGTCCTGTCCCTGACGCATAGTGACGTATCCCAAGGAAGGGTATGTCACACGGTGATGCTGCGGCAGTGTGACAGGGAGTGTCTTGTATTTCCATGTCTTGCCGTTATCACGGGAGATGGCGACGAAGCACTCGTTGCCGTATTTCCATCCCTTAGGAGGGGCTATTTTCTTCTTGTGCATGTAAGAGTCGCCCACGATGCAGAGGGCTCCCGACTCCAGACGGATGATGCAAGGGCGTTGTGCCGTGCCGGCAGGAGGGAACGGTGACGGTGTCCCCTTCTCCCATGTAGCACCCCAGTCGTGAGAGATATTCTGCGGATTCCAGCCGTTGATGCTGTTGTTCTTGCCTGCTGCGGAGAGGAGTGTGCCGTTATCGTCAAGCATGACGATAGTGGAATGGCGGCTGTCTGTCCTGCCGCCCATATCGTGCCATGTCACACCGCCATCCTGACTGCGGAGAAGGAAGCTCTGCGCACCTTTGCCGTCGATGGCGACAAAGAGCTCTCCCTTCTTGTTGCGGAAGGCATTGGATATCGGCTGTGCGGTGTAACGCTCCAGTTTCCTGTCCATCTGAGGGACAGAGAATGTCCATGTCGCACCGTTGTCCGTGGACTTCATGATGCGGAAAGGCACATAATCCGTCATGCCGCGTCCACCGCCGAAGAACCAGAGGGTGTCCTTGTCTGTGAAGAGCAGTGCCGACTGGTCGTTGCCTCCCTGTGTTGTGAACAGGAGTTCCGGCATGTCCCACTCGTCACAGCCATATCTGCGGCGGCACTGCACGAACGTCGTGCAGGTGTCTGCCTCTGCCTTTCCCACAGGGGTGGAGAAATATACGGCAAGGATGTCGCCGTTTGGCAACACCTCCATGCCCGCCGAATGAAGATGAGTATATACGCCCCAGTCAAGTCCGACCTTCTCGCCCTGCTCTGTAGGGGTATAGCATGAGGGGACAGGGAGCGCCATGCGCACATTATAATAAGGTGTATTGGCAGCCTTTGCCGTAAAGGCCGGCCTGCCCTGCTCCACACACTGCTGTGTGAAAGGCACGATATCGCGCTGCGCTATCTCGAAGACTGCCTGTCCGGCGGTATCGCCTACGGCGACCATATTTGCACCGGCACGGATATTTGAACCCACCACAGTGTACTTGTGCTGTGGAAAAGCAGACTGGGCAGAGGCTGAAACAGCCCCTGCCATCAGTATAATTGACAATATTTCACTTTTCATGTCTTACTCGTTGAGGTCTCTAAGGTTTTTCCAGTCGCTCTGCTCCGGGATGACAGTCATGTCCGACTTGAGATAGTCTTTCTTTGCATCGAAGGCGATGAGCACGCCGTCATTGACACCGTCATTTGAAGAGGCAGGACGGAATGTCTGTATCTTGTCGGCAACCTCGCCGATATATGTCAGATGGCCTGTTGCCGCATCCATCCAGAAGACCTTCTTTGTCTTGCCGGAGATGGTGCGCAGATCCAGCTTCATGTCCCGTCCGGTATAGTTGTAGACCATAAGATAGTCCTTGCCGCGTGTGGCGATAAGGCGGTTATACTGCTTTCCGTTCTCGCCTGAGATGACTTTCTGGTCCGGCACACGGTCGAAGAACGGGAATGTGAGCATGAGCCTCTTGACAAACTGCATCTGCGAGAAGCCCGGGTCCTGCATGGCCTTGTACCATGTCTTCACGTCTCCGGCATCGCCGTAGCTCGTGCCGTAGCCTGGCTTGAGGAACTGCATTATGGCGTTATGTCCGTAGGTATGTCCGAAACTTCCTGCGAACACAGACCAGTAGGCGTAACGGCGTACATCACAGGCGAGCCAGCGCTTCTCGTTGGCATCGTGCAGTCCCTGCGGAATGTCCTCATACGAAGGCTCTGCATCGATGACAGGCTTGATAGGCTTGTATGCCCATGTGGAGTCGACATACATCCAGTTGTCCTCCTCGGTATTGTCAGGGATAGGATAGTCCTTGTTGCCCATGCGCTGTCCGTAGCGGCGGTGTCCCGACTGGAACATGTGGAAATCGAGCCACGGAGCCTTGGCAAACCACTTCGCACTGGTATAGCGTCCGCGTGGATGATATGTCATGAGATGGTTCTTGTCGATAGACTTGATGGTCGTGGCGAGGGTGTTCCACACCTCGGTGTTGATGTCTCCCTGGATGTCACCGCCCATAATCCACACGATATTCGGTGCATCCTTATAACGGTTGGCAAGGAATGTGCCGTATTTCACTGCTTCTTCCTTGGTCAGCAGCCCAGCCTTCACAAGACCGCCCCATATACATACCATGCCGATGTATATGCCTTCATGCTCTGCCTGCCTGATTATATAGTCCATGTGGTCCCAGTAGCCATAGACGCCTTTCTTATTGATATTCTGGAAATTCCAGCCGTCTATGTTGGACATCTGTCCGTAATGGTTATAGGCTGGGACACCGTCGATGACCTGTATCTGCACCATATTGTATCCTGCCTCACGCACACGCTGAAGATAATAGGCAGCCTCGGCGCGGTCGGTGCGCTCAGGGAGAAGCCATCCTGTCTCGCCGAGCCAGAAGAACGGTGCACCGTTCTCGTGCTGAAGGAAGCGGGAATTCTCAGAGACCTTCAGCTTTCCGTTATCCCATGGTTTCTTGTTGCCTGCCGCAAAGGCTGTACTCGCCGTGAGGGCGAGGAAGAGTGTTGATAGAGCAATAATCTTTTTCATATTAGTTCTTTATTGTAATCACTTGGTTAGCAGTTGTCTTTATGTCGTAGAGGAATGTCTTCGGCAGGTTGACAGGATTCAGCTTCACCTCCGAATTGTTTTTTGTCTCGAGAGTCACAGGGACCGTGAAGAGCTGGTTAGGATTAGAACCTTTCGCCTTGCGGAGGCCTTTACCCTTGAGAGGCAGTGCCGTACGTATGCGGAGGTTGCCTCCTATCGTGGAGCGTATCTTGCAGACGGTGATGCGGCCGTCCTTCCATGCCAGTTCGTCGATGACGAATCCGCCACGGCAACGGAGGCCTGTGACCTTGCCCTCGCTCCATACCGACGGTATTGCCGGGAGGAGATAGACAGCGCCGTCGTGGCTCTGGACGAGCATCTCTGCAATGCCTGCGGTGCAACCGAAGTTGCCGTCTATCTGGAACGGCGGATGTGCATCGAAGAGATTGCCGTATGTGCCACCCTTCTTCTTATTCTTTCCGTAGGCCACGAACTTGTCGTCGGTGAGTTTCAGCTGTTCCTTGATGAGCTTGTAGGCATGCTCTCCGTCAAGCATACGTGCCCAGAGGCATACCTTCCAGCCCATAGACCAGCCTGTAGACGGGTCGCCGCGGTGTATCAGCGATGTGCGCGCGGCATCGAAAAGCTCCGGCGTGCGCAAAGGAGAGATGGAGGTGCCGGGATACAGGCCGTAGAGGTGGCTGACATGACGGTGGTCGTCCTTCGGGTTGTCCCAGTCCTGCGCCCACTCCTGCAGCTGTCCCCACTTGCCTATTGTGCCAGGGGTGAGCAGCTTCGTGCGTGCGAGATAGTGCGCGGCGAGGTCGGCATCTACGCCGAGGATGGCGGCTGCCTGCGCCACCTCTCCGAAGATTTCAGCCACGAGCTGGTTGTCCATCGTGCAGCCGGAGGCTATGTTCTTGCTGCCATTGTCGGCAGGATGGAGATTCTCAGGTGACACGGAAGGGCAGATGACGAGATACCCTGTGTTAGGGTCTTTGACAAGAAGTTCGTCGACAAACTGTGCCGCGCCTTTCATTATAGGGTAATATTCCTTGAGGAAAGCCTTGTCGCCGGTAAAGAGCCAGTGGTTCCACAGATGCTGGCAGAGCCATGGACCGCCGGTCATCCACAGTCCCGAGGCGGCACGGTCTACAGGACCTGTGATGCGCCAGATGTCGGTATTGTGGTGCAATACCCATCCTCCTGCGCCGTACATGGTCTTTGCCGTGGCGGCGCCGGTAGTGCTGACATCCTTGATAAGGCTGAAGAGAGGGCCGTTAAGCTCGGTGAGATTGGCAACTTCCGACGGCCAGTAGTTCATCTCGAGGTTTATATTACAGGTGTACTTGCTGTCCCATGACGGCATGAGCTTGTCGTTCCAGATGCCCTGGAGGTTGGCTGCCTGTCCGCCGGGCTGTGAGGAGCAGATGAGAAGGTATCTGCCGAAGGCGTAGTATGTGCCCACGAGGTAATTGTCGTTGTTCTTCGCAAACTGCTCCACACGCTGTGAAGTGGTGAGATGGCTGAACTTGTCAGGGCCAAGCCAGAGCTTCGAGCGGTTCATGAACTGCTGGAAATATGCCACATGGGCTTTCTTGTCTGCCTCGTAGTCGTCGGCCATCGCCTTGCGCAGATAGGCCTTGCACTTCGCTGCCTCGTCGCCGGAGATGTCGTTGTAGTTGACAAAGTTCGTGGCGATGCTGACATAGACGATTGCCTCGTCGGCGCCCTCGACACAGATGATGCCGTCACGCGATAGGGATTTTCCGCCCTTTGTCTGCACGGCAAGACGGCCCTGGAACTTCACCTTGCCTTTCAGTGCCTCATGGGTAGGCGTGACGCCCTCGAGGGAGACTTCCTTGCCGTCGCTCTTGATGATGACATCGTTGTGCGGAGACGAGAGATTGGCATTGAAGGATATGCTGCCCGGACGGGAAGCGGTGAGGCGCACCTTTATGACATTGTCGGTGAAGGACGTCATGGCCTCGCGTCTGTAGCGCACGCCGTTGACGGTATACTGCGTCACGGCTATCGCGGAGTCGAGGGAGAGCCAGCGCTCGTAGTCGGTGTAGGAGACGTGTCCGGGAGTGGAAATCGTCAGGTCGCCGAATGTCTGGTAAGGCATACCATTGTTGCTGCCCGACATGAGATGCTCGTCGGCCATCTGCTGCGCCTCTACAAACTTGCCGGCGAAGACAAGTTCCTGCACTTTCTTGTAGTATTTCAGGGAGTTTTTGTTGGCGTTGGTGTTAGGCTGTCCTGCCCAGATAGTCTCCTCGTTGAGCTGAAGACGCTCCGTTGTAGGGATGCCGTAGACCATCGCACCGAGACGGCTGTTGCCGAGAGGCAATGCCTCTGTCCATACTTCAGCCGGAGAATTGTACCACAAACGGTACTGCTGCGCGCTCACTGTGAGCGTGCAGAGCATTGTAAACACCAATGCTATAATGCTTTTCTTCATTCAGATGTTAGTTTGGGTTAGTGTTGCAAAGTTACAAAATATATTTTAAATATCAAATCTTATTTCACTTTATTTCACTGAATAGCTGTTTTTACGGTTCTGAAAACCAGCCGATACGGCATTTTTCAGAGAATCACGGCATACCTGCGCCCGAGGGACGGCTGACAGTCTGCAACGGCGCACATAAGGAAAGGGAAAACAAAGGGTGACATTTTACCGTGCGAAAGATGACGTTTTGCATAGCAAAGGGTGACGTCTTGCACGACAGAAGGTCACCTTTTGGCACGGGAAAAGATACTCTTGTTGTAACAATCTGTATTTAAGGATATTACATATCACAAAAGGCAATATAGCATTGTAATATCCGTGGATGAAAGAAAATGTCGTTTGGAAAATGCTTTGCATCGCGTTTCACGCATTGAGGACACACCACGGTATGTCCCTACACTGTCGGTGAGAATGCTTGTCGAAGAGCTTCTGCACGCTCTACAGGTAAGCGCATCATTTAACACCCATACAACAAAAGCACTGACATATAACCTTTTACATCAACACCAAACAAGTATATCACCGTCTTCTCTCCCTGTGAGAATATTGCGTAAAACCTTCCAAACCCTCTATCGACACCCGACAATAAAAAATCTCCTCTCAATTCTCGACACTGAGGCCGGAGAAGAGAGAGGAGAGAACGGATTTAAAAAATATCAAACAACCTTTCCGTTATTTCTTTATGTATTTGTATCCATTGAGGATATACACGCCCTTCGGCAACTTGTCGTACTCCGATGCCGGGCAGACGTATGCTCCCATAACGGTGTATACATGGTCTGTCTTGGCGAGCTGACTGCTGGTGGAGACAACAGGGAACTCATCGATGTGTGTGGAGATGTATGAATCCTCCGCAACACCTGCCTGCGCATTGAGGGAAATCTTCTTGGCATTCTCGTCGGCAGAGTTTGCTGCCACCTCAAGGGTCACCGTACATGCCGGCACCTGGAAGTTATGAGCCTCGGTATTGAAGTATGCGAGGCTGCGGTAAGACACCGGTATCTCGGCCTTCACCGTCTCGCCTGCCTTCACCTCCACACGCTTGAAGCCTACAAGGCGCTTGTTGAGATTGCCGTAGCAGCTGTTTCCGCCGAATGTGGCGTATACCTGCACGACCTCAGCACCGTCGCGCTTGCCGGTATTCTTCACGTTGACAGAGACGACAGCGTCACCGCTGGTCTTGCTTATTGAAGACATGTTGAGCACAGGAGCCTCGTACTCGAACGTCGTGTATGACAGTCCGTAGCCGAAAGGATACATAGGCTTCTCTGCCTGGCACGGGTTCTTTGCACCCTTGCCGTAGTACATGTATGTATAACCCCAGTCGTCGATGTTATACTCCATCATGCCCTTGCGCTTGAACTCTGAATAGTTGCCTGCTGAAGGGTCTTCGCTCGGGAGCTCCTCGATACTGTTGTACCATGTCGACGTGAGCTTTCCGCCCGGGTTGATGTCGCCGTAGATGGCGTCGCAGATAGCCTGTCCCTGTGCCTGTCCGCCATACCAAGCCTCCATGATGGCAGGGATATTTGCCTTTGCCCATGAGATATCGACAGAAGAACCTGTCTCGAGAACGAGGACAGTGTTAGGATTTGCCTCGTAGAGAGCCTTCAGCACTTCCTCCTGATTGCCAGGAAGGGTGAGCTGCCAGCGGTCGTGTGACTCTGTACCAGTAGCGTGGTCGGCAGGCTTGTCGAAGTTTGTGCCGCCGAGGAATATCACGACGTCAGCCTTCTTGGCAACATCCACAGCGCGCTGTATCATGTCTGCCGGGGCATTGTCGTTGACATTGGCCGATGTCCTGCATACATACAGCGGGCCTTGTGTCTCCTCTGCCGGAATCTGCGGAGCGTCCGGATTGGTGAAATTGAAATACTTGTAGTTGCCGCAGTAGCTGTTGCTGCCTGAGAACTTCACATAGAGGTCGTGCACACCCTTAACCACGGCCGGGTCGACAGTGGCAGTGATGGTTGTCCAGGTAGTCCAGCCGCCGGTGTCCTTGTTGTCGACGGTGAGGAACGGCTCATTGTCCTTTGAGTCGAGGATGAAGCTGACCTTGCCGAGACCGGAGCTCTTCGCACCGCAAGACATCTCGAAATCGGTGCATCCAGCCTCACCGAAATTGACCTGCTCGTAGAGGAAGATGTCGCCAGGAGCCGTATTCTCAAGGTTTCCTGCTCCCTTGTCGTTGGATTCTTCGCCACGCTTGGATACCACGGCCTTGTCGAACGGCACGGCGAGAATCTCTCCTGTGCGTGCCTTCGCGAGGGTGAAGTCCATCTTCTTGGCAAAGGCCTCATAAGGCGTTGTCGTGTA
Organism: Prevotella sp.; assembly: GCA_017462915.1. GTDB lineage: Bacteria > Bacteroidota > Bacteroidia > Bacteroidales > Bacteroidaceae > Prevotella. Next base: position 80,801 of record JAFTQG010000013.1, on the reverse strand, counting down.
TGTAGGTGTGCCGGAGTAATCGCCGAGCATTATGGCATCGGCATACGGTCCTACGAGGGCTACTTTCTTGTCGGTAGTGATAGGGAGAAGTCCGCCCTCATTCTTCATGAGCGTGATGGACTCCTGTGCAGCCTTCAGGGCGAGAGCCTGGTTTTTCTCGCTTTCGAGGGTGTTGTCTACAGGGTAAGTGTAGTTGTCAAACTCGCCCAGAGCGAAGCGTGTCTCAAGGACGCGGATGACGGCCTTGTCGATGTCTGCCTCTGTAAGGTTGATATAACTTGGATTGGCGTCGACGACAGTCGTCTGCTTTCGGTCCTTGATAGGGAAGTCTTTCTCCAATGCCTGGAAAGCAGGGTCAGTGGCATTCATGGCGGCACGCTGCATGACAGAGGAGTTGTTCATGAACTCACAGTTGGTGTCGCATCCGGCCTTTATGGCGAGTGTCGCGGCACGTGCCTCCATGACAGGCTGCACCTGTGACGGCAGGCTGGAGTAAGGATTGTGTATTGCACTGAATTCCTTGCCGCGGTTGATTTCGCCGTCTGCAGTATAGCCGCCGAAATAGAGATGTTTCGTGTCACGGTAGATACATGACAGACCAGCGCAGTCGGACACTACATAGCCGTTGAAGCCCCACTCGTTGCGGAGAATATCCGTGAGGAGCATCCTGTTTCCTGCACATGGCAGACCGCCATGGGAGTCGTTCTTGCCCTGTCCGGCAGCGTCTTTCTCGTTGATGTCTGTAGAGAAGGCGTTGTATGCCGCCATGATGGACTTGACATTGGCGTTCTTCACTGACATCTCGAATGCCGGAAGATAGTATTCGCGCATGTTCTTCTCTGTGACAAACGATGTCGTGGACTGGCGCCCCTGCTCATAGTTGTTGGCAGCGAAGTGCTTGGCACAGGCGACAATCTTATAGTAAGGCGTCGTCGGAGTTATCTCTCCCTGGAAACCTTTGATGAACTCTACAGCGAGACTGCCTGTGAGGAACGGGTCCTCGCCGTAGTTTTCCTCCTCACGTCCCCAGCGTGGGTCACGCGCCATATTGATAGTCGGAGACCAGTAATTGAGGCCTTTGCCTGTGTTTACGTGATAGATGCGCGCCTCGTCGGATATCGCGCTGGCACAGTCGTAGACGAGCTGCGGATCCCAAGTGGCAGACATGCCCTTGGACTCCGGGAAGGATGTCGCCGGACCTGAGCGTGCCACGCCATGGATAGCCTCGTTCCAGTACTGGTAAGAGGGGAGTATCGTAACGCCGTTACGACGGATGGGCTCGCTGACATTGTTGCCAAGCTGGTCCACTTTCTCACGCAGGGTGAGCTCTTTACATAACAGTTTTGCGCGTTCTTCGAAGCTAAGAGTGGTATCCATCCACGGGAAATCGTCAGCGGAAGCCGTCATTGCCACCATTGCAAGGGTGGCAAGAAATGCTTTCTTCTTCATCTGTATTTTTTTCGGTTTAGTTATAAGACATTGGTTAGTTTTCATAGATAGTAGTACAGTCAGGATAGTTTTAGTTAGATAAGAGTCAGGTTTGTGTTGTGGTCTTAATAGGTATTATATTTGAAACATCTGAATTATTCTATGCTATATATGCGGATTATTCTATTTATATATGCCGATGACGGAGCCCGTGAATCCGGGTGCCTGTCGTGAACCGACATATTTCACATGAGCACCTGTGCCTATCTCCTCGCCGTTGCAGTAGAAACGGAGGGTTTCGCCGTCAGAGACCATGCGGAGAAGGAGGGGTTTCTTGTCGCGTGGCAGAGAGACTCCGGCAAGCGTCTCGCAGGTTCCTTTCTTGCCGACCTTCACGACATTGACGGCTGTTCCGTCGACATCGATGCGATACTGGTGGGTCTCGTCACGGAGAAGGACCATGCCGTAGGGCTTTCCTGCTGACTTGCGTGACGGCGGAACGACACTTGTCTCGGCTACGAACTTTGTGTTCGGGAGGCGTATCATCTGTGCGCCAGGCACTCCCTCGGCAGTAATCCAGTCGGGACGGCGCGTCTTGAAATCGTCAAAGAAAGTGTAGTTACGCGGATTCAAAGGCACTGTGTCTTTCTCTTGCGTGATATACGGGAAGCCATCCTTGCTCCAGCAGACAGGCATGAGGAAGGTCTCGCGGCCGTGAAGCGACTCGTATCCGCGCTCGGCAAGGAAGACTCCATACCATTCTCCTGACGGTGTCTGCACCATATCGACATGTCCTGAGCAGGTGACGGGATTTGTCCGCTTGCTGTTAAGCAGACGCTGGGTAAGCATAGGGTTACGGCTCCAGCGGGTATACGGTCCGAATACGCTGTCTGCCTTATAGCATACTTCCGAGTGATTGATACCTGTGCCGCCTTCGGCGCATATCATTATATACTTGCCGTTGACCTTATATATATGCGGTCCTTCGTCACGGCCGAGCTTTTCCTCCGGGCCGACACCTTCCTCGCAGAAAGGTACATCTTCTCCGAATGTCGTGCCGGTGGCAGTATCGAAACGTATGATACGTATCGCCCTGTGCAGATTCCATTTCGGCTGTCCTGTGACATCCTCCTTATGGACGATATACGCCTTGCCGTCATCGTCGAAGAAGAACGACGGGTCTATGCCGTCAACATCCGGAAGCCATACAGGCTCCGACCAATCGGAGGCCGGGTCTTTTGCCGTGACATAGAATGTGCCGTGGCCGACATCGGTGGTAATCATGTAATACAGCCCGTTATGCGAATTGTAACTTATATGGGGCGCGTATATTCCGTCACGTGCGATGCCCTGCCCTTTAAGATACGGGAGCTGGGATGGTCGGTCAAGGATATTCCTGACGAGTGTCCAGTCGCGCAGATTCTTGCTGTGATAAAGCGGCACTCCAGGAAAATAGCCGAACGAGGATGTGACAAGCCAATAGTCGTCCCCTACTCTACACACACTGGGATCTGACGACCAGCCGCCGATGACAGGATTGGCCGCCGCGACATTCCCTGTGACAGCATCGCGTCCCTCGAAGCTGAAGGAGACAAATTCCTGTCCCTTTGCCATAGAGGTGATGAGCGCGAATATGAGTATCAGTTTGTATTTCACAGCGGTTTATTATCTGTTTCTGCCACAAAATTACTCTTTAGTAATGGGTAATAATGGGTAAAAACTGACGAAAACAGAGGATTTAAGGGATTTTACATGCAATATCATGACATTTTTCCATATCCTGAAAACAAACATGCATGAGTGTCGGCGAGACCAGTGGCACTGAAAACTGACGGTACAAGTCACAGATGATGTCCACGACAAGGCCTCCTCATTTTATCCAGGCCAAACATACACATTATTATATATGGGCATCTACATTATTATATATAGGCATCTATATTACTAAGTAAGTCACCAAAATTAATGTATAGTATAAAACTTAGTTGTTTTTGAGATGTTTCCGTCTTGTAACGAAGGAGCATAGCTGGCTATGTGACTGAGTGACAAGGCGAAAACAGCAAGAAAGAACAAGGTTTATACATACAAGATGTAACTACTTGCTTTATCATAGATATTATCGTTTAATTTTGGCGACTTACTTATATATGGGCACCTACAGCGATATACATGGATTTATATAACGACAATACCCACCATAGAGGGCATGTTCCCTCTGTGGTGGGTATCTGTATTATGTATGTTTTCCAGACAGTTATTCTTCCTTCGATGACTTCCTGTATTCGGAAGGAGACATGCCTGTATGCTTCTTGAAGCATTTTCCGAAATATTTCGGGTCTGAGAAACCGACCTTATAGGCTATCTGCGAGAACGGTTCGCGCGTGCCTTTTATGAGGTCTTCTGCCCTCTGCATACGCACATGGCGCAGGAAATCGGCAGGAGACATGTCGGCAATCTCCTTTATACGCTCATAGAATACTGTCCTCGACATCTTCAGTTCGGAGGCCATATCATCGACACGCAAGCTGGAATCGGAGATATTCTCCTCTATATAGGCCAGCAACTTGTCCATGAACGCCTTGTTTTCATCGATGAATTCGGGTGTTTTCAACAGGAAACGCACCTTTCCTGCGTCAGCCTGCTCCACAGCCTCCTCCTTGAGTTCAAGCTTCTTCTGACGCATATAATACACCATACCGTAAAGCATGCAGAACAGGAGACACAGGCCGCAAAGCGTCCTGCCCCACCAACTCTCGAAGAATGTCGGTTCAGCATAGATGTCTATCGACTTGACATTGTCCATCCAGAGGCCGTCACTATTGGTGCTTCTGACATAAAGTCTGTGATTTCCAGCAGGGAAATTGGTAAACGAAGCACTGTTGCTGCCACGTCGGATGTAGGTCCAGTTGCCGTCGTCAAGGCGGTATGCATAACGTATCCCGCTGTTTTCCTTATAGTCAAGGGCGGAGAAATATACTGTAAACGAGCGTTTGTCTACCTCCACATAAAGACGACCGATATTGAGAAGCGGCCTCATGCCGTTATTGTCATGATAGTCTATCGCCGTAAAGACTATGGAAGGGCAATAGCTGCTCCTCTTCATCTGGCGCGGCAAGAACGACAGCGTGCCGCCTTCCGTGGCAAGGACTATCCTGTCTGTACTGGAGTCATGCGAAGGCAGAGCCTCCGTTATGTTCGCGTCGCCAAGCTCATCGGCACCGTATTCCGTGATGTTTCCGTTTCTGTCAAGCCGTGCTATGCGCGATTCTCCGACAAGCCAAAGGTTGTCCTCGTTGTCACGCACAAGTCCCTGTACGGTCTGCCCGCTCTGGTTTTCCACTTCCTTGAACTGCAATCCGTCAGCAAGAAGATTACGGGAGACAAGCAACTGGCATCCGCCGCCAAGCGTTGCGACATAGATCCGGCCGTCTTTCATCCTGCATGTCTGCATCACATCGCTGCTCAGAAGCGATGTCCTATCGTCGCTGTCATGACTGGAAACAAAGAAGCGGATGTCACGGCAAGAGCGGTATCTGTCGGAATATGTCATCAGACCTGCCGTTGTTGACAGCAATACGACACCCTCCGGAGTGACTTCTATGCGCCGCACTTTCTTATACTGCGACAAGTCGTAGCCTTTCAGGTCGTTCCCGGCATGGAGAAATCTTATAGCCTCTCCGCTCTTCTGCCCAGCCTTGCCTTCATCTATGATGTTAAGTCCACCGTCAAAGGTCGCGACAAGCACACGTCCGCGTGTATCCTCACGTATATCATAGACATTGTTGCTGTTCATGGAATAACGGTCGGCAGCATCATGAAGGTAGTGGTGCATCGTCCCGTCTGGCATACGCACATACAGTCCGTCACCCTTTGTGCCTATCCACAAGCGGTTTCTCCTGTCGCGGTAAAGCGCATAAATTCCGTTCTTGGCGCGGAACTGGAAGTCTGCACCATAGAGATCGCCGTCTATCGTTCCCGTAAGCACCGCGCCGGAGATGTCCTGCAATACGGCACGCGTGTCACGATTGTCCTTGCGTCGGTTGAGATTCACGTTGGTGTACATGAAGTTCACCAGCGCAAGGTTGTGCGGGCAAAGTATCCAGAGATTGCCCTGATGGTCGCCATAGTAACGTCTTATGCGCGGAATGGCATGTCTGAATCCGTTGGTCGGTATGAGAGGGTAAGGAACCAGTGACTTTGTGCGCTCGTCAAAGTAGGAGAATGTGCCGTCTGTAGGCACCACCCACACTGTACCGTTGCTGTCCTCGTGAACCAAAGGTTTCTCGGACATAGTCTCTACTGCCATCCCATGCAGATCAGCATGTAACCATTGAACACGTGGGGCAGCACCACCGATATCAACAAGTGTGACGCCTGGCGCATCGGTGAAACACCACAAGCGCTGCTTGGAGTCGGCAAACATCTCACGGACTTCTGCCGAGCGGTTGCCGGAAGTCTGTACGGAGACATGCTTCTCCTTGCCGGTCCGCGTGTCGATGAGCACGACACCATTGTCAGTCGCCAAGGCTATATGATTCTTTCCTAACGGGAGGCAGGCGTTTACCCGTCTCCCGGCACGCGGTTCGAGCCATGTCTTGCCGTTCATGACAAGCACCCAGTCGTAGCATGACCTTGAGAAAAGTTTTCCGTTGCAGTATGTTCCCTTGTCGGTGAAGCACCATTCACGGCCCTTTTCGTCAAGACAGACCTTATGAAGATTGCCCGGGAAGGAGAGCCGCTCTATGCCTTTACGCTCGCTGAGCAGGGAGTCCGTGACCTTATAATGCTCCGTACCCTTGCCGACGAACCATGTATGGCCGTTGGAAAGCGGATAAACCTTGCGGAGCTCAAACGGTTTTCTTATGCCCTTAGCCCCTTTCCGCTCATCATCCTCCGCTATTATCGCCGAGGCATCAATATACTCACAGATGTGACTGTCAAAGAGATACACCCGTCCCGTGTATGCCACAGTCCACAGATTACCCTTCTGTCCATGCGAGATATGTGTGAGATGGTTTGTAGGCAGGACCGTCTTGCCCGGGACATTGCGGAATGTCGTAAACTGATACCCGTCATAGCACGACAGGCCGTTCCAGGAAATCATCCATGCAAGATTATCCGTAGAATGGACAAGTCCCGAGATGATGCCTGCCGGCAGTCCGTCTCCTGTACCGAAGACGCGTACAGCACAACGCGGCTGTGCTGTTGCCGTCACAGCATTAAGTGACAGCAACAGTACAGAAAGGATATTTATAATAAGGTATCTCACTTAGGTTATTGAAACGTGTCACGCTTATTTTCCTGCCAAAGCAGCTTTCCAGCGTCCGTATGCCGCCTTGTATTCAGAAGCATCAGCCACAGGATTCTCCGTAGCAATGTGCTTCAACGTCTTGAAGGCATCGTCACTGTCCTTGTAGATTCCTGCACCTATACCGGCACCGTAAGCGGCACCGACACTGCCGTCCGTCTCGTAAAGCTCTATCGTCGCTCCTGTCACGGCGGCAAGAGTACGGCGGAAGAGAGGCGAGAGGAAGAGATTTGCATGTCCGGCCTTGATGGTCTTTATATCCATACCCATCTGTGCCATTATCTCCATGCCGTATGCGAAGGAGAAGGCTATGCCCTCCTGTGCCGCGCGGAGCATGTGAGCCTTGGTGTGTATGTTGAAGTTTATGCCATGAACAGAGGCACCGGGGTTCTCATTCTGCAGGACACGCTCCGCTCCGTTACCGAAAGGTATGACGCTAAGTCCCTCCGCTCCAACGGGAACGGTCTCTGCAAGGTCATTCATCTCGCCGTAGGAGATACCTTCAGGGGCTACCGTGCGCTTCATCCATGCGTTAAGTATGCCTGTGCCGTTGATACAGAGCAGCACGCCAAGACGCGTGTCCGGCTGATTATGATTGACGTGTGCGAAGGTGTTCACACGCGACTTAGGGTCGTAGTTCACCTCGCCGAGCACGCCATACACAACACCCGAAGTGCCGCCTGTAGCTGCTATCTCGCCAGGTTTCATGACATTCAGCGACAAGGCATTGTTAGGTTGGTCGCCTCCACGGTATGATATCGGTGTGCCTTCAGGTATCCCGAGTTCGTCGGCAATAGCCTTGCAGACACGCGACTGTACAGAGAATGTCGGCACAATCTCGGAGATGATGTCATCGGAGAAACCGAAATGCTCCATGACATCGCGCGATACCTCGTTATTCTTGAAGTCCCAGAACATACCTTCCGAGAGTCCCGAGACAGTCGTCTTCTTGTCTCCTCCCGACAATCTCATGGCGATGTAGTCGCCAGGGAGCATTATCTTGTCTATCTTACTGTATGTCTCAGGTTCGTTTTCCTTCACCCATGCAAGTTTTGCGGCAGTGAAATTGCCCGGCGAATTGAGCAGATGCTCAAGGCATTTTTCTCCTCCGATAGCCTCAAAGGCAGCGTTTCCATAAGGCACGGCACGGCCGTCACACCATATTATAGACGGGCGCAGAGGTTTTCCCTCCTTATCCACGCATACCAGTCCGTGCATCTGATAGGATATGCCTATGGCAGAGATGGCAGACAACGGAGATTCACCCTCTGCAACATCACCCGTTTCCTTTATCTTGTTGCATACACGCTGTGTGGCGGCACACAGTTCCTCCCACCACATCTCAGGTTCCTGCTCTGCCCAGCCTGCCTGTCGTGAGATGATAGGTGCCTCCTGGTCAGGATATTGTGCACTTGCTACAGTCTTTCCTGTCGCTGCATCCACTACAGATGCCTTGACAGACGATGTTCCGATGTCATATCCCAGTAAGTATTTCTTTTCCATAGTTTGTTGTTTGGTCGTTTAGTTGTTTGGTGGTTTAGTGATTTAGTCGTTTAGTTGTTTGGTGGTTTAGTGATTTAGTCGTTTAGTTGTTTGGTGGTTTAGTGATTTAGTCTTTTGGTGATTTGGTGGTTTTGTTGTTTGGGGCTGGTTGTTTTCCGTTAGTAAAATTAATAATAAGTTCTGAATAATACAAATTTTGCAGGCAGAAAATATTCACTTTATGACTTCTACAGGCAGATATTCCATGTGCCCACCCCTTGCGACAAGCACAGACGGAGCAGGCACATGGCTCAATATCAATAACTAAAAGGCAAACAACCAAACCACTAAACAACAAAACCACCTAATCACCAAAAGACTAATTCACTAAACCACCAAACAACTAAACAACCACCTACTCCTGCCTCACCACACCCGAATCCACCTCACGTGGCTTCAGGCGACGCTCTGCATCATCATGTTTCCTGCCACGGGAGAGGTTGACACTAAGCTGAAGAGTGACTTTATTGCCCATATCGCGACTGAGCACACGGATATCCTTATACAGATTGCGGTTCAGGAGCTCCATCTCGCTCGCCACGGCATCCCTGCGGAAAGGATTCTGCCAGTGCAGAGCCATGCGCATGGCTCCACTCAGACGGTACGAGACAGAGAGGGAGGTCATGGCGCTGTTCCTTGCACGCGTCTCTCCCTCAAGAAATTCCCAGCCGTTCCCGGCAAAGGCAGAGAGCGAGAACCTGCCGAGACGTGCATTGACCTGCGCGCTGTATGTCAGTGAAGTATGGACATGCGTATACTCATCCCCGTAGTTCCAGAAACGCGCCACTGCCCCATAAAGCATTATATCGAGCTTGTCGGCAAGGAGATGCAGCGTCGTGTAGTCATAGATATTAAGCATACGTATGGAACCTTGGTTGCGCCGTAAGGACAGGAACTGTGTCGTGCCGTCGTCCAGCGTGTTGCGGACGATATCCTGCATGATGGTGTTTTTCCTGTAATACAGATACATGGCGGAGACCATGGTCTCCACTTTCTTGCCAGTGTAAGAAAACATCATGTTATGCTCGTTACGGTTATCGGGCGTCAACAGGGGATTGCCCACAGACATTTCCTTCACGACACCTGACGGAAGAGGCACGACTTCGTCTGTCGTAGTGACATCACTGAGATACATCACACGCGGCGCGTGGATAGACAACTCGTAATTATAACGCATGAAAAACGAGGGAGAAAACCTATAGCTCAGCATCACCGTCGGACGGGGCAGTGTATAATGAAACGAGGCATCGCCCTGCACATAGCTTCTCTGCGACAGCCCCATGCCGACTTTCCATCCCAGACTGCCCAGTCTGCCGTTAAGCTGCGCATACCCGTACACGTCCGACTGCCGCAATATCGGGGAGTTATCGACATCGCCCGAATATACGTTTTCTATACGGTCACGGCTGTATTGCAGTCCGGCGGAAAGCGTAAAAGGTTTCAGCCTGTTCTCGTAAAGCATCTCGCCGCTCACGGACCTTGTCTTGCCGTATACAGAATAGGCGTAGGTGTCAATGTCCTCACGGCTGTAACCGTAACGACTGCCGACGTATGTCGCTGTGGCAGACGCCGTGAATGTCTGCTTGTGAGGCAGATGGAGATTAAGATAAAGGTCAAGCTGAGGTGAGGAATAGCGGTCGCGTGTGGCAGAGGAGACACCGCTGACACCCATCGGAGTCTCCATTTCCCTGACACGCTGGCTCTCCGGAGAATGTGAGAACGCCTCTTTAAAAGATATGTCAAACCTGTACTTGCCTGTCTCTGCAAGACTGTACCGCAGACGCAGGCTTCCTTCTGTCCCACGGTCCTTATTATAAATGTCTTGACTCGAGGCTTTCCATTCCATGCCGTCGGCAAGTGCATATACGGCGGTCTTGTCTACATACGCCCCGCGGCTGTCGCGCCATCCGAAGTCACAGTCGAGTGAAAGTTCGCTCCTGCCGCTGTTGAAACGTGCATATACGCCCTCCGCCCCCCTGAGGCATGTCAGCGGTTGCATAATCTCTCCTCCAACGGAGTATCCGCTTTTCGGCCGCACGACATTGATATTGATGACATAAGCGATGTCTTTTCCGTAGCGCAGCCCTGGTTCTCGGATAAAGTCCACTGACTTTACGGTTGCCATCTCAAGGGCCAGCAGATCCTGACGTGTGGCGATGACATCATTGATACGTATCTGCACACTGCCGAGGATGTCGGGAGACTTTATCTCGCGCGTCACCTCATCGACCATGATGCCCGGCAGGGCAAGGCTTCTGATGAGCGAATAGCCTGTGGCGGAGGCCTCTAACTGCCCCTTGGAGGGGAAGATGCGCTGCCCGTTTTCGGTATTCACGACCCTGTGTCCCTGCACCGTCACCTCACCTATCCCTATCGGTTCTTCGGTCTGTATGCTGTCTTTCCCCACCTGCGCCGCGAGCGGCAAGGAGAGGAAAAGGAGAAGCACGACCGACACTGCCATCACCCTACGCGGATAATGGCCTGCTTGCATGAAAGCCGTCACGACAAGGGACGGCTTGATAATGTTCAAGATTCTTTTATCCATATCTTTGCATAATACAGGCTGCACTCGGCAATCAGCGAACAAGTTCACATTGCGCTCGCTTGCACTGTCTTTACACCTGTTTTTGATTTGCAGGGCAAAGGTACGGGATTGTCTTCAGAAAGGAGGAAAAAACTCACTGACATTTGTCTGACATTATATCTGACAAAGCCTCAACGCAGTGGGTATCAGCAGTCTGCGTCCTTATCTGTCAGGATATATGCACGTCCGCGTTCCGACTCGACATGCAGCGAACTGCACCGTTCTATCAGCGGTTTTATGCGGCGCACGAGGGTATACAGCGTGTCGCTCGCGTCTGGTTTCTTCGGCCAAAGGGCATCACATATCTGCTGTTTCGTAAGGACATGGGTATCGGAAAGGAAGAACATCTCCATCAGGCGGTGCTGCATGGGTGTGAAACGTATCTCCATACCCTCTGCCGTATAAAACCTTCCCTGCTCCCGGTCGTATGTCAGTCCGCCGTAACGTATGCCGGGATTCATAGGACACGGCACTGCCTGAGGGCAACGCCGTCTGCGCCACAGCATCCCTGTAGCCCACAATGACGCAAGGAAGAGCAACGACGCAGGCAACCGCTGGTCTGACATCCCGAAGACGGTGAGGAACGAGCAGCCGGCATCCGCCTCTATAACGGTGGCATGGCGGTCGTCTATCATCACGGTCTTCACGGAGATTGCCGCGGTATCGCGTATCTCCGCGATGGCTATATTGTTGCGGTAGACGGCGACAGTGTCGGGAGTAATGACATCGCTCTGCTGCTGACGCAGTGTCACAGACAGTGCCCTGTCCGCCTCATGCTGTATAAATGCACACTGGCTTTCATAACAACACCAACTGGAAAGCACGGAGCTCGCCAGCAATACGAGGAAGACAGTTATCGGGAGGTATGGTTTCATGTTCTTTGAGTTTTTCTCTTACGGTTATGCGGTTTTACGGTTGGACGGTTATGCGGATGATGCTGGACAGTTTCCGGATGGGGTTTGGCAACACGCTCGGCGTTTCACACCGAACACGACAAACCACATTTACCATAAAGCCTTATAACCGCAAACCGCAAATGTTACGGTGTCCAGTCCAGAAGGTCTTCGCGGACATAGCCTGTCTTGTCGCCTATACGCACCCTGTACCATCCGTTCGCAAGACCGAGGCAAGGATACTTGTGCGGCAAATCGCCATCGACAGACTCCATAGTCCCTACCCTCCTGCTCTTTTCCGATGGCTGCTGACGCACATTGACCTTACTGTTTCTCTTTGCATAAACAAAACCTTGCCCTTTTTCGGCCGAGTATTCCATGATACGCGCGCCCTCTTTCGGCACTTCCATATAGTCCTGTGCCAGGACAAGATACTTTTCGCCACTGTCGCCGACATAACGGCAGGCACGGCCGTCGGGCAGGACAACCACTGTGCATGATGTCGTCCAGCGGAGGTCGGGCAGGAGCAAATCGGCAGAGGCGATGCTCATGTTTGCCTTAGGGGAGAAATTCCGGGCGTGCCATTCCAGCGTGGAACAGCGTCCGAGGCTGGCGAGGAGAAAATGTCCCATATACTTTGTGTCCAGCGAATGGAGGTCGCCATGTCCCTCGGTTATGACAAACGGCGCACTGCCGAACAGGGAGTCGGCAAGGCAGATGTCAACAGGCCCGTCAGACTTTATCCTCAGCGTGAAGTCATCCACCTGCCTGTTTGCCCACCGTGTGGCAGGCGTAAGCCAATACGGCACCTCAAACTCGCAGGCGACATTATAGCTCATGCGGTATCGGTAGGTATGATGCACAATGTTTTTCCCATGACGGAAGAGTGCAGGGAAATAATATGCATAGGCAAACGATATGATGCTGTCCAGCTCCGGGTTGTAGAGAGCATTGTCAAAAGGCAGGATGCTGTCTGCCACTTCCCCTGCTCCCTTCCATTTTGAGACATCAAGCGGAGTGAAATCGGTATCGCACACATCGTCAGACCATCTGACAGCCACAAGTCCGTTGGTGTATTCCAGCGGCTGACCGTTCATCGTCACCGTGAAATCATGGATATAAGGATGCCCGCCGTCACGCCTCAACTGTTCCATGGCGTTATATGGCGATGACGCTTCAAAGGCCATCGTCACGGTCTTCTCCCTGTCACGGTTGAGGAACTCGTAGTAGACATCGACACGTGCGAAGCTGTCCCTGCCCACCGTTATGGTAAGAATCTCCTTTGACACGGCAATATCGGTCTCCGTCACAGGCACCAGAAAGTTGCCGCTCGTGAAGTATACGCCGTCATTGGCGTATCCGCAGGTGATGGCAAGCACGGCAAACAACGCATTAAGAATCAGCCGTCTCATAATACACATCATTTTTTCATGATTCCTTCTTTATCAACAATTTACTCGGAAACTGACTTTATAAACTGGGATATGTCATGCTTGAGATGCTGACAATGAAGCCTTGCCATACAGTTTATGAATATCTCCAGATTTTCCTCTTCGCGTGTGTCCACCAGAGCCTGTATATACTCAGCCTTATCCTCCCTGAGAACTTTAACAGGCAATGCCCCGAACTCCATTTGCAGCAGATTCATCAGCAAACGACTTGTACGCCCGTTGCCGTCTGCCCATGGATGGATTGTGACCAATTCGTAATGTGCCCAGAAACTCAATTCGTATATTGCAACAATATCTGTCGGTACAATCTCCTTGCGACGCTTATTCAATTCCGTGCAGAAAGCCTCCAGTCTTGCTGGAACTTTGGTGAATGATATATAAGAACGTCCTCCAAAACCAGCCGTGACATTCAACTTACGCAACTCACCCCTGGCAGCAGAGAAACTGCCTCCCATAGCATTATATTCTGCTCCTGTACGTGCCATGACCTTCGAAGCCAGCATGATAAGCCATTCGGTAGTGATGGGTTCATGAAGCTTTATCCACTGCATGCCATAGTCGTATGCTTCCTTCAAGTCAAGATTCATCATCTGCTCCATCATCGTGCGCTTACCAGAGGTAATGCCCTCATCAAACAGCAGTTGTGCCTCCACCTCCGTCACCGTACTTCCCTCTATAGCCGTGGAATGGGTTATGATAGAATACAGATAAAACTTCTCATAGTCTATCTGGTCTGTGATACCCAACTCCCGGTATTGCCGGGAAAGGTTCTGCAATATGTCTTTGTTCTCTTGCGTCATAAATAGTCATGTCTTTTGCAAAGATAGTGCAAACGAGCGCAATGTGAACTTGTTCACTGATTGCCGAGTGCAGCCTATCTTATGCAAAGATAGTGCAAACCGAACGCAATGAAACTTGTTTCAAATTGCTGAGGTGCAGCCTATCTTATGCAAAGATAAGAAATATTGGCAAAAGACCGTCATCATGTGGAAAGTTTTTTGATTTATTTGCTTTTCCATACCCTATACATCTCTTTTGCGGAAGGTGACCTTTCAACAAATAAAGGGTGACCTTTTACATAACAAAAGGTGACCTTTCATGTGGTAAAAGGTCACCTTCTGAGACATACATCGGCAGGGCGGTTATTACATGGAGTGGTAGATGTTGGTTTTCAGGTATATACATCGGGTATACAAGTACCTGTGAAACCTATGTTTATAAGTGTCTTGGCTTGCTTTCACTGCCGACGGCAACCGGGAAATCAAGGAAAGAGGCAGAATCAAAAGATAATCTTTTGCTATTCGGAATAAATTGAGTATCTTTGCAAAAACAGCAATATTGGTAAAAGCAATGCAGGCATATAAGATGCCACGCCTTACTGATGAGAAAAGCATGGCATACCAATATAAAACCTAATCGACACATCAACATGAATAAAAACGACACGGATACACGCAGGAAAGCGGTGATAATGGGCGCGACCTCCGGCATAGGAATGGAGGTCGCAAGGGCTCTTGCGATGCAGGGCTGGAAGATAGCCGTAGCAGGACGACGCATCGAGCGTCTGCACAAGCTGCAGGAAGAGCTTCCGCAGGTGACGGCGGCGATGCAGATAGATGTCACCGACGAGGATGCTCCGCAGAGGCTTGAGACGCTTATCGCAGAGCTTGGCGGCATGGACCTTTACTTCCACAGCTCTGGGATAGGCTTTCAGAATGTCGAGATGGATGTCAAACGGGAGATGGATACCGTCGCCGTAAACGGCATGGGATTCACACGCATGGTGACTGCCGCCTTCAACTGGTTTGCAAAGCATCCCGAGCAGAAGGGACATATCGCAGCCATAAGCAGCATAGCCGGTACGAAAGGGCTCGGAGCATCTCCGGCATACTCCTCCACAAAGCGTTTTCAGAGCCACTATATGGAGTGTCTCGAACAGCTGGCGCATATCCGCAAACTGGAGATTTCATTCACGGACATACGCCCTGGCTTCGTCACCACCGAACTGATAAAGGACTGCAACTATCCCATGAACATGGATGCGGCGGATGTCGCGCGGCAGATTGTCTCAGGGATCGACAGGAGAAAGCGCGTCATGATAATCGACTGGCGCTACCGTGTCCTTGTCTTCTTCTGGCGACTCGTCCCCGGATGGCTGTGGAGAAGGATGGATATAAGGGGCTGACACAGATGTCCTATTTCACACCCACGATATTACAGAAATTACAGCCTTGCCTTCTTTTCCCATACAAAATGGCTGATATTTGGAAAATTTTATATATTTTTGCAAAGCAAAAGGTAAAAAGACATACAACAGAATATTGACGGACATAACAACATGGACACATTAAACGACATATTCATCCAAATCAGCTCCTTTCTATGGGGATGGCCCATGATGATACTGCTTCTGGGCACCCACTTGTTTCTCACTGTACGGCTGAAATTCCCGCAAAGGAAAATATTCACGGCAATAAGACTGTCGGTAAAGCGTGACGCCGGAGCTACCGGCGACGTGTCACAGTTCGGGTCGCTGGCGACAGCTTTGGCGGCGACGATAGGCACGGGAAACATCATCGGCGTGGCGACTGCCATCGCTCTCGGCGGCCCCGGGGCGGTGTTGTGGTGCTGGCTTACGGGCGTATTCGGCATATCGACGAAATACGCCGAAGGCCTTCTTGCCATAAAATACCGTGTGAAGACCGCCAACGGCAAAATGCTCGGCGGACCGATGTATGCTCTCGAGCGCGGTCTGGGATGGAAGCCTTTGGCCGTATTGTTTGCCGTCTTCACGGCATTGGCATCGTTCGGCATAGGCTGCACGGTACAGGCTAACGCCATGTCGGTAATGATTTTCGAGACTTATGGTGTGGATATGTGGATGACAGGACTGGCGATGTGCGGACTGCTTGCCGCCGTCATCTGTGGAGGCGTGAGGATTATCGCGAAGGTCTGCGGACTGCTTGTGCCATTCATGGCGCTGCTCTACGTCGCAGGATGCGTGATTATCCTCGTGAACAATGCCGCCTATCTGTTGCCGGCGATACGGCTGATATGCAAGGCGGCGTTCTCTCCGGAAGCGGCAGGAGGCGGATTTGCAGGGGCTTCGGTGATGATGGCGGCGCGATACGGCATAGCACGCGGCCTGTTCTCCAACGAGTCGGGTCTCGGTTCGGCACCCATCGTGGCGGCAGCGGCACAGACAAGGAATCCTGTAAGGCAGGCTCTCGTTTCCTCTTCAGGCACATTCTGGGACACGGTAGTCATCTGCGCATTGACAGGCCTTGTGATTGTATCGAGCATCATCGCCTATCCCGACATAGACTACAGCAACGGCGCGGCATTGACAAAAGAGGCTTTCGCGAAGATTCCTTATGTCGGCACGGCAATACTGTCGACAGGTCTTGTGACGTTCGCCTTCAGCACCGCCATCGGATGGTGTTATTACGGAGAGCGTGCCGTGGAGTATCTCAAAGGCAGCAGATGGGTGAAAGTCTACCGCCTTGCCTATATCGTGTCGATGTTTGCCGGAAGTGTCATCAGCCTGACACTGGTCTGGAACATCGCCGACTGCATGAATGCCTTGATGGCGATACCTAACCTGCTGTCGCTCCTGTTCCTCAGCGGTGTCACAGTGAAGGAGACACGCAAATATCTGTGGAGCGGACACCTCGACGACAATATGGACGAGGAGAGGATGGAGTAACCCTAAGCGGTCATCTGGCTGGCATTCGGGTATAAAAAAGTATAGGCGTCTTATATCTTCCGTACACATTTCTTGTGTTCAACGCAAAGATATAAAACGCCTATAACCAGATTGCTGAGGCTCAAATCATGTTCCAGCCTGACATTCCCATTATCATCGAAGGTTCAGACTCAAAATTCGGAACGGCACCACAACGGATGTTCCCGGATTTATACTTAAACTGCTTCTTGAAGATACCTGAAGCGACGACATATCGCACATACAGGCTTGCATCCAGCGACGAATATGTCTTGAAATCAGGTGATGTGGAATAGGTTATGACATATTGGAACTTGCTGTGAGGAGTATTGTCTGGTCCGTACTCCAGATAATGCCCGCTTTTCAACGGTTGGCCGTTGCCGTCTGGTATATAGTAATATTCCGCCTCATCCAACTGCGTCCACTTGTTGTCAGCATTATAGCCCCATCTACACTCGGAGATATAGGCAGAACTGTGGGGAGGTATGGGAAGGTAACGCAAATGACAGAATGGTTCGGGCGTAGAGGATACAGGAGCGATGGCGGACGACATGCGGAAAAATTCCATATCGAAGAACATGGATTTTATTCCGGCAACCAATCTGTAGCTGTTGCCTTTGTCTACATAGATGATGCTGTCGGTCTTGTTGGTTATCTCAATATAATATCGGAGACAGTATGCATTATGATAGTAATTCCACACAACCTTTTTCACAAAATTCATCTCCACCTCATCGTTGGCAAGTATCGACGACGGAGCCATGCCCATTATGGGGAATGAGTTATGTGCCTTGCTGTTTCTCGGCTTCAGGTTGAATTTAACATCAGGGTTGTACTTATTTATCAGTTCGGCATTATTGCCAGCTGTTTCTCTCTTTACATACTTGGCTGTACCGGAAGTTGTCAAGACTGTCTTGTCTTTGACTATGACATTGTCAGCATATACTCCCGACACTATGAACAAGAGCATGAGGATAAATGATTTCTTCATATAGCATTATAAGGTTTTCATACAATGGGAGGGATAAGGCAAATCGCGGCTGTTAAACTTGTCTGAAACTACTGGGGTATGACTTATCAGGAGACAAATTTACATATTTTCTTGCTGAAAAACGAATATCATCAAGAAAAAGAGTAGACAGCACGACATTTTCCTCTGTACTTGTCATCTTTTCTGCGGCCCAGACATACTGAGGGAACTGTATCACTGTCATAATGACCGTACTATATCAGCCATGTAAGATAATTATCTGGAGTGACAACAGTTTTGTCTGCCACAGGGTATGCGTTAAGGAAAGTTGACGGGAAAGAAGCATTGGCTTTACGTGGATTCCATTTCATCTCAAATGCAGTAAACGTACCGTCTGTTTCCTCTATATAATTAATCTCCTGCTGCTGCGTCGTACGCCAAAAGTATGATTTCACATATCTGCCATTATAATGGTTATATTTCTTGCGCTCGCTTACGAAGAAATTCTCCCATAACGCACCCATGTCCTGACGTACGGCGATAGGATTAAAGTTCTGTATCAAGGCATTACGGATTCCATTGTCATAGAAATATATTTTCTTACCCTTTTTCAACTCGGTACGTACATTGCGGCTTAGTGCCGGAAGGCGGAAGACAATGTAGCATCTCTCCAACAGGCCTATATATTTCTCTATCGTCTTAGAGTCTGTCCCTACGGTTTGCGCCAGTTCATTATAAGAGACCTCACTGCCTATCTGCAAAGCCAAGGCAACAAGCAGTTTCTCCAGTATGACAGGCCTGCGTATCCCCTCCATCGGCAGCAAGTCCTGGTAAAGATAGCTGTCAGACAGATTCATAAGGATTTCCCTTGTATTACCTGTATGCTTCAGCACATCGGGATAAGACCCGAAGATGAGTCTCGTCTCCAAAGTCTGCTTCACATGCACAAGCCCACCATCGCCATACAGCTCTTGTGTAGACAAGGGGTAAAGATGATACTCGTATTTCCTTCCTGTAAGAGATTCGTTCAGTTGCCCTTGCAGCAGAAAAGAGGAGGAGCCTGTCGCCATAAGCTGCACATCCGGGAAATGGTCTGTCAGCATCTTCAGTGTCAGCCCAATGCCTTTCACACGCTGAGCCTCGTCTACCATTATTATCTTGTTATTGCCTACCAACAGGCGCAACTCGCTAAGATTCATATTCTCGAGCATACTGCGTGTCTCCGGGTCGTCACAATCCAGAGAAAGCACTTGCTGTGATGCTGTATATTCCATGCTCTCAAGTATCTGGTGAAACAGCGTACTCTTCCCAACCTGCCTCGCACCTACCAGCACAATGGCTTTTCCTTGGAACATCCTTTCCTGAATAATCTGCTGCAGTTGTCTTCTTACCAGTGTCATATTTCCTTTATTTTGCCTACAAAGATATATCAAATTTTCTTCTAATCCAAAAATTATACCTTATTTTTCGGATTATAATCCAAAAAATTATACTGACTTTTTGGATTAGGCTCTCTTTCCCATGTTTTTGGACCCAATATGTAAGTGACAAAAAATCGGGCATATCAGAATCTATTGTTTACTGATATGCCCGATAACGGAATGATATTTCGGCGGAGCTGAGCGATTCAGGTTATCACCCTATCAGCCCACCGCAGATATGTCTCTACTATTCTTGGGAAGTGTCCCGAGGAGGATTACAGGATGTCTATTACAGGAACGACATCCTTGTCGTTATACTCGAGGTTCTCGCCTGCCATACCCCAGATGAAGGTATAGTAGTATGTGCCTGCCGCTGCGTGGATAGACCACTCTGGAGACATGATGGCCTGCTCGTTGTGCAGCCATACGTTGCGTGACTCCTGTGGCTGGCCCATGACATGGTCGATGGTCTGTCCTTCAGGAAGGTTGAAATAATAGTAAGCCTCGATGCGGCGGCCGTGTGTGTGAGGAGGCATGGTATTCCATACTGCTCCCGGCTCAAGCTGTGTGAGACCCATCTGGAGCTGGCAAGGGCCTTCTTCCAGAGCGTCACGTACGATGAGCTTATAGATGGTGCGCGCGTTGGCCTCTTCCTTTGTGCCTACAGGTCCCCAGACAGCGGCCTTCAGAGAGCCTTTACGTCCGTCGAGAGTGACCCACTGGGTCTTGTAGTGCTTGTGGGCAGTGGCAGAGTTGATATAGAACTTTGCAGGATTCTTCGGATCCTTTGAGCGGAACACCACCTCCTTGTTGCAGTCTATCCAGTTACCTTTCTTGTCCTGCATGTGGCCACGGCCTACATAGAGAGCCTCCTTAGGACTGAGGACATACTCCTTGCCGTCAACGAACACTGAGCCTACGCCCTGTCCGCAGTTGATGATGCCCATCTCGCGGTTGTGGAGGAAGTACGGTTCCTTGATAGTCTTGTCGACAGAGAGTCCGAGGGCTGTGAAGTTCTCGAGCTTGAGATCCTTGTTCACAGGCATTGCACCGCCGAAGATGAAGCGGTCATACTGTGAGTAGGTCAGGTTGATTTCGTCGGCAGCCATGACCTTCTCCATGACGAAGCGCTCGCGGAGAGTCTTGGTGTCATAGTGCTTCACGTCTTCCGGATGGCAAGCTGTCTGGAAGTAAACATTCTGCTGTGCAGAAGCGCCGAGAGCCATAACGGCGAGAGCGGCGGTCAAAAGGGTCTTTTTCATACGTTTTCCTATTGATGTTGTTTTTGTTAAGTAAGCAAACAAAATTAAACGATACTATATAGAATCAAGTAAATGACATAATCTTGTATGCATAAAACTTGCTCTTTTTGGCTGTTTCCGTCTTCTCACTCAGTCGCATAGCCTGCTATGCTCTTTCGCTCCAAAACGAAAAACATCTCAAAAATAACTGCGCTTTATATCATACATTAATTTTGTTCACTTACTTATTATTCATGTAAAAACGGATTATCATTTCTTGTTGATGCGCATATAGTTCCATACGACAAGTGCTGCCGTGATGACACAGAGCAGTCCTGCGCCTATAAACTTCATGTACTTGCATCCTGCATAGATGAGCATGGAGAGCGGACTGGAGGCGAAGTCCAGAGCACCGGCCTGGAAGCCTTCAGGCACTGCCACGGCGGCGTCCTCTGGATGTGCCACGGCTACAGAGTGGGCGGCAGAGGTAAAGTCGCCAGCCATCCATGTGACGAAATAGAGTCCTATGGCCATGACTACAAGGCCTACGATGAAAGAGCGGAGGACATTGCCGTTGGTGTAAGGCAGTACCATCACGAAGACATAGAACATGCCTGCGAGGGATGCCAATGGCAGGAACTGGTTGCCTGGGAGCACGACTGCGAGGGCAAGGGTCACAGGGATAAGGAGGAGTGATACCACGAGGGTAGTAGGATGTCCTATGACGAGTGCCGGCGACATGCCGATATACAGTTCCTTGTCAGCACCGAACTTCTTGGCGATGAGCTCGCGTGTAGCGTCGGAGATAGGTTTGAGACCTTCGATGAAGAGCGATGTGATGCGCGGTATGAGTTCCATGACAGCACCCATCTTGATGCCGAGACCGAGAGTGGCAGGAATATTGTCTACCACTTCGTTCCAGTCCCTACATGCGAGACAGCCTATGATGACACCTATGATGACACCAAGGAAGAGAGGTTCGCCGAAGAGGCCGAACTTCTTCTTCATGCCTTCAGAGTCGATATTCACCTTGTTGATGCCAGGAACATAGTCAAGACACTTGTTGATAACCACTGCAAAAGGCATGAATCCCTGACAGAACGGCTGAGGGATGGATATGCCTTCCATGTTAGGATAGAACTTCTGGAATTTCTTTGCCGTGAGGTCTGCAAGGACAAGGGTTATGATGTAGCAGATGATTGCCGCGAAGAAGCCCCATACGACAGAGTCTGTCATGAAGTATACGACGGCACCGATGAATGCGAAATGCCAGTAGTTCCAGAGGTCTATGTTCACGGTGCGTGTGCATCCGAGGAGAAGGAGCACGAGATTGACACCGAGGCAGACAGGTATGATGAACGAGCCGACAAGGGTATTGTAAGCCACAGATGCAGCAGCAGGCCAGCCCATATCGAACACCTGAAGCTCAAGGCCATAGATTTCCACCACTTTGCCCAAGGCTGGGCCGAGGCTTGTGGTGAGGAGTGCTGTGACAACCGACAGGCCGACAAAACCGACTCCGACATAAAGGCCGCTCTTCAGTGCCTTTGAGAACTTGATACCGATGCATACGCCGAGAATGGTGAAGATGACTGGCATCATCACTGCGGCGCCAAGACCGATAATGTAAGAGAATACTGATTCCATAAGAAAGATATGTTTGGTTTTTAGTGATTTCGCGATGGAAAGCCGACGGCATAGCCTCTACAGGCAAGTGTCTGACCTCGTGCGTGGGAATATATTTTATCTTGACAAGATAAGCAGATGGGACATACTATATTATAATATATGTAAGCCATTCAACTCACTTGCTTATCTCTATTTTCACAGGATTGGCAAGAGCCTTTTTCCAGTCTTTCAGCCATGAGAACCATGCGTTCTTGTCTGAGAATCCGAAAGTCTCCATGTCACATGTGACGGCAAACCAATAGTGCAGGTTGTCTGTCTGTGTGCCGCAGACCTCCACATAGGCCTGGTTCGGTATCTTCGGAGCAGGAACAGCTTCCTTGTCGGTGAAATGGCTGTCGCTCTTGTAATAAGGACTTGGCACAAATACGCCGAGACCTACGGTATGGGTGTCATACACCTTCGGGTTGTTGCCCGCACAGGCTGTACCCCAGCATCCGCGGAGACCGGCCTTGTCCGTATACTCTTCCGAACCTTCCACTATATCCACGATGCCTGTAGACAGCGGGATGTCTGCCACTGTACGGGAGAATCGTACATCGACCTGCACATCGCGGTGACCGGCATAGACGGTATATGTCGTGGTGATGTCCACAGGCTTGCATCCTTTATAAGGAAGCCAGCCTTTGTTGGTTATGGCGATGACCGTACGCACCGGGCCTGTCGTGACGACTGTATATGTGCGTGTGCGTACATTCTGGAACATCACGGCATTCTTACCGTCCCAGCCATAGAGGGCGCCGCAGCCGTATGTGGTACCGGTATAGAGCACATCGTCGCCATAGCCTGCCGCTTTCTGCTCCTTGGAAGGGTAGAAACTGGTCTCGGCTATCTCGCAGCGTTGCTGCTTATGTCCATAATAGTCTATCGACTGACGATGGTCGCCATAGATGCGGAAACCTGCCATGTCGCTCTCCATCACCGGACCGTGAGGGAAGATATACTGATAGGTATTGCTTGTTCCCGGGCAGGTAATGGACTTCACAGGCATGTGCTGAGGTTTTGCAGCGGACTTGTTGCGGTCGCGTATCGCCATTCCGCCGTAAGTCTTCAGTTCATACTGGCGTGGCTCTCCTTCTGTGAAAAGGCTTACTGTGGCTGTCAGCTTCTCTTTCTTCTTCATGTCGGTGACAAAAGAAAGCTCGTCGAACAGTCCGTCATCATCCATATCGTCAAGCTGGCATGGCACTTCCTTGCCGGCAATGGTGACGACTGCCGAACGTACATCTCCTGAGACAGGGACAACAACGGGAACGGACTTGCGCTCCATGGAGACAGGGTTGGCAAGATGTACTGTAATCTGCTTTTCCGCCGAAACGGAGAGGACAACCATGAATGCTGATATTATTATTGCGAATAGTCTGTTCATAGTCTTATGATAAGATTTTTATATTCCAAAGATTCCGGTAAAACTGTTTCCCGAGAGCCGATGCCGTTATTAAACGGAGACGGAATCTGACAGAGGAAATCCTGCTTTACAAATAAAAAAGCGGTAAGCAACGAGCCTGGAAGTGACTCGCCACCTACCTCTTTTATGTCATTGGCGTTATCGCTCTACGATGTCGCTGTCAACGAAATCGAGGACATTACGCTTGTTTGCCTGCATACGCTCATACTCTTCCTTGCTGCCGACAACGATCTTGTCGAACTCGCGCAGACCTGTACCGGCTGGGATGAGATGGCCGGAGATTACGTTCTCCTTCATGCCTACGAGATAGTCGGACTTGCCACGGATAGCAGCCTCGTTGAGTACCTTTGTGGTCTCCTGGAATGATGCTGCCGACATGAATGACTTGGTACCGAGGGCGGCACGTGTGATGCCCTGGAGTATCTGGGTAGATGTCGCAGGTATCGCCTCGCGTACCTGTACAAGACGCATGTCACGACGCTTGAGACTTGAATTCTCGTCGCGCAGACGGCGTGCTGTGACAATCTGTCCCTTCTTGAGATTCTCGGAATCACCGGCATCAACGACAACCTTCTTGCCCCAGATGCGGTCATTCTCCTCACGGAAGTCAAGTTTGTCAACAAGCTCCTGCTCGAGGAAGTTCGTGTCGCCTGGCTCATCGATACGCACCTTGCGCATCATCTGACGTACGATGATTTCAAAGTGCTTCTCGTTGATTTTCACACCCTGCAGACGGTAAACACCCTGAACCTCATTGACGATATACTCCTGAACTGCGGTAGGGCCCTTGATGGCAAGGATATCACCAGGAGTGATGACACCGTCGGAGAGCGGTGTTCCGGCACGCACGGCGTCGTGCTCCTGAACAAGAATCTGCTTGGACTGCGAAATCATGTACTTGCGCTGGTCGCCGGTCTTTGATGTCACAATGACCTCACGGTTACCGCGACGTATCTTGCCCATGGTGACCTCACCATCGATTTCCGAGACAACGGCAGGATTGGAAGGGTTACGTGCCTCGAAGAGCTCTGTCACTCGTGGAAGACCACCGGTGATATCACCGACCTTGGCTACACTACGAGGTATCTTGACAAGAGTTGTACCGGTCGCTATCTTCTGACCGTCCTCTACGACAACGTGACCGTCACGAGGGAAGTAATAGGTGCCGAGCACCTCGCCGTTCTTGCCTATGACATCACAGGTAGGTACCTGGTTGCGGTCCTTGGAGTCGATGATAATCTTCTCGGTAAGACCTGTCGTATCATCGGTCTCGGCACGGAACGTCTTGCCTTCAATGACATCATTGAAGCGAAGTGTACCTGCATACTCAGAGACAATGACTGCATTGAACGGGTCCCAACGTGCTATGACGTCTCCCTTCTTGAGCACATCACCATTCTTATAATAGAGTGAAGAGCCGTATGGGATATTCTGGCTTGAGAGCGCAATATTCGTGTTAGGATCTACGAAGCGTATCTCGGCAAGACGTGATACAACCATCTGGCAGTCGATATCCTCGCCGTCGTTCTCCTCGCGGAACGGTACTGTACGAAGCTCGTCGAACTCGATGCGGACATCACCCTTGGCAACAATCGTTGCATTGGCAGCGGCATTACCTGCGACACCGCCTGCGTGGAAAGTACGGAGGGTAAGCTGTGTTCCCGGCTCACCGATAGCCTGTGCGGCTATGACACCGACAGCCTCGCCTTTCTGAACCATCTTGGCTGTAGCAAGGTTACGGCCGTAGCACTTCTTGCAGACACCTGATCTGGACTCACAGGTAAGCACTGAGCGAATCTCTACCGACTCGACATCTGCTTCCTCTATGGCCTTGGCACGAGCCTCTGTGATTTCCTCTCCTGCAGGGCAGAGCACCTTGCCTGTATGTGGGTCAAGGACGTCGTGTACAGATACACGGCCGAGGATACGGCTTGAGAGGGAGGCGATGATCTCGTCACCACTCTTCAACGCTGTACAGTTGAGACCGCGGAGTGTACCGCAGTCTTCCTCATTGATGATGACATCATGGGAGACATCCACAAGACGACGGGTAAGATAACCGGCATCGGCAGTCTTCATGGCGGTATCGGCAAGACCCTTACGTGCACCGTGTGACGCAATGAAGTACTCGAGCACTGACATACCTTCCTTGAAGTTTGACAGGATAGGGTTCTCGATTGTTGCACGGTCGTCAGCACCGGCCTTCTGAGGCTTTGCCATAAGTCCGCGGATACCTGACAGCTGCTTGATCTGATCCTTAGAACCACGGGCACCGGAGTCAAGCATCATGTACACAGCGTTGAAGCCCTGGTCTGCCTCGGTCATTTCCTTCATGAGGATATCGCCGATATCGTTATTGACGTGTGTCCATGTGTTGATTACCTGATTGTAACGGTCCTGATCCGTGATGAAGCCCATCTCGTAGTTCATCTGGATATCCTTTACGGCCTCATTACCCTTGCGGATGATTTCTTCCTTCTCCGGTGGGATGATGATATCGTCAAGGTTGAATGACAGACCAGCCTGGTATGCCATACGATAACCGAGGTTCTTGATGCCGTCGAGGAACTCGCAGGCCTTGGCGAAACCTACCTCCTTGATAACATCGGCGATAATGTCGCGGAGAGAGCCTTTTGAGATAATGGCATTGACATATCCCATCTCGTCAGGAATCATCTCATTGACAATGACACGACCGACAGATGTCTCAACCATGTGGCGAACCTTCTTGCCGTCGACGATGTCATTGACGACAACCTTAACCTGTGCGTGGAGGTCAAGACGCTTCTCGTTATAAGCGATAATCGCCTCCTCCGGACCGTAGAATGTGAGTCCTTCGCCCTTTGCTCCCGGACGGATCTTTGTGATATAGTAGAGACCAAGCACCATATCCTGTGACGGCACTGTGATAGGTGCACCGTTGGCAGGATTAAGGATGTTATGGCTCTGGAGCATCAATATCTGCGCCTCGAGGACAGCCTCGTTGGAGAGAGGGAGATGGACAGCCATCTGGTCACCGTCGAAGTCGGCGTTGAACGCTGTACATGCCAACGGATGGAGCTGGATAGCCTTACCCTCAATCATCTTCGGCTGGAATGCCTGGATACCGAGACGGTGAAGTGTCGGAGCACGGTTGAGGAGCACAGGATGTCCCTTCATCACATTCTCAAGGATATCGAAGATGACTGGCTCGCGACGGTCAACGATGCGCTTTGCAGACTTCACGGTCTTGACGATGCCACGCTCGATGAGCTTGCGTATGATAAACGGCTTGTAAAGTTCGGCAGCCATAAGTTTAGGAAGGCCACACTCGCCCATCTTGAGCTCTGGACCTACGACAATCACCGAACGTGCTTAATAGTCGACACTCTTACCGAGAAGGTTCTGACGGAAACGTCCAGCCTTGCCCTTCAGGGAGTCTGAGAGGGACTTGAGAGGGCGGTTGCTCTCGCTCTTCACGGCAGATGCCTTACGGCTGTTGTCGAAGAGTGAGTCGACAGCTTCCTGAAGCATACGCTTCTCGTTGCGGAGAATAACTTCAGGTGCCTTTATCTCCATCAGTCTCTTGAGACGGTTGTTACGGATGATGACACGACGATAGAGGTCGTTGAGGTCTGACGTCGCGAAACGTCCGCCATCCAGCGGCACGAGCGGACGGAGCTCCGGAGGTGTCACAGGAAGTATCTTCAGTATCATCCACTCCGGACGGTTGATTTCCTTGCTTGCACGGAAGGCCTCTACAACCTGAAGACGCTTCAGAGCCTCTGTCTTGCGCTGCTGTGAGGAGTCGCTGTTGGCACGGTCGCGAAGCTCATAGGACAGAGCGTCAAGGTCAAGACGCTGCAAGAGGTCATAGATGGCTTCGGCACCCATCTTGACGATGAACTTGTTTGGATCATCATCAGGAAGAAGGTCGTTCTCATCGGCAAGCACTCCATTGTCATAGAGGCTTGTCAGCTCTTCCTCTGAGAGGAGATCGAACTGGCGGTATACATGCTCGTCTGCAGTACGCTCGTCCTCCTCGTCTCTTGGACCGAGGATTCCCGGCTGTATCACGACATATTTCTCATAATATATCACAGCCTCGAGCTTCTTTGTAGGCATACCGAGAAGATAGCCCATCTTGCTCGGCAGAGAGCGGAAATACCAGATGTGGGCAACAGGCACGACAAGCTCGATATGTCCGGAACGCTCACGGCGCACCTTCTTCTCTGTAACCTCAACACCGCAACGGTCGCAGACGATGCCACGGTAACGGATACGCTTGTACTTTCCGCAGGCACACTCGAAATCCTTTGTAGGACCGAAGATTCGCTCGCAGAAAAGGCCATCACGCTCAGGCTTGTACGTGCGGTAGTTGATTGTTTCAGGCTTGGTAACCTCACCGAATGAGTTCTCAAGAATTTCCTCTGGAGACGCTATACCAATGGTAATCTTGGTGAAATTATTCTTTATCTTGTTTTCTTTCTTGAAAGCCATAGTTTCTTTTTGAAAGTTGTTAGTCATGAGCCAAATGCTATATGTATGGACTGTACGCCATACCATAGCAGATGGCCGTTAACCTTTTATTAATCGAGCTTGATGCTGAGACCAAGACCACGGAGCTCATGGAGAAGCACATTCAGAGACTCTGGGATACCTGGTGTCGGCATGTTGTCTCCCTTGACTATAGCCTCGTATGAACGGCTACGGCCTGTGACATCATCCGACTTGACGGTAAGTATCTCCTGAAGGACATGTGATGCGCCGAATGCCTCGAGCGCCCAGACCTCCATCTCTCCGAATCGCTGGCCACCGAACTGTGCCTTACCGCCGAGCGGCTGCTGTGTGATGAGAGAGTAAGGACCGATAGAGCGGGCATGCATCTTGTCCTCAACCATGTGACCGAGCTTGAGGAAGTATGTTATACCTACTGTAGCCGGCTGGTCGAACTTCTCGCCTGTCTCACCGTCGTAAAGGTGAGTTGAGCAATAGCGTGGCAGACCTGCCTTGTCTGTCCATTCGTTAAGGTCGTCAAGTCTTGCACCGTCAAAGATAGGTGTGGCGAACTTAACGCCGAGACGCTTTCCTGCAGCACCGAGTACAGCCTCGAATATCTGTCCGAGGTTCATACGTGAAGGCACACCCAGAGGGTTGAGGACAAGGTCTACAGGACGTCCGTCCTCAAGGAACGGCATATCTTCCTGACGCACTACCTTTGACACGATACCCTTGTTTCCGTGACGGCCGGCAAGCTTATCGCCGACACCGATCTTACGCTTCTTGGCGATATATACCTTTGCCATCTGGAGGATACCTGATGGAAGCTCATCACCGATAGTGATAGCGAACTTGCGGCGCTTGAGTTCGGCATCAAGGAGCTTGTACTTACGGATATAGTTCATTATGAGCTTCTGGATAAGCAGGTTTGTATGCTCATCATCGGTCCAGTCGTTTGACTGTATGCCGTCGAACTCAAGGTTAGCTATTGCCGTTGCAGTGAACTTGCTGCCCTTTGTTATGATTTCAGCGCCTGTATAGTCCTTTACGCCCTGTGATGTCTTGCCGTGTGTGAGAGTAAGGAGCTTGTCTATGAGAATCTCCTTGAGGTCATTGTTCTTTGCCTCATACTCTGCCTCGAGCTTCTGGAGCAGAACCTTATCCTGCTTCTTTGACTCACGTGTCTTCACGGCGCGGGAGAAGAGTTTCTTGTCTATCACGACACCAGACAGTGACGGGTTGGCTTTCAGAGAAGAGTCCTTGACATCACCGGCCTTGTCACCGAAGATGGCACGGAGAAGTTTCTCCTCCGGTGAAGGGTCGCTCTCACCCTTAGGTGAAATCTTGCCTATCATGATGTCACCCGGCTCGACACGTGCACCGATACGTATGATACCGTTGTCGTCAAGATCCTTTGTCGCTTCTTCCGAGACATTAGGAATATCGGAGGTGAACTCCTCTACGCCACGCTTTGTCTCACGGACATCAAGTGTATACTCGTCGACATGCACAGAGGTGAGGACATCCTCACGGACGATGCGCTCGTTGAGCACAATGGCATCCTCATAGTTGTAACCCTTCCAAGGCATGTATGCCACAAGGAGGTTGCGGCCGAGCGCGAGCTCTCCGTTCTCGGTAGCGTAGCCTTCGGTAAGGATATCGCCGGCCTTCACGCGCTGTCCCTTCTCACATATAGGACGGAGGTCGATGACCATGTTCTGGTTTGTGCGGCGGAACTTCGGTATGCGGTATTCCTTCAGAGCCGGCTCAAAGCTGACGAACTCCTCGTCTTCCGTGCGGTCATAGAGGATACGTATTGTAGTAGCGTCTACATATTCTATTACACCTTCACCCTCTGCTGTAATCATTGTACGCGAGTCCTCGCAGACCTGCTTCTCAAGTCCTGTACCCACGATAGGAGCATCGTTATGTATCAACGGCACAGCCTGACGCATCATGTTACATCCCATGAGCGCACGGTGACCGTCATCATGCTCGAGGAACGGGATAAGACCTGCCGATACAGAGGCGATCTGCTGAGGAGCGACATCCATGAGGTCTACCTGAGCAGGAGGAACTACAGGGAAATCTGCGTCCTGACGGCACTTGACAACCTCGCGGATAAATGTACCGTCATCATTCAGAGGGGCATTTCCCTGACCGATGATATGCTTCTCCTCCTCTTCAGCAGAGAGGTATACAACATTTTCATTGTCAAGGTCAACGACTCCGTTACGCACCTTACGGTATGGGGTCTCTATGAAACCGAGATCATTGATCTGGGCATACATACAGAGAGAGGAGATAAGACCGATGTTCGGGCCTTCAGGACTCTCGATAGGGCACAGACGGCCATAGTGTGTATAATGCACGTCACGCACCTCAAAGCCTGCACGCTCACGTGAAAGACCGCCAGGACCGAGGGCTGAGAGACGGCGCTTGTGTGTCACCTCTGCCAGAGGGTTGGTCTGGTCCATGAACTGTGACAGCGGGTTGGTTCCGAAGAACGAGTTGATAACGCTCGCCATCGTCTTGGCATTGATGAGGTCTGTCGGAGTGAACACCTCATTGTCGCGGACATTCATGCGCTCGCGGATGGTGCGGCTCATACGGGCAAGACCTATGGCAAACTGGTTTGCAAGCTGCTCGCCGACGATCTTCACACGACGGTTGGACAGGTGGTCGATATCATCGACACTTGCCTGGCTGTTGATGAGGTTGATGAGATACTTGATAATCTCCGTGATGTCCTCCTTGGTAAGGATGCGCACATCCATATCGGTATCAAGGCCGAGCTTCTTGTTGATGCGGTAGCGGCCCACCTCGCCCAGGTCATAACGCTTGTCCGAGAAGAACAGGTTGAGCACAACCTCGCGGGCCGATGCTTCATCAGCTGGGTCTGCATTGCGGAGCTGACGGTAGATATAGTAGATGGCTTCCTTCTCGGAGTTGGAGCTGTCCTTTGCAAGAGTATTGAAGATGATGGAATACTTGCTCGCATTCTCCTCATCCTTGGAGAGCAGGATTGTAGCAACGCCGCTGTCGAGAATGTCCTCGACATTGTCTTCTGACACGACTGTACCACGCTCGATGATGACATCGTTACGCTCGATGGAAACGACCTCACCGGTATCCTCATCCGCATAGTCCTCATACCAGCTCTTCATGATATTGGCTGCAAGAGTACGGCCGATGCACTCCTTGAGGTTCTTCTTGTTTACCTTGACTTCCTCCGCAAGGTCGAAAATCTGCAGGATATCCTTGTCCTTCTCGAAACCGATGGCACGGAGGAGCGTTGTGACAGGGAGCTTCTTCTTACGGTCGATGTAGGCGTACATCACGTTATTGATATCCGTGGCGAACTCTATCCATGAGCCCTTGAACGGGATGATACGTGCGCTGTAGAGGACAGTACCGTTGGCATGTATACCCTGACCGAAGAACACGCCTGGAGAACGGTGCAACTGAGCCACGACAACGCGCTCGGCACCATTGATCACGAACGTGCCGTTGCTTGTCATATAAGGTATGGAGCCAAGGAACACATCCTGTATGAATGTACCGAAATCCTCATGATCCGGGTCTGTACAGTACAGCTTCATCTTAGCCTTGAGAGGCACACAATATGTCAGACCGCGTTCGAGGCATTCCTCGATGGTATAGCGTGGCGGGTCAATATAGTAGTCCAGGAACTCAAGGACGAAATTGTTGCGTGTGTCCGTAATAGGGAAGTTCTCGTCGAACACCTTATACAGGCCGTCGTTCTTGCGCTCTTCAGGAGGAGTGTCCAGTTGTAGGAAGTCCTTGAAGGACTTGAGTTGCACATCGAGGAAATCCGGATATGGCATCGGATTCTTCACACGGGCAAAATTTACTCTGTTATCAATAACTTTTGTAGCCATCTATCTAAATTTGTTGTTAGGATGTCTATTATCATCTATGGATTCATTCGCGCGAGGCGCACGGGGAGGAAGATGTCTTACGCTCTCTCCGTCAAGCCTTCGCCAGCTGCCGCCCCCTGTCTTTACCGGTTCTTGCAGTGGAGCCTGTCCGCTGCCTTGCAGAGAGGGCAGCCCTTTGTTGCCGGCATGTGAATCCTGTAATCAGGGGTGTAGAGATAAAGAAAGGTTAAGACCCCTCTATTTGAGAGATCTTAACCAAGATGTTTTTATATCTAAGGAAATCGGAGACTTTCCGGTTTCTCTATTCGATAAGTCTATTACTTCAGCTCAACCTTAGCGCCAGACTCCTCGATAGCCTTCTTCAGGTTCTCAGCCTCTGCCTTAGAAAGACCCTCCTTCAGTGTAGAAGGTGCTCCGTCAACGAGATCCTTTGCCTCTTTCAGACCAAGACCGCAAGCCTCCTTAACAGCCTTAACGACTGCGAGCTTAGCGCCACCTACCTCAGCGAGGACAACATCGAAAGATGTCTTCTCCTCAGCTGCCTCAGCTGCTGCGCCAGCTGCCGGACCAGCTGCAACAGCTACAGCTGCTGCAGCAGGCTCAATACCATAAGTCTCCTTGAGCTCGTTAGCAAGCTCGTTTACTTCTGCAACAGTAAGGTTTACCAACTGTTCTGCAATTGCCTTAATATCTGCCATTTTCTTTAATGTATTTAATTTATTAATAATCTTTGTGAATTAATTTTCAGCAATACTTTCGGGCGTATCGCCAGATCCCATATAATGTGAGGTTCAGTATGATTATCCGCGCTCCTCGAGAGTCTGAAGCAGACCGTGGATCTTGCCTCCGGCAGAAGCCTGGAGAGCAGAGATGACGTTCTTTGCCGGGCTTTGGAGGAGAGAGACAATCTCGCCGATAAGTTCGCTCTTGCTCTTGATGTTAGCGAGCTGCTCAAGCTTGTCTGCGCCTACGAAGAAAGATTCCTCAGCGTATGCGGACTTGAGGGCCGGCACGCCAGCCTTCTTGTACTCCTTGAGCATCTTGCCAGGGACATTGGCTGTCTCTGTGAAGAGGATTGCCGTATTGCCGACAAGAGAGTCATACAATGGAGAGTAATCAATGTCAGATGCCTCGAAAGCCTTGTGAAGAAGATTGTTCTTAACAACGACCATCTTAATCTGACTCTTGAAGCACTTGCGACGAAGGTCGCTTGTGGCACCTGCATTCAGACCTGTAACGTCTACGAGGTAGAAATGAGGATATGCCTTGAGCTTCTCACCGAGTTCAGCGATGACAGTATCTTTTACTTCTTTTTTCATTTTACAAAACTTTTAGAGTTTATTCAACTGATTTTGGATCAATCTTGATACCCTTACTCATTGTGCTTGAAATAAAGATACTCTTGATATAAGTTCCCTTTGCAGCTGCAGGCTTGAGCTTGATAATGGTCTGGATGAACTCCTTTGCATTCTCGAAGATTTTTTCAGCAGGGAAAGAAATCTTACCGATAGAAGCATGGACGATACCTGTCTTGTCGACCTTGAAGTCGATCTTACCAGCCTTTACATCCTTTACTGCCTTTGCGACATCCATTGTCACTGTGCCGCTCTTTGGGTTAGGCATAAGTCCGCGAGGACCGAGTACACGGCCGAGAGGACCGACCTTGCCCATGCAGGAAGGCATAGTGATGATGACGTCAACGTCTGTCCATCCATGCTTGATCTTCTCGACATACTCGTCAAGACCTACATAGTCGGCACCGGCTTCCTTGGCAGCAGCTTCCTGATCAGGAGTACAGAGAGCGAGGACGCGCACAGTCTTGCCAGTACCGTTAGGCAGTGTTACCACGCCACGGACCATCTGGTTTGCCTTGCGAGGGTCAACGCCAAGACGTACATCGATATCAAGAGAAGCGTCGAACTTTGTTGTGGTGATTTCCTTCACCAGTTCTGAAGCTTCCCTGAGAGTGTAAGCCTTGCCCATCTCTACCTTATCAGCAACAGCCTTTTGATTTTTTGTCAGTTTACTCATTTTTCTGAAGTTTTTCGGTACAAGCGCCAAGCACATGGACTTGGCTCCCGGAATTGTTAATTACTTAAGCAGGAAAGTCACCCTTTACAGTGATACCCATACTACGTGCTGTACCCGCAACAAGACGCATTGCAGCCTCGACTGTGAAGCAGTTCAGGTCGGCGAGCTTATCTTCAGCGATTGCGCGAATCTGCTCCCAAGTGACCTCTGCCACCTTCTTACGGTTAGGCTGGTCAGAACCGCTCTTGATCTTGGCAATCTCCTTGAGCTGTACAGCGGCAGGAGAAGTCTTGATTACGAAATCAAATGACTTGTCAGCGTAGTAAGTGATAACG
The DNA here is from genome assembly GCA_017462915.1 of Prevotella sp. Lineage (GTDB taxonomy): Bacteria > Bacteroidota > Bacteroidia > Bacteroidales > Bacteroidaceae > Prevotella. Next base: position 46,398 of record JAFTQG010000013.1, on the reverse strand, counting down.
ACTGGAAGTACCTTGCCAGCCTTATCCTGAGTGCGGGCATTGAACTCCTTGCAGAATCCCATAATGTTGATACCCTTCGAACCGAGGGCTGGACCTACGGGAGGTGAAGGATTCGCAGCGCCACCCTTAATCTGTAACTTGAGTGTTCCAGCAACTTCTTTAGCCATTTTGTTTGTAATTTAATTTTTGTATATATAAAAAGAGGTGCGTGTACGTAACTACATGCTACTCTTTTTCAACTTGCATAAAACCGAGTTCCAACGGAGTCTTACGTCCGAAGATCTTCACCATCACCTTAAGCTTGTGCTTTTCGGTATTCACCTCTTCGATGATACCGTTGAAGCCGCTGAAAGGACCGTCGATGACCTTCACTGTCTCGTTGACCTCGTAAGGGACATCTGTCTCCTCCACGATAGTGGTCTCCTCGGCAGTTCCGAGCATACGGTTGATTTCAGCCTGGCGGATAGGTGTCGGAGTGTCCGTGCCTCCAAGGAAGCCGAGGACATTAGGCATAAACCGAATAAGAGAGGCCATGTCGCCTGCAAGGTTCGCCTCCAGGAAGACATATCCTGGCAACGACACCTTTTCTTTCACCACTCGCTTACCGTTACGCACGGAAACATGTTTCTCAAGTGGTATCAACACTTGCGAAACATTTCTTGCGAGAAGGTCATTGTGCTTTTGCTCTGCTTCGAGATATTCCTTTACCTTAACCTCTTTGCCGCTCACAGCTTTGAGGACATACCAATTCATACCATTGTCAGCCATTTTGTAGAAAGAGAAATGATTAATTAGGGTAAACGGTAGTCATCACAAACTGGAAAACAGTATCCATCGCGAACACAACGAGTGCAATGACAAGGGAAGCAGACAATACTACCACTGCACTATGTGTCAGCTGCTTGTATGATGGCCAAGTAGTTTTATGCGCAAGCTCATCGTAACAAGCCTTGCAATAATTTACTATCTTATTCATATTTATTTCGTTTAGCACGGGAGGAAGGAATCGAACCCTCATTGACGGTTTTGGAGACCGCTTTCCTACCATTGAAAGACTCCCGTAGGTTGGCTTCCGCCATGAAGACGGCGGAAGCCATTATCTGATTTTATAGATTTCAGAGAATCTTCAGCTTACGGGATTAGTCCTCGTAAACCTCTGTGATCTGGCCAGAGCCCACTGTGCGGCCACCCTCACGGATAGCGAAGCGGAGACCTGCGTTGAGAGCCACAGCGTAGATGAGCTCTACGTTGATCTCTACGTTATCGCCAGGCATTACCATCTCAACGCCTGCAGGGAGAGTGATCTCACCTGTACAGTCCATTGTACGGAGGTAGAACTGTGGACGATACTTGTTGCCGAATGGAGTATGACGGCCACCCTCTTCCTTCTTCAGAACGTAGATAGAAGCCTTGAACTTCTTGAAAGGCTTGATCTGTCCTGGATGGCAGAGAACCATACCACGCTTGATTTCCTTCTTGTCGATACCGCGGAGGAGGAGACCTACGTTGTCACCAGCCTGACCCTCATCGAGGAGCTTGCGGAACATCTCGACACCTGTAACGACAGACTTCTTGTCCTCACCGAGGCCGAGGAGCTCAACCTCGTCACCAACGTGGATACGACCTGTCTCGATACGGCCTGTAGCAACAGTACCACGGCCTGTGATAGAGAAGACGTCCTCTACTGGCATAAGGAATGGCTTATCGAGGTCACGTGGAGGATCCTGAATCCATGTGTCGCAGGCATCCATAAGCTCCATAACCTTGTCCTCCCACTTCTCAACGCCGTTGAGGGCACCGAGAGCAGAGCCGCGGATGATAGGAGTATTGTCGCCGTCGAACTCATACTGGTCGAGGAGCTCACGCATTTCCATTTCAACGAGCTCAAGCATCTCCTCGTCTTCAACCATATCGCACTTTTTTAGGAACACAACGAGGCGAGGAACGTTCACCTGACGAGCGAGAAGCACGTGCTCACGTGTCTGAGGCATAGGACCGTCAGTAGCAGCAACAACGATGATTGCACCATCCATCTGTGCAGCACCAGTTACCATGTTCTTGACGTAGTCAGCGTGTCCAGGGCAGTCAACGTGCGCATAGTGACGCTTTTCTGTCTGATACTCAACGTGAGCGGTGTTGATAGTGATACCGCGCTCTTTCTCCTCAGGAGCGTTATCAATCTGGTCGAAAGACTTGAGCTCAGAAAGGCCCTTCTTTGCGAGTACAGTTGTAATAGCAGCGGTCAGAGTTGTCTTACCATGGTCAACGTGGCCGATGGTACCAATGTTAACGTGAGTTTTATCACGCTGGAAAGTCTCTTTTGCCATTGTTTTCTAATTTTATAATGTTAAGTAATATTCTATAAACACAAGAATCCCTTCCAGAGACGCGAGCGTCTTTTGGAAGAGAGCTGTATCTGAGAGTTGAACTCAGGACCTCTTCCTTACCAAGGAAGTGCTCTACCACTGAGCTAATACAGCATTTCGGTTGCGTATTGGAGCGGAAGACGGGGCTCAAACCCGCGACCCCCAGCTTGGAAGGCTAGTGCTCTATCGACTGAGCTACTTCCGCATTTTCTTTGGTAGAGGCGTTTTTCTTGCTAAAAAACGAGGAAGAGGATATCTCGTCCGCGTCCCAAGGTGGGTGGTGATGGATTCGAACCACCGAAGGTAAAAACCAGCAGATTTACAGTCTGCCCCATTTGGCCACTCTGGTAACCACCCTTGCTTCGAGCCTCTTGTCGGATTCGAACCAACGACCCCGAGATTACAAATCACGTGCTCTGGCCAACTGAGCTAAAGAGGCAAAACCTTTGCAGTCACTTTGACGTGCACAGTGCTTTGTTTTCGTAAGCGGTTGCAAAGGTACTACTTTTTTCTGAACTGCCAAAATTTTTCGGCGTTTTTTTTGGAAATTTCTTTATTTTCCTGCATTTTCCGCCATTTCGGCGTTATTCCACCTCTACTTTCCTTATATATATGGCAACATGGATTGCCAAGGGATTATTATACTAATCTTCGGGATTTGCCCTCGGATGGGCATTGCCGTATGTCTTTTTCAGCAGTTCGAATGTCGTGTGCGTGTATATCTCCGTGGTGTTGAGACTCTGGTGACCCAGAAGTTTCTTCACGCTTTCGAGATTCGCGTCGTGGTTGAGCATCGCCGTGGCGAAGGTGTGGCGCAGGACATGAGGAGAGCATTTGTCAAGGCTGCTGACAGCCTGGAGATTTTCTTTCACAAGTTTTCTCACCTGTGCGTATGTCACCCGCCTGCCTTTTCCTGACACGAAGAGCGCGTCATCTTCGCGCGACACGGCGGCATCGCGCCGTCCGATGTACTCGCGGAGCATCTTTTCCAGCTCTTCCCCGAAAGGGACGACACGCTGCTTGTCGCGCTTTCCCGTCACTTTCAGTTCGCGGCTCACGAAGTCGACCATGGAGTCGTCAAGCGATATGAGTTCTGCGGCACGGAGCCCTGTAAGATAGAACGTATATATAATAGTACGCGCACGTACATCATCAAACGGTTCTTCCGGGTCGTCCCTACCCTTCCACATCATGTCGGCAAGGGCTTCCATCTCGCTGTCCTTCACGAACCGCGGCAGGCGCTTGGGCTTCTTTGGGCCGGAAACGCTGTGTGCCGGGTCTACGCTGAGGATTCCGCCGGCGAGGCAGAATCTGTAGAATGTCCTGAGAGCCGCGAGAGAGCGGTTGACGTAGGCGGCAGACTTGCCGTTTTCCATCAGACGCTCCATCCAGTCGCGTATATTGTCGCTGTCCGCCGTTTCCAACGACCTCGGGTCAGGCAGTGCCGACAGGAAATCGCGGAAGAGCCTCAGCGACACGCCATAGGCTTCTACTGTCCCGGAGGAAAGCCGTCTCTCGACGCTGAGATGCTGCAGGAAACGTTCGCCGACATCCATCTATCATGCTGACAAAGAACAACAAACGAGGATTTTACTCCTCGTTCTGGCGGAGCTTCTGCACGTATATGGCACGCTCCATCTTCAAGCGCTTAAGAACAGAAGGCTTGTCGAACTGCTGACGTGAACGGAGTTCCTTCACGACACCTGTCTTCTCAAACTTTCTCTTGAACTTCTTAAGAGCGCGCTCGATGTTCTCACCCTCTTTAACTGGTACGATAATCATACTTTCTGTGGTTTTTGTTTAAATTATTAATAATGTTGTACATAGCGCTTCGCTCCGCATAACACATGCGGAGGCAAAAAGCGGATGCAAATTTACATATTTTTATTTAAATACTGATTAATGTGCCAAACAAAAACAAAAACTTTTAAATAAATTAACTCTTTTCCGACACAAAACCTTTTGACACGCTGTCCTGCGGCTTCCATGACAGCATGGCTGTGTCGCCGCGAAAGCCATGCTTCAAGGAAACAGCCATCTGCACAGTGCGTAGCATCAATCCTCCAACACGCTCATTTACAAATACCTGCAACAAGGAAAACATCAGTATGAGCAAAGGTGACCTTTTGCTGTCTGGAAGATGACCTTTCACACGGCGAAGTGTCACCCTTTCCCCGGCGAACCGTGACCTTCCTCCATGACGGCCGTCACGGAGGGATTGCAGACCGTCACGGGAGGCCTGCCGACTGTCATGGAAAGACCTGCCGACTGTCACTGGAAGAAAGGTGAATCATCAAGAAACAAAACGGGAAAACGACATATAAAAGCCAGGAAACATCACGGGGAAATATGGAAGACATCACGGGAGATATGAAAACCGCCACACTGTGACGAGGAAACAAAGAGACATCGGCACGCGTTCCGTAACGGGAAGCCTGCCGATGTCTCGTAAAAATGAAATTCTCTTTATATCATTGCGTCGTGGTCTCCGTATCCTTGGACTCCTGCTTGACGTGCAGTTCCGGATAGGCTATGCGCGTATGGTAGATGGTCTTGAGACGCTCTATGAGGACATCCTTTGCCGTCTGTATGTCGCGGAACGTTATCGGGCAGTCGTGGAAGAAGCCGTTCTGCACCTGCGTGTCTATTATCCTGTCGACAAGATTGGCTATCGACTCCTCCGTATACTCCTTCAGCGAGCGCGAGGCGGCCTCCACGCCGTCGGCCATCATGAGGATTGCCTGCTCGCGCGTGAACGGGTTCGGGCCCGGATAGCGGAACAGTGCCTCGTCGACAGTCTCGTCTGGGTGGCTGTTCTTATACTGCACATAGAAATAAGATACAAGTCCGTTACCGTGGTGTGTACGTATGAAATCCTGGATGACACCCGGCAGGCTCTCCTTTTCCGCCAGACGGAGGCCTTCTGTGACATGGCTGACAATCACCTGTGCTGACTCTGTCTCGGAAAGGCGTGTATGGGGATTGATGCTTGCCTGGTTCTCGGTGTAGAAGACGGGATGGCGCATCTTGCCGATATCGTGGTAAAGGGCGCCGACACGCACGAGCAAGGCGCGCGCGCCGATACGTGTGGCTATCTCAGACGCGAGGTTGCTCACCATGATGGAGTGCTGGAATGTGCCGGGAGCGACCTCCGAGAGACGCCTGAGCATGGTCTTGTTCATGTCGGAGAGCTCGAAGAGCGTCACCGCGGAGACAAAGCCGAAGGCCTTCTCCACCACGAACATCAGCGGATAGGCAAGCAGCAGGAGCACCGCATTGGCAACGAAATGCGTGGTAAGCCCGAGGTTCATATCCGTCATTCCCTTGGCGTCGATGAGCTGTATGGACAGGAACACCAGGAACTCCGTCGCCGCCACCGTTATGGCTGCCGTGAACACCTGCGAGCGGTGTGACAGTTCGCGGAGCGTATATATGGCCGCCAGACCTCCGGCGAGACCTATCGCCACGAAATCGAACTGTCTCTGCACGGCAAGGGCACTGAGCATGATTACCACAGCATGGGTGATGAACGCCGTGCGCGAGTCGAGGAACACGCGCACAAACATAGGGGCCATGCACAGAGGGATGACGTATACGCTGAAGAAGTGGTTGCGCATGACGAGCGACACTATGCCCGGAAGGATGATGATGATGGTGTACAGCATCACATAGGAGCTGGTCTTCTCGAAATAGTCGCTGCGGTAGAGCAGCAGGTAAAGCGTGAAGAGCGTTATCACGATGAAGACGAACAGTGCCTGTCCGCCATACGTCGTGAGCAGTTCGGCATGGGTGGTCTTCTGCTTCTGGTATTCGCGTATGTATGATGTTATGGCGGTGTACGCCTTCTCGTCGACGACGACACCGCGGTTTATTATCTCCTCGCCCACCTGTATTATGCCCGAGGCCGTCGGGATACTGCTCAGGAGGTCGTTCTCCTCCATCTCCGTCCTGTCCTTGTCGAGCAGGATGTTCGGTTCGAGATACTCGTTGAGGTTGCATTGCTGCAGCGCCTGCCGCTGCTTCTGCATGGCAGGGTCCTGGAAAAGCCATTCGTAGGCTGTCAGAGGCGTCATGAACTGGCGTATCGGCACGCTCGTCGCGGTGTTTCCCGAGACAAGGCGTATGCTCTTCGTGCTGTCCGCGACAGCCGTCTGCGCTACATCGGCACTGATTATTCCCATATCGTAGGCACGCCTTATCCTCTTCGCCACATACGCCGAATAGGAGCGCGAGAGGCCGTGGATGCCGTCGCGGAACTCCTCGTTGAACTTCTTCAGCGCGCCCTCCCTCACGGTGACGGAGACACTGTAGTAAGGCTCGAAGTCTCTCAGGAGCGAATCGCGCTCGCGCTTCAGCACCTCCTCGCTCTTGTACAGCGGAATCTCAGTCTCCGCAATGAGCTGGTCGTAATGCCAAGGATGGTTCAGCTCGTAGACGAAAGACACACCGGGGTCGTGCGGCATGATAAGGACGACAAGCACTGTCGTGACGATGATGAGCCATGAACGTTTCAGCAGATTCTGCCAGAACACGCCGCTCTGCGTGTATGATTTTGCCATAATTTCATCAAATAGTTTTGTAATCGAGTGCGAAAATACGAAAAAAATTCGATTTTATGCAATAAATATATTAATTTTGCAGAAAATTATGAATTTCATTTCGTTGGGGAGGATCCGGCGTGCCTGTCACGGTTTCCCTGTTGAAGCCGACGGCTTACAAAGGTGTCCTTTATCCCAAAAGAACGAAAACGCTAAAAGAAAATGTCAGAAAGAAAAGTAAGAGTACGTTTCGCACCGTCACCGACAGGTGCCCTGCATATCGGCGGTGTGCGCACCGCGTTGTACAATTATCTGTTTGCCAAGCAGCATGGCGGCGACCTTGTGTTCCGTATAGAGGACACAGACTCCAACCGCTTCGTCCCGGGAGCCGAGGAATACATCATCGAGTCTTTCCGATGGCTTGGGATAAAGTTTGACGAAGGCGTCAGCTTCGGAGGCGACAAAGGCCCATACCGCCAGTCGGAACGCCGCGAGATATACAAGAAATATGTCCGTCAGCTCCTCGACGACGGCAAGGCGTATATCGCTTTCGACACTCCGGAAGAGCTTGAGGCAAAGCGAAACGAGATACCTAATTTCCAGTATGATGCCCGCACACGTCTCCAGATGCGCAACTCCCTCGTCCTTCCGAAGGAGGAGGTCGACGCGCTCATCGAGGACGGCCAGCAGTATGTTGTCCGCTTCAAGATAATGCCGGGACAGGACGTTGCCGTCGACGACATCATCCGCGGCGAGGTTCATGTCAAGAGCGACATCCTTGACGACAAGGTGCTTTACAAGAGTGCCGACGAGCTCCCGACATATCATCTTGCAAACATCGTCGACGACCATCTGATGGAAATCACGCACGTCATCCGCGGCGAGGAATGGCTTCCTTCCGCACCGTTGCACGTGCTGCTCTACGAGGCGTTCGGATGGGCAGATACCATGCCGAGATTCGCACATCTCCCGCTCCTTCTCAAACCGGAAGGCAAGGGAAAGCTGTCGAAGCGCGACGGCGACCGCCTCGGATTCCCGGTCTTCCCGCTCGAGTGGCATGACCCGAAGACAGGGGAAGTGAGCTCGGGATACCGCGAGTCAGGATATTTCCCGGAGGCTGTCATCAACTTTCTCGCCCTCCTCGGATGGAACCCCGGTACAGAGCAGGAGCTGTTTACCCTTGACGAGATGGTCAAGATCTTCAACCTCGAGAAGTGTTCCAAGGCAGGAGCGAAGTTCGACTATAAGAAATGCCAGTGGTTCAACCACGCCTATGTGCTGCAGAAGTCTGCCGAGGAAATCGCCGGACTCTTTGCGCCGGCAGTGGCAAATAACGGCATAGACGAGTCCATGGAGCGCATCACGGAGGTCGTGAGGATGATGAAAGACCGCGTGACATTCGTCTCCGAACTGTGGAATCTCTGCTCTTTCTTCTTCATAGCCCCTCACACTTACGACGAGAAGACCGTGAGAAAACGCTGGAAAGAATACTCTGCACAGCAGATGACCGAACTGAAAGGTGTGCTCGAGCCGCTTGACGACTTCTCCGTGGAAGCACAGGAGAAGGCCGTGATGGCATGGATCGGCGAGAAGGAGTACAAGCTCGGCGACGTGATGAACGCTTTCCGTCTCTGCCTTGTAGGAGAGGGAAAGGGTCCGGGCATGTTCGACATCTCCGCCTTCCTCGGCAAGAAAGAGACGATAAAGCGCATAGACGCTGCCATAGCAGCACTGAACCAGGAGTCATAAACCATGGAAACGACATGCGCCGGCAGACCGTCCGCCTCAGCTTCCAGCATCGTCAGCGGACATGACGGCCAAGGTGCAGTCGACGATAATCCAGCAATACTCTCAACGTGTATCAAATAGCACTTTGGACATACTTGTGCGCCGTCGCCATACTCAGCCTCTTCGACAGGAAGGTGAGAGCCATGTGGCGCGGCGAACGCAGAGCCATAGGCACCATAAAGGCGAAACTTGACCCTCAGGCAAAATATGTCTGGGTTCATGCAGCGTCACTGGGAGAGTTCGAGCAGGGCAGGCCTATCATAGAGCATATCAAGGAGAACTATCCCGAATACAAGGTGTTGCTGACGTTCTTCTCGCCCTCCGGCTACGAGGTGCGTAAGGATTACGAGGGCGCGGACATAATATGCTACCTGCCGCTCGACACCATACGCAACGCGAGGAGATTCCTCCGCACGATACGTCCCGTATGCGCCCTGTTCATAAAGTATGAGTTCTGGTACAACTACCTGCACATCCTGAAACACCGCGGCGTGCCGGTATACAGCGTGGCAAGCATCTTCCGCCCTGACCAGATATTCTTCAAATGGTACGGAAAGCAGTACGGCAAGGTGCTGAAATGCTTCACACACTTCTACGTGCAGAACGACCAGAGCAAGTCGCTCCTCGCCACTCTCGGCATAGACAATGTCACCGTCACGGGCGATACGCGCTTCGACCGTGTCATCTCCATAGCCGAGCAGGCGAAGAACATCGACGCCGTAGAGCAGTTTCTCTCTGCCGACAAAGGCAAGAAGGTCTTTGTCGCCGGAAGTTCATGGCAGCCTGACGAGGAAATATTCATACCTTATTTCAGGCAACATGACGACTGGACGCTCATCATAGCTCCTCATGTCATAGACGAAAGCCATCTGCAGCAGATAGAAAGCCTCCTCGGCGAGAACAGCTTCTCCTGCTTCCGATACACCGATATAGCAGAGGGGAAAGCCTCGACGGTGACAGGAAACGGAAAGAAAGCCCTTATAATAAACTGTTTCGGACTGCTTTCGTCCATCTACCGCTATGCCGATGTGACATACGTCGGTGGAGGATTCGGTGTCAGCATACACAATCTGCCCGAGGCGGCAGTATGGGGCAAGCCGGTGATATTCGGCCCAGAGAACAGGAAATTTGCCGAAGCGCAGGACCTGAAGGCATGTGGCGGCGGCATAGAGATAACGGATGCCGCGGCTTTCCGTGCCGCAATGGACAGGTTCGGGTCAGATCCGGCCTACCTTGCCAAGTGCTCCAAGGCGGCACATGACTACGTGGAGTCCAAGGCGGGAGCAACAAAGGCTATCATATCGGCACTGAAACTGTCGGTAAAAGGGAAAATAAAATAAGGTATTTCAAAGGACAAAATAAAGTCTTCCATAGAGTAGAATAATGTCTTCCATAGGATAAGCCAAAGCATTCCATAACATACTCAACATATATATAACGTAATACCGCACTCAAGAAGCTACATATCGCTTCCTTGAGTGCGGTATTACGTTATATCCATAAGCCATCCGGCAGGCTATTCAGCATCGCCGCCCTGCTCTTCCGCAAGGTAAATCTTGCTGTAGTCTACATAGTGCTGAGCAAAAGACTCAGCCTGATTGGGACGGGTCTTCTTGATGAACTTGGCCGGTACTCCTCCCCAAATCTCATGGTCGCCTACCTGTGTGCCGCCGAGGACCAGCGCCCCTGCCGCAATGACCGCTCCTTCGCCTATCACAGCCTTGTCAAGCACCGTGGCACCCATGCCTATCAGCGCGCCTTTCCTTACATGACAGGCATGGAGCGTGGCGTTATGCCCTACCGTAACGTCATCCTCCAGCAGACAGTCATGACCGTTGACAAAGTCCTCCGTAGGACGCTCGTCACCGCCGAAGTTAGTTACATGAAGGCAAGAGCCGTCCTGCACGTTGCAGCGGTCACCTATGACGATACGGGCGACATCGCCGCGCACGACGGCATTGAACCAGAGGGAGCACTCATCGCCGAGCGTGACATCGCCGACGATGGTCGCATTCTCCGAGAAATAGCAGTCACGTCCCCACTTGGGAGTGATGCCTTTGTATGATTTTACAAGTGCCATTATCTATATTTTTATCGTTTTACATATATTTATCTCAAGCATTACGGAAGAAAAACCGTATTATGCCATAGAGAAACGAAACGGGGTAACAAGTTTCACAACTTATTACCCCGAGTGGTCAACAAAAAAACTGTTGGCCTTAGAAAAAGAGAGAGAATTATATTACCAACTTGTGTTGGTCGAGAGTATCATTTTCAGCAGTCTGTTTCCAGACTGTCAATCCTCCACGCCGCCACACTTGCGTGTGATTAGAGGTTAGGATTGATCTTGCTCCACTCAGAGATGGCCGGAACGATATTCAGGGTAATGAGCTCATCGCGCATCTTGCAGAGGTGCTCATAGCTTGCATCAAGCTTAGCCATCTCCTCGGCTGTGCCCTGCGGCATCCTGTATGTACAGCCATTCTCGTCGAGAGTGGTGTCCATAGCCATCATTATATGGTCGTACTTTTCGTTCTGAACGTATGTTCCAGCAGGCCAGCGGAACTTCTCGCCGCCCATTACTGAGCGAATCATCTCTACAGAGCAATATGCCGGAGACTGCCATGAAGAACGTCCGCGGAGCTCGATAATCTTCGCGCCGCCCTTTGTGACGTCAACCTTCAGCTGCTCCCACTCCTCCTCTGTCAGCTTGTCTGTGCCGATGAGGTCTGTCAGCGGAGTGCCGTTGACATTGACAGCAGAGCCGAAAACAGCCATCTGCTCGCCGTGGCCGCCGTATGTGGCGCAACCTGTCACCTCATACTGCTTGCAGCCGAACTTCTTTGCAAGGGCTGACTGCAGACGTGTAGAGTCGAGAGCGGCAAGAGTAGTCACCTGACTTGGTTTCAGACCTGAGTAGAGAAGAGTCACAAGACCTGTAAGGTCGGCAGGGTTGAAGATAACGACAACGTGCTTCACATCCGGGCAATAAGCCTTGATGTTCTTGCCGAGCTCCTCGGCAATCTTGCAGTTGCCGGCGAGGAGATCCTCACGTGTCATGCCTGCCTTACGTGGCGCACCGCCAGAAGAGATGATGTACTTGGCATCCTTGAATGCCTCTGCCACATCAGTTGTTGCAGTGAGATTCACACCGTCATATCCACAGTGGAACATCTCCTCCATCACGCCCTCCATACCTGGAGCATAGACGTCGTAAAGACATACGTTAGGAGTCAGTTTCATTGTGAGTGCTGTCTGCACCATTGTCGAACCGATAGCGCCACCGGCACCGACGATTACAAGTTTGTCTTCTGTTAAAAATGCCATCGTGTAATATTGTTTAATTCTTAATTCCATTGCAAAATTAAGGAATATATATAGATAATGCAAATATTTACACTCATTATTTTTGTCATTATAAACATTTTTTTCTACTTTTGTATATAATTAATAATTCTACCCCTTCTGACGGCCCGAAACGGCCTTCAGGAAGCAAAAGAATACACATAAACGAAAAGACTATGGAGACTATCAAGGAAAGGCTTGCGTCACTGCGCAAAATCATGAGACGGGAGAAGCTCTGCGCCGTAATAATCCCGAGCACAGACCCGCACAACGGAGAGTATGTCCCGGAACATTGGGAAGGACGGAAATGGATAAGCGGATTCTCGGGCTCTGCCGGTACTGCCGTGGTGACACTGCATTCTGCCGCCCTATGGACCGACTCCCGGTATTTCATACAGGCAGAGGAGGAGCTGAGGGATACAGGATTCCTGCTCATGAGACAGAAGATGCCCGGCACACCGGATATCCCTGAATGGATTTCCCAAGAGGTATTCAAGGACAACACACGCCCTGCCGACGGCTCTACGGAGGTCTGCATCGACGGCACGGTATGCTCTGCCGCGGCTGTCGAAGGACTTGTCGCCGACCTGCGCTCACACGGCGGACTGACCTTGCGCACGAATCTCGACCCGCTTGCCGAGATATGGCAGGGGCGGCCGTCACTGCCCACGGCACCAATAGAGATACATCCGCTGGAGTTTGCCGGCGAGAGGGCTGCGGACAAGCTGGCAAGGATACGCAAGAACCTGCGCGCCCGTCACGCCGACGGTATGCTCGTGGCGGCTCTCGACGATATAGCCTGGACGCTGAACATCCGCAGCCGTGACGTCCACTGCACTCCTGTCGCCGTCGCATACCTGCTCATTGCCACCGACCGCGCCACGCTTTTCACGATGAAGGAGAAGGTCTCTGCCGAGACGGAGGCGTATCTCAAGGGCGAGGGTGTGGACATCGACGATTACGGGAATGTCGCGAAAGGTCTCAAGAGGTATCCCGAATACAACATCCTCGCGGACAAGGACGAGGTGAACCATACACTGTACCGGGGCATAAAATGCCGCATCGTCGATGCCGCATCGCCAATTCCTGAGATGAAGGCCGTCAAGTCGGAGGCTGAGATAAAGGGTTTCCGCAACGCCATGCTGCGCGACGGCGTCGCAATGGTGAGATTCCTGCGCTGGCTGAAGGAGAATATCGGCAAGCTCCCGATGACAGAACTGTCTGTCAGCGACCGCCTGCAGAGCCTCCGTGCAGAACAGAATCTCTTCCGCGACGTGTCCTTCGACACCATCGCCGGCTACGGTGCACACGGCGCAATAGTCCACTACGAACCGACCGCTGAGACCGATATACCGCTGCAGCCTCGCGGTTTCCTGCTCCTCGACAGCGGAGCGCAGTATCAGGACGGCACGACAGACATCACGCGCACCATACCTCTCGGTCCGCTGACCGAGGAGGAGCGGCTGGTGTATACACTGGTGCTGAAAGGGCATATCGCTCTCGAGATGCTGAAATTCCCTGACGGGGCAAGCGGCACACAGCTGGATGCCGTGGCGCGCAAGGACCTCTGGCGATACGGCTACAACTATCTCCACGGCACAGGCCACGGAGTGGGCTCGTATCTCAGCGTCCATGAGGGGCCTCATCAGATAAGGATGGAGTATCGCCCGGCACCGCTCCACGCAGGAATGACGGTCACCGACGAACCGGGAGTGTATCTTGAAGGGAAATTCGGCGTGCGCATAGAGAACACTCTCCTCACGCGCCGCTACACCACCCCACTGCAGGAAGCCGGCAGAGGCTATGAGTCGCCGACGGCAGAGTACCTCGAATTCGAGTCGCTGACCCTCTGCCCTATCGACCGCGAGCCGATAATCGCCGACATGCTGACGGCCGAAGAGCGCGGATGGCTCAACGATTACCACCGCCGTGTCTATGAGTCCCTGTCGCCATATCTCACCTCCGAAGAGAAGACTTGGCTGGAAAAGGCATGTCAAGCTCTCTGAACCCAGGAACAGACACGGGAGAACAGCCGGCTTGACGCCTGCCTTACATGAACAGCAAATGCCCCGGTGCTCACGCATCAGGGCATTTTTCATTTGAGTTCTTAATTATGAAAACACCGCATTGTCATAAACGGAATGACGCGGCTTGCAATTCTTTTGTCAGACTATCCATGCAGGCGGACAAACGGGCGTATGTCCTTTCGCCGGCATTCTTTATGCCACTTGCATATTGACGCATCAGCGACGGATTGATACCTGCACGTCTGGCGATGTCCGTAACATTAAGGAAAGAGAAATACTCAAAGAACGACTGCAAGTCATACTGGTAACTGAAATCCACATCATAGACAACACCGCCGTTCTCCACATAATCCGCCTTAGCCTCTTCCAGACACGCCATCAAATCGGCTTTGGCATCCTTGACCGATGCACCTGCACCGTTCAGTCCACTGCCGTAGACATCTTGCTCCGCATGACACCAGAAGCTGCCGTCAGGAGCTTGGGAAACTGTAACCAATACTTTCTCCATATCTGAATATTCATTATAGTCATAAGAAAAAGAGTTCTGTAATATTACTGTAACACCCTTATCACCACGTCCTCTGAAAGTGGCTGGGACTATTCCCCAGCCATCTCTTTCAGGATCCTAAGCGCAAGTCCTTTACTGACCTCGCCCGCGTGTCTTGGCACAAAAACAGACTTTCCTGTCTTGGGATTAATCCATTTGTCGTGTCCACTTCCGTGTCGAGCCAAGACGCACCCGGCATCTCTAAGACTCTTCAATAACTCGGATGTCTTCATGACATTTAAGAACTCTTTGGCTGAATCGCCGACGCAAAGGTAACGAAAAAGTTATAAACAAACAAACATTTCTGCTATTTTTCCATAATATACACATACTTTTAACATTCTTACAGGAAATGTTTCTCCTAAAGCAAAAGCACTGTTACAATGACATTTAGCCAATCTCCGCGGAAAAGATAGTATCCGGTTTCTTTGTCTTGCCCCATCCTTCAGCAGGCAACGGTAATGACATTGAAAGGAAAAGCTATGCGGCAACAAAACAGAGGGTGACCTTTTACACCGTAAAGGGTGACACTTTACACGATTAAAGGTGACCTTTCGCATAGCAAAAGGTCACCTTTAATCTTTATTGTCAATATGAGACATGACGAGGATGGTCTTGTTTATATGTCAAAACAAACGCAATCACAACGCATACAGACAGTTACAGCCTCAAAACCAAATAATATGCAGGAGCATATCCACCATCCTCACACCCCACATACGCAACAGTCCCGGCAGTGTTGGCAGACACTATATATTATAAATAGGTGTCCGCTAAAAACAAGATTGTCCACAGCATTTCAGCGGACTGAAAGTCCAATGAGCGCAAAGCCCGGGGCAGAGCGTAGCGACACCCCGGGAAATCAATGATATATATGTAGGCGCGCTGAAAGCGCAAAAGCGTAATGGATATGGTTTGATGGCTATGAGATTATACGGTTTTGCGAGGAACCATAAACGGCTAAACAACCAAACGACTATGAAACGCTTTTGCACTTTCAGCGCGCCAAATATGTTTTTTATTATCTAACACCACTCAAGGTGTCGCTGCGCTCTGCCCTGGGCTTTGTGCTTGCTGCTCTTTCAGAGCGCACCGTGTCTACCAAGAAGCCATCTCAGGTTTTGGCAGACAGTGAACAGCAATATCATGGGCTTGTCAATCACTAAATCATATCAAGACAGGAAGTTCTGCATGTTTAGCGGACAGAAATGTTTTCTTTTTAGGCTGTTGCAGTTGACAATCGTCACAGGAAGGTGTCTCAGGTCTATATAAAAAGAAAATATGGAGAAGCCGTAATGGCTTCTCCATATTATATATGGCGAATGGATTATTCTTTATTCGTCTTTCTGCAAGTCTGTGTTGAAACTTACTTTACGCGCTGACCTGCGATGTTGAAGTCACCGATCATGATCTGACCGTTCTTGATGACCTTAACAGGAGCAGCCTTTACGTTCTCTGCATTGATGTTTGCAATGCCTGTGCTCTCACCTTTTGAATATGTTACATCGCTTATTGTAGTTGCACCCTTAACGAATACGAAGCCGTTAGATGTAACCTTTGAACCTGTAGCGTGTACATAGTACTTTCCTACTTCAGCATATACAGGGAATGCTATAACACCAAGAGCATTGCCTAATGGCCAGATTGTACCCCATGTATTTGTTGCATTGGCGTCACCCCATCCAGGAAGACCTGCGTAAACTTCTGTACACCAAGAAGCATCAGCGAGAACCTTGCCATTGTCATAGCCATTACCAACCGCATACCAGTTCATTTCGTCACCAGGAAGAGTGTACTTAACGGATTTCCCTATGATCTCAGGTTTGTCGGCACTACCAATGAGCGATCCCTGAAGCGTATAGCCTACCACTTCTGCCGTACCATTCTCAACATCGCCTTCCCATGCCCAATATTGCTTATTTCCTGTCAGTTTGCCAAATACATAGAGAACACCGTCAGCCTTAACCTCGAATTTGAAGACTGCACCAGCAAGACCTGTACCCTTGTCTGCTATATTGTTGACTTTCGGGTTTGTCTGTCCCTGAATACCAGTGGGCATATTGTATGTGACACCGTCAATAGTAATTTGGTTTGATGGATCATCTGCTCCTGTCATTTCAACAACTTTATAAGTGTCGTCAAAAGCGGCTGTCATAACTACATTCTCAGACTTACATACTTCTGTTCCTGCAGTTACAGATGCAGCTGTTGTCGCAGCATCTGCGCCAAGAAGACCTACTGCGTCAACGAATGCGCTTTCTGTCTGTGCAGAAGCTGACAATGCGATAGCTGCCATGGCAGCAAAAGTAAACATTTTTTTCATAATGCTTTGTTTTTAAGTGTTTAATAAAAAAAATAAAATTGGTTTTTGGTTTACTCGTTCCACGAGAGAGGAGCACGTTGCCGTGACTTCTCTCCGTGGAATTATGAGTGATATTCTATTTTGTTCCTGTAAAGACATAGAACTTGGTTACAGTCACACGGCCTGAGCGTATCGATTTTGAGAAACGGAAAGTTACAGTACCGTTTACATAGCTGCCGTTCAGGTTGGCAGAATTAAGATATCCTGCTGTGGTTCCTGGTGCTGTAGAACCCCAGAATCTGATTTCATCGTTTGCCCATGCACAGTTGAGAGGTTTCTCCTCTGCACCGTTTATTGAAGTCTCAGAACATGATGATTCCAGTCTGATGCTGTATTCTGTCGTGCCAGGAGTGATTGTCGCTGTTGCAGGATATGTGTTCTCCAGTGTCACACGGTCAGCATTGTACACTTCATAGTTTCCTGTGTATGTACCAGCAACGACTGTTTCAGGGCGTTCAGAGTGTGTACCATGATCTACGCTGAAGTCATCATCATCGCAAGATGTGAATGAAAAGCATACTGCCAAGGCGGCAAATACTCCATATAATATTTTCTTCATTTTCGTGCGGTTTAATATTCGTTTATACAATTTTTATTACTCCTGAGAGCCCTCTGTATTCTCTGTGTCAGAACTACGGTAGCCAGGATTCTGGTCAACGGCGTTTATGCCGTCGTTTTTATTGAGTTCTGTGCTTGGTATCGGGCGAAGCCACTTTATTCCACCGTCAGCACCGGTCATGCTGGCAATAGAAGAGACAGAGTTGTTGAAAGCCAGATTGTAGCGTACGAGCTGCTTTGTACGGCGGAGATCTGCAAAACGTGTCTTTTCGGCATAGCACTCACGTCCGCGTTCGTCAAGGAGCAGGTCAAGCAGTGTTATGTTTCCGAATGTAGACGGAACGGTATATGCAGGGTTGTAATCATTGATGCTGTTCAAGGTTGCAACTCCAGCACGCTGACGTACAGCATTGAGATATTTCCAGAAGCCTGTAGCGTTGTCTGCCATGAGGTTTGCTTCTGCAGCAACGAGATAAATCTCGCTACGGTTGAGGAGCACGATGTCACGGAAGCAATTAGCTTTGTTTACAGGGTCATCAAACTTGCGGACACATACACCGTTGTCTGTCTGACTGTTGAACTGAGCCAAGGTCTGTGATGTCTTTCTTGTGACAGCACCGTTGGCGCCGATAGTGTAGAAAGTTACATTTGGAGCTGTCAGTATAGCGGCTTTCACAGTGTTAGGGAATGAACCCTTTACCAACTGTGCCTGATGAGCTGCCAGCCAGCTTTCTGCTTCTTCCTCGCTTACCCAGTAAGGGAAGAACTTGAGGCTTACATTGTGCTGGTCAAGGTCTGCTGCCGGTGTATTGTATGGTGCATAATAAGCGTCATCGTCAGTGTTGCCCTGATAGAAGGTTGTCATGAAGGTTCCTTCATATCGTGTGTCTCCCTCTTCAAAGAGATACATGGACTTCTCTGACTGCTGGTTGAGTGAGTTGCATCCTTTCTGGTTTGTGCCGTAGTATCCTCCGTAAGTTCCAGCCTGTGCGTTGCACTCTTTCTCAAGGGCATCTTCTATGACAGTGACATCATACGGTATGCCCCAGATGAACTCGTTGTTGTTTTCGTTTGTCGGAGCCCACTTCGTTGCAAACGACTGTGTCAGTGAAATTCCGTTGATAGCTCTCTCTGCCCACTGTGCGGCAAGAGCGAAATGCTCTGTTGAAGTTTTTGTATATGTACCTGTTGCCGCATCTGTAAGTTGTGTGTCAAGATCCCAACCCCATGCGAGATAAATCTTGGCAAGCAGAGCTGCAACGGCCTCCTTGCTCGGTTTGCCGCTTGTATAGTCTGCTGCGTCGAGTTGACAGTTGTTGTAGACGTCTTCCAAGTCGTTTGCAAGACCTTGATACAGCGCACCCAAGTCTGTTCGAGGATAATTGCGGTTTGCACTTTGTATGTACTCTGTTATATAAGGTACTCCGCCAAACTGCTGTGTCAAGCAGTAATATGCGTATGCACGGAGGAAACGAGCCTCCTGACGCATCTTCTCTTGCCCTGCATTTCCTTCTGTATAGTGGAGGACACCATTAGCTGTATTGATTGTACCGTAACAGTTAACATAATAGTTTCTAACTGTGGTGTTTTCTGCATTGAGGGATGCATACTGGTTGAAAGCTCCAGGATCGGCTCCACGAGTGTTCATGTAGAGGTCTGTGCCCTGATCTGTGATATCAGCCTGATTGTTGAATTTCTTCAGGTTGATGTATGATGATGTCAGCAGAGCCCCCGGGTTGTTGGAGAAGAAGCCGTCGGCGTCATTGCCTTCGCCCAAGCTCTTGTTTTCAGGCTCGAGGAAATCGCTGCAACCTGTCAGTGTCCCGCCTGCAAGAAGTAGGGCTATCGCTTTTATATATATGGTCTTTTTCATTTCGCGTATTATGTTTTGTTGTTAGAACTTGATGCTTGCGCCAACTTGGTATGTCACGGTGCTTGGACCGTCAGACTTACGGGCGGCAGAAGCCCACTCTGGATCAAAGCCCTTATAGTTCGTGAAGACGAACGGGTTTGTAACGGTGAAGTAGAGGCGGAGGTAAGAGCAGTGCCATGGGGTAAGCCACTTCTTAGGGAATGTGTAGCCCAATGTTATGTTCTTTACCTTTGCGAAGGAGGCCTTCTGAATACATCTTGCTTCATCGAACTGTGTTCCGAGTAGACCGAGGCCGGAAGCGGCTGCGGCGTTGTTAGGGAACGGGTATTCTCCGTAGTGTGTCGTCTCCTGATATACAGGGTTGATGTATGTACCGTCAGGGTTCATGCCGTCGCAGTCAACAAGTGCGCCTGCAGGTATATAGAAGTCGACATTGAGATGCTGTCTGCCACGGTCTGAGAAGCGTGTGTATTCCTCCATGAATGAAGAATATACATACTGTCCGAGCTTTGCATATATGCTGAAGCCGAAATCCCAGTTCTTGTATGAAAGGTTGGAAGTGAAAGTTCCCGTGAATTTCGGGGCACCACGGAAGAATTGACGGTCTTTTTCATCAATGGTTCCGTTGCCGTCTGTGTCTGCAATCTTAGGCAGGCCTTCACCTATACCATATACTTTGTAGTAGTAGTCGTACTCTGCAACCTGCTCGCCAGGTGTGAAGCCATTCTTTATGGCAGCTTGATTGTCAGGTACGGTCATCATACGGTCAGAAACTACACCGTCATATTTGTATCCGTAAAGGTCGTTGAAGCTATGTCCGACGAAGTATGTATCCTCAACCAATGATTTTGTGCTGCTACTTCCGTAATATGCTTCGCCGGTACCGTTGATTTCAAGCACCTTGTTCTTGTTCATTGAGAAGTTTGTGGAAACTGTCCAGTTCCAGTCCTTTGTGTCTATGACGACACCAGTGAGCGCTACTTCAATACCTGTGTTACGTACGCTACCGACATTGGTCGTGAGCTTGATAGGGTTACCATTGTCATCAAGGCCTGCCTCAAGTGGAAGGGTTACTTCCTGAAGGAGGTCGTCAGATGTCTTGGTATACCAGTCTATGCTACCGGAAATGCGGTTGCGGAGGAAGCCGAAGTCAATACCGATGTTGAATTCTTTTGATGTCTCCCACTGCAGGTTAGTGTCCACAACACCAGCAGGTACGAAGCCTGTTGTCATTCCCGGGTAGATGCCATAGCGTGATGGAGTTGTCCATGTGGCATATTCTCCGATGCCGGAATTGTTACCTGTCACACCGTATGCAACACGCAACTTGAGATTGGATACCCAGTCAATCTTCTTCATGAAATTCTCCTCAGAGATGCGCCATGCTGCAGCTACTGATGGGAATGAGCCCCATTTATGTCCGTCGGCGAATTTTGAGGAACCATCCCAACGTATTGTCGCTGTGAGGAGATATCTGTCCATAAACCCGTAGTTTGCACGGAGTGCGTATGACATCATACTGCTTTCTCTGTATCTCGTGTATGAATCAGAAGCATTATGTGTAAGGTTCTGCATAGCATACCAGTCAGAACCTATCAGAGAGGTGTTCGTTCCTGCCCAGCGAGCTGTCTCATAGTTTCTGCTTTCGAGAGAGATGAGACCCATTGCGCCTATGGAGTGCTTGCCGAATGTTTTGTTGTAGTTGATAATATTATCCCATGTCCACTGGAAATCTCTGTGTGTCAGGTAGTATGCTTCACTCCAAGTATATGCGTCATTAATAGGCTGCTGGATATATGGTGAGCTTGATGTGACATCGAATGTATGTCCAGGATTGGATGGGTCCTCATAGCCTTTGTAGTATCCTTCGCGATAGTAATTGTAGTTTGGCGAGAATGATGTCTTGAACGAGAGATCCTTTGTGAAATCGAACTTCAAGTATACATTGCCGAGTATTCGCCATGTCTCGCGCTGTTTTGTCGTGTTCATGAACTGCATCATAGGGTTGAATGCATCAGTGAACTGCATACCTGTCGCTGTTGTGCCCAGTGTATTTGAGTTACCAGGGAAGTTTGCCATTTCTCCTGCCAAGTGCCATGCGCCGTCTTTGTCGTACTGATCCTTGAGATAGTAAGGAATCATGTAAGGGTTCATGCGGTATGCATCCTGTACGGCGTCATCGTTGGCATACTCGTTCTCCTGACGTGCCATGTTGAAGTTGAAGCCGATGGAGATGAGCTTGCTGACTTTCGCGTCAAGAGATCCCTTGAAATTGACGCGTCTCTGCTTGTCGGCTTCATAGATGCCGTTGACTTGGTTGTAACCTACACCAGCATGGTAGTTTATCTTTTCTGAGGAGCCGCTTACAGCAAGATAGTGATTCTGCTGTGAACCATCAGTGGTGACAAGGCTTGGCCAGTCATAGGTTGTTCCGTTTGCAAGCATCTCCTTCATTACGTATTTTTCTCCGTCATAGAGAAGTCCTTGCTGCATAGTCTCGAGATCCATCTTGTATGTAGGACGTGCCATATTGAGCATGGCACCTTCTGTAGAACCATATCCAAGGAACTTCATGAAGCGGTAGTTGTAGAAACTCTGTCCGTCCATAAAATCAGGCATGCGTACAGCTTTTGTCCATCCGTAGTATCCATCGTAAGAGATTGTCGCTTTCTCCTGCTTCTTGATGTTGAGCGAGCCCTTTGTAGTCACCATGACAACACCTGCTGTCGCGCGGGAACCGTAAATGGCTGTAGACGATGCGTCCTTGAGGACGTCGATGCGGTCGATGTCCTGTGGGTTGAGCCAGTCGATATCATCACACATCACGCCGTCAACAACAAAGAGGGGGGTGGTGTTGGAGTTGATGGAAGACTTGCCGCGAATTTCAATGTTGTATCCACCGCCGGTACGTCCGGTGTTTGTAGTGATGTTGACACCAGGAGTAGCACCCTGAAGGCTCTCCATAAGACCTGGAGCACCTTTCTCGTTGAGTTTCTCTGTGCCCACGGAGCTGACGGAGCCTGTGAGGTCTGATTTCTTCATTGTGCCGTAGCCGACTACCACGATCTCGTTGAGGGTGGTGTTGTCGTCCTGTAGAGTCACGTTGATAGTGGTCTTGCCTGCTGTCTTGACAACCTGCGGCTTCATGCCGATGTAAGATACATTGAGGTTGCCTGCAGACTGTAACTTGATGGTGAAGTTACCGTCGATGTCGGTAACGGTACCATTCTTCGTGCCGGTCTCCATGATGGTCGCGCCGAGTATCGGCTCTCCGCTGGAGTCCTTCACATTACCTGTAATGGTCTGTGCTGAGAGCGATGTCACGATGCACGTGAACAGGGCTGTGAACACAATACGGAATAGTTTTACAGTCATAGTTTTTGTGAAAGTATTTTAGTTAAACATAAATAGAATCATTGAATAGAATCGTATTCCGAGACTTGGATTTGTCGTGTTTTTTGCCGTTGAAGCTTTTTATTTATTGTGTGTCTCAAGGACGGGTGTGTGGCATCAGGACTTCTCCGTCGGTGTCTTGCGACATCATGGGAGAGGAGCTTTTCATGTCAAGACGTATGCCTGCAAGTGTTGGGAAGACAGCGCGTTACGTGCTCCGCTTGGTGAAAAATGCCGATTTGTATTTTAGTATATAGTAGATGATGTATGTCAAATTTTTGGCAAAATTAAACATTTTTATTTAGATAACAAAACTTTTCGTTGATTTTTTTAAAACTTTTTTAGGGTGTAGGTTGTACGGTTGTTGAGTGATAGCCGGAATAGAAGTAATAGCCGTGATAGCCGGAATAGAAGTAATAGCTGTGATAGCCGGAATAGAAGTAATAGCCGTGATAGCCGGTATAGAAGTAATAGCCGTGATAGCCGGTATAGAAGTAATAGCCGTGATAGAAGTAATAGTAATATAAATAAAAGGTGTAGCAGGAATAGTCTTTGTAATGTTAATAATATATAACATAACGCGCTGTATTGTGGAAATTCGGAACAATATACGTAATTTTGCAACGAATTTGGTTTAACATTGTTAAGGTTTTAAGAATAATTCAATAAGTATTTATGAAATTTATCAAAATGGCTTGCGTTGCATTAGTGGCATCGGCAAGCATCAGTACAGCGCATGCCGGCGGTATGCTTACGAACACAAATCAGAATATCGCTTTCCTGAGAAATCCTGCCCGTGAGGCGGCTATAGGCATTGACGGTATATATTCCAATCCTGCCGGTGTGGCTTTCCTTAGCCAGGGCACACACATGTCGCTCAACTGGCAGGCGGCGTTCCAGACCCGCACGGTCTATACCTCAAGCCCTCTGCTTGACCATACTCTCTCCGGCGACATGAAGACAAAGCGTTACAAGGGCAATGCGCAGGTGCCTTTCATCCCTTCCATTCAGGTGGCGCACAACAGGGGAAAGTGGTCTTTCCAGTTTGGCTTTGCCATCTCCGGTGGCGGTGGCAAGTGTGAGTTCGACAAGGGCTTGGGCTCTTTCGAGAATACTGTGGGCGGTCTGGCTATGCAGATGAAGGAGATGACAAAGCCTTTGGGAGCTCTCGGAGTACAGAGCTACGACATGGAGGGCTACATGCAAGGAAAGCAGTATTATTTCGGCTTTACGCTCGGCGCAGCATACAAGGTGACAGAGAATCTTTCTGTCTATGGCGGTGTGCGTGCCCTCTATGGCACAGCTACTTACGAGGCGTCGATTTCCGATATCATCATCAACGGCAACCAGTATCTTCACCAGTATGTAGACAAGCTTGCCCCGATGCTTCCTCCTGAGATGCAGGGTTCTCTTGCTGCAGTGAGTGGATATAAGTATGGAGTAAACCTGAAGTCTGACCAGACAGGTCTGGGATTTGCTCCGATAATCGGTGTGGACTATAAGCTCGGCACATTCAACTTTGCCGGTAAATACGAGTTCCGTACCCGCATGAGAATGAAGAACAAGTCAAACCTCGAACATGCTATCATGCCGGCAGTGGAGCAGTTTGTCGACGGCACAAAGGTGCGTGAGGACTCTCCGGCGTTGCTCGCCCTCGGTGCGCAGTGGAGCGTAAAGCCTAATATGCGACTCAATTTAGGTTACCATCATTTCTACGACAAGCAGTCGAAGAAGGCCGATGACAAGCAGGAGCTCCTTTCCGGCGGTACAAACGAATACCTCGGCGGCTTCGAGTGGGATACGACAGACAGGGTGACGGTGTCCCTCGGTGCGCAGGTGACACGTTACGGGCTGACCGACGAGTACATGTCTGACATCTCTTTCGTCACAAACTCCTGGTCGTTCGGTTTCGGATGCAAGTATAAGGTCAACGATAATGTCACTCTGCAGGCTGCATATCTGAAGACATTCTACGATACTTACAAGACTGCAAATGGCATGAACGAGTTCACACGTACCAACGATGTCATCGGTGTGGGCTGCGATATAGAGTTCTGATTAGTATAGCCGGGATAGAAGCGATAGCCGATATAGTCGATATAGAAGTAATAGTCGGAATAGTCGATATAGTCGGAATAGATAGGTCAAAGTGACTAAATAACAGAGCAACCAAAATACATTTAAATAAGGTGATTTCTGACCGTGAAAGGTCGGAAATCACTTTTTTTATGTCTTTATGCAAAAAAATCACGGAAAAACTTGCACATTTCCAAGATTAACCATACCTTTGTGGTGTACTATTGAAGTAGTACACTATAAAAGGAGTACAAAAAGGCAAATAAAGGAGTGCATAAAGTCACACGACACAGTGTCGGTTGCATCTCCGTGACATGCTGAAGTATAAGATAACAACATAAAAACAAGCGAATCATGAAAATCAAAGTACAGGATGTAAGTTTCAAGTACAAAGGTTCGAAGCGTCAGGTGCTCAGCAATCTGAATCTCGAACTGCAGGAGAACCGCATCTGCGGACTGCTCGGCAAGAACGGAGTAGGCAAGTCTACGCTCCTCTATCTTATCGCCGGTCTTCTCCAGCCGTCAAGAGGCACGGTGACAGTCGGCGGCATGGAGAGCGGCAAGCGTAAGCCGGAGATGCTTCAGGAAGTGTTCTTCGTCAGCGAGGAGTTCGATCTTCCTTCTGTCCGTCTTTCTGAATATGTGAAGATGAACGCACCGTTTTATCCGCGTTTCTCTCAGGATATTCTCGACCAGTGTCTTGAAGATTTCGGTCTTGACAGCGACCTGAAGCTCTCGGAGCTGTCCATGGGGCAGAAGAAGAAGGTCTTCATGAGCTTCGCCCTTGCGACAAGGACCAAGGTGCTCCTTATGGACGAACCGACAAACGGTCTCGATATTCCCTCCAAGGCACAGTTCCGCAAGGCCGTCTCGCGCTCCATGGACGATGACCGCATTATGGTTGTCTCCACCCATCAGGTGCACGACGTGGAGCAGTTGCTCGACCATATCGTGATAATGTCCAACGAAGGCATCCTTCTCAACAAGAGCACTCAGGAAATATGCGACGAATATGTCTTCGAGACCCGCCTGCCTCAGGACATGGGCGACGCGATATACGGCGAGCCGTCCCTGCAGGGAAATCTCGTGATGGCACCTCGCGGAGACCGTCAGGAGACACCTCTCAATCTCGAAATCCTCTTCAATGCCATTACACAGGGCAAATAAACAACCAAATACAAAAAAGGAAAGCCATGAAAATGAGTATATTTATCATCGCGGCAGTCTCAGTGCTCACCTTCGGAGCATGTACTGTACGCATCATAGACAATAAGGAAGCGGCAGGCAAGATGGTGGAGAAGACCATCGATGTCAAGGACTTCAACAAGCTGCAGCTCGACACTTACGCCGACGTGGTCTATACCGTGTCAGACACCTTCTCCGTCCGTGTCAAGGCAGGTGAGGGCGATATGAAGAACCTGCAGTTCGAGAACAAGGACAGCGTCCTGTATATCGACTACCGCAGCAGTGACAACGAAAACGGCAGGATATGGAACATCAACTTCCACAGAAACCGCTCCTGCACGGTGTACATCTCCGCTCCGTACCTCGAGCATATAGGAATCTCCGGTTCAGCAGACTTCACCTGCAAGGACACCATTGCCGCAAAGGACTTCAATGTGTCGATAGCAGGCTCCGGCGACGTTAAGCTCAAGGGCGTGAAGGCTGAGACCGTGACATTCAAGATAGCAGGCTCAGGCGATATAGACGCCTCCCTCTGCGATGTCGCGTACAGCGAATTTGCCATAGCCGGCTCAGGAGACATGGATGTCAACTTCCGTGACTGCGGCGAAGCCTCGGCAAGCATCTCCGGCTCCGGCGACATGGATTTCAGCGGCACGCTGGGCTCTCTCTCGCAGAGTGTGGCAGGTTCGGGAGACATCAAGACGAAGAAACTCACCTTGACGGGTAATAGAAGTAAGTAACACCTATATTATATATAATGTGTCAGGCGGCTTTCTGCCATGCTGACGCAAGGAAAAAGAACAACATACGATATGGAAACGAAAAGACTCATACAGCTATTGCGATGGAATATCATCGGCACAAAAGGACAACTTTTCCGCAGTTTCATCGGAGGAATCTTAGGTATCTTCTTCGGAATGACCTGCGCCAACGGATTCTGGTTCAAGGACTGGATTGCAGATCCGTCTACGGTACACGGCATGGCGGTGATACTCGTGATAGTCTTCGGCATTATAATGCTGAAAAATGCCGCAGGCATAGGATTCAATACGAAGACCAAGACGGCATTCATCAGCTACGCCATGCTCCCGGCGACAAACGCGGAGAAGTATATAGCCAACTGGATTTACGTAACGGTGGTCCTCACTGCGCTTCTCGCGGTCAGTCTCATAGTCGGAGATTTTCTCCAGATGGCCGTCTCGATGATAGTCTACGGCGACGCCAACTCCGTGATGTACTATGCCTCGAGGATTATTCTCCCGTCCTGGGATGGCTTTGTCGGCGAAGGCTTCCTCGGACTTTTGGCAGGGCTCCTCGGACTTCTCATCACCCACGCCTCCTTTATCCTCGGCGGCACGCTCTTCCGCAAGCACCAGTTCATATATACCTGTCTGCTGATGTGGGTAGCCGTCCCGTTTGTCATCTCAATGGTTTTCGGCGGTCTCGGCGCACTGCTTGTCCGCTGGCTCGACGCCAACGACCTCACGATGCAGGTAGAGTGGTATGTCGGTGATACCTTTGCCACTGTGGTCCTCATACTCTTCGAGATGGCAGTGACAGCCTTCTTCTACTGGCTCTCCTTCCGCCTTTTCCGCCGCAGCCAGATCATAAACAACAGGATTTTCAACAGTTGAGCCTATGGAAATGTTCAATAAAGACCGGCCGATATACCTGCAAATCTCCGACCGTATATGCGACGAGATACTTTCAGGCGCTTATGCCGACGACCAGCGTATACCGTCCGTGCGTGACTACGCCACGCTCATGCAGGTAAACATAAACACTGTCATGAAGACCTACGAGGAGCTGTCCCGAGCGGGGATAATCTACCAGCGCCGCGGCATGGGATATTTCGTCACCGCAGGTGCCGGAAGCGCGATACAGCGCCAGCGCAAGGACGACTTCATGCACAAGACTCTCGCGGAGATGTTCCGCCAGATGAGGCTCCTCGACATATCCATCGACGAGGTGGTGAGCGCATTCCGTGCCTCGGAAGAGGGGAAACAGGAGGGATAGTTTTTTGGTTTTTGGTTGTGGGGTGTTGGTCTTAGGGGAGAACAGGAACAATAGCCCATATAGCCGCCATAGCCGGAATAGAATCCATAGAGGCTATACGGGCTATTCCGGCTCTCATAACCCACAACCTATAACCCACAACCTATAACCTAAAACCCATAACCCACAACCCCAAAACCATCAACCATACAACACAAACACATTTTTTTATTCAGACACAAAACGAAAACAACACAACAATGAAAAAGACAATACTCATGGTAACGGGACTGCTCGCCTCTCTCTCCGTCGCCGCACAGGACCAGGCGGCTGCCCTTGACAGCATATACAAGGAGGCGGAGCTCAGCGCAGTGGTAGTGAAAGGCACGGCACCGAAGACGAAAATCAAGGGCAACTCCATGCTCACGAAGATAGAAGGCTCTGTGCTCGCCAAGTCGGGCACGCTGGAAGAGATGCTCGAGAAGGTGCCGGGGATGCTGAAAAACGGCGATGACCTCGAGGTGGCAGGTAAGGGAACGCCGGTATACTACATCAACGGCAGGAAGGTGCAGGACACAAAGGAGTTCAAGACGATACGCTCGGAGGAGATTCTCGATGTCGATGTCATACACAATCCTGGCGCACAATATGACGCCACGGTCTCCGCCGTCGTGCGCATCCGTACCAAGAAGCGTCAGGGAGAGGGCTTCGGCTTCAGCACATTCACCGACGGCAGCTACAATTTCGGCAACAAGGACTTCACTCCTTCCTCCACTCTGAAGCTCAATTACCGCCACAACTCGCTGGACATCTTCGGCAAAGTGAACTACTGGCAGTGGCGCTCGCAGCACACGCAGACCCTGAACCAGGAGAGCTACTACAGGAATGCCGTCATAGCGCAGGCAGGAGAGACCTTCATAAAGAGCAACTATTACGGCATGGGGTACACGCTCGGCACGAACTGGCAGATAGCCGACAACCACTCCGTGGGCGTGAGGCTTGACATCGGCGACCAGCTTTACGCCAAGAGCCATAACCGGCTCGACGAGGAGGTGCTCACCAACGGCGTCGTCACCGAGCATATCCTCTCCATCTCTCCAAGCTGGGAGAGGAATCCGTACGACTGGAAGACCAACGCCTACTACAGCGGAAAGGCGGGCAAACTGGGCATAGACCTCAATATAGACATGCTAGGAAACAAGACCGTCACCGAGAGTGACCTCAGCGAGCAGAACGCCACGACGCTCGACCTGATATATTCCCGTCAGACGGAGAAGAACAGGATGTTTGCCACGAAGCTGGTATTGTCATACCCGATATGGAAGGGTGAACTGAGTGCCGGCACGGAGATGTCTTTCGTAGACCGCGATTCGGAGTACGGCATTACAAAAACCACGATTCCATCGTCAAATATCAAGGTCGACGACAACAATATCGCGGCGTTCGTGGAGTATGGATTCCAGATTCCGAAGGTCGGTGCCGCCAATGTCGGGCTGCGCTATGAGCATGTCGGTTTCGACTATACGGACCGTCTCGACGCCGCGCAGAACATGTCGCGCTATACCGACAACATCTTCCCCTCGGCATCGTTCTCCACACAGCTCGGCCCTGTGCAGGCGGCTCTCTCTTACAGCATGAAGACCTCGCGGCCGGGATACTGGTATCTGTCGAGCGCGGTGCAGTATATCAACCGTTACTGTATGCAGACCGGTGACCCGAAGCTGAAGAACTCCATCAAGCAGGAGCTCGCCGCCAACTTCCGCTACAAATGGGCGACACTCAGCTTGCAGTATGAGCACCACAAGGACGCTATCACCCAGTGGTCGTATGTCGGCGGCATGGAGGGCACCCCGGGAGAGAGCTTCGATGACGGCGTGATATTGCTGAAATCGGTCAATCTCCCTGATGCCTACAAGCAGATGACCGTTGTCCTCTCTGCCATGCCGACATTCGGATGCTATACGCCAAACTGGAGCGTGGTGATGCTGAAGCCGTGGCTCAAGCAGCTTCTCGCCGACCCTCGTGAGGAGAGCGGACAGCGACTCGTGGAGAGAAACAAGCCGATAGTGTTTGCATCGCTCAACAACGCCTTCCGACTGAAGCACTCATGGCAGCTGGAACTGAACGCCGGCATACAGTCGAAGGGTGAGAACATGAACTTCAGTCTCAACCGTGCGTCATGGAATGTTGACGCCGTGATACAGAAATGCTGGCTGAAGGACGACGCGCTGTCGCTCAGACTGAAGGCTTCGGACATCTTCAATACAGGGGCTAAACAGGAGGTCTCCATGGATTGCGGATACTACACCCTCATGAACGCGACGAAATTCAACCGCCAGCGCATCAGTCTCTCCGTGCGTTACACCTTCAATGCGGCAAAGTCGAAGTATAAAGGTACGGGCGCAGGTGCCGATGCTGTATCGAGAATGGGCAAGAAGTAGTCCTCGGCGGCGTTCCTGAACGCCAGACATCTCCGCGCCACGTCCAGGTATTTTTGCGCCATGTTCTGGCAAATGGAAATGTCAGTCCCGGCAGTGGGCAGCACACTTGAGTTGTGAGTTATGAGTTGTGAGTTATAGGAGAATAATCTCCGTGAAACCGCATAAACCCAAATCGGTCATTAGATTTGGTGGAAATATCACTTGAACAGTTCGTCAAGATATGTGTAGAAAGCCGGATCCTCGCCTATCACTGTCTTTACAATCTTTCCCTGCGGGTCAATGACTATCTTTGTAGGGAATCCCTGTATGCCGTATTTGCCAAGCAGGTCGGACGACTTCGGGTTATATACATGCTTCCACGGGAGTTCAAGCTCCTTTACAGCAGCCTTCCATTTTGCCTCCGATTCATTGCAGTCTATGCCGAGAATCTCAAACTTTCCAGCATACTTCTTATAATAGTTTTTCATCTCAGGCATACCCTTTATACACCATACACACCATGAGCCCCAGAAATCAAGCACGACATACTTGCCCCTCAGAGAACTCAATGTCAAAGGTTTGCCATTGATATCATTCAATGTAAAGTCAGGAGCAAGCTCAGAGTCATCAGCAACAAACTGAGAGGCTTCCGTGGCGGTCGTCTCCATAGGTGCAGCAACATTGTCTTTATCCGACTTTGAATTGGCACTGCATGCGCAGAATATAGCTGCACAAGCAAAAGTAAGAATTGTCTTTTTCATGTTCATCTGTTTTTTTTATTAATAATCAAGCTATCCGCTTATCATACATTTCCTAATATACGTCGGCTGGCTTGGCAGAATAGCCGGAATAGCCAATATAGCCGAAATAGAAGCTGTCAATCAATAACCAGCAACAACAACCATAACGCAACATCATTCACTGAGGGTCGACATCGTAGTATATCTGCAGACTTGCATAGCGTTTATCCCTCAGCATCTCTGCCATTATCTTGCGAAGACACAGACGCACTCGCGGCAAGTCTATGCCTGGTTCCAGTTTCAGCACTATTTTCCTTATGTTCATCGACTTCACACGGGCGACCGCCGGACGGTCCGGGCCTAAGACACGCGTACCGAACATCTGCCTCATCCGTCCTCCCATCTCTATGCCGGCAGTCTCCACCACAGGGTCTTTGGAGTGACGGAGATACACGTAAATTACCCGATTAAATGGGGGATATCTGAACATCTGACGCTCTTCAAGCTGCATCTTATAGAAAGCCCTGTAGTCGTTTCTCACCACCTGTCCTATGACAGGCACATCGGGCTGTTTCGTCTGCAGTATTACATATCCCTGCCTGCCTTTCCGCCCTGCCCTGCCTGCCACCTGTGACAACATCTGGAAACCACGCTCATAGGCACGGAAGTCAGGATTGTTGAGTATGGAGTCTGCATTCAATATGCCGACAACGCTGACATTACCAAAATCCAGACCTTTGCTAACCATCTGAGTACCTATCAGTACATTGGTCTTTCCTGCGGTGAAATCGGCAATTATGCGCGCATGGGCATTCTTCGTCCGCGTTGTGTCAAGATCCATCCTTGCCACCTTGACCTCAGGAAACAGTTCCAGGAGTTTCTCCTCGACCTTCTCCGTGCCGAAGCCGTGGTCGCGGATGTCTGTACAGAAACATGACGGACACTTCTGAGGTACAGTATAGGTATATCCGCAATAATGGCAAGTGAGCTGCCCTGTGGTCTTGTGCATCGTCAGCGAGACATCGCAATTCTCACATTTAGGCACCCATCCGCATTCGCGACACTCGACAATAGGAGCGAAGCCGCGCCTGTTAAGAAACAGGATAACCTGTTGTCCAGCATCAACTGCCGACTTTATGGCACGTACGAGCGGTGGCGAGAACGGTCCGTACATCACTTTCCTGCGCTGCATGTCCGCTGTGTTTACAATCTCTATCTTAGGCAACTGCAGTCCGCTGTATCTCTCCGTAAGCTGTACAAGACGGTATTTGCCAGAAAGAGCATTATGAAACGATTCCATCGAAGGAGTTGCCGTCCCGAGCACCACTTTCGCCCCATGATGTCTTGCCAGCATCATCGCCACACTACGCGCATGATACCGTGGCGCCGGGTCTTGCTGCTTGAATGACGGGTCATGCTCCTCGTCAACGATAATCAGTCCCAAGTCAGTAAAAGGCAGCAGCACAGCACTCCGTGCACCGAGTATAAGGCGGAAAGGAGTGTCGGAGAGTTGTTTCTGCCATATCTCCACACGCTCGGCATCACTGTATTTTGAGTGATAAATGCCCATTTCATCGCCAAAAACGCGATGTAGCCTCTGCATTATCTGCACTGTGAGAGCTATCTCCGGAAGGATATACAGCACCTGCTTTCCCTCGTCTATGGCTTTCTTTATAAGATGTATGTATATCTCTGTCTTGCCCGAGCCTGTAACGCCCTGCAGCAAGACCGGGACTGTCCCTGCCTCCTCCACCTCCTCATAAGCCTTTGTCTGAGCCTCGGAAAGAGGCTTGATGTTCTCATGATGCGCCTCGCCGGTAGTATTCAGTCTGCCAACAGGCACTTCGTATGCCTCAAGAATGCCACGGTCTACAAGAGCCTTCACTACCGCAGATGTGGCATGAGTGACATTCATGAGTTCTTCCCTTGTGACCGTCCCGTCAGTCCCGGACAGGCTGACAAAGGCATCAAGCACCTGCAGCTGCTTCACAGCGCGCTTGATGATAGCCCTCGCTACAGACAGTTCCGTCTCTCCACGGTATTTCTCCGCGAGACGCACCCATGTCTCCGTCTTCGCGCTGTATCCGTCCTCCTGCTTCAGTCCGGCAGGCATGGCAGCCCGATACACGTCGCCTATGGGGCAGATATAGTATTCTGCCATCCACCGCCACAGCTCATACTGTGACGGCAGCAACACAGGCATATCGTCCAGGACATCAATAATCGCCTTCACCTCGACGCCCTCAGGCTTCTCATCGTGTATCCGTACAGCAAGGGCGGTGTATCTCTTCGACTTCCCGAGGGGGACAAGAAGACGTGTGAAAGGCTTGACACGAGGCTCCAGTCCTTCGGGGACAGAGTAGGTGAAAAGTCCTTCCAGTCCTAATGGCAATATGCAGTCAACGTAGTTCACGGTTTTTTACGGTTTGGCGGTTGTAGGTGTTGGGTTGTAGGTGTTGGGTTGTGGGTGTTAGGTTGTAGGTTGTACGAAGCAGTTGTGATAGCCGAAATAGCCGGTATAGTCGAAATAGGTTGATAAAACCACTAAACAGCAAACCACGATACCGCTCGGTAACGCCTGCAAAAATAAGCAAAAAAAAGCAGACTCTACAGTGAAGAGTCTGCTTTTTATATTGTGTTATGATATTTTTAGAAATACACCGCGAGGCCTATCTGCCAAGCGCCTGCCTTCACATTTCCTATCGCATCATCGATACCAGCCTCGGCAGTCTTTCCGCAAGGAATATTGTAGTTAGCCTTCAGCTCCAGATGATTGAGGAGCATGGCACCGAGACCTACATTCACACTGAACTGGCTTGACTTCATTGTCCAGTCGGCAACCTTCTCGTCGCCGACACGGAAAGCAAACTGCGGACCGGCAAAGATAAAGACGCTGGCCTTGTCGCCGAGACCGAATCCCTTACGGAGATTCAGCGGTATGGCTATATTCTTTGATGTCATGCTTATGCTCTCGTCTCCCTCAACGTCCATAATCTTGCCCTTACGCTGGTCATAGACAGCAGAAGCATCAATGTCAAAACCGAGAGGCAGACCTATCTTCACCGTCGGACCGATATAGAATCCTGTACGGTTGGAGGCATCGAGCACACTGCTGCTGAGCGACATGTCAGTGATATTGACACCACCACGGAGACCGAACTTGATCTTTGCCTGTGAACCTGCCGCAAAGGCGAGCATCACAATGGAAATGATGATAAACTTTTTCATTGTTGTCTTGCTTTTTGTTTATATTGTTTTCTTTATTTGTAAGGCACGGCCACATGTCCGCGCCTCATATTTACCTTATACAGCATTTCTACAAGGGCGACAGGGATGTCTCTGCATATCAATGGCATCATCAATGACGCTCACGTCTTACAGACACTCTTGCCGAACCGGATGGAGAATAAGACCCACGCTTGGTAGACGTTTTCTTCGATGAAACCGATGTTTTTTGACCTCCGCGACGGTTATTTGAGCGTCTTGCCTTCTTTGAAGCCTTCAAGTCTGCATTAGCCTTTGCTATACTGTCAAGCGAGTCTTTCCTTACCTGGTCACCGTAGACATTGGTCTCAAAAGCCTTCAGCTCAGCCTCTATCTTCATCTGCACCTTCTTCATGGCAGAGTCCGTAGGACAATACTGTGCCAGGGTCTGGCCGAGCATGTTGTTTGTCTTGTATATCTGCCCCTTATACATATTCTGCGTGAAATAGTCGTCGGCAGACATCGTGGCGGCATTGTTGAGGTCGCTTGTCATGACGACCTGCTTGGAGAGATGAGGGGCGAGGTCATCATATTTCACCCAAAACAGCGGATATTTCGCTGCTCCGTCTCCGAAATCATCCTCACGCGACATTATCGGGCAGAGGGCTATGACCTTCTTCCTGAAAGTGGCATTAGCCTGGTCATAATATGCAGACTCCTTGATATAATAAGACTTCACCTCCCTTGACGGAATGTCGGCATTCTCTATATGCAGGCGTCCGTTATCGTCACGGGTGTAATACACATGGTAATTATCGAGGATAGCCAACGGCTTCACACGCGCCGCCTCATTGAACACTTCGTTGCCGTCAAGGCGATACTCGTATGCTGTCACACGGCCCGAGAGCACAAGTTTGAAGATATATGTGAACAGATTCATCTGACTGCCTACCGGTTCGACAGGATAATACAATCCGGCGTTGGCTGTCTCCATGAGATTCAGTTCGCGGTAGATGTCACGGCGCCATACCACATCCTCCGCCATCGCCGACGATGTAGGGAATGAAATCTGCGCACGGGTCGTGAGATTGTTAGCGTTTGACGCCGCCTGCTGTTTCTTCTGGTTGCGTCGTGCCTGAGGCTGTGCGCCGGCCGTAACGGCCAACAGCATCATTGCCATAAATATAAGTGACTTCTTCATATTCAGAATAGTGATAGCCCCGTCGTCATTCACCTGACGGGGACGGTTCTGTTTGTATATTTCCGTGAAGACGTGCAATATGCCGCCTTGCCGGCGACACTGGTTGCCGTCTCCAGACATCATCTTACAATAATCTCCATAGAGGCAGGGAGCTTGCGCGAGATGCCGTCAGGACCCACTGCCGTGATGCGTGAGATATAGAAGCGCTTGTTGCGCGACAGCTTGCGGAAGGCGTCCATCTGACGGCTTGAGAACGATGCTCCCGAACTTACCATAGGCACGGCATTGCCCATATTGTCGAAGAACACTGCCTCGAAGCCTGTCACCTTGAACTCTATATCGAGGAGTCCGTCGTCTATCGCGGCGCGTATGCCGCCTGCCGTCATGAGTGTAGCCTTGGGCAGAGCACCTCCGCGGAAGCGGTCTGTGCCGAGCTGTATGTATGCCGTTGGGTCAGGCAACTTACGCACATGGAATGTGTACTGCCCCATCTGCTGCGGTCTGCCCGTCTGCAGTGACGAGACGGTGATTGTCACATCCTTGCCCACACTTGCCGGACGCGCTATATATTTGCCCGGCCCTGTAGGCTGGAGCGTTCCTCCCGACATTGTCGCCATGACCTTGTTGAGAGGCACGCCAGGGATGGAGATGCTTATCGGATTGGAGTATCCGGCGTAGAGCACATTCATGAGGTCTGCACTGACAGTGGCCGAAGGGTCCACAACGGTATATTTCTGCTCAAAGTCGCGGCGCACGGTCTCGCCGTTGCCGTTGAGCATGGTGAGATAGCCCGAGAGGGTGAAATCGCCCGTCTTGCCGGCGATGAACTCATACGTGTTGTTCGGCAAGTGGACCTCGCGTCCTCCTATGAAGATGCGCGGCTGCTGTGTCGTGTCTACTGCCGCCATGACTATCTTTGCAGAGAACTTGTCTCCGCGCACGACAGTCTGTGCTGTAGGGATGACGAATGCCGAGAGCTTGTTTACGCGGATATCCTTCACATCGATATTGCTGACAAGATTATGGAGCACCTCGCCCTCCGCATAGCGTATATCGCTCTGGAGCTTGCTGAGCATCGTCACGGCAGCGGCGACTGGCATACCCTCAAACGTGTATTCCTCCCATGACTTGTTGTAGGGATTGGACTTTCCTGTAATCTTCGTGTCAAAGTTTCCGCTGATAATCCTGCGCTGGTTGGCGTCGGTGATAAGCGTGAGGATACGCTCACGATAGTCGTCTATAGCCTTCCTCAGCGCACGGCCTCTGCCTGTACCAGGGGCAAGCATCACATGATTGGCGGCCTCAAGGTCATCGACACGTTCTATATTGTCTACATCACCGTCAGCGCCGTCAGCCTCCTTCACTATCGCCACCTTGAGGTCCTGTGCAAGATTATAGAGCGAGTCGCTCATCTGCTTCACCCAATGGGCTTTCCCGAACCATTCGCGTACCTTCTGCGGATTGGCCTTCATCTGCGCCTCAAAGTCCTTGTATATGGCGAGATTCTGCTTCTGCGCATTCTCTGTCGTACGGTTCAGGCTCTCGTCGACAAGGCTGAAGCCGTCAAGCACCTCGTTGGAGATATTCATCGCCAACATAGCCATCAAGACGACATACATCAGATTGATCATCTTCTGGCGAGGAGAGACATAATTCTTCTTTATAGCCATTGTCTTTACTTAGCTTGTACATTCATATTGACAGACATCGCCTCTATCATCCTTGCATAGATGGCGTTGAGGTCTGCTATCTGCTGGGCGAGCTTGCGTGTCTGGTCGTTTATCTCGTCCTGTGTCGTTATCTGCTGGGATGCCGACTTCAGCTGCATCTCATAGACACGGGCGATACCTGTAAGTGTGCGGTTGAGATTCTCCATCTCCTCTGAGTCTGTGGTGAGACGCTCGCTCTGCGCACCGACTTTCAGGAGGAGCTCGTTGAGCTCGTTGAGACGGTCTACGTATGTCGTGGTGGCCTCTTCCATAGCTTCGGCAGTCTCCTGGCTCACCGCCGGGGCTGGAGCACCTGTCGTTATGCCGCCGATGACAGTGACTGTCCCTGCCGGCTGTGCTGTCTCAGGAGCGTCTGACGACATCTGAGGCTCTGCTACAGGAGTTTCCATGACACCGCCGTTGAATATCACTGTGCCGACGGATGCTGATGTGTCCTCTGCATCCTCTTCCGTCTCCTCCTCTTCATCGGCAAGCTGCGCCGCGAGCTGTGAGTCTGTCGCAAGGTCACGGCCCTCTGCGGTCTTGTCAAACGGGCGGTCGAAGGCTGCGATGAAGAAGACGAAGACCTCCGTTCCCATGCCTATGAACAGCATGATATTGGCTCCTGGCAAGTGGGTGAGCTTGAAAAGAGTACCGAGGATGACGATGGAGGCGCCCCAGGAGTAGGCGTAGTTCATGAATGTCTGTCCGGCGACGCTGTCCATCCACTTCTGCAGCAGATATACGAAATTGAATTTACTGTATTTTGCCATTTTGTTTTTCTGTTATATGCGGTCACGGGAAGACGCGCCGCCCGTGACCCGGTTTCTGTTATTACGGTATCTTTATCTTTGTCTGCGGTATGCTCCGCACATTATTTCTTATACCTTTTCTGCTGTTTCTTGGTGGCATTGGCACTGCTTGCCAGCGAACGGACGCAGCGGAAACCGATATACGAGCGTGGCTGGTTCTGATACTCCCATGAGCGCCATGCCGAGCGTATGAACGACTCAGGGTCTTTCCATGAGCCGCCACGCACGGACTTCTTCTTCAGTCTGTACGGGTCTTCCTTGGCTGCATTGTACTCAAGTTGCGGATTGAGGTCGTTCATAGCCGTCACGCCTGCCTCGGTATACACTGTGGAGGTCCACTCGGCGATGTTTCCTGCCATGTCAAACAATCCGTTGGTGTTGGCTCCGTAGCTTCCCACGCGTGATGTTATGAGATTGCCGTCCTCGACATAGTTGCCCTTGTCGGGCTTGAAATTGGCATAGAAACATCCGCTCTCGCTCTTCGTGTCAAGCTCGTTCCAAGGGAACTCCGTACCGTCCTTGCCACGGGCGGCATACTCCCATTCTGCCTCTGTAGGCAGACGGTAGCGCTGCACATAGCGCGCCTGAGGGCCGAGGCCTTTCAGGAGATATTCCGTGCGCCACGCGCAGAAGGCGTTTGCCTGCTCCCATGTCACTCCGACGACAGGATAGTCGTTGTATGTCGGATTGGAGAAATAGTTGCGGAGGTATATCTCGTTGTCGGCATTCTTGAAATCGTTCACCCAGCAGGTGGTGTCAGGGTAGACATTGACTATGTATGTATTGAGGAAGTCCCACGGGCCTGTCAGCTGGCGGTTGATGGTCTCGCGGACAATCCTTCCTTCATCGTCTATGTAGGCTGTGTCCTTGGATATCATGACAACCTCGTCGGGATTCACGACGACATCGGTATTGAGATTGCGCTCGGCAGGATTGATACGGTTGCGACGCAGTGCCGCTGCCGTATAGTCGTATATCTCGTAGCGGTAGTTCATCTGGCTCGCGTCGAGCATCTTCTCGCCTGTCACAGGATTGTATGTATACAGCGACTCTATGGCACGCTGCTCGTCCTCGTTGGGCTTTCTCGGCAACTGCTTCTTCCAGTTGAGATGAGGTGTCACGGCGTTGCCCTCCTTGTCCTCGGTAATCATGTACGACTCATCACCGCCATAGGCAGGGTCTGCAAGACGTGTGCGGAGAATGGAATCGCGCACCCACTGCACAAACTGCTTGTACTTGGAGTTTGTCACCTCCGTCTCGTCCATCCAGAAGCCGTCAACGCTGATTTCCTTGACAGGAGTCTTCTTGCCCCAGAGGCTGTCCTGCTTCTCGAGGCCCATCTTCAGGTATCCGCGCTTCACCAGTGTCATGCCGTAAGGCACCGGCTCGGAGAACGGACGGCCTCCGCCGACACCGACGACTTCTCCGCCTTGCCCGGCGGAGGACATCTTCTTGCCGCCCATGCAGGCGGAGAGCATCACCGCCATGGCGCAGCACATTAATATATATATTCTTTTCATAATCTATGGTTTTTGTCGTTTTGGTGGTTTGGTGGTTTGGTGGTTTAGTGGTTTGGTGGTTTAGTTATTTGACCTACAACCGCATAACCGCACAACCGTGCAACCGTATAACCGTACAACCGCAGCCATCAGAGGATACGTACGGCCTTGTGTAGGTTCTTGCCCTTCTTGCCGAGGTTGAGGTTCATCTGGTAACCTACAAACAGTTCGTGGGAACCGTTTCCGGGATTGAGCCCAGTGATGTAGTATTCGTAGCTGTAGCCGATGTTCACACCGCGAAGCTGCATACCGAGAAGAGCCGTCACAGAGTTGGTCGGACTGTATGAGAGGCCTCCGTAGAAGCAGCGTTTCTCACTGGTATACACCAGCCGCGCGGTGACGTCGGCGCGGTACATCACGCCGTCTGTACGGCCTATGGCGGAGGTTTTCAGGCAGAGCAACGGGTTGCGCAACTGAAAGGTGTATCCTGCCGTGGCATAGTACGAGCGGTCTATCTTCAGCTCGTTGGCCTCGCCGAGATTCACCGTCGGCGACGTCAGATGCTGTGCGGAGACGCCGATATAGAACCGTTTCAGCGTATAGTAAAGGCCTGCGGAGAGGTCTATGCCCGAACCGTTGACATCGCCGGTGGCGAAAGCCGGGTCGGAACCTTCCTCGAGGTCAAGGCCGTCGCGCGTGAACTTCTCGGAGAGGAGACCGGCCTGCACGCCGATGCTCAGCTCGCCTCCGAAGACTTTATGCTTGTAGGCATACTGCGCGGAGATGCGCATGTGGTTGAACAGGCCGAGCTTGTCGTTCACAAACTGCACTCCGACACCGTGCTTGCTGCGGCCGATGAGGAACGGCATGTCTGCGGAGATATATGCCGTCTGCGGATTGTGCTCAAAGCCTGCCATGTCCATGGCGTAGGCTCCCGTGATGTTCAGCTTTGTCTCCTTGCCGGCGGCGGCAGGATTGAAGCTCGTCTCCATGTCGAAATAGTGGCTGAAAAGCACGTCATACTGCGCTCTGGCTTCCATCGCGAAAGCCATCGCCACCAGAAAAAACGCTATTTTCAGACGATACACCACAAACTTATAACGTGACATTGCCGTGATTATTGCCTTCTTTCTTATATTTTTGTTCACTAAATGAAATCGGAGGGCGTTTTGCCTCGCAAAAATGGCGGTGACGACTGGGCGGCACAGGGGTTGCGCAAAGGCCGTGCATGGCTGGCATAACGGCATGTTTCCGCAACGATTCGGGCTCAGCAGGATATTACGAGGCAGAACTTTTCGAGTAAGCGGGAAAAGTCAAGATTACTTAGCAGGAAGGAGCTTAAACCCAAATCGGTCATTAGACCGACATATGGTAATATTCTGTTATTGTTATATGGTCTTTTCGTTCTTTTCGCCTTTCTCTTCGCTGTCTTGCTTCCCGTTCCGTCTCGACATAGCCCGCTATGCCTTCGACGAAATGGTTGCAATGCAACGGAGATAAAAACGAAACGATGTGAAATCTAATGACCGATTCGGGTTAAACCGTCAATCGGAGTTTTACGCCGAGCATAAAGCGGATATGTGGACACTCTTCTTCCCGCGTCCCAAACGCACTCGGAGACAAATCACACACGCAACACTGCAACGAAGCAATAGCCTAACAATCAGGAAGATATAAAACCACCTGGAAAACTGCAAAAAGAAGCCCTTTCAACCGTCACCTTTCATGTGCTGAAAGGTGACGGTTGAAAGGGTGAAAGGTGACCTCCTGCCGTGCAAAAGGTCATGGTTTGGCCGATTGGTGGTTTTGTGTTTTGGTTGTTTGGTTATTAGCCTATTGTGGCTATATCAGCTATTACAACCTACAACCAATGACTAAATCACTAAACCTCAAAACCACCAAAACACTAAACGTCACTTATTTCAGCCCTCTCTTACGGAGCAGGCCGTCGATCTTCGGGTCAGCACCGCGGAAATTGCGGTACATTGTCATACCATCGTCGATGCCGCCGGGAGTGAGGACGTACTTGCGGAAGCGTGCCGCTACCTCCTGATTGAAGATGTCGCCGGTCTCGACGAAGGCGTCAAAGGCGTCGCAGTCGAGCACCTCTGCCCAGATGTAGCTGTAGTAGCCGGCGGTGTATCCTCCGCCCATGGTGTGCTTGAAGTTCGTCACACTGTAACGCGGACGTATCTGGCGAGGGATGCCGCGCTCCTCCAGCTTCTTCGCCTCGAAGGCCATGACGTCAAGGTCTGCCGGGACGTCAGTGAGGACATGGAGATCCATATCCACATACGAGGCGGCGAGATACTCCACAGTGGCGAAGCCCTGACCGTACTTGCTGCAGGAATTGTACTTCTCGAGGAGCTCCTTTGGCATAGGCTCGCCCGTCTTGTAGTGCTTGGCATAGACGGCAAGCACCTCCGGCTCGAACGCCCAGTGCTCGTTGATCTGCGAAGGGAGCTCCACGAAATCGCGCTCCACGCTGCCCACGGCGTTGTAGTGTACATCGCGCATGAAGGCGTGCAGGGCGTGGCCGAACTCATGGAACATGGTCTGCACGTTGTCTATCGTCTGCAACGCCGGACGGTCTGCCGACGGAGGCGTCATGCTGCAGACATTGACAACGACAGGCTCCACACGCTTGTCGCCGTCGTACTGCTGTCCGCGGAACGATGTACACCATGCGCCGGCGCCCTTGCCGTCACGCGGATAGTAGTCGCTGTAGAAGACCGCAAGGAGCGTGGAGTCCTTGTCGTAGACTTCCCATGCGTTGGCGGTCTTCTCGTATGCCGGAAGCTCTGCCGTAACGTCCTTGAAGGTCACGCCATAGAGCTTGTTGGCGGTATAGAAGACGCCCTTGAGCACATTGTTTATCTCAAGATACTCTGACATCTTCTCCTCGTCAAAGTCGTACTTCGCCTTTCTCGCACGCTCGCTGTAGTACATGTAGTCCCAGCCTTCCGGCTCACATGTGAGACCATCCTTCTTCATCTCCGTGCGGATGTCCTCTATCTCCTCGTTTGCCTTCTTCACGGCAGGAGCCCATATCTGGTCAAGCAGGCTGTAGACAGCCTCGGGAGTCTTCGCCATGCGTGTGTCGAGTATCTGCGAAGCGCAGTCCTTGAAGCCCATAAGGCGTGCCCGCTCGAGACGCAGGCGCACAAGTTCGGCGGAGATGCTCTTGTTGTCCCACTCGTTGCCTTGATTGCCGCGGTTGCAGTATGCCTCGTAGACCTTACGGCGGAGGTCACGGTTCTTGCACTACTGGAGCACGGGATTGCATGACGCGCGCTGCATGTTGAACATCCATTTGCCCTTCTCTCCCTGCTCCTCTGCCATCTTCGCGGCGCGCTGTATATTGGCTTCGGGCAGGCCTTCGAGGTCGGAGAGGCGGTCTACGGTGACGTATGTGTTGTTGGTCTCGTGCAGGAGATTCTGCGAGAACTGTATCTGCAGGGCGGAAATCTTCTGGTTGAGCTCGCGCAGCTTCTGCTGGTCGGCATCGCTGAGGTTGGCTCCGCTGCGGAGGAACGCCTTGTATATCTTCTCCGTGGTCTTCACCTGCTCGTGGGAAAGGGCGGTGGTGTCCATCTCGTCATATACCTTCTTCACCTTCTCGAAGAGCTGGCGGTTCATGTATATGTCGTCGCTGTGTGCCGAGAGCAACGGCGACATCTCCTTCTGGAGGTCACGGAACTCGGCCGTGGAGTTGCTGCTGGAGAGCGGACTGAAGGTCATCAGGGCACGTGTAAGCTCCTCGCCCGACTTGTCCATGGCATTGATGGTATTCTCGAATGTCGGTGAGGCGCTGTTTGCCACGATGGCAGCGATGCGCTCCTTCTCCTTCGCCATGCCGGCCTTGGCTGCCTCGCGGTAGTCGTTGGCGGTGATTTTGTCAAACGACTCTATACCGTGCTTGTTGGCACTCTTCCTGAGCAACGGGTTTGCCTGTACTTCTGTTACCATTTCTTCTGCTGTCTTTGTGTCCTCGGCAGTCGCCTGCGACTTGCATCCTGCCACGGCTGTCGCCGCCGCAAGCATGACATACACTGCTGTTTTCTTCATGAAATATTTTTTACGGGTTATGTATTCAATGGCAAAGTTACGAAAAATACCTTTAACAGCCAAACTGTCAGCAGATTATTTTCATATTAGACTCGTTCTGGCATATATCGGCGTGAGAAAGAAAATGAGAAAGAAAATGATGCACAGAATATCATAAAGTTTGCAAAAATCATCGACAATAAGGAAATTTTACGTATCTTTGCCTACGGGTATCCGTCTGTCGTCCGGCAAGTATCGGCGGTAGACTACGGTTTGGCGGTTGGACGGTCTTAGGCCGCAGGTTTTACGGCTTGACAACAAATTATCACACACCAAAAACCTATAACCTGCAACCCAAAACCAAATCCATAAACGATCGGCATGTGAATCAAACGGGAAAAGATATGAAACACTTATTGTTCTTAGGTTGCGCACTGTTTATGTCATCAGCGATGACAGCGCAAGAGATTGCCACGGAGATGCCACACGACTCTCTCGGCAACAGGATTCCCATGGAGCAGCTTCTCTCGGACAAAGCTCCCGTATTGCCGGAATTGTCCCCTGACTTGCACAT
Source organism: Prevotella sp. (assembly GCA_017462915.1). Classification (GTDB taxonomy): domain Bacteria; phylum Bacteroidota; class Bacteroidia; order Bacteroidales; family Bacteroidaceae; genus Prevotella. The sequence continues at coordinate 2,139 of JAFTQG010000013.1, read as the reverse complement.
CACACTGCCGGAAATGGACGTCCCCACGATAAACCCGGAAGCGCTCCGCCTCCCTCCCCTGCCCGACCGCGGACTGATGCAATGGGGCAACGGCGTTGTCATGGGCTATAACAACAGGTTTTCCAGTTTCACATCTTATGGGAACATGGCAGGAATGGCACTTATGCAACAGTGGGACAATGCTTCCCTGACCGTGAATCTTTCTGTCTCAAAGGCCATGGTGAATGCCGTGGGTGCAGTAAACGGTGTAGGCGGAAATGCCGTGTTCACATATCGGCTGGGAAGAAACGCATCTGTCAGTGCCATAGCCGGAATGTATCATTACGGCTTCCTCGGTCCTGCGCCTGCCGCCAATGTAGCATACTACGGCGGATACTTCACCTTCAACACCAACAACCGCAAATGGGGAATGGATGTCGGTGTGCGACAGGTGTACGACCCCATGACGGGCAGGATGGAGACCGTGCCTATCGTGATGCCGTACTATAACCTTGGCGGGACGAAACTCGGATTTGATTTCGGTGGAATAATCAGGAGTGCACTGTGGGGTGCCGGCGAGGCGGTCAGCAAAAGTCACTCGGCTGGCAACAACCGCGGCCCGGCCATCATTGCTCCTCCTATAGATACCAGCCCCAAACTGAAACCCATTGAGATGCCGAAATCGGCGAAAAGCACCAGCCTTTATTGATTATCCGTGTGCTTTCTGCCCCAATGGACAAGGAGCGTTGGTCGCGAAACAATACAAGAAATTCGGCAGGGCATTTATACAGATTTACGTATAGATAAGTAAGTCAACAGAATTAGTGTATAGCATAAAGCTGCCTAATATGCAGAAGGTAGGATGAGAATGGCGTTCATTCCGCATATTAGAGCTGCTTCATATAGGTCTTGAGATTTTAACGGCAGGCAAAAACAAGACAGCGGACAAACAAGCAATGCCCGTCTGTCCGCTGTCGCGATGTCGTTTCAGAAAGAAACGACCATATCAGTATTCTTCTTCATCCCACAGGAAGTCATCCTTCTGCGGGTAATCAGGCCAAAGGTCTTCAATGGTATCATACACATCACCCTCGTCCTCTATCTCCTCGAGGTTCTCAATGACCTCCAAAGGCAATCCTGTACGTGTGGCATAGTCAAGGAGCTCCTCCTTGGTTGCCGGCCATGGCGCGTCTTCCAGTTTTGACGCAAGTTCAAGTGTCCAATACATATCTTATTATTTGTTAGGTTTGACAATACAACCGTCTGCAGGGAATCATCTTTGCCCGGTGCATCTCCCGACCATGATTGCCAGAGAAAAGCACGTCTGCAACATCCTGCCGTTCTGGCTTCTGCAAGTTTTGCGCGCAAAAATACTATTATTATTCGAGATGTGCAAACATTGTCACACTTTTTTTCAAAAAAAGTTCAGTTTATAGTGCTGTTTGTATATTTCCCTGTCAAGAAAGCATATCCCGACGTCATACAGGTCAAAAGTCACTCCTATACGCTCGTCATCCTTTATCCTCTCCCATGAGGCTTTTGCTGCCTCGTCGGCATTAATCCCTTCTATAACGACAGCTCCATTCACGCCTGCATCCTCTATAGCCGCAGAAAGGCTCTCGCCATCGTCATGTATATCTATCTGCTCCAGTCTGGCAGGGTATACAAAATTACTTATCCTCAGAAGCAGTTTCCTGTATTTCCTTTCTCTCCCCGTGCTGCATTCCTTGTCTATATCTTCATAAGCATAATATGGCAAGCGTTCGCCGATTACTTCCGTCACGAACCTATATGCCCAAGGCGACTGTATGCCGAAGCCACGGGACTTACCTATCCTGCTTATATATTCCTTTATATTCATATAATTCCTACTGTTCTATTCAGGCTATTCTATCACGGCTATTCCGGCTATCGCAACCGCTCAACCGTAAAACCGTATAACCGCACAACCGCCGTCCGCCCTTATAAATGCAGAAAGCCCCGGACATCATCTCTGTCCGGGGCCATTCTCCTGTCGGAAAAAAAAGGCAGCCTCCTACTCTCCCGCATTGCAGTGCAGTACCATCGGCGCAGGCGGGCTTAACTTCTCTGTTCGGAATGGGAAGAGGTGGAACCCCGCCGCAATAGCCACCTGATATGTCGTCGGCAAAGACGCCTCAT
>JAFTQG010000012.1 GCA_017462915.1 Prevotella sp. | reverse complement strand
TTTGGTGGTTATGAGGTTATACGGTTTTGCGAGGAAGAACCAAACGGATAAACAACCAAACGACTATACAACGCTTTTGCGCTTTCAGCGCGCCAGATATGTTTTTTTGTTACCTAACACTACCCAAGGTGTCGCTACGCTCTGTCCTGGGCTCTGTGCTTGCTGCTCTTTCAGAGCGCACCGTCCTATTAAGAAGCCATCTCAGGTTTTGGCAGACAGTGAACGACAATATAATGGGCTTGTCAATCACTAAATCATATAAAGACTGGAAGTTCTACATGTTTAGCGGACAGTAATATTTTTTACATAATCATCCCTCTACTTATCAGTAAAAAAATATGCATAAGTTTTCTAATGCGCTATTTATCATAATATCGGGAATGACATATTATGAGGTGTCTCCTATGCATAAATATAGCTATTCATGACGGTCTTTCATGCAGTTTTATAGGCAAGAAGGGGCAAAAGGTGACCTTCTTGCCCAAGTTTCATGAGCTTTTTATTTGACGAAAGTGACCTTTTATCCTGTCAAGGGTCACCTTTTGCCGTTCATTCCACGCCCTGCGCACTGTCAATCTCTTAATTATCAAGACATTAAGAGGTCTGCATATTTTCCCGTTTCCGGAATTTTCCTGTCCCGTTCGTTTTCATGCGACTGTCTGCATGGTAGGAGACGTGCGGGTTTTCTTTTGCCAAGACATGAAAGGGAGACATGGCGGTTTTCGTTTTGCCATGTCTCCCTTTGTTGTCAGTCCTGTGTCTATCCCTGACAGGGCGTCCTGTCAGGAGATTTCAAGACTGTCCTACATGTATTGGGGCGTGTATGTTATCTTACAGCGAACTTGTATGCTGCATTGCCCGCCATGAGGATATATGCGCCGCGCGGAAGGCCGTTGAGGGTACATGTGCCGTTCACGGTCCGGGCGGAGCGTACGAGTTTTCCGTCAAGAGTTGCAAGTCTTACAGTTATGTCTCCTACAGCTTTCACGGTGACATTGTTGCCGTCGATGTCTATGGATATCCCGTTGCCGTCGGCTGTGGCATCGGTTATGCCGGTCTTGACATCAATGAAAGTGGTGTAGAAGTATGTGTTCGGGAACTCTTCGTTTGTGAGCACACACATCACGTTGTCTATGGATGTCGCGAATGTCGTCACGCCGTTGTCGAGGAAGTATTCGTCGTCGGCAATGAGTTCCTCGCCTACGAGATTGCCTTCTGTGTCAAATGTCGGTTTGTCTACAAACCATCTGTAGACGGTCTCCTTGCCGTTGATGACGGCCTCTGTCGCGAGGTCTACCTTTCCGTCGGCTATCGAGATGTCTATCGGAGCCTGGTTGGCGCAGGTATACAGTGTATACTTGTTCAGAGGCAGTGTGCTCGGACGGAACCTGTTCTGGTCGAGATAGAGCACGTTGAGGCTTTTCATTCCCGATACGTCGATGTTGCTGAGCTGGTTGCCCACGAGCGATATCTGGTTCATCGCAGGCAGCTTTGTGAGGTCTATCTCGCTCAGCTGGTTGTATGCAAGGTCGAGATGCCATAGCCTGGCGTTGTCTGCGGTGAAGGATGTGAGCTGGTTGTTTGATATCGACAGCAGTTCCAGATTCGGATAGCGTGATGCGTCAAACGAGGTCAGCTTGTTGTTGCTCAGTTCGAGGTCGTAGAGTGAGGCATACTGTGTCAGGTCGATATTGCTGATGTTGTTGCCTTTCAGGCGCATTTCCCTGAGGTTCTCGGAGTTTGGCAATATCATCTGGCTCTCTGTAAGGCCTGCATCCTGCACTCCGAAGAGCGCAAGGTTACCAAGTCGTGATGCGTCTATCGACGACAGTGACAGCCCGCCGATGCTGAACACCGTGAGATTGTTTGTGTCTGAATATGTGTAGACCCTTACTGTCGCACCCTTGCGGGATGTCACGGCGAATGTCTGCGGGCTTGTGCCTACCTGGTATTCCGTCAAGTCGGCCTCTGTCCCGTTCCAGTCAATATAGATAGGTGTATTCTCCGTATCGGCACGCAGGATGAGTGTACCGCTTTGGTCTGCTGTGGTGACAAACGATGTTATCACGTTTGTAGGCATAGCGGCTGCCGTTATCAGTGTGGTCTTCAGTGTCAGTCCCGCAAACTTCGGGTTTATCATCTCGCAATACACATCTGTGCCTATGACTGGAGCCTTGAAGTGTGCCACACCGTTTTCCTCTGTATAGTCAACGCCTTTCACCATAGGTGTGCCGTCGGCCTTCTTCCATATGTATTCCGTTGCCCCGTCGAGGTTGTGTGCCGACAGGTCGCATCCCGGACCGATTCTGGCAATCGTTATGTCGTTCTGTGGAGCAAAGGTGTAGGTCTCCAGTCCTGCTATTACAGGCAATGTGTTGAAGTCAAGGGCATTATACTCACAGTGGAGCTCCTTCATGCTTGTCTCTGCAGGCAATACGATGGACGAAATCCTGTTGTTTGCCACATTGAGACGGGTCATCAGCGTACAGTAGTTTATATCTATCGCCTCCAGCATGTTATTGGAGACATCCAGCGTCTGCATGTAGTCGGCATCCTTCAGGGACAGCTCAGTCAGCTTGTTATTGCTGAGGTTGAGGTTGTGGATGGTGCGCATGTCGTTGAGAGTGACTGACGTCATCTCGTTGTTGCTCAGGTCAATGTCGTGGAGCATGTTCTTCTGGTATGCGTCGTTCACGCCGCGTATGTTCAGCGAGGCGAAGTGGTTGCCTGTGAGCACGAGTGATTCAAGTATACTGTTCCAGCTGAGGTCTATATTGCCGCTGCCGTAAATGCCGGCGTTCACAAGGCGCAGTGTACGCAGGGAGCGTGCGGCAGTGACATCGATGGAGTTGAGCGTAACGTCCTCCATGTCGAAAGCCGTCACGAGTTCACCTTCGGGAACATATACGCTGACGTTGCCGTAAGTCGTGCCGTTGGCGTTCGGCAGGGCTGGAGCATACTCGGAGGTCGCTGCAAACTCCTGCTTGCCACTTCCGAAATCTACATAGAATTTCTTAGGGTTCTGTTCGGTAGCACCGCTTATGCCAAGTCCGAACTTCACTGCCGCGCCTTCAGCCGAGGCGGCAGGAGCATAGAATGTGATGACCTTATCGTCCTGTCCGTAGTCTGCCTCGCTCTTCACCATGAACTTGTTTGTACAGAGAGGACCTGCGGCGCTCTCCGGGAACGCGTCGTTGGAGAAGGCCACATAGACACTGTCCGATACAGCCTTGAGCAGTGTCACCTTGCCGTCGGCATATGTGTAGTAGTCGCTGCCGAGAGCCGTCAGCTCGCTGGGATTACGATCGTTGGTCTTGTAGAGCACAGCTGTTGTAGTTGTCCCCTCACGCAGCACCTTGTCGCTGAGGTCTATCACTGTCCCCACTTTCTGGCTTCTTGCCACAGGCATCTCATTCTGCTTATAGGCGTAATACAGCCAGTTTTCATCAGGCATAGGCAGCGTGGCGAAGGTGAAGTTGTTGTTGCGTATAGACAGGTTAAGAAGGTTTGACTTGCCTGTCAAGTCGATGGATGTCAGCTTGTTGTTGTTTATATACAGATCTTGCAGAAGAGGATTCTTCGTAAGGTCCAGTTCCGTGAATCCGTTACCGCTTGCGAAGAGGTATACAAGATTAGGGTTGTTGGTCACGTCAAGCTTCTCCAGTTTCACATCAGCATTTACAGAGCCCGACATGTGGTCGGCATAGAGCTGTACAAGATAGGTGTTCTGGCTCAGGTCTATGTTCCGTATCCTTGTATCACTGATATTGAGGATAGTGAGCTCCTTGTTCTGTGTCACATCGAGTGTCTCCACAGGAGTGTTGTCTATGGATATCTTGCTCAGCTTCGGACAACCTGTAGGGTCGAGCCTCTTCAGTCCGGCGTTGGCCCAAGCGTCGAATGCCACAAGGCTTGGATAGTCTGACAGGTTGAAGGATTCATCAAGACCTGTCATGCGGCCCATGTCAAGTATCATCAGGTCGGGCTTGTTGCCTCCGATGAGCAAAGGCTTGACATTGAAAGGATTGCCGCTTACGTTGATAGACTGCAGTTTGCTCTGGCGTGTCAGGTCAAGCTGGGTAAGCTCGTTGTTGCTTACATCAAGTATCTCAAGATTTGTAAGCTTCTCCAGCTGCACCTCTGTGAGATAACACTCAGGCGCAGTGAATACGTCAATCTTGCTTGCATCGCCGTAAATCTTGATCATGCCTTCCGGCGAGACGTTGCATGATATGTACGTTCCTTTAAGAGAACCTGTATCAGAGTCGAAATAAGCCTGTGATATCTCAGACTCTATAGCTCCATAGCCACAGTCGACATCGATATACCCGTCTTCCGTGGCACCCAGCATCAGCGTTATCGAACCGGCACCTCCGCTGGCCTCATAGACACGGGTCTTGATGACCATGATAGGTTCTTCTTCCGTCTGTGCCCCAGCCGTCAGAGGAAGACACATAAAGGCTCCCAACAGCATGGCGAGCCATAAGAACTTGTCTTTAATCATTTTCATATTTCCTGAATATTTATATTTTTCTTATCGTATCGCTATCTTCTGCGACGCATGTCCGTTCACGGTAAGTATGTACATGCCTTTAGACAGTGACGACATGTCGACGACTGTCTCATCGCCATGTGTCTTGCTCTGAAGCTGTTTATTTCCGGCGAGGTCATATACCACTGCATCAATATCCATAGCTCCGCCCATGAAGACACTGAACATCCTGTCACCCACGGCTGTCACCAACATGCGTGGCTTGTCGGCAGCGATGTTTCCTATGCCTGTCGTGCCACGGCGTATCACCTCTTTAAGGCCTTCGTATGCACGGAACTTGCCAGCTCCTGCCTGCACAGGATCAGCATTGAGCACAGCCTCGTCCTTTATGGCTGTCTGCGCCACGATGTCTTTAACATCGTTGATTGTCAGTGTAGGGTCGGCTTCAAGCCAAAGAGCGATGGAGCCTGCCACATGAGGAGCGGCCATGGAAGTGCCGATTGACCATCCCCAGTAATTGGAGCGGCCATCCTCATCAACCTGTGCTGTCACCGAAGAAGCCGGTGCATTGCCTGACTGTACATAGTAGGAGTTGTAGGAAGAGATGACGATTGCTCCCGGTGCACATACATGAGGCAGGTTGCGGCCGTCCAAAAGTGTGCCGTATGACGAGAAGTTGGATATGCCGCCCTCGCTGATGTCGTATCCCGGATAGTACAGTCCTCCATCGAGAGCCGCCCAGTCCTTACGCGTATCATAAGAGCCTACGACAAGGATGCTGTTTCCCGTCGCCATGTCACTGATTGTACCGTTATACATGCCGTCATCCCAGCCATCAATGCCGAAATTGGTCATTGAGGAGAACAGTCCGTCGCCGAAGCAGTCGACACGCTGTCCTTCCTTGCCGGTGATTACAAAGCCGAGCACATAGTTTCCGTCAGCGTTGTTTTCCTCGTTGTTTTCTGCAAAATAGTCCAGTATGGCATTGAAGCGTCCACTATCCTCATCATAGAGCCATCCTATGCCGATATATCCGTTGAAATACCTGGCAAATTGTGAATCTATTATGTCTGTATCGTCTTGCTGATAACTTGCCGAACTTACCCAATACTGTCCGTATCCCGGATTATTGATATCTATGCTCAACGGGAAACGCTGTGCTATTCTTCCACGGGTCTTGCTATATACCACTGCCTGTATATCCAAGGTGGTCTCATCATTGCTGTACATGCCGATGTTGCCATACGACAGGAAGCCATATCCGTAGTCCGACATGTCCTGACCGAGGATAAAGGTCTGCACCTTGTTATCCGTGGCGGTGAATGTCTTGTGGAGTGCTATCTTCTTGTCGCCCTCATTGCCAGCTGAGACACAGATGATGGCATTGTCCTGCTTTGCCACAGCATCGAAATACTGGTTTATCATTCCTTTTCCGTCGTGTGCTCCCGAGTTGCTTCCCAGCGAGAGGTTTATCACAGACGGTTTTTCCTTATATGCGGCATATTCCAGGATATGGTCAACACCGTATGCTATGATGGCATCATACAGATCACCGCATCCCACTGCTATATCCGAGTTGTATGCCATGCCGTAATACGGGTTTGCCACGTTGCTTACATCAACACCATTCAGTATGTCGCCGCTCGCCACAGTGGTCATCCCTCTGTATCCGCCTGCCATTGTTCCGAGCGTATGGCTGCCGTGGAATGTTGTGGGGTCATCGGTCGTGAATGTCGTTATATCCTTTCCGCCTACAATATCGGCAGGATTGTTGCCATAAAACTTTTCAACCACCTCTCCTGTGGACATGTTCGGCGTCATCTGTGCAAGCCATGCCACACGCGACTTGCCGTTCTCGTCGCGGAAATTGATATGATTGGGGTCTATGCCGTTGTCGACAATGCCACATATCACTCCCTTGCCTGTGTAAGCCTGTGGCAGTCCTGTGCCGGCGTGTATCATCTCCACGCCTGTGGCAACGCGTGCCTTGTCATTCTTGGCTTTTACCGGCCGTGCCAACTGGAAACGCTTCACGCTCTTGAGCGATGCGACGCGCTCCACATCACCTACCGGTACCGATACCCAGGCGAAGCCGTGACTGCTGCGCATGACCTTAACGCCTTCTGCCGCAAGCTCGTCTGCCGAGCATCCGTCGGCGAGTTTTACCATTCCGAACACATTAGTACCTGATGCCTGTGTCACACCTTTCAGTTTCAGAGTCTTGGCATTACCTTTAGCCTCTTGTTTCATTATCAGCCGTTGCTGTCGCAGCTGCGCACGGCTCACAAGGTCCAAAGACGACTGTGCCGTCATCGCCATTGCCGTCCCGAACAGTAGGGCAAATAAAAAATGTCTTTTCATTTTAATGTCTTTATATTATTTTCTGTTTTCTGTGAGTTATCGCTTTGCCTTTACACAGGCCAACAGGCAACCGGATATTCTCCATGGAATACCCTGTTGCCTGTATAGCTGTAAATATTTTATTTATATGTACGTATCGTGCATATATCTATGGTTTCCGCCTGCCCGTTATCCTTGCAGGCATGACAGTCTTTAGCGCTTCACTACCTTCTTGCCGTTGATGATGTATACACCGGCCGGCAGCTGCTTCATGTCTGCATTGCCTACACGTACGCCCTGCATGTTATAGACACCGGCATTGTCAAGCTTCTCCGCGTCAACAGCATTTATGCCTGTTTCTACTGGAAGGCTTACTGCGATTGTCGTGTTCTTGCTTACAATGACAGTAAAGGCGCCGTCAGCATCAGCAGTAACGTTTTCTCCGTCAACAGCTACGCAGATGTCATAATCCTCTGCCGGCTTTATGCTTATCTCTGTTCCTGGCAGAGTATTGTGCTTGCCTGCCCAGTCTGTCACAGTGACGATGCGATCCATAGTCACAGCCACCTTGCTTGCATCGACACCGTCTCCGGCTGTAAGTTCTGCCTCAAGCATCTCAGGATTGGAAGCAAGGAATATCTTGATGACATCGCCGTCTGTCAGACTCAGTTCGTAGCTTGCACCGCCATACACGCCACTGAATGTCTCGTTGTTCTTGTAGGCAGTTGCTGATTCCACACCGTAGAACGACAGTCTGAACGGATTGTCGCCGTCATAGAATTTTATTTCATTATATCCATTGACAAGGTCTATGTTCGAGTTGTCGGCACGGTTGAGACTGTTGCCGTAAGGAGCTTTCGACAGGTCATCTATATATATCACAGCCGTCTTGTTGCGGTCGATGGTTCCAGACTTCACGACAATCTTCATGCCTTCAGTTACATTTACATTATATTTGCTCTCGTAGTCAGCCGAGATACTCATTTCGTCAGCTGTCACCGATGTGATATAGCTTCCTGACACAGCCTTTATCTGTATCAGTGCGTTCGTCTCGCTCAGTTCAATCTCGTTCTCGCCCGGATTGAGCGTAATTATATTATTCTCATAAGAATAACCTTTATAAACGACCACATTATCAGGATTGTCTATATCCAGCGTGGCCTTCACAGTCCCGTATTTATGTGCGTCGACTTCGATGATTGTCGCCTCTTTTACAGTAAAGCTGTATGGACTGTAGAAATATGGTTCATTGCCGTTAACCTTGAAAGAGTTGAGCTTGTAGTCGGTAATATTGCCGGAAATGGAAATCTGGCTGCCTACTTTCACCTTGAAGTCTGCGTCATTATAATTCTCCACAGTCTCACCGTTTACCGTCACGCCAGTGATAAAGCCCTTAGCTTCTTCACTTGCATACTTGAACTCAACGGCCACATCCTCGTCAGGGAAATTCGCGAATATCTCCACTTTAGCACCGTCGGCAGGAGTCACGTACCACATGTTTCCCTGCGGGGAAACGACTTCGTCATTGACCTTTACCTGATAGAGCTCTGTCCCGTAGTTCTTTGCACCTATCATAAGAGGCAACTCCTTGTCCTTGATGTACTTCACTGTGGTTTCTCCTGCCACAATATCCACATCAGTATATGTGCCAGAACGCTGCACTCTGACGTTTGTCGGATCGTCAACCCATATCGTGCATGAGCCGTCGCGCAAGTCATCGGCATTGGCAGACGAAACAGTGTACTTGGCACCTTCGTCAGTTGAATATACATAGAAATAGACCTCGGTCATGGAGTATTGGTCTTGCTTCTTGTCGTCTTCGCCATCCTTACTCCTTACGACCTCATTGATGAATACGTTTTCTTTAGCCCGGACGTAAATCTGAGTATATTCGTCCACCGACACAGCATTATCGCCTGCAACAAGTTCAAGAGGTGTCGAACTGTAGCTGGTAGTTACGCTTACACGCGACGGGTCGTCAACGTTTACGGTAATGTTTATGGCATTGGCAGCTATCGATATGCATGACAGCAATGCTGTAAAGAAAAGTGAGTATAAATTCCTCATAAGCTTAAAATGATAATAATATTTTTAGTTGTAATATATCCCCTGCCTGTCAGCGTAAACGTCCGACATGGATAGGCCGTTTGGTGTAAAAGGCCACAACATGTCATGCTTGTTTCTTAATGAATCATTATAAAATCCTTGTCACTTGTTGTAAATCGTTGCAAATTTAGCTATTTTTTCTATAAAACGAAAATAAATCATGTTCTTTTTATATAATTTTGCATAAAATTTATTTTCCAGCATTCTCCTCTTCCTTATCATCTCACCATAAAAAACACTCCAGTGAGACGTTGAACGATGTCAACATCTCACTGGAATATGTCTTTCAGAAATGTCACCTACTGTTGTCATTTGAATCATATAATACACATAAATCATATATCCATACACATAATTATATTATATATGCATCCAAGGTGACTTGTTGTGAAGCTGATGCAAACGCCTTACCGTGCGGCAATGCACTCCACTTCCACGAGCACGCCCTTAGGCAATGCCTTGACGGCTACGGCAGAGCGGGCTGGATAAGGCTCGCTGAAGAATGTGGCATAGACCTCATTCATGGCGGCAAAGTCGTTCATGTCTGCCATGAAGACCGTTGTCTTAACGACGTTGGCGAGTGTCAGTCCGGCAGCCTCCATGATGGCCTTTGCATTTGTAAGGGCCTGCTGCGTCTGTTCCTTGATGCCGCCTTCCACGATGTTTCCTGTAGCTGGGTCGAGCGGTATCTGACCCGATGCGAATACCATTCCGTTCACTTCTATTGCCTGGCTGTACGGTCCGATGGCCGCAGGAGCCTTGTCTGTGTGTAATGCTTTCATAATGTTGGTGGTTTGGTGGTTTTGTGGTTTGGTTATTTGGTGGTTTGGTGGTTTGGTGGTTTGGTTGTTTGGGAGGAATAGCCGACATAGCCGTTATAGCCGTTATAGAGGAAATAGCCGATATAGATAAACGACTAAACCACTAAACGGCAAAACCGCCTATCCGCTACACCATCTTGAATCCGCTTTCGCGTATTGCATTTATTATTTCCGCTACATGCTCTTCGTTTCTTGTCTCGCAGACAATGCGCAGTATGCAGGCGTTTATCTTCTCGCTGTCGCCATGTCGCTCGTGGTGCACACTCGTGATATTGCCGCCGCAGCGTGCTATGACGGAAGCCACCTCCACGAGTTTGCCCGGCTGGTCGTCAAGCTCTATATTGATGGCGCAGTAGCGTCCGCTCTTGGAAAGGCCACGTTTGATGACGCGGTTGAGTATTGTCACGTCTATATTGCCTCCGCTGACGATGCACACCGTCTTCTTTCCCTTGACAGGAATCTTGTTGTACATCACTGCAGCGACGCTTGTCGCGCCGGCACCCTCTGCCACAACCTTCTCCTTTTCAAGGAGATGGAGGATGGCACCGCATATCTCGTCCTCGGTCACGGTGACGATCTCGTCTACATACTTGCTGCAAATCTCATAGGTCAGGTCGCCCGGCTCTTTCACGGCGATACCGTCGGCAATGGTCGATACCGACGGCAGCGCCTCCTTGCGCTTCACGTCGAGACTGTGCACCATGCTCGCCGCACCGGCTGCCTGTATGCCGTAGACCTTTATCGAGGGGTTGAGCGACTTCACGGCAAAGGCTATTCCGCTTACGAGACCGCCTCCGCCTACAGGCACCACGATAGCCTCAACGTCCGGAAGCTGTTCAAGGACTTCAAGTCCGATGGTTCCCTGCCCTGCTATGACGTTCTCGTCGTCAAAGGGATGGATGAACGTGTAGCCCTTCTCCTCCTTCAGTTGCAATGCCTTCTTGTAAGCGTCGTCGTACACACCCGGCACGAGGCATACCTCAGCGCCGTAGCTCTTCGTCGCCTCGACCTTGCTCATAGGCGCGCCCTCTGGCAGGCAGATGAGCGACTTGATGCCGTGGGCGGCAGCTCCCAGCGCCACGCCCTGTGCATGGTTTCCTGCCGAGCAGGCTATCACGCCACGGGCCTTTTCCTCTTCGGTGAGCTGCGAGATGCGGTAGTAAGCTCCGCGGATTTTGAACGAACCTGTCTCCTGAAGATTCTCGAGCTTGAGATAAACCTCACAGTCGGGATTTATCTTCGGGGCTTTCACGAGTTCCGTCTTGCGTATGATCCTGTTCAGGACATAGCGTGCCTTATAGAAATTGTCTAAGTTGAGCATTGTGATAGTTTTCGTTTTTCTGACGCAAAATTAATACATTATTCCTCATCGTCCAAATTTTCCGTGATGTTTTTTCCTGCAACGTCTCTATCTATACATGGACAGAAGACATCGCTTCACGTATCTGCGACGGGAGACAAGACAGCTAAACGAAACGGTCAAATCGCCACACAGCACTGACAATCAGCATAATGCCGCGAAGCGACGGTCACAGGGGCATGTATGTATCATGCCGCGTGACACCATCGACATTCCCGAAGGTGACACTTTGCCAACAAAAAGGTGACACTTGACAGGGCAAAGGGTCACCTTCTGCATGGTAAAAGGTCACCCTTGACTACCACTTTCCTGAAGAGCGCGGCATAATACTGTAGCTTTCATCACCATACTTGCCGTCAGGCCTCATGGGTTCACTTGCCGGTCTTCATGGCTTTGAACTTGTCCAGCGCGACTTTCTGCAAGTCAACATTGGTATCAACCTCGTCGACAATCTCCTCTCCAAGCATGGTCTCTATGACATCCTCCATCGTCACGATACCCCGCAGGCAGCCGTACTTATCGCAAATCACCGAGATATGCTCCTTCTTCTCGAGCATCTTCTCCCATATACCGAAGACCTTCTCGTCTTCATCAAAGCTAAGTATCGGACGGATAATCTCCGACATGCGTGTGTCAAAACTGTCTTTTGCAAGCAATTCCAGCACCGTCATCTTGAGTACATACCCTACGATATAGTCTTTGTTGTCATGATATACAGGGATGCGCGAATATGTCAGTTCAACACTGGAGAAGAACTCCTTGACGGTCATGCTGTCCGGGACAGAGACCACCACAAGATTAGGGGTCATGATGTCCTCCGCCGAGACACCTGTAAGCCTGAAAGTGTTCTGTATTATCTTGCTTTCCTGCGTCCTTAGGACACCTTCCTCTGACGCTACCGCCACCATTGCCGAGACTTCCTCACGGCTCACGGAAAGGCTTGACTCGCCGGAAGCGAACAGCTTCGTGATATACTCCGACAGCCATACCAAGGGATAGGTGACGAATATCAAGAATCTTATCAGCAGGGCTACAGGCATGGCGAGGCGTCTCCAATGTGAGGCACCGATTGTCTTGGGAATGATTTCAGAGAAAATCAGAATCAGCAATGTGAGGATAGCGGAGACTATGCCGAAACTTTCCTCGCCGAATATCTTCACGGCCTCAGCACCTACGCCGGCCGCTCCTACCGTATGGGCTATCGTGTTGAGCGAGAGTATGGCGGCTATAGGCCTGTCGATATTTGTCTTGAACTTCTTCAGCAGGACGGCATTGGCAGAGCCTTCACCCTCTTTCATGGTTATGAACGACATAGGTGTAGACAACAGCACCGCCTCAAGCACAGAGCACAGAAACGAGACGGAAAGCGCACCTATGAGATATGTGAACATCAGAAACATAGAGAGATATTTTTTTGATAATTATAGATGATATCTCTGTCCCGGATATGCAATCCGAGGCAGCTAAACCTGACTTCCGTGTAGAATCTCTATGCCCTGTAATTACAGAAAAGGGTTATCCGTTTGACACTCTTGCTGTTCAAACATACGGTCCGGATATATTTAAAAAAGAGCATGACAGAAAGAAAAACATCTGGCTTCCCTCTCCTATTGCAAGGACAATGCTTCATACATGACATGTCGCCCGCAACGCCGAGGCAGCCTTCAGGCTCAGCCCCATCTTGCTTTAGCCATGGGATTTGGAAAAGAGAGCCCTCACTGTCTCCAGGGCTTTCTTCCGTTCCTGATGCCGCAGACGCGACAGCAGAAGGCACGATAAATATGTTCCGAACTTTCATAATATATGATTACCGATACAAAATTACTGATTTTTTCCCTTAATGCTATATTTTTTGCATTTTTTTTGATGCAAATGGCATTTTTTCACAGATACGGCCACTTCGGCTTTTCATATTGGAACAAGCCGCCGGCCATGGCTCCCGCCCGGATAAAGACACAAAAAAAGCAAGCCAGAACGGCTTGCTTGAGATAGTTGCGGAGGCTCGACTCGAACGAACGACCTCCAGGTTATGAGCCTGGCGAGCTACCAACTGCTCCACTCCGCGATATGGAATTTGAATCAGAATGTCAACCTCAGGGAATCCATTCGTTTTCAAAAGCGGGTGCAAAGGTACGGACTTTTTATGAACTATGCAAATATTTTCCCGATTATTTTATATTTTCCTGTAAAAAGATTGATTTCGCTTCATATTTTCATATAATAATTTGGCTATATGGAATAAAATGCCTACTTTTGCAAAGAATGAGTGCCACGCAATATAATTGCAATACATATATTTCCGCACCTATACCATCTCTTATGTCAGTATCAAAAACAAGACAACATTTTGTAAATGTCGCACGGCAACTTTTCGCCAAGAATGGTCTACAGAATACGACCATGAACGACATAGCCCTTGAAGCAGGCAAGGGTCGCAGGACTCTGTATACATACTTTGAGAGCAAGGAAGAGGTCTACTCCGCTGTCATAGAATACGAGCTGGAAAGGCTTTCCGAACAGCTCGAGCAGGTGGCGGAGAAACGGTTGCGCCCTCAGGAGAAGATCATAGAACTGATATACACCCATCTGCAGATGATACGGGAGACCGTTGCACGTAACGGCAACCTCCGTGCTGAATTTTTCCGCAACATCTGGATGGTGGAGAAGGTAAGGAAGAAGTTCGACGACGATGAGATAGAACTGTTCCGCAAGATATACGCAGCCGGCAAGGAAGCGGGAGTCTTCGAAATCGACAACGTAGAGCTTACGGCAGCCATTACACATTATTGTATTAAGGGACTTGAGGTACCGTACATCTACGGGCGGCTCGGCAAGGGTGTCACAGACATCAGCACACGCCCGCTTGTCGCGAAGTTCGTGTACGGAGCTTTGGGGAAAAGCAAAGGACTGTAATATCCATGCAGGCTGATATGCAGACAGATAATTCAAGACATAAAACAAAAAATATTAACACACAACAACTACCATGGGATTATTAAGTGGAAAGACAGCACTTATCACAGGTGCTGCACGCGGTATCGGAAAGGCTATCGCGCTGAAATTTGCAGAAGAAGGTGCTAACATAGCATTCACAGACCTCGTGCTCAACGACGAGATGGCTGCCGGACTCGAAGCTACACGCAAGGAAATAGAAGCCGTAGGCGTAAAGTGCAATGCCTATGCAGGCAATGCTGCCGACTTTGAGGAGACAGAGGCCATTGTCAAGAAGATAAAGGAAGAGATGGGTGCCATCGACATCCTCGTCAACAATGCAGGCATCACAAAAGACGGCCTTATGCTCCGCATGACAGAGGCCCAGTGGGATGCTGTCATCAATGTCAACCTGAAATCGGCATTCAACTTCATACACGCCTGCACACCTATCATGATGCGCCAGAAGGGCGGTTCTATCATCAACATGGCATCTGTAGTCGGTGTCCACGGCAACGCAGGCCAGTGCAACTATGCAGCCTCAAAGGCCGGTCTCATCGCATTGGCTAAGTCTATCGCCCAGGAGATGGGCGCAAAAGGCATCCGCGCAAACGCTATCGCACCGGGCTTCATCGAGACAGCCATGACAGCACAGCTTCCTGACGAGGTGCGCAAGGAATGGGCAAAGAAGATTCCTCTTCGCCGTGCAGGACAGGTTGCCGACATCGCAAACACTGCCGTATATCTGGCTTCAGACCTCTCAAGCTATGTCAGCGGACAGGTTATCCAGGTTGACGGCGGCATGAACATGTAATGCACGTAATCTACGAAGACAACCACATCATTGTGGTATATAAAGAGAGTGGGGAGATTGTCCAGGGCGATAAGACCGGCGATGTCCCCCTCTCGGATATTGTCAAGAAGTATATCAAGGAGAAGTACATGAAGCCCGGAAACGTGTTTCTCGGGGTAGTACATCGCCTTGACCGTCCTGTATATGGCCTTGTGCTCTTCGCACGCACGTCAAAAGCCCTTCCACGACTCAACAGGATGTTCCAGAACAAGGAAGGGGAAGAGGGCGTGAGGAAAACATATTGGGCCATCGTCGCAAAGACAGAGGAGAAGGCAAGCAAGAATGCAGAACTGCTGCCTGACGGCTTTACACGCCTGACACACTGGCTGTCAAGAAACGAGAAGCAAAACAAGAGCTACGCCTATGAGCACGAGAGACCCGGCACGAAAAAGGCCATGCTCGACTACAAGGTCATCGGCAGTTCTGACAAATACATGCTCGTGGAGATACGGTTGCTTACCGGACGGCATCATCAGATCAGGTGCCAGCTTGCAAAAATCGGTCTGCCTATAAAAGGGGACTTGAAATATGGTGCGCCACGCTCTAATCCTGACGGCAGCATATCGCTGCTGAGCCGTAAGATGGAGTTCACACATCCTGTATCAAAAAAACAGATATCCATCACCGCCCCTGTACCGGAGGACAAGCTCTGGCAGATTCTGGCACCGTAATGTGGTTGTTTAGTCGTTTAGCTGTCTGGTGGTTTGGTTAATAGTACAACCTTAACCCGGATTAACAATCAAACAACCAAACAACTAAACAACTAAACAACCAAACAACTAAACAACTAAACAACTAAACAACCAAACAACCAGTTGCGAAAATCATTCTATTGGCTGATTGGCATCGCAGCATCGCCATTCGTCATATTCATGTTGCTGACATTGCTGCTCTACTGTCCTCCCGTACAAAGATGGGCGGTAGGCATTGCCACGCAATATGCATCAGAGAAAACAGGCATGGACATCTCCATAGAGGATGTCCGCCTACGCTTCCCGATAGACATAAGCCTCAACGGCGTAAAAGCCATCCAGCAGAATGACTC
This sequence comes from Prevotella sp., assembly GCA_017462915.1. Lineage (GTDB taxonomy): Bacteria > Bacteroidota > Bacteroidia > Bacteroidales > Bacteroidaceae > Prevotella. Next base: position 73,477 of record JAFTQG010000012.1, on the reverse strand, counting down.
GCTGCCTCATGTGAAAGACACCATCATTGATGCACGCGACGTATTGTGTGACATACAGTTACGCCCGCTGTTCAAAGGAAAAGTCGAGGTGGATGCACTGCTGTTTGACAGTGTAACGCTCAACACCAACGGCTTTGTCTCCGACTGCCGTGTGAAAGGCAAAGTAAGACAACTGAGTGTCGTCTCTCACGGCATAGACCTCAAAAACGATTCTGTCTTGATAAACAAGGCACGGATGACAGGCGCAGATCTCGACATCTGCCTCTCGGACACGGCAAAGGAGGATACGACAAAATCCGAAACACCATGGCTTGTCAAGGTGAAGAATCTTGACATCACCAAATCAAGAATAAAAGTTCATCTCCCGGGAGACACGCTGAACATCACTGCCAGCATCGGCTCGTTCGGCGTGAGAAACGGTTTCTTCGACCTTAAATCCTCAGAATACAGACTTGCTTCCGCGACTCTTGCCGACAGCAGACTGCAATATGACAACCGATTCGAGACAAAGGTCAAAGGACTGGACTACAACCATATAGACATCAGCAGACTGAATATAAGCATCGCAGACCTTATGTTCAGACAAGAAGAGAAGAAATACAGTCTTGCCATGCTCGTAAGGGACAGCCATCTCTATGAGAAATCGGGATTGACAATAAAGTCCTTGAAGGGAAAGATAGACCTCGATACAGCCACCGTGCATGTCAACGACCTGTCTCTCATCACCCCCTACTCCACCATAAAAGGTAATATCGATTTTGCTTTCACGACCTTTGATGCAACAAATCCCGGCAAGACCAATGCTTGTTTAGACGCTTCACTCGGCAAGGAAGATGTCATGATTTTCGCCGCGGCATATCTCCCGAAAGACATGAAACGCTTATGGCCTGCACAGCCTTCCACTATAAAAGGATGTATCGACGGCAATATGAAGCGGATGGAGGTCAATGACATTTCCATAAACATACCTACAATGTTGTCGGGAACCTTGACATGCACCCTGCGCAATCTCGACAGCACAGACAGACTTGCCGCAGATGCACAGCTGAACCTGCGTGCTACAGGCAACAACGGGAAGGTATCCGGCAAGCTCGCTTACGACATGCGCGGCGAGACCTACAAGGCCGCACTTGACATCCAAAGGCTTAATCTCAACAGATTCCTGCCGGGATATGGACTGGGCAGGCTGTCAGGGAATATCAAAATCAATGGGAAAGGCACAGACATCTATTCGAAGAGAACCGACATCAGAGCCACGGCAAAGATACATGATTTCCGTTATGGACAATATAACCTAAGCGGCGCCTCGGCAGACATGTCGTTGCGGAACGGCATAGCCCATGCAGAGGTACATACACCATCGGAAATACTCAACACAGATTTTGTCCTCGATGCGCAGATGATGAAGGGCGGTGTGAGAGGCAAGATATCCGGCGATGTAAGAAACGTCGACCTCTACGCCCTACACCTTGTCGACGCTCCGTTATCAACATCGATGACAGCATCGCTTGCCATCGCCAGTGACTTTGACAACAACCATGCCGTCAAGGGTACGATATACGATTTTACCCTAAAGGATTCTGCTGACGTACACTATGCATATCACATAAATCTCGATGCCCTTACACGACGGGATACCACCCATGTAGACATCGACTGCGGAGACCTTGTGTTCAAGACAGATTTCAGTCTCGGATACAAGAAGCTCCTGAATCTCGGCAATGCTCTCACTAACGAGATAAAATCCCAAATAAGCAACAGGGTAATCGACGAGATAGCCCTGCGTAGCAAGTTTCCTACAGGACGGCTGTATGTCAAGGCCGACAAAGACAACCCTATCGCACGCCTGCTCGGCGGCATCGGTTATTCTTTCTCTTCCGTATACGCCGATATGGAGATGTCCCCGGAGAAAGGTATCAACGGAGACATGCAGATTGACACTCTGAAAACGGGAAAGATGCAGCTTGACGACATACACCTTGCACTGCAGTCTGAACAGGAGCAGACGAACTATAGGCTCACTGTGGCAAACGGCAAGGACAATCCTCAATACTCATTCAAGGCAGACATGCACGGTGCCATGCGTCCGAACAGCTTGACATTCCTTATGGCTCTTGACGATAAGAATGACAAGCGGGGACTTGAGATAGGACTTACAGCCATGATGACCGAGAACGGCATTAAAGTGACTATCGACGGAGATGATGCCGTGCTCGGATACAGAAAGTTCAAGGTCAACAAAGACAACTATATAGCTTTCAATAATGATATGCGTGTGTCGGCAAAGGTGCAGTTGCAGGACAACGAGAACACAGGCATACAGATATATACCGATGATGAGAACGCTACTGCACTGCAGGACGTGACGGTGTCCATAAGCAATCTTGACCTTGCCGACATCATATCTGTAATGCCATACATGCCTGACATAAAAGGCGTCGCTAACGGAGACTACCATATCATACTCAACAAGGAAGACATGTCCATATCGGCAAATATGGACATACACCAGTTCATGTACGAGGGATACAATCTCGGCAACCTGTCGACGGAAATCGTATACATGCCTCAGAATGACGGCTCCCATCATATCGACGGCGTGCTCTATAAGGACGACAATGAGGTAGCAACAGTGCAGGGAACATATTATTTCCTCAACGGCGGCGACCGCATCGATGCTGAAATAGACATGAAGGAGATGCCTCTGAACCTCGTCAACGGTTTCATCCCGGACCAGATAATCGGTCTGGAAGGTGTTGCTGTCGGCCATCTTACAATCCAAGGAGAACTTGACAGGCCAGATGTCAACGGCACTGCAGACCTGTCACGGGCATTACTTGTATCAGTGCCTTATGGTGTAAAGCTGAAGATGGACAGCACTCCAGTAACCATAGAGAAATCACATGTGAAATTTGAGAACTTCAGGTTCTTCGACTCACGCGACCAGGCTCTTACGGTCAACGGCACATACAACTTTGCAGACCTCGGCCACATGTATGCAGACTTGCGAATCTCTGCCAAGAATATCCTCGTGGTCGATGCGAAAGAGAGCAGGAGCTCTCTCGCATACGGAAAAGCATACATCAACTTCCTCTGCTCTGTCAAGGGCGAGGTGGATGCACTGAAAGTGCGCGGTGGCCTTGAGGTGCTTCCTACCACAGATGTATATTATATCCTGAAAGACTCCCCTATCACAACAGACAACAGACTCAAGGACCTTGTAGATTTCGTTGACTTCTCAAAGGAAGAGCAGCAGGCATCAAAACTGCCGCCTGTAAACGGCGTCTCCGTAGACATGAACATAAACATACAGGAGGGCTCACACATCACCTGCTGGCTGAATACAAACCACAGCAACTACCTTGAGATAATCGGCAACGGAAGCCTGCGCTTCCTCTACCAGCAGGAAAAGATGTCCATGACCGGAAGATATACCATATCGCAAGGAGAGATGAAATACTCCCTGCCGGTCATACCGCTGAAGACATTCACCATATCACAGGATTCATACATGGAGTTCACTGGCGACATAATGAACCCGAAGCTCTCCATCACCGCCACGGAGGATGTGCGCGCCAATGTCAATACTGCCGAAGCCAACAGAGTCGTGGACTTCCAATGCGGTGTCGTATTGTCAAAGACCCTTAACGATATGGGACTGCAGTTTATCATCTCCGCCCCAGAAGACCAGTCGGTCACCGACCAGCTCAACATGATGTCCATAGAAGAAAGGGGCAAGATAGCCGTCACCATGCTCACGACCGGCATGTTCCTCGCAGGAGACAACTCGTCAAACATCACAATGAACTCCGCGCTGAGCAACTTCCTGCAGTCGCAGATAAACAGCATCACAGGCAGTGCCCTGCGCACACTCGACCTCAGTGTCGGACTTGAGAACTCTATCCGTGAAGACGGCACGATACGCACAGACTACGCTTTCAAGTTTGCTAAACGCTTCTGGAACAACCGCCTGTCAGTTTCCATAGGCGGAAAGATAGCCACAGGTCATGAAGCAGACGGCAAGACGGCTTCCATCTTCGACAATGTAGAGATGCAATACCGTCTGCACGACACCTCCAACCAATATCTGCGCCTGTTCTACAAGCATGATGTCTATGACCATCTTGAAGGATATGTAGACCAGTTCGGTGCCGGATATATGTACAAGAGAAAGTTCAGCAACCTGTATGAACTGTTCCATCCAGCTGCTTCACAGATGACTGGCAACAGGAAGAATGCTGTACAGCCGGTCGACTCCACAAACGTAAGAAAGGACTCCATCAATGCTCAATAAACATTCATTGAAACATATTGCCACGTTTCTCCTACTGATGCTCGTCATGGCAGGATGCTCCACGACTTCTTCCCTGGAGCCCGGCGAGCAGCTGTATACAGGAATGAAGAAGACCGAATACATCACGACCGGACAACCGCATGACCGCATGACTGCCGACCATTGCATCGACACTCAGGAAGAGCTTGAGGCTGTGCTCGCCTGTGCCCCTAACGGAGCGTTCTTCGGCTCTTCATACTACCGTACACCATTCCCCTGGGGACTATGGGTATGGAACGCCTTCTCACAGAAAAAAGGCGGGATACCGAAATGGCTGACTTCCAGTTTCGGCAAAGCTCCCGTACTCATCAGCGATGTAAACCCTGAACTGCGCATATCCGTGGCAAAGACCGTGCTTGAGAACAACGGCTATTTCCGTGGCACAGTAGGATACAAGATTTATGAGGGGAAGCCCACCACGACACGCCGCGACAGCATCCTACGCCCTCACAAGGCAAAAGTCGGATACACAGTAAACATGGGGCCCGTATTCACCCTTGACAGCATAGCATACCAGGGATACTCGGAAGAAGAGACGGCACTGTTCAATGACAGCACCACATTCCTCCATAAAGGCGATCCGTTCTCCGTAAGTGCACTTGACAATGAGCGCAACCGCCTCTACAACATCTTCCGCGACAACGGCTATTATTATTACAAACAGCAGTACTCCACGTATGCAGCCGACACGGTAAACACCCCAGGACGTGTACAGCTCATATTACATAAAGTAGACTCACTGCCTGTCGAGGCAAGCAGGAAATGGTATATAGGAAAGACAAATTTCCGCATACGCCGAAACTTCACCGAACAGCTGACAGACTCCGTCACACGCCGCACACTCACTATACACTATGCAGGAAAGAGACCTGCCGTACGACCGAGGATAGTGCTGAAAGACATCCTTCTGCGCCGCCGTAACCTTTTCTCACAGACCAATTACGAAGAGTCATTGTCAAGACTGTCACAGAAAGGCATATTCTCCTACGTCGACATCAATTTCACACCGCGCCAAATGCCGACAGCAGACAGTCTGACGACGATACGAGACTCTGCAAGCACCGATTCGTGCATACTCGACATGACTGTCGACTGCATACTCGACAAACCATACGACATAGCCCTTCAGGCAAACTACACCCAGAAGTCCAACGGCCGTCTCGGTCCAGGAGCAGGCGTCAGCTTCGCCATGCGCAATGCCTTCCGCGGAGGCGAACTGCTGTCGTTCAATGTCTCGGGAAACTATGAGTTCAATGTCGGGAAGAACAATGCCGGAAAGAACGGCAGCTACAACATCATCACCGACCTCACCCTTGAACTGCCACGCCTTCTGCTACCCAACTTCATGCGTCCGGACAGACACCGCTTCCGCCGCATGAGAGCTGCAAACCGTACTGCCCCGCTGTCTCTCGTACAGACATCGGCAAGCACAATCCTGCGCATAGCCAGAGAGACAATAAACCGCACAGGCTCCTACAGACGGCATGTCCTCTCAGGAGAACTGACATACAACTACAAGCCAAACGAAGTATCACGCCACTCGTTCACACCGCTGAGCGTAGACTACTCATACGTCGCAGAGAGCTCCGACGAGTTCTGGGACAAGATGGAGAACTCCATCGTCGCCCTTGTCGCACTGGAAGACAACTTCCTGCCCAAGATGCGCTACTCCTACACCTACACATCACCTTCCACGAAACGCCACCCGATATACTTCTCGGGAACAGTCACCGAATGCGGTAACGTCGCCAACGGCATACTGTCCATCGGAGAAAAATCATGGCACGAGGAAGGGAAGACAATGTTCAACGCCCCTGTAGGACAATTTGTAAAGTTCGACCTCGAATGGCGTAAGCTATGGCGCGTAAGCCCGAACGCCAGCCTCATAGCCCACGCGCTCGGCGGATGGATGTTCACATACGGCAATACGAGCTATGCACCGTTCTCAGAGCAATATTATGTCGGAGGTGCCAACGACCTCCGCGGTTTCTCCACAAGAAGTGTGGGACCGGGCTCGTTCCGGTACAGCGATCCTGACGCTCCCGGCGTGGAAAACAAGGAGATGAACTACCTGCTTGCCAACGGCGACATGAAACTCAAGTTCTCCCTCGAATACCGTCCGCGCCTCTTCGGCTCGCTCTACGGAGCGGCATTCATAGACGCCGGCAACGTATGGGTGCTCGACAAGAACCGCAAGGATACCGAGGGCATGAGCTTCCGTGCCAAGAACTTCCTGAAAGACCTTGCCGTAGATGCTGGCATAGGCATACGATACGACCTCGACTTCTTCATCATACGCCTCGACTGGGCATTCGTCGTACACGCACCATACGATACCGGCAAGGGCGGATATTTCAACACACCGAGATTCAGCAAGGCACAATGCCTCAATTTCGCCATCGGATACCCGTTCTGATCAAATAGAACAATAAATCCCGACATGATTATTCATTCACGTAACGGTATACCTATATAATTATGTGGATGAATAATCATGTCGGGATTTATTGTTCTTCTCGTCCTTCTTACAGAAAATGTGCCTCTGTGCATACATATCTGCATTCTTTATCCATGACCGTATTGAATAAGACCTGCCCGTCGTATTCATCAAGCACATGGCGCAGATTGTCCGTTATGCCTGTACCTATAAGTTTCAGGAGCGATTCCTTTTTAGTCCAGAGAACAGTGAACAGCAGGTCGGTCTCCTCGTAGGGGCGTGGAACGGATGTATCTGAGGAGGCATAATGGATATAGTGCCACTCCTCAGGAGAGAGGGTGTACTCTGCAAGACGAGGGCTGTATCTGCCGACGCGCTCTATATCCACACCGACAGGGACGCTGTCCACGACACAGGCGACAGCAAACTTGCAGTGTGAGAGATTGAAATGAATGTCCGGAATCCCTTTTATCCATGGTTTCCCATGCTCACCGACAGAGAATTCGATGTCACGAAGCCCTGTCATATCCTGCAACAGACGGAATGCCATAGTAGATTCCCGCCTGCCTGACTCATGGTTGTAACACAGAGCGGCCTGCCGTCGCCATTGCGGCAACAGCGACATCTCGGCAAGCAGATGCTCGCCTCTCATGGTCTCTATAGTGTCATTTATGCGGAGCATGGGATGAGTTGTGAGTTATGAGTTGTGAGTTATAGGAAGAGTAATTTCCGTATAACCGCACAACCGTATAACCGCCTAACCGCCTACAGCAGCAAGTTCCTCGGCGACAAGATTTGTAAGTTCTACAAACTGCTGGACAGTAAGCTGCTCTGGACGTTTTGTCATTATCTCGTTTGTGAAGAATTCTGGGCGTGCCTGTGTCGTCCCGTTGAATATCTGCTTCAGCGACACGCGCAACATCTTGCGGCGCTGATTGAAGACAGTCTTCACCACGCGCTTGAACAGGGTCTCGTCGCATCCAAGGTCTGTGACACCGTTTCTCGTCATGCGGATTACTGCCGACTTAACTTTCGGCGGCGGATTGAAGACTGTCTCGTCGACAGTGAACAGATATTCCGTATCATACCATGCCTGTATGAGCACGGAGAGTATTCCATAGGCCTTTGTGCCCGGCTCCGAGGCGATGCGCAGGGCCACCTCACGCTGTATCATGCCTGTGCAGCAAGGGATAAGATCCTTGTTGTCGAGCATCTTGAAGAATATCTGCGAGGAGATGTCGTAAGGGTAATTGCCTGTCAGCACAAACCGGGCGCCGTCAAACACCTTGTCAAGGTCCATACGGAGAAAGTCTCCTCCGATTATCTGCGCGCTGAAGTCCGGCCAGCGTTCGTTAAGATATTCCACACTCTCCTTGTCTATCTCAACGACCTTGAACGGGCGTGGCTTCTCTTTCAGATATTGGGTCATGACACCCATTCCCGGCCCAATCTCCAATACTGGAATCTCAGGATACGCATCGACAGTGTCTGCTATGCGCCGCGCAATTCCGAGGTCCGTAAGGAAATGCTGGCCTAATTGCTTTTTCGCTCTAACTTGCTTCATCAGTTTTCTCTATAAAAGTCCAAGGCCTCAAAGATTTCCTCCTTTGTGGCCGTCTGGTTGATTACTATCTCCCCTATGCCTGAAAGCAGGGTGAAATTGATTGTGCCTGCGGTGTTCTTCTTGTCATGAGTCATCAGTTCGAACAGTGTCTCATAGTCATCGCAGGTGATAGGCATCTTGCCGTAATACTCGTCGATAAACCTCACTGTCGTGCGCATGATATTCTGCGGGAATCCTGTCTTGACACACGACAGCCACAGCTCGCATACCATGCCGTAAGCGACGGCATAGCCATGAGGGACTGGATGCACACCGGCATTACGCCTGCCGTCCAGACGCTCGCCGCACGCCATGCCGAAGCTCTCGAAGGCATGTCCTGCCGTATGTCCGAGATTCAGAGCCTTGCGGAGTCCATGCTCCAGAGGGTCTATCTCCACAATACGCTCCTTCACCTGTACCGACTCCGCTACCATACACTGAAGCTGACCGAGGTCAGGGGCTGTGATGTCAAAATTCATCAGTTCTGCCCACATCCGCTCCCGTGAGCCTCCTGCGCAACTGTCAGGGTTGTATATCAGGCCGTGCTTTATCATCTCCGCATAGCCCGAGCGTATCTCCACATTGCTGAGAGTATCGAGAAACTGCGTATCAAGTATCACGACATCAGCGGTATTAAACACTCCTATCTCGTTTTTCAGACCTCCGAAGTTTATGCCGGTTTTCCCTCCTACCGATGCATCGACGAGGGAGAGGAGCGTAGTAGGAATGTTCACGAAGTGTATCCCGCGCTTGAATGTCGACGCCGCAAAGCCGCCAAGGTCGGTGACCATTCCTCCTCCAAGATTGATCATCATGGAGTGGCGTGTCGCCCCACCGTTCTGGAGTGACTCCCAGACACTGGAGACAGCCTCCAGAGATTTGTCGGCATCACCGGACTTTATGACAATGAGACGGGCATCTTTCAGACAACCGAAAGTCTTTACTTTCGGCAAACATACCTCTGCTGTGGTCTCATCGCAGAGAAGGAACAGACGGTCGGGAGTGACAGCCTTTATAGCATCATCAATATGCTGTTCCAGAGATGTCGATATTATAACTTTTTGCTTCATTGTTTTATTTTGCGGTTATTCGGTTTTACGGTTAGGCGGTTGTGCGGTTATAAGTTGTGAGTTATGAGTTATAAGTTATCAGTTGTGAGTTATAGAAGAGTAATCTCCGTATAACCGTACAACCGTACAACCGCAAGTCAGAACGGGTATCCCACACCGAAATGGAACGCGAAATCACGCGACAGGTCAGGATGGAATATCGGATAATGCTCCCGCTGCTTGGTGTATGCCGGATTGACAGCCTTCATGCCGCAGTCGAAACGCAGGATAAAGTATCCGAAATTAAGACGCACGCCAACTCCGTAGGCAGCGGCAAGCTGCTTATAGAACTCATTGAACTTAAACTGTCCACCGGGCTGGTTCTCATATTCGCGTATCGTCCAGATATTGCCGACATCGACAAACACCGCGCCATACAGCTTCCAGAACAGGAACATGCGATACTCCATATTCAAGTCGAGCTTTATGTCGCCCGTCTGGTTTATGAAATCTATGCGCCCGTCAGTACCGCCGTATTTGCCTGGACCGAGACCTCTTACCGCCCAGCCTCGCACAGAATTGGCACCGCCGGAGAAATACCGCTTCTCAAACGGCAGAATCCGGGAGTTACCGTATGGATATGCTATGCCAAGCCTGCCGTGGAACACGAGTTCGGAACCAGGCGAGAGCTTCATCACATGTGTCGCATCAAAGTCTCCTTTGACATACTGTGCATAGGCGATATTGAACAGTGTGTACTGCCCGTCGTCATTCTTCTTGAAATCAAAGGCATTTGCAAAGCCGTTGAGGATATTTCCTGCCGTCTCTATACTGAACTTATACGCATTGGTGCCGTTGTTGTACGAGAGACCGAAGCCTATCTTCATTATGAACAGGTCCTCATAGTTATAGCGGAGGATAGCATTGCGATTGTCGTCCGAGTCCAGATAATCCTGCCTGAATGTCTCCGAAATCCACGGCATATAGATGTAGTTCAGGTCTATCATGTCCAGCTTGTAACTGGTATGATGGTGTGGCTCAGACCATTTGTAACGCCAAGCCGTAGAGAACACACGGCGATGAAACTCCGGACGGTTCTGCAGGTTATACGACACGCTCAACTCACTTGTAGACTGTATATTACGCTTGAACGAGTTGGAGATGAACGGCGCTATGAACCGTGGGAACTGCACCTTTGACTCCAGGCCATACTCTATATAATTCTTGTCGTTATAGCCCTCCAGCTTGGTTATAGCCTCGTATGCGCCGCGAAGTTGAAGGGAGAAGGTCTCGGATCCATGGAAAAGATTCCTGTTGGAATAGGTAAGAGACACCGCCGCTCCGAGGTCGCCGGCAGTATTCGTCCCTTCCGGCTGCACGGATATGGAGTTCGGCTTGCGTGAAGACAGCTGTATGTCACAGTCCAGCGCATAGCGTACAGACTTCCCTGCCACGGAATCGGGCTGCACATCGTCATCAACGTCATACAGAGCCTCGGCCATAGCCATGGAATCCGCAGGCACTGTCAATGTATCCACTATCTCACGAAACCTGATATTGGTGTATCTCAGTGCCTGAAGACGCGCGAAACGCTGATATGTCCCCTGCAAGGCCGATGCGCTATAAGGCATTCCCTCCCGCAGTTCCGTGCTGACATCGAGCACGCTGTTTCTCAATACGACCTTCTCGTCACCTCCTCCCGGGAGATAATTTATCTTGCGCACCGTATAGCACGGATGCGGTTCTTCCTTGGCATTGTTGTTGGCACGGTAAGGGAGCAGCAGGAGCGTAAGGTCCACGGTCTTCTGCCCTCTGACGGTGTCTGCCTCAAAGCGTATGAAATCCTTGTTGAACCTGTAGTATCCCCTGTCCTGCAGGAAACCGGCTATCATCGAACGCTCGGCGTTCAGGTCTGCCACGCTGAATGTCTTCCCTGCCACGATATACCTGTCCGACACAGGTATGCCACGGAGCAGCGTGTCTATGCGTGCATCACGTATATCATACTTTATGTCACGGACCATATAAGGCTCGCCGGGATGGAGGAAATACATCACCTCACATTTGGGATTCCTATCCCCTGCGGTCTTCGGGCGGACATAGACAGACGACTTGACATCGGCGTGCAGATAACCCTGATTGGAAAGAGCCGTGACAAGATCCTCGCACGTGAGTCTCGTCTGCACTGTATCATAGGCATGGTGTACACGCTTTCCGTTTTCCATTCCAGGAAGCTGACGCACATAATTGCGCATCATCTGCGTGTCTATGGCAGGATTGTCCGTTACGACACTGACTTTCCTTATCTCCATCTCTCCCTCGGCAAAGCGTTCTTTCGTGGAACAGCCCATAAGGAAGACGGAAATGAGGAAAGCCAGTGAAAGTCTGTATATCAGTGTCTTCGTCACTTATCGTTCTGCATAAAGGGATGCTTCCATTGCAGCCATCCCCACTCGCACATTATTTTATTTATTCTGTGAGCACCGCCTTCTGACGGGTCTCGTACTTTATCTTCTTTGATGTCCGTGGCTTCTTGAACTTGCCGTCGAGCACCAAGACCGTTATCTGTGTCCCTTCCGGCACAGCCTTCACAGCCTCGTCGAGTGTAAGGAAATTGCCACGTCCCTCAGCCGACACGACATAGTCATAGTGACGGACATGCTCCTTCAGTGCAGGGACGGCTTCTCCTATGGCGTCCGCAAGACGGTTTGCCACAATCAGCGCACCATGAACATTGTAATGCGTATTGTCTTTTCTGCCGTCAGGTATGCTTGCCACCTCACCCGGCTTGAGCCACATGTGCAGCAGGCGCGAACCTTCCACACCGTGCTCCGTCTCTATCCAGTGGGTTATGCGGTTGGCATCGACAAAAGGCACGTCAAGCCTCTTTGCCACGAGATACGGGGCAGCGGTATAGTCGCCGTCCTTGGTATAGTGGGTCGCCACGAGATACTCCGTATTGACCTCTTCCTCTCCGTACTTCACGTCGCGCAACGCCTCGTCGTCGGCAGCACCTTTCTTCTCCGCAGCAGACATTTCCTTTGCCTTTCCTGAAGAAGTGTCCTTCAGACGTGCATCATAGAAGAGCCTGCGCTCGACACAGTTGAGGAGGACAGGTATACCACCCTTCTCACGGGTCTCCTTAACATAACGCTCGAGGTTGGCATCGAACGTCGAGCCCGGCTTGGAGAAGCGCTTCGTCTTTCCCGGCTGGTCATGCTTCTCGTCGTTATGGCCGAACTGTATGAGCACATAGTCGCCCGGCTTTATCCTGTCAAGTACCTTCTGCCATAGACCCTCATCTATGAAAGAGCGCGAGGAACGGCCGTTACGCGCATGGTTTTCCACGACAATGTCCTCTGAGAAACATCCCTGAAGCATCATGCCCCAGCCACGTTCGGGAGAACCCTTAGAGATGTCTTTCTCCGCAGCGGTAGAGTCGCCTATCACAAAGACCTTAGTCTGAGATTTTGATGAAGACACGAGCAGCGCGAGACATATAGCCACGACCATGCCGCAAAAGTATTTTACTCTTCTCATTTGTTTGGTTGGTTATTTGGTGGTTTAGTGGTTTAGTTGTTTGGTTGTTTGGTTGTTTGGTTGTTGAGCTTCGCTCGAAGTCCCTTCCGCTCGGCAGAGCTCAAGCAAGCTTGGCTCTGCTCTCGCTTAATCGGGACTTTGGTTATTTGGGAGGGAATGGAGGGATAGCCGATATAGTAGAAATAGCCGAAATGGTAGATGTTATAGCAATAACTAAACCACCAAATAACTAAACAACTAAACCACCAAATAACCAAACCACTAAACAGCTAAACCACCAAACAACCAGACTACTAACGCCCTGATATGCGTGAGATAAGTTCGTCTGGAGTCACCAGTGCCTGCTCGCCTGTAGCCATATCCTTCAGTGTCAGCTTGCCTTCGGCAATCTCATTCTCGCCGGCAAGGGCGACAAAAGGTATCTGCTTGGCATTGGCGTATGACATCTGCTTCTTCATCTTCACGCTATCAGGAAACACCTCCGTGCGGATTCCAGCCTTACGGGCTGCCGCAGCGACAGGGAGACAGTATGCCGTCTCCTTCTCTCCGAAGTTGATGAACAGGAGCTGTGTTGCATTGACAGCCTCTTTCGGGTAAAGGTCGAGCTTGTTGAGGACATCGTAAATGCGGTCTGCACCGAACGATATTCCGACGCCTGAGAGACCTGGCATTCCGAAGATTCCCGTGAGATTGTCATAGCGTCCGCCACCTGTGATGGAACCTATCTGCACATCAAGGGCTTTCACCTCGAAGATTGCGCCTGTATAGTAGTTGAGACCGCGGGCGAGCGTGAGGTCGAGCTGTATCTCGTTGTCGAGCGTATCCTTCAGTCTGTCAAGGATAAACTGTGTCTCCTCCACGCCTTTCAGTCCTGTCTCGCTTGCCGCAAGCACCTCACGGATGACATTGAGCTTGTCATCGTTAGTGCCCTCCAGCTTTATTATCGGCTGGAGCTTCTCGATAGCCTCGTCAGAGATGCCTGCACCGCGCAGCTCCTCATTGACAGCGTCGAGGCCTATCTTGTCGAGCTTGTCGATAGCGACCGTGATGTCGACAATCTTCTCCGCCTCACCGATTACCTCAGCTATGCCGGCAAGAATCTTGCGGTTGTTGATCTTTATCTGCACACGGACGCCGAACTTCGTGAAGACCGTGTCGACAATCTGCATGAGTTCCACCTCGTTGAGCAGGGAGTCTGAGCCCACGACATCTGCGTCACACTGGTAGAACTCGCGGTAGCGGCCCTTCTGAGGACGGTCGGCACGCCATACCGGCTGTATCTGGTAACGCTTGAAAGGCATCTGGAGCTCTTCACGGTGCTGCACGACATAGCGTGCGAAAGGTACGGTAAGGTCGTAGCGGAGACCCTTCTCGCAGAATTTTGCGGCAAGTCTCTGTGTGCTCGTTCCTGCAACCTCGTCGGCTGTCATGCCGTGGAGGAAGTCGCCGGAATTGAGTATCTTGAAGAGGAGCTTGTCGCCCTCCTCGCCGTATTTGCCCATGAGCGTCGACAGATTCTCCATGGCAGGAGTCTCTATCTGCTGGAAGCCGTAGAGCGCATAGACATCCTTGATGGTATTGAATATGTAGTTGCGCTTCGCCATCTCTACAGGGCCGAAGTCGCGTGTACCCTTTGGTATGCTTGGTTTCTGTGCCATAATTCTCGTTATGTTCTTCAAAAAATCACTTGCGCACGATGGTCTGGGCGCGGTCAGGGCCTATGGAGATGACAGTGATAGGCGTCTCCAGTTCCTTCTCGAGGAAGGCTATATAGTCCTTGAACTCCTTCGGGAACTCCTCTTCCGACGTGAAGCGTGTCATGTCTGTCATCCATCCCGGCAGCTCGGTATATACAGGCTCTATGCCCTTCTCTATGTCGTAAGGGAAATCGCGTGTCTCCTTGCCGTTCACCTTATAGGCTGTGCAGGCCTTGATGGTAGGGAATGTGTCAAGCACGTCAGACTTCATCATGATGAGCTGTGTGACACCGTTGACCATGATGGAGTAGCGCAGCGCCACGAGGTCTATCCATCCGCAACGGCGCTCACGGCCTGTCACGGCTCCATACTCATGACCTATGTCGCGCATCTTCTGTCCTGTCTCGTCGAAAAGCTCTGTAGGGAACGGACCTGCGCCGACTCTCGTGCAGTAGGCCTTCATGATGCCGAATACCTCCCCTATCTTGTTAGGACCGACACCGAGACCTGTGCAGGCTCCAGCGCATACCGTATTGGAGGAGGTGACGAAAGGATAAGAGCCGAAATCGACATCGAGCATCGTGCCCTGTGCACCCTCGGCGAGTATCGTGTTGCCTGCCTTGAGCGACTTGCCTATGACATGCTCGGAATCCACGATATTGAACAGGCGGAGATACTCCACGCCTTCCATCCACACCTTCTCGGTCTCTGCAAGCTGAGCCTCGTCATACTCGAAGCCTACAGACTCGAGTATCTGCATGTGGCGTGCCTTGTGGGCAGCGTATTTCTCCTCGAAACCGTCCAGGATGTCGCCGACACGCAGACCGTTGCGCGACACCTTGTCCGTATATGTCGGACCGATGCCCTTGCCTGTGGTGCCGACCTTATTTTTGCCCTTCATAGACTCGTATGCCGCATCCAGCAGACGGTGGGTAGGCATGATGAGATGGGCCTTCTTGGAGATATAGAGACGCTCCTTGAGGTCATGGCCGCTCTTCTCGAGCTCCTTTGCCTCGCCCATGAAAAGGTCCGGCGCAAGCACCACGCCATTGCCTATGATATTCACCTTTCCGCCCTGGAATATGCCGGAAGGGATGGAGCGGAGGACATACTTCTGTCCCTCAAACTCCAACGTATGGCCGGCGTTAGGACCACCCTGGAAACGGGCAACAACATCATACTTCGGCGTAAGCACGTCAACGACCTTGCCCTTGCCTTCATCACCCCACTGCAATCCGAGCAGGACATCGATTTTTCCTGTATTCATAATCCTATAGTATTGTTTCTTGTTCTTATTCCCTTTTCTCGCCATGTACCGTACATGGCATAATCCGCTACAAAAGTAACAAAAAAAAACGAGACAGAAGAACATCCATCCCGAATATTTATATTTTTTAGGGGTTGGGACGGTTTTGTGGTTGTCGTGCGGTCAGGCAGTTAAGGACGGTTGTCGTGTGGTTACGCGGTTGGGCGGTCAGGCGGAAATTGCGGTTACTGACAAAAACAAGAAACCACAACGCTCAGATAAAGGATGACGGTTCGTCATGAAAAAGGTCACCTTTCACACATCAAAGTATCACCTTTTGACCTGTGAAAGGTGACCCATCCCAATATAAATTACAACATATTGATTTGCAAGGTATTACCTAATCACATTTTCTTCTCCATATGCAAAATCGGGTACGGCTTGCCTTCACCGTCCGTAGCGTCACGCCCGACGACAGAGAATCCGTGCCTCAGGTAAAACTCCAAGGCACGCTTGTTCTGCTCGTTGACATCAACCTTGCGTAAACCTTTCTCCTCTACAGCAAATTTCAGCAGACGCGAGCCATGCCCTCTGCCCATCTCGTCAGGATGGACAAACAGCATCTCTATCATGTCGCTGCTTATTCCGATAAAGGAAGACCAACGTCCTCTCTCATCCCTGATGGCATAAAGCTCTACATGAGGCATATAATCACGCGGTATCCGGCGCCGATAATACTCCATATCCACCTCTGTCAGGAAATCATGTGTTGCCCTGACCGACGCATACCATACCGCCGTCAGTGCCTCATAGTCATAACATCTTTCTATCACACTCATTTTCATATTGTTTTAACTACATGCTTAAATCTCGCCTTCAACATGATTTGATTAAGAAAACATCAAATCTTTTGCAAAGATAGTGCAAAGATAATGCAAACCGAACGCAATGGA
Source organism: Prevotella sp. (assembly GCA_017462915.1). Lineage (GTDB taxonomy): Bacteria > Bacteroidota > Bacteroidia > Bacteroidales > Bacteroidaceae > Prevotella. The sequence goes on along the minus strand of JAFTQG010000012.1, from coordinate 56,619 downwards.
GCTTGCTCATAATTGCTGAGATGCAGCTTATCTTCTGCAAAGATACGAATAATTTATGACATTGCAAAACAGACCGCATAATCGTATCACCGACAAACCGCATAACCGTTAAACAGCCTTTTTATAATATGTGAACGTCACTTTTTGAGAAAATAATCAGCAAAAAGTTTGGCGATATTCATAATTTCCATTACTTTTGCAACCGAAACAGAAAATAAAACAGCAAAAAGTTTCAGAACATGACAAGAATACAGACCAACTCATGGTGGTGGCAGAACTCGAGATTGAAAAAGTCGCGAGGCATGATGCCGTATACCTGAGTTCCTGTTTTGTAAGCTGGAATAACCATAGTACAAGGCTCGTCGCGATTGCGGCGAGCCTTGTTTCTTTATACCCGTCAAGGACAACAATCAGCAATGCCTAAAAAACAGCAAGACAAAAGACAAACATAAAGCATTATGAAGAAGACATTTCATGTAGACGGACAAGGATTCTACGGCGAGTTTGGCGGAGCATACATCCCGGAAATACTGTATGCCGCCGTGGAAAATCTCAAGAAAGAGTATCTGAAAGTGCTCGAAAGCAAGGAGTTCAGGGATGAGTACATGCAGCTCCTGCGCGACTATGTGGGGCGTCCCTCGCCGTTGTATTATGCCAGGCGCATGAGCGAGAAATACGGTTGCCGACTGTATCTGAAGCGTGAGGACCTCAACCACACCGGTGCTCACAAGATAAACAACACCATAGGACAGATACTCTTGGCAAAGAAGATGGGCAAGACGCGCATCATAGCCGAGACTGGAGCCGGCCAGCACGGTGTGGCGACGGCAACAGTCTGCGCGCTGATGGACATGCCGTGTGTGGTATATCAAGGGGCTCTCGATGTGGAGAGGCAGCGTCTCAACGTGGAGCGCATGAGGATGCTCGGAGCCGAGGTGCGCCCTGTGACAACAGGAAACATGACACTGAAGGATGCCACAAACGAGGCGATACGCGACTGGTGTTGCCATCCGCAGGACACTTTCTACATCATCGGGAGCACGGTAGGTCCGCATCCCTACCCCGATATGGTGGCGCGCCTGCAGAGTATCATCTCTGAGGAGATAAAGGAACAGTTGCTCGAGAAGACCGGACGCGACTATCCCGACTGGCTCATGGCGTGTGTGGGCGGAGGAAGCAATGCCGCCGGCACCATATACCACTACATCGACGACGAGCGTGTCAATATCGTGCTGGCAGAAGCAGGAGGACTCGGAGCCGATACCGGACACACTGCAGCAACGATACATGCCGGACGCTTGGGCATACTGCACGGAAGCAAGACCCTCGTGATGCAGACTACCGACGGACAAATCATAGAGGCGGAGTCTATATCGGCAGGACTTGACTATCCCGGGATAGGCCCCATGCACGCAAATATAGCACAGCAACACCGTGCCACGGTACTGCCGATAAACGATGACGAGGCGATAAAGGCAGCCTACGAACTGACCCGTATGGAGGGAATAATACCTGCACTGGAGAGCGCGCACGCCATCGCCGCCTTGCAGAAGATGGATTTCAGGAAGGATGATGTCGTCGTGCTTACCGTAAGCGGACGCGGCGACAAGGATATGGAAACTTATATTTCACATAAACATATGGCTGGAGAATATGGAAACTTTTAACTACACCACAAAAACCAGGACGATGCTTGCCGACATGCATACCCCTGTGAGCGTATACATGAGGTTGCGCGACATGTATCCGCAGAGCGTGCTGATGGAAAGCAGCGACTACCACGACCGTAACAACAGCCGTTCGTTCATCTGCGTGCGTCCTATGGCACAGGTAGCGATAGACCACGGCAAAGCCATCATCACACTGCCCGACAGCACCCGTGAGGAGCGTGACATAGATGATGACTGCCACGTACACGACGCCATAAGGTCGCTGACGGAAAGGATCAGCATCGAAGGCGAAAAGGCTGAGTGTTGCGGCGGCAGACTTGCCAATCTCGACCGTGTGTTTCATGGCATTGCGACAGAAGGGACACAGCTGGGCAATGACTATATGTTCAATGGACTTCCGCGCCGCATTACCATGGGACGGTATCATTCGTGGGTGGTGAGCAGGGAATACCTGCCCGATTGTCTGGAGATAACGGCAGAAAGCGACGAGGGGCATATCATGGCACTGCGCCACAGGACACTCGACATAAGAGGACTGCAGTTTCATCCCGAGAGCGTGCTGACGACTGACGGCAGAGAAATGATGGAAAACTGGATAAAACACTGACAATCATGAAACAGATTCTGGAAAGAGTGCTCAATCAAGAAGCACTGACACGCGAGGAGACAAAGGACATCCTCATAGGCATAACACAGGAGCGATATGCCAAGGAACAGATAACGGCGTTGCTCACGGCGCTGCAGATGAGAGGCATTACGGTAGACGAACTGTTAGGTTTCCGTGACGGAATACTGGAGACGGGCGTGCCTGCCATACTTGACTGCGACAGATACATAGATGTGGTGGGCACAGGAGGCGACCGCAAGAATACGTTCAACATATCCACCACCGCCTGTTTCGTGATTGCCGGTGCAGGCTACAAGGTGGCTAAACACGGCAACTATGCGTCGACAAGCACCAGCGGAGCCTCAGATGTAATGGCAAACCACGGCATAAGATTCACTGCCGACGCCGACATCCTCAACAGAAGCCTCAACGAAGCAGGCATAGTATATCTGCATGCACAGCTCTTTGCCCATGCCATGAAGTTTGTCGGCCCGATACGCAAGGCACTCCAGTTCCCTACATGCTTCAACCTTCTCGGTCCGCTTGTCAACCCCTCAAAACCGCAATGCCAACTGCTCGGCGTGGCAAACCTCGACCAGATGCGCCTCTACAGCAATGTGTATCAGAAGATAGGCATAGACTATGGCATAGTGAACAGCATGGACGGCTATGACGAGATTTCACTCACCGGCGACTTCAAGGTAACCACAAACGACTACGAACGCATATTCAAGCCTTCCGAGCTCGGCATGGAGACAATCACTCCCGAGGAGCTAAAGGCCGGCGCCGACGAGATGGAGGCAAAGGAGATATTCGACAAGGTGCTGGCAAACACTGCCACAAAAGCCCAGAAGGATGTCGTCATGGCTAATGCCGCCTTTGCCATACAGGTGATGGAGAAAGGCAGGAAGAGCATCGAAGACTGCGTGGAAGCCGCCCGTGAGTCAATAGACAGCGGCAGGGCATTTGCCGCATTCAGAAGATTTGCAGAGATAAACTCATAAGAAAGTGTCATGAAAGATATATTGAACGAGATAACAGCCCACAAGCGTACTGAAGTGGAGCGCTTCAAGAAGATACTGACAGAAAAGGACATCCGCCGTCAGGTGGAGGACATGATTCTTGGAGAAACAGTACCGACAGCATCCATGAGCAAGGCGATAATGGAGGGAAGCGGCATCATCAGCACCTCCATAGACTACCGCCTTGACATACTGCAGCTTCATGGCAACGAGAGTCCTGCCATGATACGCGAGCTCCGCAGCTCTGTCGCAAGGCAAGTACGCCAAGACATCAAGATAATGAAAGCGATAAGCATAGGCAATGCAGACGATATGCAGACATTCCGCCGCTATGAAGACTGCGTGGACCTGTTCCTTTTTGACACAAGATGCGAGACATCAGGAGGCAGCGGAAGACAGTTCGACTGGACGATCATCAACGCATACGACGGCAACAGGCCTTTCCTTCTCAGCGGAGGGATAGGCTCTGACGATGCCAGCCGTGTCATGCATATACACCACCCGATGATGCTCGGCATAGACATAAACTCAAAGTTCGAGACCGCTCCTGCCTGCAAGGATGCCGAAGCCGTGAGAAGATTCATAGGTAAGCTGGCAGACTTACAGAAGAAAGCAGACGAAACGAATATACAAAACCAAGCACAAATAATTTTGTGACTTACTTAACACACGAAAATGAATAAAATCAACCGACTATTCGCAGACAATAAAGACAGGAAGCTCCTGTCCCTGTATTTCTGTGCAGGCTGCCCTACAGCAGAGGACACTGCCGACGTGATACGTGCAATGCAGCGTCACGGCATATCAATGGTGGAAGTGGGAATACCTTTCAGCGACCCTATGGCCGACGGCCCCGTGATACAGGATGCCGCGACAAAAGCCCTGAGAAACGGCATGACCCTGCAGAAGATATTCGACCAGCTGAAGGAGGCAAAGGACGAGATAGACATACCTGTGATACTCATGGGCTATCTTAACGTAATCATGCAGTACGGCATCGAGGATTTCTGCCGCGCATGTGCCGACAGCGGAGTAAGCGGAGCGATAATCCCTGACCTGCCGTTCAGCGACTATATGGCAAAGATAAAGCCTGTCGCCGACAAATACGGCATAAGGATAGTAATGCTCATAACACCAGAGACATCCGAAGAGCGCATACGCCTCATCGACAGCAATACGGAAGGCTTCCTTTATATGGTGTCATCTGCCGCCACAACAGGTGCACAGCAGTCTTTCGACGACAGTCGGCTGGAATATTTCAGACGTATCAATGACATGGGACTGCGCAACCCATTGATGACCGGCTTCGGAATAAGCAACAGGCAGACACTGGAGAGCGCGCAAATGTACTCTGCCGGAGCAATCATAGGCTCTAAGTTCGTGACTCTGCTCAACGAAAGCCGTAACGCCGACGAAGCTCTTGACAGGCTGATGGTGGCTCTGGCGGAATGATTTTCGGTTTTGCGGTTATACGGTTTTGCGGTTATGCGGATATTGGTTCTTGGCTTATAGTTACAGGAAGAGTAATATCCGTAAAACCGTATAACCGCACAACCGTATAATCGTATAACCGTATAATCGTATAACCGCCTAACCGAAAAACCGCATACCTCACTTTGTCATATAATGGAACCGTCCCCAAAGCATCAGGCCAGCACTGGTAAGTCCGAAGGGGAAGGCCATCCATACGCCTGCTACGCCCCAGTTCATAACGAATCCGCAGAAATATCCCATGGGGAGGGAGATGACGAAATAGGCTATAAAGGCTATAAGCATCATCAGTTTCACGTCAGAGATGCCGCGCAGAGCATTGGCGAAAGTTATCTGCAGACCGTCGCCGAACTGGTAGACGAGGAACGGGAATATCAGCGATGTCACCGTGTCCGCCACCTCACGGCTGTCGGTAAACCATCCGCCCAGACTGTCCCTGAGCAGGAAGACGACAGACGACAACACCACTCCAAGCGCTACCATAAGATGAAAACCTGCATAGGCGGAGCGGCGTACATTGAGCATATCGTGCTGACCGTTGAAGTTGCTGACACGCACTGCCACAGCGGCACCCATACCATAGTACATCATGAACGTGAACTGCGAGATGACTATCATCACCTGATGCGACGCAAGAGCTATCGTGCCGAGCCATCCTATCATGACGGCACTGAGACTGAACGACGAAGCCTCCATGCCCATCTGGAACGCCACAGGCCAGCCGAGACCGTTCAGACGGCCGAAAAGCGCACGCGACATTCCCAAACGGAAGAAGCCCACCTTATAACGGCGGAAACGGGAGCCACGCATGAAGACGGCAACAAATACCGCGACCATCGCCACACGTGATACAAGAGTGCTGATGCCGGCACCCAAGAGACCGAGCTCCGGCAGACCTGCCTTGCCGTATATCAGCATCCAGTTGCCGATGATATTCAGCACATTGCCTCCAAGGAGTATCCACATCGCGGTCTTCGTGTCGGTAATGCCGTCCGTAAACTGCTTGAAACCGTTGAAAAGCATCACAAACACCAGCGAGGCAAGCAGTGCAAGGTAGTAGGGCTTTATCAGCGGGAGCAGTTCTTCGGGCTGTCCGATATTCCCGATGTTAATGTACAGCACCGTCATGCACACCGTAATCAGCAGTGCCACTATACTGTTGGCAACCAAGCTGTTGCGCAGAGCCTGTCCGGCAGAGGTGTATTGTCCTGTGCCGTACATGCCTCCCACGACGGGTGTCAGGCCGTATGAGAATCCTGTGCTGAAGATTATGGCAAGCGTGAACACATTGTTTACAAACGACGCCGCACCCAGCTCTGCCGTGCTGTGATGTCCTATCATCAGCGTATCGGCAAAGCCGAGCACTATCACTCCTATCTGTCCTATGACGATAGGCAATCCAAGTTGTACGAGAGCCTTGTAATGCTCCTTGTATATATCAAAAAATCTCTTCATAATCCATTGTTTTTTCATTTGCTATCAACGCCAGCCATAACGTCAATAATAACATCATCCCGGATCTTTACAAGCAAAAACCGCACGACGCCGTGCAGAATCAGCCTGCAAAGTTAATCAAAAGTTTTCAATTTCCATTCGCTATGCCTCAATTTTGTACGGTTTCCATGATTTTGCGGTTATACGGTTGTACGGTTATACGGTTAGGCGGTTAGGAGGTTGTGCGGATATTACTCTTCTATAACTCATAACTCATAACCGTATTCAATATTCCAACAGCCAAGAAAGAATACGGAACAGGGATTCTCGCCATAACTGTAGGGACGTACCGTGGTGCGTTCGCCATGCGTGAAACGCATAAACACACGTCGTGGGCGGACGGTCATTTGGCCATGCGATCCACGGTTTTTGCATGTTAAGGTTATGGTTAAGGTCAGGGTTGTCCTGGCTATTCACATGCCGAGCCGAGGGGAAACACATTACAGAAGGTCACCTTTCGCATGATGAAAGGTGACCTTTTACACGGTCAAGGGTGACCCTTTGCCGAGCAAAAGGTCACCCTCCATCGAGGCGTCCATCACACGTTATCTGATTCTCTTTCTTCCACGCCGACGATGTCCGTTACGGATATCCACATCATTTATTGCGCGTCACAGTATGAAGCACCTTGCCATCCCTGTTTATCATATAGAGGTTCAAGGCCTTCTTGTCGGCAGTAACCAACGAGAAGCCAGTCTCCCCGCTGCAGAACTGTGTGCCCTCGACAGGCTTTACCTTGCGGCTCAGCGATGCAGACGAGTTGACTATGTAGTCTATATCGCTTCCCTTGGCACGGATATGCTGGAAATTGTGTATATGTCCGCACAGATACATGTCTACCTTGTGTCTGCGCAAGACGGCGTCTACACGTCGCTGCATATCGGCACGCTCGTACTCTGCCTTGGACGTTTCGGCATATACAGGATGGTGTCCCGCTACCAGCACCCAGTCTTCCTTCGCCGCCGAGAGGACGGAGTCGAGCCATTTCAACTGCTTGTCCATATCCTCCTTGCACGCATCAGGATACTGCTCCGCGTCATTGCGGTACTTGTCTATCAGCGGTGTAGTGTCTATGAACACCACCTTCACCGTCGTGCCTTTGCTCTCGAATGTACGGGTGTAGTAACGGGCAGGCATGTTCCACCGGCGCGAGACACCGCTGTAGTCTATCATCGCCTGCGTATTGCCGCGGTACTCGTGGTTGCCGCATATCGGCATCCAGTCGACAAGGAGTTCAGGATGTGTGTAGACCGTCTCGTAGTTTGTCATCCACAGAGGGTCGGAGACGCTCCTGACACCGCCATAGTGGTGTATGTCGCCGAGGGCGAGGACAGCATCGGGACCCATGCCGTCGGCCACCTCTCCCATAAGTGAGGCTATCGGCTTCTGGTCGTAGTATCCGTTGCGTCCCAGGTCGTTAGCCACGATAAGGCGGACATTGCCCTTTGCACACTCTTTCCATTCTGTTGCTGTCTGCGAGTTTGCGGCAATGGTGACGAAAGCCGCCAAGACGATTAATAATCTGCGTATCATATTCTGTTGTTTCTTTATTGATATTATTTTCTTGTTTTATGGATTTATATTACGGAGAGAGAGGCAAGCCGTCAGAAATTCAGCTTTATGCCGCCGTTGACCTTCACGCCGTAATACTCTGCCTGCATCGTGTGTTCCTTCGTTCCCTGATAGTATCTGAGCGGCTGGTTAAGCAGATTGGTGCAGTCTGCATACACGGTAATCTTCGTCTTCTTGCCGAAAGTGTAGCCGATATTGAAGTCCATGTATTTCACAGCGTCGTAGTAACGGTCATAGAACTTGCTCTGTCCCATCTCGTCTATGAACGACGAGGCGTAATTGAACGAGAGGCGAGCAGAGATACCGTGCTTCTCGAAATAGAGAGAGAGGTTTGCCGTATGCTCCGGCGAGCCTGGCAGGCTCAGTCCCTCCTCATTCTCGCGGCCCTCGAAGTTGAAGTCCGTCACACGGGAACGGGTGTATGTATATGTGCCGTAAAGGCCTACGCACTTCCATGCAGGAGAGATGAATCCGAAATCGCGCTGCCATGAGACCTCTGCTCCGAAGATATTGGCGTTGCCGCCGTTCTTTGGCTGGGTGAGCTTCGTCCACACATGTCCGTCATATTCGCGGTTGAACGCCACCTCGTCTACGATGAAGCCCTCGATGCGCTTATAGAACAGTCCGGCAGAGACGAGACCCACGGATTTCCAGTAGTATTCCGCACTCAGATCCACATTGTGCGATGTGGTGGCCTCCAGGCCGGGATTGCCTATCACAAGCTCGTTGTCGCCGCGCTTGATGTTCATGCCCGGCACGATGGCAGAGTATTTCGGACGCGACAGAGACTGGTTGTATCCGGCACGGACGATGAGGTCCTTGGCAGGCTCCATCTTGAAAAGCAGCGACGGAAGCAGGTTGACATAGCTTGATGTGGCAGGGTCGGTGTTGGCAACCGTGTTGCTCTCGTCGTCATAGACACGGCCTGTGTATCTAAGGTCTGTATTTTCCACACGCAGACCGCCCATGAACTCTATCTTGTCTGACAGGCGTGAGTTGATACGGACATACCCTGATGTGACATTCTCACGGGCATTGTAGTTGCCGGCAAGCTCCTCTGCCACCTGGTTCTTGTCGAACAGCGTCGCATCGTCAAGGTTCAGAGCTCCGAGAAACTCCTTGGTGATGAACGTGCCGGTCTGGTATTTTGCTGACGGCATGAACCTGTCTGTCGACTGGTTTACGGTATTGGCAAAGGCATCGGCGTCGAACGCCTTCTCGTTGAGAGGAGTATATTCGTAGAAATCAATGTCCTTGTCCTTTGTCTTGTTGACAAACTTGAAGCCGAACTTGAGCTTTGAACGCTCTCCCAGCTTGGTGTTGAAGTCGAGGGCGACCTTGAAATCCTGCTCCTTTATGGTCTCCTGCTGCTGTGTTAACTCCTTCAGGGAGAAGTCATCGTCGAGGAGCATCGTGAAACCTTCCTTTGCCGTGGCAAACGGTTCACGCGGATTGGTGAGATCAAACGAGAACTTTTGCTTCTTCATGCGGTAGTCGATGTATCTCTCGTTAGGACGCTCCTCCGAGGCTCTCGCGTATCCTATCTTCCAGTCAAGCCCTACAGGGCCGAGGCGGTTCTCGCCGCCGAACGTGAAGTCCATGGTGCGCTGACGCTCCAGGCGCGCGTTGCGCTCATCGCCAGAGCCGCCCTTGGTCTGCACTCTCACGTCTGCCGTGCCTTCAGGAGTTATGTCCTTAAGATTGAGACGGTAACGGTTTTCCCAGTCGTTGCGGTTATTGAAGATTCCCTTGAACCATATCTTGTTGAAATCATCGAACTTCCAGTCAAGCGACAGTGAATAGCTCTGACGCTCGCGTGTCACATAATACTGACGCATCTGGTAGTCGCTGAGATATACCTTGCCGTCATCGTCCTTCTCCCAGATAAACTCTGTATCGTAAGAACCTACAGGCGCATAGTTGTATGAGGCCGCCGCCATGAATCCGAGTCTGTCGTTAAAGAAGCGGTTGCCTACCGTAAGCCCGAAGTTCATCTGTGCCTTTCGGCTTACCCAGTTATAGCCGCTGCCTGCCACAGCGTTAAGCGTGAGGCGCTGCGGAGAACTTTTGGTGACGAGGTTTATGGAGCCTCCGATGGCGTCTCCGTCCTGGTCAGGCATCAATGTCTTGCTCACCTCGATGGTCTGTATCATGTCTGAGGGGATGAGGTCAAGCTGCACGTTTCTTATATCGCCCTCTGCCGACGGTATTCTCGAACCGTTGACGGTGACAGAACTGAAATCGGCGGGAGTGCCGCGTACCTGTCCGAAGCGTGCCTCGCCTTGGTCGTACTGCACATTTATTCCGCTTATGCGCTTCAGAGCGTCACCTATATTGGAGTCGGGAAACTTTCCTATCTGGTCTGCCGATACGACATTGGTGACATTGAGATTGCTCTTCTGCATGTTGATGGCTCTCTGCTGACCGGAGAAAACGCCTGCCACGACTACCTCTCCCAGCTCCTGCGACGTGTCTTTCATCACGATGTCGAGGACGACATCGCCGCCTTTTACAGCCACAACTTTCTGCGATGGCGCAAAACCTATATACGCCACTTTCAGCGCATGGTTGCCTTTTGAAAGATTGGCAAACGAATAGAAACCGTCGGCATCGGTGACTGTCGAGCGTGTCTTGCCGTCGAGCGTCACCACCGCACCGGGCAAAGGATTCCCGCTATCGTCAAGAACACGTCCTTTAATCAATAAGGAGGACGGGCTGTTAGCTCCCTGCATGGCGATACTCACTGTGAGCATGACCATAATGATTGTAATTACTCTTTTCACTGTTGGTATGTTTTTGATTCGCCGGCAAAGGTAGTATGATTATGTTTCACGACTGTTGCAAAATCATTTGCTTTTCATGAAAAAGCAAAAAGCCTGTTTTTATCCTCCTTTCCTATATACATTATTATATTATATATGGCTCATGATGAATTATATATGACTCATGATGAATCTGACTTATACCTCTCCTGCCTTCATTGTAAAACAATCGCCACACAGAGCCTGACACACGGGAAGCGCTTCTTAACAGAAACGTAACATCATGGAAATGTTTCTGAAACATAAAGTCGCGACCTTTGCCCTGCATTTCCAAACAGACAAAAATGGATAATATGAAGATTGCGGCGCTTGTTGCCGTCACTTTAGGACTTTCATCTCCTGCGACATTCGCACGGAACGCCAAGGACAGTCTGCAGAGACCCGGATATTTGCCCGAGATTCACGGGACGATAAGGGCGAAATATGAGTATGAGCCTCAGATCTCCAAAGGCAGATTTGAGATAAGGAATGCCCGTATCAATGTCGAGGGCAAGGTGATTCCTGCCGTAAGATACAAGGCGGAGATAGACCTTTCTGACGAGGGAGCGATAAAGATGCTCGACGCCTATGTGAGAATACTGCCGAAGGACTTTCTCAATATAACAGTGGGACAGATGCGTGTTCCCTTCACCATCGATGCCCACCGCTCGCCACACCTGCAGTATTTTGCAAACCGTTCATTCATAGCAAAGCAGGTTGGCAACGTGCGCGATGTGGGAGTGGCTGCGTCATGGACCTTCGGCGACAGACTCCCTGTGACGCTTGAGGGCGGCATATTCAACGGATCGGGACTCACAGGACAGAAAGACTACTGGACAGACAAGTACAACTTCTCGTTCAAGGCACAGACATTGATAGCCCGACAACTGAATATCACCCTGAGTTGCCAGAAGGCAAATGCCGGCGATACAGGGGTGATGATGTACGATGTCGGGACATATTGGGACAATTCCCGATGGCATCTGGAGGCGGAGTATCTCAGGAAACATTATTCCGGAGGAGCTTTCAGGCCTGTCAACGCCGTCGATGCGTTTGCCGTCTACCGTCTTCCGTTGAAGAAAGGGCTTACCTCAATATCGTTTCTCGGCCGTTACGACTACATGTCCGACCACAGCAAAGGCAGCACAGACGACAACGGTAACCTGAAGACCGATGACCCTGAGCGTCACCGTCTTACAGGCGGCGTGACACTGGGGCTCGGGAACAAGTCGCTGCAGGCTGACCTGCGACTGAATTACGAGCAGTATTTCTACGCAAAAGGCGTCTCTCCTGCCATCTCCGAACAGAACAAGATAGTGGCCGAATTTACAGTACATTTCTGAGAAACAGGGCATTTTCAACTACCGCTACAAATCATACTAACAAGACAAAATGACGTAAACTACAACGGGTTGTCACAAGAACGTGACAACCCGTTGTGGTTATATGCAGTGAAATGACGCTCCGGACTCAATGAGCAATAGCCCATGAGCCATCATCCTGACGGCGTATGAGAGCGGTAAAGTCCTTGCTCCCCTTCTCATGGTACACCTCCAGACATATGTTTCCGCCATCCTCGTTGGTCCATTCGTCAGAACCGCTGTCAACAAAGCAGTCGATGTATTCCCCGTATTTCTCGCGATAGCTTTCCGCACTCTTGGCAACAACGGCCGGGTCTGTAACCTCGTGGCCGAAGATATCCTTCTTGCCGGCAAACATTTCCAGCCATGCGTCCAATGCAGCCTGCTCCTGCGGACCGAACTGCGGCTCTGCTTTCTTGTCGCCAACATTCTCCTTGGCTTCATCCACCATGTCACTTGTAAAGAATGCTCCTCTTGACATGGACCTCACTTTCCATTCCTTTCCGTCATTCTCCATTACAAAATACTGTCCTACAGGTGACTCTTCCTTTTCGTGATAAAAGCCTATAGTCATCTTCATGATAAGACCCTTCACGCTCATCTTGCGCGAATCCTTCATGGTCTCCCATTTCGTCACCGCCCCTTTCATGGTCTTGTCATAAGAGTTGCCCTCGTCATTGAACTGTTCCTCATAATAGGCAGCCGCCACCTTGTCGGCATCAGACTCGCCGTTTCCTCCGCATGATGCAAGGAATACTCCTGCAAATGCCAATACGGCAACATACAACTTTGCTGTCAACTGTTTCATAATCACAATCTATTTTACGGTTTTCACTTTCTGTCCCTATCCTCCACACTACATGCTGTCCTGGTCCATGAAGAATACACCGTCAACATATATTCCAGACTTGTCAAGAGATGTCTGATATATTATAATAGGTGTCTCCAGTTTCTCAGCATTATTGCCTTCATAGTCCGTTGTCTCTGTCAGTACTATGCAATACGGTTTCACTACGCCACGGTAATAGTTCTCAAAGGTCTGCGAACGTCCCGACACGTCATTATACTGCTCTGAAAGACATGCCATCACAACATTGCCCTCCGGAGCCTGTTTCCAGAAGCGCCACAGCGAGATGGTTTCACTGGTCTTGCCTCTCTGTGCATTCTCAAATCCTACTTCAGAGTCCGGCATTCTCACAAGCTGCTCCGCATCAGGAGTGGAGTATTCCGGCAGCACTGTCACCAATGCAGACGACACGTATGCCTCTTTTCCCTCCACGACATCTTTCACATGAGACCACCCGTTGCTGTTGCCCAGCAATATAAGCGTCATGCCCTTCGTGGCCTTGCCTACCACAGCCGATGTCGTATTAGGCTGTTCGCGCAGGTTAACACCGTCTTTCTTCACGGCAACGAACTTCTCTGCCATTACGCATGTCACACTCATGACGGCTATAAGAGCCAATAACAATAATCTTCTTTTCATTTTGTCTGTCTTTTATATATTAATCGAACTCATTACAATGCCATTAGAGGACTATGCCGTAGACATCCCATCCGCCAGCCGTAGTTGCAGCAGGTTTTCTCATGTTTACTTTCTTCACCGTTGACGGCACAGCCTGGAATCCAAGGAGGAAGCTGAGCGATGTCCCCTTTTCCATATACAGCTTCTCAGAGTTCTGCGGTATGCCTCCGACTTTCATCAACTCATACGTCTTTCCTGTCAAAGGGTCGACAAGCGTTGTACTGCCGGATATATTTACATAATCGGAAACAGGTGCGGTGTAAGTGAAATGCATCCATGTAAGCCCTTCATCATGTATTATGCGGTCAAGTTTCAGTGCATTGTCCTTACATACATACTGCGGTGATTCCTGCACCCTTGCGCTCTGGCTCAACTGTGGCTTGACGTTTCCGATTGCCACATCATAGAATGACATCTCGCTTCCCCTCAGCGTGACGGTCTTTACACTTTCCGGCAAAGGCGGGAAAAACAAGGTGATAAGTTTCTTGACAGGCCCTGTTTCATGGGTTATAATCCTTGAAGGCTTCTTAGGAATCCCTTTGGAACTGACAAGCCAGTACATCTTTCCCGTGTCCTGGTCTTGCAGACTTACCGTATAATCGACGTACAGACTCCCTGCGAAGCAATACGGATCATCATACATCACTTCAAACACTGTCCAATAGCTGTTGCGCACAATCTTCGTGATGCGGTAGCGTTCGTTGGTATAAGTGATGCGGTGCTTCACCGGGGTGTCAAACCATTTGTCGTCAAAGTAATTCTGTGCCCTGACGGCTAAGGTGAATACACTCAACATCAATAATACTAATGCGGATTTCTTCATCTGATTTTGTTTTTATATGAATATTTATGTTATATGAAAAGGCGTACAGATATTCCCGGCAAGTATCCAGTATCTGCCATGGTTACAAACAAACGGCTCTATTACATAGCAAACATTTCTTATGTATTCACAAATGGATACTATGGAAATTCATTTATGCAAAGATAACAATATTATCGTAATTTAACTATGTTTTAAGGGAGGGGTAATACTTATTAACAATACACCCGCAAGGATAGCTATTTTTAACATATTGCAAATACAAACACATAACTATTCGGTAAAAACATATAAAGACAAAAGAGGATATGTCAAAATAGGCATATCCTCTTTTTACAAGTCCATTTCGTATAAGATAGTCTTATCTCCCCGAATATCCTATGGTGCAGGGAATAGGGCGCAGAAGCCCTGCCTGTTGAACTGATAGTACATCTCTATGCGCTCGGGCGTATCGTTTTCGAGAAGCAGGAGGAGCTCTCTGGCAAACTCGAGTGTCGCCGAACCGTTGGCTGTCACTATCCTCTTGTCGCTCACCGCCTGTGCATGGACATATCCGGCGGCATTGGTATAGCTGTCGCCGCCCCACTGTCTCAGCTGGTCAAGGCCGTTGCCTGTATGGCGGACATCATTGAGGAATCCATGCTTTGCCATGAACGACGCGGCATTGCATATTGCACCGACAGGTCTCCCCTGCTCTATGGCGCGGCGGACGACAGGCACGACCTCGTCTGCCACAGGCGTCTTCCATCCGAAACCGCCGATAAGCACCAGTGCCGCGTAGTCGTCTGGCATTGTCCCGAGAGAATAATCAGGCACTGTACGGAAACCTCCTATCGACCTCACCGGCTCCAATGTAGGAGCGACAGCTCTGTTGACATACTTCGGACACTCCTTCAATGCCGTCTCGTCTGAGGCGACTGCCTCTGAAAGATACACCACTTCATGCGCCGCATAGTCTGGCAGAAGAATGTATAGAATCTCGTTGTTCATATATTTCGCTGATTTTTAATATATTTACACTTATCGCTTGCCACAGCCCTTGAACATCTGGCGTGCTGTCATTTACGTCTCATCGTCTGACATTTCCGCTTTGTCATCTCCTCGGCAAATGCCTCTTCGCCATGCTCCTTGATATAGTGGATACATGCCGGGCGGTCGGAATTGAACAGGAACGCGAACACTTTTCCTATAAGATTGGAGTATGTCTTGCACACGGTGACATCCTTACAGCATCCGGCACATGTGCGGAAGCCCTGCTGTCTGACACATTTCCTTATCTTGCACCACAACGCCTTGTCATTCTCATGACATCCCGGACATTTCCCAGCAAGATATTTCCGACACGCACCGCAGTAGAGCCCACATGCCGCAATCAAGTCTTTATCAGATTTTATATCTTTCATTATCAAATATTTATATCGTATTCATCATATAAATCACACTGCCCGATGACACGAAAGCCTACACTATGCCCAATAAGTATGTCGCGACACTTTACGGAAGGTGACCTTTCACACGGCAAAGGGTCACCTTTTTAGAGACAGGACGTCACCTTTCACACGGTAAAGTGTCACCCTTTTTCTTCTTTACCGTAACGCGCAGTATAAAATATAAGCATTGCAGAAACGACATACGACGGTCAGCGGATAGTTATCGTCTGACCGTCGTATGCAAACCGGAAGCCCTCCGGCAAACGCGCATTGGCTGCATCATGAAGCCCTATGTCGTGTGTGGTATGTATAAAGTATGTCCTCCGCGCACCTATCTTACGGGCGAAAGCTATCGCCTCGTCGACAAGCATGTGGGCAGGATGGTCGCATGTGAAACGCAAGGCATTGACAACCAGCGTGTCTACGCCCTCAAGGTATCTGTATTCGCTGTCGGCGATGGTTTTCATGTCTGTGATATAGGCGAGCCTCTCCCCTATCCTGTAGCCGAGGATAGGCAGCTTCTTGTGCATCACCTCTATCGGGACAACCGTCGTGGAACCTATCTTCAGCGCCTGATGCGGCTCGACTGTGAGGAGATCCAGCCTCGGGACGCCGGGATAGAGATGGTCTCCGAAACAGTAAGGCATGGTCTGCGTGATGGCCTGCGCTGTATCGGCATTGGCAAAGACATGGATGTCGCCGAACTCATAGAAGAAGGGACGCACATCGTCCAGTCCGCCGACATGGTCATAATGCTTGTGTGTCAGGAGTATGGCGTCTATCCTCTGAAAAGGCATCTTCAGCGCCTGATGGTAGAAATCGGGACCGCAGTCTATCAGTATGCGCGCGTCCTCCGTCTCCACGAGTGCCGATGTGCGCATACGCTTGTCCCTCGGGTCTGCACTCGTGCATACCTCACAATGGCATCCTATCACCGGCACGCCGCATGATGTCCCTGTGCCCAAGAATGTCAGCTTCATAGGAAATTCACCTCCGGATAAATATCTACGCCGAACTTCTCCTTCACACTCTTCCTCACGGCGTCACTGAGAGCCACGATGTCGGCACCCGTGGCTCCGCCTTTGTTGACAAGCACAAGGGCCTGCCGCGAGTGTACAGCAGCCGTGCAACACGAGGCATCGGCAGGTTTGCCGTCGTGCAGGCCGCGGCCTTTCCATCCGCACTGCTCTATGAGCCATCCGGCAGGAATCTTCTCGTGGCAGTCGTCTATGTGATAATGCGGCATGGAAGGATAAGCGGCTATCAGGCGGGAGAATGTCTCACGGGAGACGACTGGATTCATGAAGAACGAACCGGCATTGCCCTCCACCTTCGGGTCAGGGAGCTTGGCGTTGCGGATGTCGATAATCACGTCTCTCACAGCCTTTGCGTCAGGGGCAGATATGCCGCGCTTGTCCAGCTCGGATGTGATGTTGCCGTATTCGAGATGCGGAGTGAATGTCCTTGACAGGCGGTATGTGACGTATGTGATGATGTATTTCCCCTTCCACTCACCCTTGAAGCGGCTCTGGCGGTAGCCGTAACGGCAGTCCTCGTTGGTGAAGGCCGTCTCCTCGCCTGTCGCTATGTCAAGGGCCTCGACACGATGGATGATGTCTTTTGCCTCACAGCCATAAGCTCCGATATTCTGAACGGCAGAGGCTCCTACGTCGCCCGGTATTATGGACAGGTTCTCCGCGCCGTGATATCCATGCTCTACACAGTATGCCACGACATCATCGAAGCACTCTCCCGAGCCGCAGCGTATCAGCACGGAGTCTCCGTCACCGCCGTCGAGCACCTCGATGCCCTTGATGCCGGAGCGCAACACTGTGCCGTCGAAACGCTGTGTAAGGAGCAGGTTGCTTCCTCCGCCTATGACAAGGAGCGGAAGGTCGGCAGGGGTCAAGGAGAGAAGCACACCGCGCAACTCCTCGACACTGTCAAACTGTATGAAGCGCCGACACTCCTCGCTTATGCCGAAGGTGTTGTTTGCCAGCAGGTTATAGTTCGTTTTGTCGGTCATTTGGTGGTTTGGTCGTTTGGTGGTTTGGTCGTTTGGTGGTTTGGTCGTTTGGTGGTTTGGTGGTTTGGTGGTTTAGTCGTTTAGTCGTTTAGTGGTTTAGTGGTTTGGTTGTTTAGTGGTTTAGCTATCAACAAAACGACCAAACCACTAAACAACCAAACCACTGTCTTAAGTAGTCAGCTTCACAAGCATGAAGCCTTCACGTGTCTTCTTGAAAGTGAGCTCCGTCTCGAAACCGTTGGCTATGCCGCGGACGACAAGTATACGCTGGTCGCCATGCTTCGGCTGCTTGCCGTAGATGATGTTGTATATCATCTCGCGAGGTAACTCCGGCGCGAACATCGACCATTGCTCGGGCATGATGGAGCCTTCCATGCGCGAGAAGTCGTCGTCAGGGTCTGGACCGGAGAACTCCACGCTCTCTGCGAGTGCATGGTGGCGGAAGATGGAGTCGTTGACAAACTTGTCGTAGAACATGTAGAAGTCGCCGTTACTGTTCTTCGCCATATCCTCGGTGCGCATCATCTGGAGACGCCAGAGCCCGTCGATACGGTCGAAGACATACTGCTTGACATACCGCTCCGTGAGGAAGATCTTCTCCAGGACCACATGGGAGACCGTCGTATCCTTTGTGCCGCGGAGCTCTTTCATACTGCCCACGACCATCGTGTAGAATCCCTGACGCATGAAGAAATGGTCCATACGCCAATGATTCCTGTCTACAGAGGATATTGTGCCGTAGACCTCATGGCGCAACGGGAATATTATCCTCTCCTTCTGCAGCTTCTTATTGGCGGCGAAATTGAAGATGAAATCATCAAACAGCTCGTCAGCCGCCTTCGGCATCACCGTCTCCTCGATAAGGCTCTCAAGGGTATCGGTGCTTGCCGTGTCCACATACGAAGAATCAATGATGCTGTCCTGCCCCTCGGTAGCCTTGTGGTTGCAGCCCGTAGTGGTCCATATCATCGTCAGGACAGACAACAGCACGATAACATAAGCGCTTCTTCTCATCTTTGCAAAATTTACTTGTTTTCAACAAAATTGGTGCAAATTTACACAACTCTCATGAGAAAATCAAATTTTTAGGTAACTTTATTCACAACACTCCCGTTTTTACAAGAAAAATTATTAATTTTGTAGCCAAATTAAAAACAACAACATCATAAAATGATACTCGAGAAAATAGAAGCACTGAAAGTTGAGGTGGCAAACATGACTGCCAATAACGCAGCTGAGACTGATGAGCTGTATGTGAAGCATCTGAGCAAGAAAGGCGATATCACACTCCTGATGCAGGATTTCCGCAATGTCCCTGCCGAGCAGAAAAAGGAAGTCGGCATGAAAATCAATGAGTTGAAACAGATGTGCATAGCACGCATAAACGAGCTGAAAGAGCAGACCGCCGTACAGGAAAGCGGAGACGACACCATAGACCTGACACGCACTCCATATCCTATCCAGCTCGGTTCGCGCCATCCGCTGACAATCGTCAAGAACGAGATAATAGACATCTTCCAGCGCATGGGCTTCACTCTTGCCGACGGTCCAGAGGTAGAGGACGACCTGCATGTGTTCACCAAGATGAACTTCGCTGCCGACCATCCGGCACGCGACATGCAGGACACATTCTTCGTGGAGCAGTCAAGGCTCAATGATGTGACGAAGAACATCCTGCTCCGCTCACACACATCTTCCGTACAGGCTCGCGTGATGGATGCTTCACAGCCTCCTATACGTGTCATCTGTCCGGGACGAGTGTTCCGCAACGAGGCTATCACGGCACGCGCACACTGCTTCTTCCACCAGATAGAGGGTCTGTACATAGACAAGAACGTCTCTTTCACAGACCTCAAGCAGGTGATGCTGACTTTCGCACGCGAGATGTTCGGCCCTGAGACCAATATCCGCCTCCGCCCTTCTTACTTCCCGTTCACGGAGCCTTCTGCCGAGATGGATATCTCATGCCATATCTGCGGCGGCAAGGGATGCGGATTCTGCAAGCATACCGGATGGGTGGAGATTCTCGGATGCGGCATGGTAGACCCTAATGTCCTCGAGCTTTGCGGCATCGACTCCACTGTATATTCGGGATACGCCTTCGGCCTCGGCGTGGAGCGCATAACGAACCTCAAGTATCAGGTGAGCGATCTCCGCATGTTCTCCGAGAACTATACTCCGTTCCTCAAGGAATTCGAGAACGCATACTAAGCCATAAGGCGACGCTATCAGGACGGGAAGACCCGTCAATGACAAGAAACAGAACAAATAAGGACAAAAAAGATTCTTTCGATGATAACAGTTACAAATCTTGCTATACAATTCGGAAAACGCGTTCTTTATAAGGACGTCAACATAAAGTTCACTAACGGCAACATCTACGGCATCATCGGTGCCAACGGTGCAGGAAAATCTACTCTCCTGCGTGCCATCTCCGGCGAGCTGGAACCTAACAAGGGCACTGTGGAGATGGGACCGGGCGAGCGCATGTCAATACTGGAACAGGACCACTTCAAGTATGACGGCTTTACCGTGATGAACACGGTTCTCATGGGACATCAGCCGCTTTGGCAGAACATGCAGGAGAAAGAGGCACTGTATATGAAGGCCGATTTCACTGACGAGGACGGCGTGAAGGTCGCAGAACTTGAAGAGAGATTTGCGGAGCTTGGCGGATGGACGGCTGAAAGTGATGCCGCACAGCTGCTGCAGAATCTCGGCATAGGCGAGGCTCTCCATCAGAAGATGATGGCGGAACTCTCAAATACAGAGAAGGTGCGCGTCATGCTGGCAAAGGCTCTGTTCGGAAATCCTGACAATCTCCTCCTCGACGACCCGACCAACGACCTTGACCTCGACACCGTACAGTGGCTTGAGGAGTATCTCTCCAACATCGAGCAGACTGTCCTCGTAGTCAGCCACGACCGTCACTTCCTTGATGCTGTATCCACACAGACCGTGGATATCGACTTCGGCAAGGTGACTGTCTTCTCAGGAAACTACTCTTTCTGGTACGAGTCGTCACAGCTTGCTCTCCGTCAGGCACAGAACCAGAAGGCCAAGGCGGAAGAGAAGAAGAAGGAACTGGAGGAGTTTATCCGCCGTTTCTCTGCCAATGTGGCGAAATCAAAGCAGACGACATCACGCAAGAAGATGCTTGAAAAACTCAATGTTGACGAGATTCAGCCTTCTACACGTAAGTATCCGGGTATCATCTTCACTATGGAGCGTGAACCGGGCAACCAGATTCTTGAGGTGGAAGGTCTGAAAGCTGTGGAGGAAGACGGCACTGTGCTGTTTGACAACGTGAGCTTCAACATAGAGAAGGGACAGAAGACCGTATTCCTCTCTCATAACCCGAAGGCCATGACGGCTCTGTTCGAGATAATCAACGGCAATCGTGAGGCACAAGGCGGCACATACAAATGGGGCGTAACCATCACTACGGCTTACCTGCCGCTTGACAATACAGAGTTTTTCCAGACAGAGAAGAACCTTGTGGAGTGGCTCTCACAGTTCGGCCCGGGCAACGAGGTGGCGATGAAGGCGTTCCTCGGACGTATGCTCTTCAAGCAGGAAGAGGTGGAGAAGCATGTCAATGTACTCTCCGGCGGCGAGAAGATGCGTTGCATGATTGCACGTATGCAGATGAAAAACGCCAACTGCCTTATCCTCGACACTCCTACAAACCATCTTGACCTTGAGTCTATCCAGGCGTTCAACAACAATCTGGTAACCTTCAAGGGCAACATCCTCTTTGCGTCGCATGACCACGAATTCATAAACACCGTGGCAGACCGTATCATCGAGCTTACGCCAAAAGGCACTATCGACAAGCTGATGACATACGATGACTATATCTACGACGAGGCTATCAAGGAGCAGAAGGCGAAGATGTACAATTAATGTCTGACTTATATATACATTATTATATTATAGGAGTTTGCATCAATATTTGGTCCTAAACAACAATGATGGGAAAAAGAAACACATTATTCACACGTTTCCGCAAGAGCATCATGGATTGGCACACTATTTGTAAGAATACAGGGCAGACCAAATACACAACAAACATTATGGAAGAAAAGGAACAGAATATAAACGAGGAGCTTCAGCCTGAGGTTGAAGCTCCTGTAAATGAAGAGAGCACTATAGACGAGACACAGGCAGAGAACTGCGGACAGGAAGAGGAGAAGGAAGAGACTCCTGCAGAGCCTACCCTCGAAGAGCAGATTGAGGAACTCAAGACACAAATGCTTTACAAGCAGGCTGAGTTCGAGAATTTCCGCAAGCGCACTCTGAAGGAGAAAGCAGACCTTATCCTCAACGGTGGAGAGAAGACCGTAAAGGCCATTCTCCCTGTACTTGACGATTTTGAGCGTGCCGTGCAGCAGGCCGAGACGGCAGAGGATGTCACTGCCGTGAAGGAGGGCATGGAACTCATCTTCAAGAAATTTGTCGACATACTGAAGAAGATGGGTGTAGAGAAGATAGAGACTCAGGATGTAGATTTCAATACCGACCTCCACGAGGCTGTCGCTCTTGTCCCGGGAATGGGTGACGACAAGAAAGGCAAGGTCATTGACTGTGTACAGACAGGATATACCCTCAACAGCAAAGTCATCCGTCATGCCAAGGTAGCTGTCGGACAGTAGTTCGGATTTTGACATTATGGTGGGTTCAGGAAACGACGCCGGGACGTCTGACAAAAAGACACTTTGTCTTGTCTGCCAGACAATTTGGCAGACGGATATGATATGATACGGACGAGACCCCACCACAGAACAGGTAGTAAAAACGTAACTTTCAGAACACACCACTATGGCAAAAAGAGATTACTATGAGGTGCTTGGCGTTGGAAAACAGGCAAGTGCCGATGAAATAAAGAAGGCCTACAAGAAACTGGCTATAAAATATCATCCTGACCGTCAGGCAGGAAAGAGTGACGCAGAGAAAAAGGAGGCTGAAGACAAGTTCAAGGAGGCTGCGGAGGCTTATTCCATACTCTCCGACGAGCAGAAGCGCCAGCAGTATGACCAGTTCGGATTCAACGGCCCTAATATGGACGGAGGATTCGGCGGAGGCGGTGGCTTTGGCGGAGGCGGTGGCTTTGGCGGATTCGACATCAACGACATCCTCAATTCCGTCTTCGGTTCCGGCTTCAACTTCAGTGGCGGAGGCGGTGGCTTTGAGAGCTTCTGCGGCGGTGGCTGCGGCGGACGACGCCAGCAAGTACACCGTGGCTCTGACCTTCGTCTTAAGGTCAGGCTCAATCTGCAGGAGGTCTCGACAGGCGTTACCAAAAAGTTCAAGGTGCGCAAGGACTGCACCTGTCCGCATTGTAAAGGCACTGGTGCAGAGGGAAACTCACAGCCAGAGACATGTAACACATGTCATGGCAGCGGTTATGTGCTCCGCTCACAGCAGAGCCTCTTCGGCATGATGCAGACCCAGAGCCCTTGTCCTGAGTGTCAGGGTGAAGGCAAGGTAATAAAGAACAAATGTAACTACTGCCACGGCACAGGTCTTGTAAAGGACGAGGAGATTGTTGAGGTTCAGATTCCTGCCGGTGTACAGGATGGTATGGTCGTCACTGTCCCTGGAAAGGGAAATGCCGGAGCGCACAATGGTGTCAACGGCGACATACAGGTGTTCATAACGGAAGAGCCTAACGATACATTTGTACGTGACGGCAACGATATCCGCTACAACCTGCTGCTCGACTTCCCTACTGCCGCCCTTGGTGGCAAGGTCGAGGTACCGACCATTGACAACAAGAAACTTGCCGTAACCATTGAACCGGGAACACAGCCAGGCAAGACACTCCGCCTCCGTGGCAAGGGTCTTCCTACGGTACAGGGATACGGATACGGCACAGGCGACATGGTACTGAACATCTCCATATACGTTCCGAAGACCTTGTCAAAGGACGAGAAGAATGCTCTGGAGAAGATGAAGAACAGCGACAACTTCAAGGCAGACAGCTCTACGAAGCGTACGATATTCGAGAAGTTCCGCAACTACTTCAACTAATCTCCGGAATCTCATCAAGACGTCAAAGCAACGACTTTCGCACGGGTTGCGCGTATCATTGACAACAGTATTATAACATGAACTATTCTGAAACAATAGACTATTTATATACATCAGCCCCAGCCTTCACAAAGGTTGGGGCTGATGCATATAAGCCAGGGCTTTACACTACAGAGGCCTTGGACAAACATGCAGGGCATCCACACAAGGAATATCTCACCATCCATGTTGCCGGAACCAACGGCAAGGGCTCATGCAGCCATACCATTGCGGCAATATTACAGTCGGCAGGCTTGAGAGTCGGACTGTACACCTCCCCGCATCTTGTGACATTCCGTGAACGGATAAGGGTCAATGGAGAAATGATAAGCGAGCAGTATATAACAGACTGGGTAGCAGACAACAGGGCGTTCTTTGAACCGTTGCATCCGTCTTTCTTCGAACTGACAACAGCCATGGCATTGGAATATTTCCGTGAAAGCAACGTGGATATTGCTGTAATAGAAGTCGGCCTTGGCGGAAGGCTTGACTGCACAAACATCATCACGCCGATACTGTCGGTCATAACGAACATTTCATTCGACCATACACAGTTCCTCGGTAATACACTTGCTGCCATTGCATCGGAAAAGGCTGGTATAATCAAGTCCGGAGTCCCTGTCGTAATCGGCGAGACAACAGCCGAGACACGCCCGGTGTTTCAGGATAAGGCTACAGCCGTCGGTGCTCCGATTCGTTTTGCAGAGGACAACGCCATAGTATTTGACGGCGATTTTGAACTGAAAGGACTTTATCAGGAAAAGAACAGACAGACTGTCCTGAACTGTGTTCCCCTGCTTATAGACCAGCTGAAAAAGCATGGCATAGAAATATGTGACGCCACAGAAAAAGTAAGATACGCCATGGCACACGTCTGCGAACTAACAGGACTTATGGGACGTTGGCAGACTCTCTGCAGCAGACCATTGGTGATATGCGACACAGGACACAATGTCGCAGGATGGAAGTATCTTGCACAGCAGATCAGCGAGACATTCAGTTCTTTGCCTGAGAGTTCTACCCTACGGATAGTATTCGGCATGGTAGACGACAAGGACATAAACACCGTCATGGAGATGTTGCCAAAAGAAGCCGTCTACTATTTCACACAGGCAGAGACACATCGTGCCATCCCTTCCGGCAAGGTGATGGAAGCAGCCGCACGCCATTCACTCCGAGGCACGGCGTTCGCTTCCGTACATGAAGCATACGACGCAGCATACGGCGACAGTACAGCGGACGACATGATATTCATAGGCGGCTCAAGCTATATCGTGGCTGACCTCATGACATACCTGAAACACTCATAACAAGACTATTGTATCAGACTTACCGTGAAAGACATCTACGGACATATAGGAGCTTTGCTCGTCACCGCTGTATGGGGAACGACATTCGTAAGCAGCAAGGTATTGCTCAATAACGGCATCAGACCCGAGGAGATATTCTTCATGCGTTTCCTTCTCGCCTATATATGCCTTGCTATAGTGTCCCACAAGAGGCTATGGGCTGACGACTGGAAAGACGAGCTGACAATGTGCGGGCTCGGCATCATGGGCGGTTCATTGTATTTCCTCTTGGAAAATATCGCGCTGACTCTCTCCACATCCGCCGAGGTCTGCATCCTCGTATGCACATGTCCACTCATTACCGCATTGTTCATGGCTTGCTTCTATAAGGACAAGCAACTCAGCAAACGACAACTGCTGGGCTCTGCCGTGGCATTTGCCGGCATGATCATGGTAGTCCTCAACGGACAGTTGATTCTCCATCTCAATCCTGTCGGTGACATCCTCGCCTTTTCCGCCGCCATCACATGGGGACTGTACTCCCTTTTCATGCGCAGAGTGATGGGACGCTACAGCCCTGATTTTATCACACGCAAGATATTCTTCTATGGCATAGCCACAATATTGCCATATATAGGCTATACCCGCTGGATGGCCTCCACTCCTGACACATGGTATACGCAACTTACAGGAGACAATGCATCGGTAATCTGGTGTAACATACTGTTTCTCGGACTTATAGCTTCCTTCGGCGCATACCTTCTATGGAACTGGGCGATGTGTCGCTTGGGAGTCGTAAACTGTACTAACTATGTCTATCTGCAACCGATGGTAACAATGCTCGTCGGAGCCGCCGTGCTGGACGAACAGATAACGATAATGGGCTTATGCGGCATGATAGTGCTGACACTCGGCATGGCAAGGGCATTGGCAAAACCATAACAGACAGATGCGCACGGGATATACCTCATACACAGATACAATCCATTGTAAATCACCACGTCAACGGCAAGATAACGGCATCTAATCATAACAAATCTTAACTTTTAGCCATTGTTCTTTATAATATTTTGTGAACAACAAGATTCTTTGTACCTTTGCAGATGAAAAGCAAAGTGCTTTTTAAGGGGTGCCCACTTTTTGGTGGTGCTGAGATTAAACCCTCGACCTGATCTGGGTAATGCCAGCGTAGGAAAGACGAACATCTCCTGTAAACCGGATGAGATGGACAGCGCGAAAAACAGGTTGGTTGATGGTTGTCGGTTGTGAGTTGTGAGTTGTGGGTTATCGGTAACCTAAAACCCAAAACCTAAAACCCAAAACCACTAATCCCTCCCTTTTACAACTTATCATTATATACACGAAAAGATGAAGAAATTCTTCTTTACCGCCATTATTGCCATAGCCACAGACGGCATGGCAATGGCACAGAGCCAGGATTCTCTCCGTGTGCAGCAACTCGGAGAAGTCACGGTGAAAGGCGTGCGTGCATCCAAGGATGCACCATTTGCCATATCCAATGTCAAGAAGCAACAGCTTCAGGAATTTTCCAAGACAGGACAGGAACTGCCATTCCTCTTTGCCCGTACACCGGGCGTACTGGCATGGAGCGAGAACGGTGTAGGAACAGGTACGACCTACATGCGCATAAGAGGCGCGGCTGGCTCGCGAATCAATGTCACACTTGACGGCGTGGCACTCAACTCGCCGGAAGACCAGTGTGTCTTCTGGGCAAACATGAACAGCTTCGGTTCTATTCTCGGCAGTGCACAGATACAGCGCGGAGTAGGAACGTCATCAAACGGTGACGGAGCTTTCGGAGGAACCATCTCGCTCATGACAGCTCTCCCGCAACATGCTCCGTCAGCAGAGGTCTCCGCCTCCTACGGCTCATACAATACATGGAACTGGGGCGCGCAATTCTCCACAGGACTGACAGGCATACGTCTGCCGCGACACTATCTCGTACTCGAGGGAGCCTATCACCAGACGACAACCGACGGATACATCCATGGCACAGACGGTAAGTCGGGCAATTACTACGGTGGCCTGACATTCATCAACCAGCAGCAGAACTTCAAGCTCAGTTACAAGAACATCGGGAGTTTCGAGTCTACAGGACAGGCATGGAGCGGTGTCACAGCAGGCAACGACGACTATAGCCTCAACATCTACAACGGGGTAAGGACCTACAAGGACATGTACCGCCTCGGGCTCGGGAAGTTCAACAGTCTCTACGAGAGCTTTGAGCCTGACAATAACGGAGGCTGGGAAGTATCCCGATACAAGATGGCTGACGGCTCACTGTGGGAAAAGACTACCGACAACTTCTGGTATAATCACAACATCCTCTCCATGGCATGGCAGATAAACGACAAGTGGAGCACCTCTGCCACCGCCCACTATACCCATGGCCACGGATACTACGACGAGTTCAGATACAACAACAAACTGTCCAAGTTCGGTCTGTCGATGACGCCTGATGCCGACCACAGTTTCGCAAAGCGCACGGATTTTGTCCGCAAGAAAGGTCTGTCGCACGACTTCTACGGCATAATCATGAACGCCAACTACAAGGACACAAAATGGGACATCATAGGCAATATCGCTGTCCGCCAATACAGCGGCAACCACTACGGCTACCTCACATACATTGCTGACAAGGATGTACGTGACTACTATCTCAACTCCAACGGCGAATATCATTACTACGACTCCGACGCCGACAAGACGGATTTCAGCGCCTTTGCCAAGGCTACATACCATATAACGCCTGCGTTAGACGCGTTCGCCGACATCCAGTACCGATATGTGAAATATACCACAGACGGTGTCAATGACAAATTCTACGAGAACAATGATGGCTCGTTCACAAACCAAAGGCTCGACATCAACGCGAAATACAACTTCTTCAACCCTAAAGTCGGCATCAGCTTCCATAAAGACGGTCACAACGCATACGTGTCATACGCACGCAGCAACCGCGAACCGGAGCGCAACAACTTTACAGACAACGGCTCATATCCTGCCCCTGAAGCCGAGACTCTCAACGACTTCGAGTTGGGCTACGGCTATCAGGCAAAGAAATGGTCTGTCAACCTCAACCTTTATTATATGGGCTACGACAACCAGTTTGTGCAGACAGGAGCGCAGTCTGACATCGGCGAGAATCTGACGACAAACATAAAGGACTCATACCGAATGGGCATTGAGTTCAGCGCCGGCATCGCTCCTCTCCCATGGCTCTCCATAGAGGGAAATGCGGCACTCAGCAGAAACAGGATAAACGACTTTGACGAGTATGTGGAAAACTGGGATACAGAACAGTTTGATGCCGTCCATCATGACCACTCCACACTGTCATTCTCTCCGTCGACAATCCTCAACGGCTTCATAGATTTCCACTACAAGGGATTCCAGGGTGTATGGCACACGAACTTCGTGAGCCGCCAGTATCTTGACAACTCCGAGAATGCAGACAGATCACTCCCATGCTACTCCGCGACAGACATAAGCCTCAGATACACTCTTGGTCTGAAAAAGCTGAACGCCGGCATAAAGGAGGCTGTCTTCGGACTTAATTTCAACAATATATTCAACCGCCACTATGCTGCCGGCGGATGGGTATACTCCGCCATTTCTGGTGAAAAGTATACGATGGACAACAGATACTACCAGATAGGCTATATTCCTATGGCAGGATTCACCGTAATGGGCAACATCACATTGAGATTCTAAAAAGCGATGACAGAATATCTGGCTACCAACTGGATGGATGTGCTCGGCACGGTTCTGGGGCTGCTTTATCTGTATCTCGAACTTAAAGAGAACATCCTGATGTGGATTATCGGTGCAATAATGCCCGTCATATATACCATTGTGCTCTACCGTGCAGGGCTGTATGCCGACTGCGGCATGGAGTTCTACTACTTCCTTGCTGCCATATACGGCTTCTGCTCATGGAGAAAACGACGTGCAGGAAACGGCGTTGCGTCGCAACAGCAGGACGGGAAGGCCGCCAAAGCCTTAACCATCACCCATACGCCGATATCCGTAATGGCGGTGCTTCTGCCGCTGACAGCCGTGTTGTGGGCTGCGCTATGGGCGTTTCTCCACTTTTGCACAGACAGCAATGTGCCGATACTCGACGCCTTCACCACAGCTCTCTCCATCACAGGCCTGTGGATGCTCTCACGCAAATATATCGAGCAATGGTGGGTATGGCTCGTGGTGGATGCCATCTCCTCCGCCCTTTATATATATAAAGGTATATACGCACGCGCATTGCTGTATGCCATCTACACTGTCATCGCAGTCTATGGATACTATGCATGGCGCAGGCGGATGGTGTCTGCCTGACAAATGGTGCTTATCATCACGGGAGTCAATATTCACAATAAAAGGCCGGGCTTTCTCAATAAGTCCGACCTTTTATTATATGGCGTATGCATACGTCTGTGGTGAAAAACTACATGGCAGCAGCAGTCACCACTATGGTGATTATGCATCAATAGCACACCGTCTGTTTGGACGTATTATCAAAAACGAATGTCTTGCTGTCACTCAACCAAGACTTTCCTTCCGTTAATAATATTCAGTCCGCGCTTAGGAGCATCCTGCTGTACGCCGTTAATGTCATAGATTTTCATCTCCACGCTATTTGGCATAATGACGGCATTGACAGGCAGAGACTGAGATGTATCAAAACCGGTAATATTCACGAAATTATGCCAAAAGTCTGCATTGCGGTAGGATTCAATCGAACCGTAAGGCACATTAAGCACTCCTGTCTTTACTGTTGGTTCGGTAAAGGTTTCTGAAACACTAACAAGTCCCTCTACATATTTTCTTGGAGCCTTTACCATAAATCCACCACTGCCAAGACCAACATCAGTTTGTTTTACAGTATGATACCCAATCTCTGGCGGAATTGCAGAATAGCAATAGATCTGAGATAGGGCATTACAGCCTTCAAAAGCATAGTCCTCTATCTTTGTCATCGTACAGGGAAATATTACCGTGGAGAGCTTGCGACAATCATTAAACGCAAATCTGTCGATTGTCTGCACGCCTTCCAAGATACGCACCTCTTGCAACTGGCTACATTGGCTGAAGGCGTATTGCCCAACACTTGTTGCCGCTCCTGGAATGTTTATTGTTTGCAGGCTTCCACAATAAGTAAAAGTACACTTTCCTATACTCTGTATATTATTTGACATAGCTATTGTCTCCAAACTTCCACAATTATAAAACGCATACTCACCAAGATATCTGACGGAATTTGGAAGAGCTATTTTTCTCAGACGCAGACAGTTACGAAAAGCATGACTGCCAATACTCTCGACAGAACTCGGGATATTGATGTCGGTGAGACTTTCGCAACCAGAAAAGGCGTAATTGCCAATGCTCTCAACAGCATTCGGGATATTGATGTCGCAGAGATTCTTACTGTCACAAAATGTACTGTCTCCGATAAACTTTACACCATCTGGAATATTAACCTCTTCCAAATTATTACATTTATAGAAAGACCCCCTTTCTATACGTGTGATGTTTCGTGGCAGAGTGACCGAATATAGCCAGCATCTGGCAAAAACATATTCACCCATTTCCTGTATCGATTGTGGAAATTCTATCTCTGACAATTGTATTTTACTAAAGGCATAATCACCAATTTTCGTCACGCTTTCCGGGATAGTGACCTTTACCTGGACGCACCCACAAAATGCACTGTCGCCAATACACGTGACAGTATAGTCCATCCCGTTGAATGTAATCTTATCCGGAATATGCACCTCACCGTAATAAGAGTATGGCCTTTCCTTGTATGTGACCTCAGCCGTCTGTGTTTGTTTGTTCAAATTGTAAAAGATACCGTCAATTTGACAGTCATGCGCCCATAGTTGCGATGCACATACAAGGAACAGAAACAGTACAAATGAACATTTCAGATTAAAACATTTCATCATACATAATGGTTGTTAGGGTGTAAGCCACTCGCCAAACTTACAGTAATACTTTAGTATGCAAAAAAGGCGCGGAGTATGATTCTTACTTACGTTCTCCAACTTCAAGTATCGCCAAACACTTACACCGAAAGAACGGAAGAAAACAAACCACCCCCTACGCCATATCGTGTATGGTAATGGGCAGTGAATCTCTGCACAAACATATACGAATACAGCAATGGGGCACTCTTCGCTGTTTGTTCCTCGGTTTCTTGAATTGGCGATTTAGAAGTTGAGAACTAAAAGCTTAAATGCCTTAATGCAACTCCGGATTTCTCCCCGAAGCATTGGCAAAGTTAATAATTATTTTGAGAATACGCAACATTTCCAGACTTTTTTCTTCAAAGACGACAAATTTATTGGAAACGAGACGCTTGGCGACCATTCTATTTGGCGAAAATGTCTTGAAAATACATCGGTGTAATGTTTTATTTTAAGAAAACTCACGGCATCATTCCTTGTTATATTTTCAGAAAAATGCGAGAGAGACGGGAACAGCTTCAGAAATCGCATAGATTCCCATTTCTGATAAGCATCTGCTGTTCAGAATGTTGGGAAAAACATGAATTTCTTTGCCGTCAGAAAAGGCGGTGAAGGGTCACCTTTCACGTGATAAAAGGTCACCTTTGGCGTGGCAAAGTGTCACCTTTCACGTCGCAAACCACGACCTTTCACAGCCCTTCTCTTACGGTTTGTATAGCGAAGGGTCACCATTCGCCTTATTTCCCACTATCTGGCAGAACATCTCCCGTTTCGCTTCACCGGCAAAAAAGTGGAATCTGAGGCTATTTTTCCCATTATGATAAACAGAACACTTGAAAACTCTTTATAAAATCAAATAAAGGATAACAGACGGGATTTTTCCTGCCGTTTTATTTGGTCATTACAATAAAAAGCAGTATTTTTGCCTTTGAAAACTAAAACACAGAACCTAATCTAAAAAAACTATTTACTATGGATGTACAGAAAATAATGCAACAGCTGGAGCAGAAGCATCCGGGTGAACTGGAATACTTGCAAGCTGTGCGTGAAGTGCTGAATTCGGTAAAGGATGTGTATAACCAGCATCCTGAGTTTGAACACGCAAAAATCATAGAGCGTATCGTCGAGCCGGAACGTGTCATCACCTTCCGTGTGCCATGGGTGGACGACAACGGGGAGGTGCATGTGAACCTCGGATACCGTGTGCAGTTCAACAGTGCCATCGGTCCTTACAAAGGCGGACTGAGATTCCATCCGTCTGTCAATCTTTCCATACTCAAGTTCCTTGGCTTCGAGCAGACTTTCAAGAATTCCCTCACTACCCTGCCTATGGGTGGCGGCAAGGGCGGCAGCGACTTCTCTATCCGCGGACGTTCAGACAATGAGGTGATGCGCTTCTGCCAGTCGTTCATGACCGAACTTGTGAAGGTCATCGGACCGGAAGAGGATGTCCCGGCAGGCGACATCGGCGTGGGTGCAAGGGAGATTGGCTATCTCTTCGGCATGTACAAGAAGCTCACCCACAAGTGGAACGGTGTCCTCACCGGCAAGGGTCTTGACTGGGGAGGAAGCCGCATACGTCCTGAGGCAACTGGCTTCGGTGCACTGTATTTTGTCAACGAGATGCTCCAGACACACGGCATCGACATCAAGGGCAAGACTGTAGCTATCAGCGGTTTCGGCAATGTTGCATGGGGCGCTGCGACAAAGGCCACGGAGCTTGGCGCGAAGGTCATAACAATCTCTGGTCCTGACGGTTATATCTATGACCCTGACGGCATCAGTGGAGAGAAGATTGACTATATGCTGGAGTTGCGTGCCAGTGGAAATGATGTCTGCGCACCATACGCGGAAGAGTTCCCTGGAGCGACATTCTTCCCTGGAAAACGTCCGTGGGAACAGAAATGCGACATTGCCCTGCCATGCGCTACACAGAACGAGGTGAGCGGTGAAGATGCCGACATGCTCTTGGCAAACAAGCCTTTGTGCATAGCCGAGGTAAGTAACATGGGTTGCACGGCAGAGGCTGTAGACAAGTTCATTGAGGCTGAGATGCTCTTCGCACCAGGCAAGGCTGTCAATGCAGGTGGCGTGGCGACGTCAGGACTTGAGATGACACAGAACGCCATGCGCCTGTCATGGACTGAGGCTGAGGTGGACGAGAAACTGCACCATATCATGCACTCCATCCATGAGCAGTGCGTGAAGTACGGCAAGCAGGAAAACGGCTACATAGACTATGTCAAGGGAGCGAACATTGCAGGCTTCATGAAGGTTGCCAATGCAATGATGGCACAGGGCATCGTATGATGTTGAAAAGATTGTAGACATCATGCCCATGGGATGTACAGCGTTTGGCTGTATCATACGACAATGCGCTGACATCATTTGAGCACGCCACATATAACAGACAATCCGGATAAAGAATGTGAGATGTTAATCTCCGCCTCTTTATCCGGATTGTTTCAGTGTTGCGAATGACAGTTTCAGGGGTGTGAGTTATGGGTTATGAGTGTAAGTTATGAGGTGTGTATCAGTAAAAGTAATCTCCGTACAAAGTTCCGATTAAGCGAGAACAGTCGAAAGCCTGCTTTCTGACTGTCGAGCGGAAGGAACTTCGAGCAAAGCTCAACCGCATAACCGCATAACCGCACGACCATACTACTTCGCCGTGCTGTCCTTGATTTCCTTCTTTATCTTATTGACGAGCTGGCGCAACTGCTTATTCTTCTCCAGCTCTGCCTTCACCTTCTTGCAGGAATGAGCCACAGTTGAATGGTCTCTTCCGCCGACAAGTCTGCCTATTCGCGTGGCAGGCATGTTTGTCATGGTCTGTGCAAGATACATCACTATCTGGCGCGCCTCGGTGATGTCCTTCTTCCTTGACTTGCTGTTGATGTCCTGAGGAGTGACACTGCATATCAGGCAGACACTGTCTACAATGTTGTCAAGCGTGACTGGAGTATCTTCTGCAAAGGAGACGATACGCTTCACTATCTTCTCCGCCAACGGCAAGTCTATCTCTGTACTGCCGGCGATGCTGTAGACCATGAGCGAATTGATGATGCCTTGTAGGTCTCTTACACTGCCGTTGACCGTTGTCGCGATATACATGATGACCTCCTCCGGAAACAGAGGTACAAGGCCGTCACGCGCTATCTTGTTTTTCAGGATGTCAACACACAACTGCATATTCGGTTTCATCAGTTCACATGTCGTGCCACAGACAAAACGCGTGATGAGTCGCTCATGCATACCTCTCAACTGTGCAGGAGAGCGGTCGGAAGCAAGGATAATCCTCTTGCCTCTGCGGAACAGGTAGTCGAAGATATGGAAGAACGTATCCTGCGTTTTCTCCTGCGAGGACCACTCCTGTATGTCATCCACGATGAGCATGTCAAGGGTCTGATAAAACGCGATGAAATCATTCACCTTGTTATCCGTCACGGCACTTGTATATTGCTGACGGAAGGTGCGGGCGGAGACGTAAAGCACACGGAGGTTAGGATACAGCTCCTTGGCACGCAGACCTATCGCCGTAATCAAGTGGGTCTTTCCACATCCGGAAGGACCGAAGATAAAGAACGGATTGAACTTGGAACTCTTGGGATGCTCCGCAATGCTCTGTCCTACAGAACGTGACAGCTTGTTCGACTCACCTTCTATGAAATTCTTGAAGTTGAGACTTGGTGTCAGTTGCGGATCGATATCAGGAAGGCTGGGCTGCTTCTGTGAAGCATTGCTGCGCGGCGCAACAATCTCCGTATCGGTCTCC
Organism: Prevotella sp.; assembly: GCA_017462915.1. Lineage (GTDB taxonomy): Bacteria > Bacteroidota > Bacteroidia > Bacteroidales > Bacteroidaceae > Prevotella. The sequence goes on along the minus strand of JAFTQG010000012.1, from coordinate 21,671 downwards.
TCGACGACAGTCTCATCCTTGACGACAACGATTCTATAGTTCAGCTTCACGCCCTTGCCGTATGCCGCGATGAGGGCTCTGGCAAAGACACGGAGATGGTTCTTCTCTATGTAATCCGTGTACGCTCGTCCCGGGACACACAGAATCAGCTGATGCGTATGTGTGTCAAACGACTCGAACGTAATGGGAGAGAACCATTTGTTGAACTCATCCTCCTTACCTTCTGCAGACAAATCTGCCTGGATGCGCTTCAGCACATCTTTCCAAAGTTGCTTATAATCTGCCACTATTATACCTTTCTATTATACCCACTCCACCCTACTACACGACAGAGCGTTGGGAGAAAAACATCATTTATCCTTCTTTCCGAATATTGAGAAATGTACGTAACGCTTAGGATGAGCCTTGAGGTCTATCATAAGAGAGTCTGCATTACGCATAGTGGCATTAAGATTATTATATAAAGAAGGGTCATTAAGAAACTTTCCTATTGTGCCGTCATTGGAATTCAGCTTGTGTGTCAACTCCTCACAGTTCTTCAGCGTGGCGTCAACACTCGCCATTGTAGAAGCGACATCAATCTTTGCAAGGTTTCCCGTAAGCTGTTCCGTATTGGCCATGGTCCTGTCCGCCTTCTGCAACAGGCCCGGGACCTGTCTGTTCATCTGTGCAAGCATGGTGTTCAGCTCAGCCGTCGATGTACGCAGATTAGCCGTTGTCGCCTCGGTATTATGCAGGATGGCAACCATCGCCGGGTCGGCCAGCAACGTGTTGATGCTTGTCATTATAGAGTCCAGCTTAGGAAGCATCTTCTCGAAATAAGGCACCATGTCCGCTACCTTGTTCATTACGCCGTCAGCTCCGCGGCCAGCGATTGTCCCGCCTGGCTCGACAGTCCTTGGCGAAGATGTCAAGATAAGGTTCATCTTCAGGTTTCCCATGAGGTCGGCATCCACCTCGGCTACCGTTCCTTCCGGTATGCGCATACGCTTGTCGACATCGATAGTCACAGTAACGCCCTTTGTCATATCGGAAAAATCGGCTATGATATCACGTACTACGCCGACTTTCACGCCGTTGGCATAGACAGGATTGGACTGTGTGAGTCCGTTGGCATCGGTAATCTGCACTTTATACGAATAATCATCCGAGAACAACATGATGCCTTTCAGGAAATTCATGCCTACAAAAAGAACCACAATTCCTGCTAATACTGTCAGCGCTATGCGCACCTCTTTGGTAAAATATTTATTCATATATCTGTTTCTAAGTTTATGTCTTCGTTGAATTATCTCACACGCTGTCCATTCTGGAACTTTATCACGAAAGCATCAGGGAACTTGTCCGCTATCTCACGCTTCAGCTTTGCCGCCTCAGACGGTGTGTCGCAGTTGCCTATTGTGTATTTATACAGGCCGCCATCTTTATAATGTTCCGCTCCCGTCACGCCCTTGAAAGGACTTGCGCCCTCTTTCAAGACAGTCGCACTGGTCATGAACTGCACCTTATATGTCAGTTTTCCTGAGTTTTCCGAGGCCTTTCCCGACGCGGTTGAGACAGTTTTCTCGGCTGTATCCTTTACCCTCACCTCTTCACAGACTGCCGACTTTGAATTTCTTGCCTTCTTAGAGGCTTCCTTTGGAGGAGTCACTGTCGGCAACGCTATATGCATCTCGTCATCGGCTTTATATGGAGTGACGACGGCATTCTTGTCCATATATTTCACGAAACCGACATATATGCCGTATCCCATCCTGTCTATCGCAGCCTCATCATTCAGCAGACGCTCTTCGTCGGGAGTGGAAATGAAGCCAAGTTCCACAAGACATGCCGGCATAGAGGTCCTTCTGAGCACATGGAAGTTGTCCTGTTTAACGCCCTTATTTGGTCTGTTGGCTGCCGAACACAGGCTTTTCTGTATACACTTTGACAGTTCCACGCTCTTCGCCATATTCTCATCGTGGATATACTCGAACATTATCGCCGACTCATCAGACCTTGAGTCATATCCTGCATACCGTTCCTGGTATCCCTCCTCGTATGTTATCACCGAGTTCTCGCGCATCGCCGCCGAGAGTTTTTCCTCAGAGCGGCGCAATGTCATGGAGTAAGTCTCCACTCCTCGGCCTATATGTCCGCGTGGCAAGGCATTGGTATGTATGGAGACGAACACGTCAGCATGATTCTTGTTGGCTATGTCCGCACGCTCGTAAAGTTCAAGGAACACATCCTTTTTCCTTGTATATATGACCTTCACATCTGGACAATTATTCTCGACATATCTGCCGAAGCGCAGTGCCACCTTGAGATTTATATCCTTTTCCTTGGAAAAAGAGCCTACCGCACCTGCATCACGGCCACCATGGCCGGCGTCAATCACCAGCACATATTTCTTGCCTGCTGCCATTGAAGCTACGGCAACAAGAAAGAGAAATGCCATATTGAGTATTCGTTGTCTCACGATTGGTGGTTTGGTCGTTTGATTATTGGTTGTGGGTGTGCTTTGATTGCATAGTTGTCTGATTATCTGACGGTTTAGCCGCGCTATCAACTAAATGGCTAAACATCTAATCCACTACACTCCGTCAGCACAAGTCGCACACCGGCGCCATCACAGTCACATTCCATGGGTGGAGCAACCTTGGTGATATGGAGGTCTATCGACGTGCATTGGGGAAACATTTCCCTTATCCTGCCGGCTATTCTGCCGGCAACATGCTCAAGAAGAGCAGAGGGAATTGCCATCTGTTCCTTGACGATTTCTGCAAGAGAGGCATAGTTCAACGTATCGCAGACATCGTCAGTCGCCGTGGCCTGCATCCATGGATACCCCACCTTTATATTAATAAGGTATTCGTTGCCGACACTGCGTTCCTGCTCCAGCACGCCGTGATATGAATGCAACCGCATTCCGTCGATATGTACGTATGTATTAGCCTTCACTGCCGTTCAGGGAATCACTCATCCTGTGGTATATATTTCTTCAATGCCCGTTCCACGCCTGCCGCCCAGTTGTTGATGCTGTCGGTATTCATCTCCATAGAAGAGACAAGTTTCACGACATGCGCTATAGGCATACCATAGCGGAGGACACCTGAAATCAGCTTGGCATAGTTCCAGTATTCAGGATTGAACTTCTCCGAAAGCCCCTCGACGGTCGTCTTGTAGCCGCGCTTGTTCTCAAACTGGAAGTCGTATCTCTTTGTGCCGTCAGCATTGACACACTTGATTATCTTTCCGTTTTCCACACTTTTGGGAAGCACAATACCCTCTTCATCGTCCTGCAGCCCTGTGAATATCTCATAGGGATGACCGTCAAGAAGTCCGACGAAAGCCACCCATTTCTCCTTGTTGTTCTGGAAACGGACGACATCGCATTCAAGAATTTCCGGCCGTACCTCCACGACGTGTTTTCCTTCCTGTACAGTATTGTTCTCCATTGTTCAGCAGACAGTTATATTTGTTCTATTCGGCTGTTATCACGTCTGACGCAGAAAGCTGGGCATTCCGCTCCCACACGTTCAAACACTTATCATTGCAAAGTTAATACTTTTTATCAGAAATCAAGTACCAGAAATCAAATAATTATGATTTCTTTACAAACACGGGCAGTTGAATACGGTTATGCGGTATTACGGTTATGCGGTTATGCGGTTGTTAGTCTTGGGTTGAGTCCGTGTCCTTATACGGAACCGTAACCGCAAGACCGTATAACCGTTCTACCGTACAACCGCACCAAGCCGTTAACTGAATATTATCGTCTTGTTATGACAGGTAAGTATCTTATGCTCGATATGCTTCTTCACGGCACGGGAGAGGACAATCTTCTCCAAATCCTTTCCTTTCAGGACGAGTGTCTCAGGAGTATCCTTATGAGTTATGCGCACGACATCCTGCTCGATGATAGGTCCTGCGTCAAGTTCCGATGTAACATAATGGCTTGTCGCACCGACAATCTTCACGCCCCTCTGATATGCCTGATGATAAGGTCTTGCGCCGATAAACGCCGGAAGGAAAGAATGATGGATATTGATTATCTTATTCGGATACTGCTGTATCATCTCCTCGGAGATAATCTGCATGTAGCGTGCCAGCACGATAAAGGTGATGCCCTTCTCGCGCATCAGTTCCATCTCCGCGCGCTCCACTTCCTGCTTGTTGGACCAGTCTTTCTTTATCGACCATACGTAATACGGTATATCAAACTGCTCCGCGACATAGCGCAGATCCTCGTGGTTGGAGACGATGCACGGTATCTCCACATCAAGCTCTCCTGCCTTATAGCGTGCGAGGAGGTCATAAAGGCAATGGGACATCTTGCTGACAAACAGTGCCATGCGTGGCTTTTCGTAGTTGAAGTATATATGGAACTGCATATTGTACCGCTGTCCGTAGAGCGTCTCGATATATTCCGAGAGCTTCTCTGCCGGGATGGCAAACTTCTCAAGGTCCCACTCGACACGCATGAAGAACCGTCCGTCTACCTTGTCGACATACTGATCGAGGTAGACGATATTGCCGTTATTGTCCGTGATAAACTTGGTTATCTCCGTGATGATGCCCAGCTTGTCAGGGCAGTGCAGTAGTAGAATTGCTGTCTGTTGCATTTGTCACTCCTTCTTACCGTTATAAAAGTAATCCTATTTGAAATCAGTTATGTATCGCCCTGCCGTCCGCTTTTCCTGCGGCAGGTGTATGGCTGCTGTGTGGATAGTGCCGTATAGCCTGTAATGTCGCCTGACATGCCAGGCGTTTCACACCGTTTACGGACGCAGAGCGTTGCGTCCCTACATTATTGGCGAGACCCTCCGTATGGTCTTCGGTATGACAGCATCTTGTGGAGGGTCACCCTTTGACGGGCAAAAGGTCACCTTCAGCAAGGTAAAAGGTGACACTTTACATGCCGAACCGTGACCTTCCGTCACATATATCTTTGCCACGTAGGCTGGCTGAGGTAGTTGCCCTGTTGATGGGTGATAGCCGGAATAGAGAGAATAGCCGGAATATACTCTATCAACTAATCCACTAAACCACTAAACCACCAATCCACTAAACAACCAAACAACCGAACAACAAAGTCAGTCCATATAGCCTTTGGTGAGGAGGTCATACTCTATGGCCTCAAGCTCGCTCAGAGACAGTTTCTCCAAGGCGTGCTCGATGGCCCTGAGAAGCTCCTCCCGTCGGTATTCCTCGTTTCTCTTTCCGAAGTTCATCTCTTCCGTCTGAAATAAAGAATGATGACTATCACAAGGCAAAGCGCCAGCAGTCCCAAGGTGATGTACGCCACGGTCTCTGTCGTCTTTACAGTCTGCGGATGGAAATCCAGCACAATCTTGTGCTTTCCTGCCTTGACATTGACGGCGCGGAGCACATAATCCACACGGCCTATCTCCGTCGGCTGTCCGTCTACGGTGCAGGTCCAGCCCGGATAGTATATCTCCGAGAAGACTATCACACCTCCGCGGCTTGACTCAGCGTCATACTCCAGATGGTTCGGAGCGTATTTCGTCATCGTCACCGATGAGGCAGAGTCCTGCTTTACAGACTGTGAGAGCTGTGCCTTAAACTTACTGTCGGCTATCGCCTGACGGCGCAGATCCAGCTTTGCCATGCCGTCAAGCTCCTCATTTGCATTGGCGGCATACACTATTTCGTCCACATACCATGCGTTGCCATAGGCGTTAGGGTTCTGCACAGGTATTGTCTCGCCACCCTGAAGAGGAAGGATGAAATATTTGGTATTCAGCATATTGAGCACCGGACAGACATCCTTTCCGAATCCAGCCATATCACCCTGCGCCTCAACTATTGTGGACATCGTCCTCTGCATCTCAGGGGCGATATACTTCTCTATAAGCTCCTGATAGCGGCGCAGCTTGGCCGCATGGTATCCGCCGATAGACTTATGGTAGTAGCTCGTCTCGTTCTCGTTGAATGTATTGGATGCCATGTTGAGCACACGGTAGTCCAGCGACTTGTCCTTCAGTATCTCCATGTCCGTCTGCGTCATAGGCTGTGGCGCCGTGCGCTGCTCGGCATTGACAAACATGCCGTCGTTAAGGTAGCGTTTGTCCACCTGCCACAGGTCGAAGAGACAGAGCAGAGCCATTGCCACAACGGCATAGGCAGGCTTGAGCTTACGCATACGCATCGCCACGAGCAATGCCGCGCCGACAGTAATCACCCAGAACGAACGCCAGCAGTCGGCAGCGAAGACCGCCTGACGCATCTCGCGGAGGTTAGAGAGCAACGGATTGAGCTGTTCCTGCGGTATCTGGCCGAGCATCCTCAGCTCGTTCTGCGACACGAAATCAGAGAAGAAGAGTGTCGGCATGAGGGCAAACAGGACGCATATTCCTGCTGTCAGCGCATAACTTATGCCTATCTTCTTCATCATCAAGTCCTTGCCTTTCTCCGGACTAGGGGCTTCCACGACCTTCGCCAGTGCCATTATGGCAAGGAGAGGGATGGTAAACTCGGCTATGACAAGTATCGACGCCACTGTGCGGAACTTGGCGTACATAGGCACATAGTCTATGAAAAAGTCCGTAAGCGGCATGAAATTCCTGCCCCACGAGAGCATCACAGACAGTATTGTGACAGCGAGGAGAGCCCATTTCATAGGACCTTTCACGACCATCAGTCCGAGGACAAAGAGCAGAAGCACGAACGCGCCGACATATACAGGACCCGATGTGCCGGGTTGCTCGCCCCAGTATTGCCCCATCTGCTGGTATATGCCCACATATTCGTTATCGGCATGAGCCATTGCCACGTCGTTTGCCGCCACGGCCTCCATAGACGAGCCGCCCTTTGTGTTAGGCACGAGCAATGTCCATGTCTCGTCTATGCCGTAGCTCCACTGCGTTATATAGTCGCGGTCAAGGCCGGAAGACGTCTGGTTTGCGGTGTTCTCCTTCACCAGTTCGCTCTTTCCGCGCATCGACTCGTTCTGGTATTCCCATGTATGATAGAGGTTTGAGACATTCATGAGTATTCCCGCAAGAGCCGCACAGGCACATATCGCCGAGGCTTTCGCGAAATGGAGCAGTCTCTTCTCCCTGACAGCCTCGACAAAATAGGCGATAACCATGAAGAGTATGATGAAGCAGTAGTAGTATGTCATCTGCACATGGTTTGCCAAAACCTCAAGACCGGCGAATATCGCCGTGACTATGAAGCCCCAAAGGTACTTGCCCCTGTATGTCAGAGCCACGCCTCCTATCATCGGAGGCAGGTAGGCCAAGGCCATGACTTTCCATATATGGCCGGCAGCAATGATGATGAGGAAATAACTTGAGAAGGCCCAGATGACGGAGCCGAGCGCCGCAAGATGCCATTTGAAGTCAAAGGCGCGGAGCATGATGTAGAAGCCGAAAAGGTAGGCAAACAAGTACCAGACATTCTCCGGAAGCCAGAGATGGAACGCGTCTGCCACGGCATTAAGCGGCTTCTGGCTGTCGTATGACGGTGCAGACTGGTATGTAGGCATGCCCGAGAACACGGAGTTGGTCCAGCGGGACACCTCTCCCGTCCTCTCACGGTACTCAGAGACCTCCACTCCTGCACCGCGGCCCGCGGAGGAGTCGTGGCGGTACAGTATCCTTCCCTCTGTATCGGCAGGAAAAAAATATGCAAATGATACGACGACAAACGCCAGCACCACTAATATATCCGGCAGATGCCGCTTAAACAACTGTGTCATTTTTCGTTATGATTTATACAAATTTGTTGCAAAATTACAAAATATTTCGGAATTATTTGTAACTTTGCATAAAATATTAATAATCCACTGAAAGAAATGCTGCAAATACGCTGTACGAACAACAATCAGACAAAGAGTTTCCCTGAAGGCAGTTCGCTCCTCGAGATATTCCCGGAGTTCGGACTCGACTTCAAGTATCCCTTAGTCTCCGCCAAGGTCAACAACACCTCGCAGGGGCTGAAGTTCAGGCTTTGGCAGAACCGTGACGTGGAGTTTGTGGACATACGCAACCCCAGCGGTATGCGTGCCTATATCCGCTCCCTGTGCTTCGTGCTCTACAAGGCGGCACAGGATGTATTCCCCGGCTGCAAGCTCTTCATAGAGCATCCGCTGTCAAGGGGTTACTACTGCAATTTCGTCAGGAACTTCAAGAACATCACCGCCAACAGCCCTGAGAACAAGCGCGGACTTACCGGCGAGGAGGTGGAGAGAGTGCGTCAGCGTATGCAGGAAATCATCGACCTCGACATGCCGTTCCGACGCAACGAGGCTCCTACGGAGGAAGCTATCCGCATCTTCAAGGAGCGCGGATTCATAGACAAGGTCAGGCTTCTGGAGACGTCCGAGAAGGTATATACCGACTATTACACTCTCGGAGACACGGTAGACTACTACTACGGTTCGCTGGTTCCTTCAGCAGGATACCTGAAGGTGTTCGGCCTCGAGCCTTACGGCGAGGGAATGCTGCTGCGCGTCCCCGACAAGGAGAATCCCGGACAGCTGGCGGAGATGACGCCGCAGCCCATGACTTTCGATGTCTACAAGGAGCAGGTGAGATGGAATGTCATAATGCACCTCTCCAATGTCGGCGATGTCAACAAGGCTTGCCAGAACGGCAGGGCTCCGGAACTGATACAGGTCTCCGAGGCTCTTCAGGAGAAGAAGATTGTCAAGATTGCTGAGGAGATAGAGCTGAGATACAGGGAGCAGGAGCTGAAAGTTGTGCTCATCACAGGTCCTTCGAGCTCGGGAAAGACGACATTCTGCAAGCGTCTCTCCATACAGCTGCTGGCATGTGGACTGCGCCCGATATCCTTCTCCACAGACGACTATTTCGTAAACCGTGCCGACACTCCTCTGCTGCCCAACGGACAGTATGACTTCGACAATTTCGAGACGGTCGACCACAAACTCCTCGGAAACCATCTAGTACAGCTCCTTGAGGGCAAGGAGGTCGAAGTCCCGGAGTACAATTTCACGACAGGTATGCGCGAGTGGAACGGCAAGAAGCTCCGCATAAAGGACAAGCATATCCTCATCATAGAAGGCATCCACGCTCTCAACCCGAGGCTTACGGAGAATATCCCCGACAGCAACAAGTACAAGATATATACCTCGGCGCTGACCAATGTCTCCCTTGACGACCACAACTGGATTCCTACTCGCGACAACCGCCTCCTGCGCCGTATCATACGCGACTACAACAAGGGGGCATTCTCCGCACGAGAGACCATAAAGCAGTGGCCTAACGTCTGCGCGGCAGAGGAAAAGTGGATATTCCCCTATCAGGAGAATGCCGACGTGATGTTCAACTCCGCACTGAACATCGAGTTCGCCATCCTGCGCAACCACGCCGAGCCAATTCTGCGCTCCGTACCCAAGAACTGTCCCGAATATGCCGAGGCCCACCGCCTGTTGAAGTTCATCCATTACTTCACGCCTGTCTCCGACAAGGAGATTCCTCCTACATCCATCATGCGAGAGTTCGTCGGCGGTTCGTCGTTCAAATACTGATGCCTCCACATCATTTCGACACACATAAACAAGCACTAAGAGACTGAAAATGAAACAGAACATAGAGACATTCATCGGCTGCGATGCCGACTATGAGGAAGCCAAGGTGGTGCTCTTCGGCGCACCTTTCGACAGTACGACAAGCTATCGCCCGGGAGCGCGGTTCGGATCTGCCGCCATGCGCCATGAGAGCTACGGCATAGAGACCTACTCCCCTTATCTCGACAGAGACCTCATAGACCCAAATGATGAGGGAAAATACGACGGCATCGCCGTCTTCGACTCAGGCGACATTGAGCTCCCCATGGGCTCGGCAGAGATGGCTCTTGACGCCATATCACGCCATACGGCGGAAATCCTCGACGACGGCAAGATTCCGCTGATGCTCGGCGGAGAGCATCTCGTAACTCTCGGTGCTTTCCGCGAAGTGGCAAAACGATACCCGGATGTGCATATCATACACTTTGACGCGCACGCCGACCTCCGCAATGACTATCTCGGCGTCCAGCTATCCCATGCCTGCGTCATACGCCGCTGCCACGACATCGTGGGCGACGGCAGGATACACCAGTTCGGCATACGCTCGGGAGAACGCGCCGAATGGCAGTTTGCACGCGCAGGACATACCGATCTCCACCCTTTTTCCCTCCAAGACATCACAGGTCCTACGCATGGAGACACCACTGGAGAGCATAAAGGCTGTGCGATAGAAGCGCTTGCCGACGGTACACCCGTCTACTTCACGATAGATCTCGATGTCCTTGACCCTTCCGTATTCCCCGGCACGGGCACACCCGAAGCAGGAGGAGTGACATTCGAGGAGCTCCGCAAAGCCATACACACCGTATGCAGCCGTTGCAACATCGTAGCCGCAGATATCAACGAGCTCGCTCCCACCCTCGACACCTCCGGCGTCTCCACAGCTGTAGCATGCAAGGTATTGAGAGAATTCCTCCTGAGCATGAGACAGTGATAATACGAGAAGTATACAAACGGAAAACAGTACAATAACATATATGAATACCCGAGGCGCATTTTTGTGCGCCTCGGGTATTCATATACAGGCCATAACCTTCGTTTGAAGGCAAACTTATAACTGTTTTTTTATGGAAATTAAGATGTTTATTACATCACAAGCCTTGCGGAAATTTCATGATTCCGCATTTTTTCACTACCTTTGTCACGAAAACGATAAAACTCAGACTTTCATGGAAGGGAACAACAGCAGACTCATAGACTTCGGAGAACCAGTAAAAGACCTGTCGCAGAGCATCATAAAGGTGATAGGTGTAGGCGGAGGCGGATGTAATGCCGTACGCAACATGTACAACGAGCAGATTTCGGGCGTGACCCTTGCCGTATGCAATACGGATAGTAAATCACTCGCGCCGTCGCCTGTGCCGGTGAAAATAATGCTGGGTGAAGGTCTCGGTGCTGGAGGAATACCTGAAATCGGACGTTCGGAGGCGGAGAAAAACATAGACGACATAGAACGGTTGCTCAGCGACGGCACAAAGATGGCTTTCATAACGGCCAGCTTAGGTGGCGGAACGGGTACGGGAGCAGCTCCTGTCGTGGCAGGGATTGCCCGAAAGATGGGGATTCTGACTGTAGGTGTGGTGACACTGCCGTTTTATTTTGAGAAGAAGCAGAAAATAATAAAGGCACTGAAGGGTGTGGAGGAACTGCGTCAAAATGTCGACGCCCTGCTCATCATAAACAACGAGAGGCTCTGCGATGTCTATGCCGACTCCAACATCTCCGTGAAAGAATCGTTTGCACGTGCCGACAATATACTCAAGGATGCTGTCATGGGCATTGCCGAACTGATAACTGTAAACAGTGACGGCGGCATAGATCTTGACTTCCGCGATGTCGAGGCGACCACGCGCAACGGCGGCGGAGCCATCATGGCAATGGGAAGAGCCAGCGGGGAGAAACGTGTGGAGAGGGCTATCAAAAACGCACTTGACTCTCCCCTGCTCTACGGCAATGACATAACCAAGGCTCAACGCATACTGTTCAATATCTATTCCAGTGAAGAAACGCCGATTATGGTCCCGGAAATGCAGGAGATAGATGATTTCTTCGACCTCCTTGACCCTAATATAGAGGTGATATGGGGCATATCGACCGACAACACATTGGGCGAGGATGCTAAAGTGACTATCCTTGCCACCGGCATGGAGGATGACAGTAGTCCAAAGGACGAAGAAGTGGTTAAAGACGACGCCTACTATGAAGATGCCATCGCAAAACTGTACAAACCTATAGTAAAGCCTTTGGAGGAGCCCGTGGAAGTCCCGACATTCGAGGTCGTCGTACCAAAAGCCCCAGAGCCTCAAATTAATGGAGATGGGCAGCAAGAACTTATTGGGGAGGAAAACGAACAACCTGAACCTAACGGGAATGGAGACGAAACCAGTGGCAAGAAACCGGACACCACATCGCCACTGACAGGACTGAAACGATGGCTGAACAGGTATCTGCAAGACGTTGACGAATAAAGAAGCGCATGACAACCGATACTACACCAGAGAATACTGCGAGACAATTATCACAACTGGTAAGCCAGCTGCGGAGCATGGGGAGGACAGACCTCCTGCTCCATGCCATCGGCACACCTGTGCTGGAGGAACTGCGCATAGAGGCGGCAAAAAGCAAGCTCAGCAGGCTGAAGATAACAAGGGACTACCGCTTCATACTCATAGACTACGACAACCGGGAGGTGGAGATACAGCCTGTACACAAAGCGGTATACATGTTGTTTCTCGCACATCCGAAAGGCATTGAGTTCAAAAGACTTGCCGAATATCGTGAAGAGCTTCTGAGATATTACACAGCAACGGCACGCAGCATGGACAAACAGAAGATTGAAGAGAGTGTTGACCATCTCGTCAATCCTCTCGACAATGCAATAAACGAGAAATGTTCCCGTATAAAGAAGGTGTTTCTCGAGATGATGGATGTATATACTGCCAGCTACTATATCGTCAGCAGCCACACCCGCCGTCATGTAAACGGCACATCAAAAATCTGGTTTGAACGTCTCAAACTGATTACTTTGCCACGGGAACTGGTAATAATGGAGAATCAGGATGTACTGAACCTCCTGACAGACAAATGATTTGTTTGAAATAAACAGAGAGAGGACAAGCGGGAGGCTTGTGTGCGGTTTTACGGGTAAGCGGTTATATGGTTTTATGGAAAGCTATCTCCGCACAACCGTAAAACCGCCTAACCGTAAAGAGCCGTAAAACCGCACGAAACCGTTTATATCCTCTCAAGCACAAGGCGTATGAGGTCGTCAATCTTGTTCTTGTACTGAGTGTTCATCTCCTTGGCATAGCGGTTGGCGATGACCATACAGCAGGTCATGGCGCGGTGTCCGAGGAGCGATGCCAGTCCGGCGAGGGCTGACGACTCCATCTCGAAATTGCAGACCTTCAGGTCGCCGTAACGGAAAGCCTCCACCTTCTCGTTCTGATCCGGGTCCTGTATGCCGAGGCGTATCTGCCGTCCCTGCGGACCGTAAAATCCGCCGCAGGCTATCGTTATGCCACGCACCATATCGTCTCCGGCTATCTGGTCTATAAGCTCAGGACATGCTGTAGCGACATAAGGAGCACCTTTCTTGGCATACCAGTTCATGTGCTTCACAAAGGCCTCCTCAAGCTCCAGGTCGCAGACTTCGTCGCGACCGGCATAGTAATTGAGCAGGCCATCGAAGCCGATGCTCTTGGCTGATGCTATGAATGTACCGATAGGTGTCTCTGGCTGCAAACCTCCGCAGGTGCCTATGCGCACCAGTGTCAGCTGGCGAAACTGCTCGCGCTCCATGCGTGTGGAGAAGTCAATGTTTGCCAAAGCATCAAGTTCTGTGACCGTTATGTCGATATTGTCACAGCCGATACCTGTAGACTGCACCGTGATGCGCTTGCCTTTGTACATGCCAGTGATAGTGCGGAACTCACGGCTCTCTACCTCCGCCTCTATAGAGTCGAAATGCACGGCAACGGTAGCTACACGACCTGGGTCTCCGACAAGTATCACACGGTCTGCAAGATTCTCTGGTTTCAGATGAAGATGAAATGCACTGCCGTCAGCATTTATCGGCAGTTCTGATGGTGGAAAGTGTTTCATAGGTTGTTGTTTTTTACGGTTATGCGGTTAGACGGTTAGACGGTTTTACGGTTGTCGGTTGTTGGTTTTAGGAGAAGTAACCTCCGCATAACCGCAAAACCGTATAACCATATAAAACCGTACCAAGCCGCGCTCATTTCCAGTCATTGATATTACACCGGCGCTCCAGTCTCGCCTCAAGGGCATCGTCAAGACTGGCAAAGAGATCCAGTCCTGTAAGAGCCTCTATATTATCTACAGCTGTACAGACATGGCGGTACGGCTGTTTCCTTGAGTCATTGACGTAATAGAACGCTATGGCCTTCTCATGTCCCTTGCGCAGGGAGAGCACGGCTTTGAAGAATCCGTCCGGAACCTCCACCACATGGTCTATGCCTATGCGTTCATGCTTTTTCTTCTTATATACAGGGCCGCAGACGATATGAATCTCGCCCTCCGTCTTCGCCCATTCGCGGCACACCTTCTCCAGACTTGCCCACGCGCCGGAGTTAAGGGAAGGGTCTTGCGGACACATGTTTGACATGTAGAAACATTCCCTCATCGCCTGCACATCCCATTTGTTGTCCGCGGCAGGACACATGTGGCCACGGTCATAGCCCGACTCCTTGTAGTCGTAGTATTCCACACGGTATGGACGCGGTATCTGCGGGTCGGCAAGAAACTTGCGTGCCCTCGGCACCGGACCGTCGGCATGGGCGGCCGTGAGAGTCCACGCCACCCAGTTGGGCGTGTTGCGCGATTTATTATAGCTGAGCGTGTATGCCTTGTGCTTGACAATAATCTCCTGCCCCTTAGACATAGGTCTCGGCAGAAGTATCGTCAGAAGGAAAGCAAGGATAGCCAGTATATTCATAGTATAAGTTTTTTTTATTCCTAATTATATAGTCTGTGGAAAGGTTGTCTTAGCGTTTCCCGACAGATATCTGATAAACGCGGAATAACGTACATTATTGTCAGTTTTCAGTGATTTTCTTTGGAAGATTAGGATTATTTTAGTAATTTTGTTGGCAAACTTACCCAAGAAACACAAGAAAAAGCATCACAGAATGGCAAAACTCAACGTCAACATTGGCAATCTGGAACTGAAGAATCCGGTAATGACAGCAAGCGGCACATTCGGATACGGCCTCGAATTTGCCGACCTCGTACCTCTCGACGAGATAGGAGGAATCATCGTCAAAGGCACGACACTCAAGCCGCGACAAGGCAACGACTATCCGCGCATGGCGGAAACGGCACAGGGAATGCTCAACTGCGTAGGCCTGCAAAACAAAGGCGTGGAATACTTCTGCGAGCATATCTATCCCGAAATCAAGGACATCGACACACAGATGATAGTCAATGTCAGCGGCTCGTCGCCTGAAGACTACGCCGAGTGTGCGACACGCATAGGCCAACTGGAGAACATACGTGCCATAGAGCTGAACATCTCCTGCCCAAACGTAAAGGATGGAGGCATGGCGTTCGGCGTTACCTGTGAAGGTGCGGCGAGCGTTGTCAAGGCCGTAAGGAAGGCATACGGCAAGACACTTATAGTGAAACTCTCGCCTAACGTCACAAGCATCGTGGACATAGCCAAGGCTGTAGAAGCGGAAGGCGCAGACAGCGTGTCGCTAATAAATACGCTGATGGGCACCAGCATAGACATAGAGAGACGAAAATTCAATCTCTCCATAGGCACAGGAGGACTGTCAGGACCATGCGTAAAGCCTGTCGCCCTCAGGATGGTGTACCAGGTGAGCAAGGCCGTGAGCATACCAGTCGTGGGGCTCGGAGGCATATCCACGGCAGAGGATGCCATAGAGTTCCTGATGGCAGGCGCAACGGCTATAGAGATAGGTACGGCAAACTTCCTTGACCCTGCCGTGACAAAGAAGGTAAAGGACGGCATAGACCTCTGGCTCGACAACCACGGCATAAAGGATATTCACGAAATAATAGGAGTGCTATGAAAAAGAAACACTTGTTAGACCTCACGGTAAAAGGCGTAGAACGCATCAACGAGAAATATATACTCATAAGACTTACCGACAGCGCACCGCTGCCGGACATGGAGCCGGGACAGTTTGTGGAGCTGCGCATAGATGGCTCGAAGACCACCTTCCTGCGCCGCCCAATCTCCATACACTATGTAGACTATGAGAAAAACGAGTTCTGGCTGCTTATCGCTCTCGTCGGCGACGGCACAAAGTCTCTCGCCACACTGAGAGAGGGAGACACGATGAATATCCTGCTGCCTCTCGGCAACGGTTTCACCGTATCGCCCGACTGCAACAAAGGAGGGGAAGACCCCTACTCCGTGCTCCTTGTCGGCGGCGGCGTAGGCGTCGCGCCGTTGCTCTATGCGGGAGATGTCATAAGAAGAAACGGAGGCAAACCTGTATTCCTGCTCGGCGCACGGTCAAGGAAAGACCTCCTCGAGCTGGACAGATTCCGCGCCATAGGCGAGGTATACGTCACCACCGAAGACGGCTCTGAGGGAGAGAAAGGCTTTGTCACAGACCATTCCATCTGGGACAGGCAGACATTCTGCCAGATAAGCGTCTGCGGACCGAAGCCCATGATGCTCGCCGTAGCAAGGCTCGCCAGGGAGAAAAATACATACTGCGAGGTGTCTCTCGAGAATAAGATGGCTTGCGGACTCGGCGCCTGCCTCTGCTGCGTAGAGGATACCAAGGAGGGCAATGTCTGCGTCTGCAAAGACGGTCCAGTGTTCAGCATAGACAAGCTGAAATGGTAAGACCTTATAAATAATAGAGACAATAACACGCAAACAAAACAGCCACCATACTTGCATTAAGTCTGTATGGTGGCTGTTTTATTTTATTATTGACTATTAGTGTCCAGTAAAACTTGTGGGTAAGTTTTACATTTTCAAGTTTATCGGACAGCCGATGTCGCCAACTTACAGGATTACTTAAAATACCCGTTGGCGGAATTAACTTAGTGCGTACTTAATCCTCCCTATCGGTTTGTTACTAATGTAATTGACGTATTATGAGACGGTCAGCGCGCTGATTTTGCCAATAATTCTGGAAACAGGTCGTTTGTCATTATTGCATGGCTTCTGATAATGAAATTGCCCTGTCTGTTGCGAGAAAGTGGTTTATATTCTTTTTTTGGGGGCTTTGGCAAAGAGCATTAATGCCAGCTTCCAGTTTTTCTGATTGCCCCCGATATGGACACCCAAGCAGTCTGTAGGCGGTCTCAAATAAATCAAGCTGTATCTCCCTCGCCAATATATCCTTTGTCGCCATACATATTGCTATCATGATAAACGAGTTTTACGTCCTTAATGAATTTCCTGTCGTCTACGCTTGCCTTTGACAAGTCATAAGAATGTATAACACCGCTCAATCCGCAGACAGCGTGGAGTTTGTAACCGAAATGATACGTGTTCTGTGCTGCACAATATCCGAAATCATTTGCCTGTGAGAACTCTCCTGCACGTCCAATCCAGCACTGTTTACCTCTTACGGCCCGACAGACATCTACAGACTTGGAAACCACAAAAAAGAAATCCTCTCCACCATCAATGGCCATAGTATTTGAGGATTTTCTCACACAATCCTGCGGTACTTTTCCTGCGGTCACAGAATAGCCTGCGTGATATCATGTTGGGAATCTTACCCTTGTATTCTTTGAACTTTGACTCGAATACCCAGTTCTCACTGTCGATACTTTCTGATTCTGCGGCAAGAGACAATACCACAATTCCAAATCAGAGAATTTTGGAGCAGGACCACGACGTGGGATATTTACTGTCTCATTCACAAATTTATTGGAAAACTGCTTGCATATCTCAAGAATTTTAACGAACTTTGTATATAGGTTGTGCATACAGTGACTTGGACTTAATAGTTTTAATACCAATAAATTGTTGAAAATCAATAACATGTGCAACTTTCAAACATAAATATTACAATAATTTAATTCCGCCAACGGGTTGAATTAAGAATTTAAATATTATTCTGATATAGTTATGTGGAAAAAAGGAATAAAGTTTGAAGAAAAGTGTATAAGCAAATTAAGGGAATTGGGGTTTCAACATATATCAAAAACTCCGATTTCAGGTGATTATGGAGCTGATATAGAAGCTTATTTTAACAAGATGAAATGTGTTTTTCAATGTAAGAATCATGAAAAGCGGCAAGGGGTGCGTGCTGTCCAGGAAATACTTGGGGCTAAAACCATATATGAAGCAAAAAAATGTGTTGTAATTTCAAGTTCTGGGTTTACTAAAAATGCTTATACTTTAGCAAAAGCTAATTCTATATTGTTATTGAAAGCTGATGATTTATTCAAATCAGAAGATATAAAAACACTTTTGGATGACACTTTTATAGATGTAGAAAATGCGAATATTATAACGCACGATTATAATATAATAGAGGAATTTTATAAAATAAAAGAGAAAATCGGTCATATTCCAACGTTATCCGAGTTGGATAAAACACTCAGATATAAAATAAATAAAGTTTATGGAGGCTACACTATATTTATAAATGAAATTGGTGAAAGATTAAAGCGTAGTGCGCCAACACGAGAAATTATAAAGGAAGAATATATTCGTATAAGGACTTTATTAAGAAAAGTGCCAACAGCTAATGACATAAAAGCTAATACACATTTGCCATATAATCAATTCCATACATATCCACTTACTAAACTGCAAAAGGAATGTGGTGATATTCCTAATTGTGACCGAAGTGTCACAAATGTTGATTTAATAAACGAATACTTGGATTTAGAGAAAAAATTGGGGCATAAACCTAATGGACAAGATATAGATAAATATGGAAAACATGGTTCGCACTTATATATTCGAAGATTTGGTTCACTTAAAAAATTTTATAGTTTACCTGAAATATCTGCAAAAGAATTGTTAAAAGAGCCTCTTAATAAAAAAGAAATTGTGGCATTTTATCTGATGTTAAGATTCATATTTAATAGACAGCAAATACCTTTGACCTATGGTAATATAAAGAAACTTTCTTGTGGAGAGTACAAACCATTCCCTATTAGTGCAATAGAATATAAATATAAAAATTTTGGAGATTTTTGTATGTTGTTGGAGAACAATGAAAGCGTAAAAGAATTAGAAAACAATTTTAATAAACTAATCAACAATTTTATTCGTAATACGGATCTTTAAAAGATTATGATTCAGATATAAGAGAACTATCTGATGCGTGGTGTGCAGGTATTACAGCAACTTGTTTCACTGTTCCAATGTGATTGCGGCAAATGTACATTTGCCACCCCTAAACTAGCTAAACTGAGGAAGGCATGCTCATAGCGTAAGGTCTTCTTCCCGACATATTTCTTAAAGTAATCAATGAAACTTCCGTTGAGTTTATTGCGATCGAGAAACTTGTAACGTTCGTTTACAATCTTTTCCGCCGTCTTGACTTATGTTCATTATTATTACTGTCAATATGCTTAGGGGACAGTAAGAAATCCTTTTATTATTTTCTGCAAATCTTCCATAGGTGCTGATGGTATGTCTCCTCGCAAAATACAGTTTCTATACTCTCCATTGTTGTAAGACAGGTACAACAAAATCAATATTCTATCGGCAGCCTCCTTTCAGACACTTTCTCTCACCCCTCCTCATAAGCCCATGTCAACGGATATACGGCATACCGCTACCTATATAGCACGCGCAATATCATCCCTTAATCAGAATGTGGCAGGCAGAGCCATAAGCTGATATACAAGAGTGTGTGCCATACGTTCCTGCCACTTTGTAGAAGGATGCAGAAGGTCCTTGACAGGGTCTGTGAAATACACTGCCTGCTCTTTCACCATAGGATTGAGGCCGCTCACGGCATTAAGGTCTATCACCGGCACTCCCCACAGGTTTCCGGCTTCCTTAACCGCCTGGATATAGGCATCGATATACTCTCCGCACCAGTTCTGATAGCACTCCGCAGGCTGCACATTCTTGTCGCTGAACTGTGCTGACGAGCGGTGGAGCGGTGTGAGAAGGACTATCTGCTTGTCTGGGAACAGGCGTTTCAACGAGGCCATCCCTTTGTTTATACGTCCGCGGAAAGTGGCATCGTCCATCACAGGCTCACGCTTGCGGCGCGTCTCAAGCTGTTTTGGCTTGCCTTGTGCGGCATATACCTGCTCCGTAGCCTCGGCAAACCATTCGCCGATAGGCACACCGTGGTTGAAATCATTTGTTCCCATGAATACCAATATGGCATCTACCTCGTCGCCGTGCTCCTGCTTCAGCAAGGTGGCCTGACGCTCCACGTCATTCCACTGGCGTCCGCTCACGCCATAAACATAGGGCGTTATACCGAGCCATTCCTGCAGGAACTGCCAATATTTCCTTATCTTCCCGCCGCCGTTGCGTGGGTCTGTGATGGAGTCGCCTATATACCCTACTCTCTTGCCTTGCCACGGATGCACGCTCGCGATATTCATGTACGGATGAATTTCCGCCTGCTGTGCGACAGGCTGTGCCTGGATGTCCAGAGACATGCAGGCAAGCATCATGGCGGCCATAAGTCTAATTGTCTTCATATAGCTTGTTTTTGTCAGATTTGGCTGTTCTGTACATATCACCGCCTCCGCAATCAGTCCTCCAAAGCGTAAGTGACGGTAGTCACCACACGTACCTTCTTTATATACGGCGTATTCTCGTCACGGTCTTCTATGGAGAACTGGCCTTGGCCTGCAGTATGTATCTTGCCTATGGAGCTGTTGCTGTTCTCGGCAAACTGCTCTGCCGTGAGGCGCGCATTCTTTATGGCCTCCTGCATCATCTCGGGCTTCATCTTCTGGAATGCCACATACTCATACCGCGTAGCATTCTGGTATCCGCCGTCCACGACAGCGACGCCCTGCTTCAGCAGTTCACCCTGACGCGACATTATGCCACGCACCAGCTTGACATTGTTGGAGGTCACGGTGATTACAGACGTGACATTATAGCGGTATCCGCTGGTATTGACTCTGTATTGGTCGGCATTGAGGTCTATGACAACAGGGGCATTGACACTTATCTCGCTGTCCTTTATGCCGTTCTGCTTGAGAAACGCCGTCACCTTGCCCGTCGTGGCATTGATGCGGCTGTAGAGCTCCGGCAAGTCGTTGCCCAGCTCCTTTGTAGGGATAGGCCATGTCACCTTGTCTGCCGGCACTTCCTTCTCGGCCAGTCCCTTGACGGTAACGGTCCGGTCTTTCTCTGCAAAGTTGTCTATACCGCCCTTGACACAAAGTCCCAGAATCACGATACTTGCTGCAAGTATCGCCGATTGGATAATTCTTTCGTTCTTGCACATAGTGTTCTCCTTGTTTTAGTTAACGGCGGTAAAGGTAGTATTATTTCCCGAATAATACACATCAAGGAGCGATATTTTATTGTTTTTTCAGGAATGCACTGTCACTGCGGTTTGCAGAGGGTCACCTTTCGTGCAGAACAAGGTCACCTTTTGCATGGCAAGACGTGACCTTTCACACGGTAAAGTGTCACCCTCCACCAGCATCCTCCTCCACCCTGTCTCGCTGGGGCAGCACCATCAGCAATATAAAACGGC
The DNA here is from genome assembly GCA_017462915.1 of Prevotella sp. GTDB lineage: Bacteria > Bacteroidota > Bacteroidia > Bacteroidales > Bacteroidaceae > Prevotella. Next base: position 473 of record JAFTQG010000012.1, on the reverse strand, counting down.
AGACATGATATTTATCGGGTGAGCCTTCATATCGAATAAAGTCAACAAAACCGAAGGCTACCTGCACGGCATGATATAAAAAAGAAGAGGAACAATCAGATGATTTGTTCCTCTTCTTGGTGTGACTCCTGCAGGATTCAAACCTGCAACCTTCTGATCCGTAGTCAGATGCTCTATTCAGTTGAGCTAAGGAGCCATCATTTTGCATTGTTTCTCAATTGCGAGTGCAAAGGTACTGACTTTTCATGAACCTTGCAAGTATTACGCAAAGTTTTTATTATCCTTGCTTTAATCCTTTGACTTATATCAACCAAATGGTCTTTTATATCCAAGAAATCCTATAAACAGGCATATTTTAACCCAAATCGGTCATTAGATTTCACTTCGTTTCGTTTTTATCTCCGTTGTATTGCAACCATTTCGTCGAAGGCATAGCGGGCTATGTCGAGACGGAACGGGAAGCAAGACAGCGA
>JAFTQG010000059.1 GCA_017462915.1 Prevotella sp. | reverse complement strand
GACCGTGTCTCAGTTCCAGTGTGGGGGACCTTCCTCTCAGAACCCCTACCGATCGTAGCCTTGGTGGGCCGTTACCCCGCCAACAAGCTAATCGGACGCATCCCCATCCGCTGCCGCTAAATCCTTTCGTCCCACTCGGATGACCTCATGGGACAACATCGGGTATTAATCCGGTTTTCACCGGGCTATCCCCGGGCCGCGGGAAGGTTGGATACGCGTTACTCACCCGTGCGCCGGTCGCCATCATCGGTTGCAAGCAACCGACATGCTGCCCCGCGACTTGCATGTGTTAAGCCTGTAGCTAGCGTTCATCCTGAGCCAGGATCAAACTCTTCACAGTATAATGTCTTATATCCCCGAAACGCCATATATAATATAAGGTGAAGGGGATCACCGGAAGATTCCGAAACCGGCAATAGGCTGACCTGTATTCAAAGTCTTATCTCCCTGCATCAAGGCAGGGGACGGTTGGTATATCATTGTACCCGTGACGCCTGCTCCCTCAGCGGAAGCGGCGCCGCTTCTCTTCTTGTACTACTTGTCTGTATTGTAAATCTTTCAAAGAACCGCTCTCTTCAACTGGCCTCGTGGCCGTTTTTCCGAAAGCGAGTGCAAAGGTATACACTTTTTGCCATATACGCAAGACATCGGACAGGTTTTTTCATGAAATCATGGTTTTTTGTCGGGTTTGTTGATTTAAATCAGCGATAAATTGAGGGGATACATTATTATATATTATAAGGGATAGCCGATATAGCCGATATAGCCGGAATAGATTTCATAGGGATAAGGGAGGACGGGAGGAGGGGCAGGAGTCTGAGGAAATGGGTCACGGTTGACAAGGGGAAAGGTCACACTTCGACAGGGGAAAGGTGACACTTGACAAGGGGAAAGGTCACGGTTGACAGGGTGAAAGGTCACGGTTTGCCCAGCAAAAGGTGACCTTTTGCATAGAAAAAGGTCACCTATGGGAAAGCATATCCTCACTGCACACGGACAAAAAAGTCACGCAGATGTCGGAAAAGGGCTACAAAAAAACGTCTCCTCCTGTGTTTCGCGCAACGGAGAACACAGGAGGAGATGGAGAAAAAGCATGTCCTTAATAAAGGAGCAAAGCATGACAATATGATAAATCCATACGATATTCGGCATAAATCGGCTTAAACAGGCGAAGATTCCGACGGAATCTGTACGACTATGCGCATCAGAGAGCCTCAAGCATACGCTTGATGACTACCGAGCAGGATATCTCACGGTTGGCAGCTTCGGGTATTACCAGCGAATTTTCCGACTCGATGACATCGTCGGTGACTATCAGTCCTCTACGCACAGGGAGGCAATGGAGGAACTTGCCGTTGTCGGTCCATGACATGTGCTCTGCATCCACTGTCCATGACATGTCCTTGGAGAGAATCTTGCCATAGTCGGCAGGGGCGGTCACGCCAGGGCAGGACCAGTTCTTGGCGTATATGAAATCCGCGCCCTCAAACGCCTTGCGCTGGTCATACTCCACTACTGCACGGCGCACTTCGCCTGTGGCAGGATTGGTATATTCCAGGAATTTCGGGTCAAGCTCATATCCATGAGGATGAGTCACCACAAGTTCGACATCGGGAGCGGCAAGCATCCACTGCGCATAAGAGTTAGGCACAGCCTGCGGCAGGGCACGGCAGTGAGGAGCCCAAGTAAGCACAGCCTTCATCTTCTTGTGGTTAAAGTCAAAATTGTCAAGGCAATAGCCATTGTCCTTTGCCCACGATTCCTCCATCGTGATAAGGTCTGCGAACGCCTGCAAAGGGTGCACCGTGGCGGTTTCCATGGCAAACACGGGCTTTCCGCTATACTTGATGAACTGGTTCAGGACAGTCTCCGCATAGTCATATTCGCGGTCTGAGAGCCCTGCAAAAGAGCGCACGCCTATCATGTCGCAGTAGCAAGCCATCACGGGGATAGCCTCCAGAAGATGCTCGGCCTTGTCACCGTCCATAATCACTCCGCGCTCCGTCTCGAGTTTCCATGCTCCGGCATTGACATCGAGCACGATGACATTCATGCCGAGGTTCATTGCCGCCTTCTGTGTAGAAAGGCGTGTGCGCAAAGAGTTATTGAAGAATATCATCATCAGGGTCTTGTTCTTGCCGAGATGCTGGTACTTGAAACGGTCGTTCTTGATTTCGAATGCCTCCTGCATGGCCTTCTGAAGGTCGCCGAGGTCTTGTGGATTTACAAAACTTCTCATAAATAAGTAAGTATGTGAGTAAAATTTATCAGTACATGGACAGCAAAGGCGTCACGGCCAGTGTCCTTCGGTCATGGTCTTGTCTGGCCGTTGCCGTCTATGAGCCACTTGTATGTCGTCATTTCAGCCAACGCCATCGGGCCGCGCGGTCCGAGTTTCTGTGTGGATATACCTATTTCCGCACCGAGTCCGAACTGTGCTCCGTCGGTAAACGATGTCGGAGCATTGACATAAACGCAGGCTGCGTCTACCTGTCGGCGGAACATCTCGGCGGTATCCATGTTCTCTGTCACGATGGCCTCCGAGTGTCCGGAGCTGTACTTGCGTATATGTGCCAGGGCTTCCTCCATGGAGTCTACGGTCTTGATGCTCAGTTTATAGTCCATCCACTCCTTTCCGTAGACAGAAGAGTCATCGTCTGCACAGAGTATCGCCGAATTGATGTAAGCGGCGGCACGGCTGTCGGCATAGAAATGGACACGTCCCATCATGGGAGAAAGCAGTTCTTTGAGGTCTTCGAGACGGCTGCTGTGCACGAGAAGACAGTCAAGGGCGTTGCATACGGATACGCGCCGTGTCTTGGCGTTATCCACTATAGCCTTGCCTTTCTCCAGGTCGCCGTCCTTGTCAAAATATGTATGGACCACTCCAGCGCCGGTCTCGATGACCGGCACACGGGCATTGTCACGGACAAACTCTATGAGACTCTTGCCTCCTCGCGGTATGCAGAGGTCGATATATCCCACGGCATTGAGCATATCCGCCGTTGCCTCGTGGGTCACGGGGAGCAGGTTTATGATGTCAGGGCTCACCCCTTCAGCCTCCAGCACCTGCTTGATGAGGGCGACTATGGCACAGTTGGAGCAATCGGCGTCCTTTCCGCCCTTCAGGACGCAGGCATTTCCCGACTTGAAACACAGGGAGAAGACATCGAAGGATACATTCGGGCGCGCCTCGTAGATGACACCGATGACACCGAAAGGCACGGAGACACGGCGAATATAGAGTCCGTTGTCCAGCGTGCGCCCGTTCGTCACCTTCCCCAAAGGAGACTCCAGCTGTGCCACATTGCGCATATCCGCCGCGATATTCTCGAGGCGGCTCTGTGTCAGCAGCAGCCTGTCATAGAGCGGATTACCCTTCTCCATGCGCTCAAGGTCCTTGCCGTTGGCCTCGAGAAGTGCCGCGGCGTTTGCCACAATAGCGTCAGCAATACGGTTAAGAACCGTGTTGCGCCGCTCGTCACTTATGCCGGCGATAGTGTAGCTGGCATCTTTTGTTATCTGAAAAATTGAGTTCATAAGTCTGGCAAATGCCGATTTTCTTTGATGTAAGTTTCGTTTAAGACATGGAAGGGTGTGTTTTCCTCTGGGCATCCCCTATTTTCTCGGGACAAATTCCGTATGGACAATCTCCTCAGGGCAGGTCAGCACACTGGGCAGGATATTGTCGCGGTTGCCGTTGGCAATTATCACACGTATGCCTTCTGCCGCGACAGACTGCGCCGTATGGTATTTCGACTCCATTCCGCCACGGCCTGCCGAGCTTTTGGATGTCTGTATGTACTCGTCGATGCAGTCGTCCGGGCGCACAAGGCGTATCACCTCAGACTGCGGTTCAGAAGGGTCTCCGGCATATATGCCGTCAATATTCGACAGCAAGACAAGCGTCTTCGCACCCATCATCTTGGCTATCAGGCCCGAAAGCTCGTCATTGTCGGTGAACATGAGTTCGGTAACACTCACGGTATCGTTCTCGTTGACAATAGGGATGACCCCGTTGTCGAGCATCACCTCCATACATGCGCGCTGGTTGTCGTATTGCTCACCCTCTTCAAAATTTTCCTTCATCGTCAGCACCTGACCGATATGTATGCCATATTCACGGAAAAGGTCGTAATAATGGTTGATGAGTTTCACCTGTCCTATGGCAGAATACAACTGGCGTTGCTCCACGGAGTCAAGGGCAAACTCCACCTTCAGTTCGCTGCGGCCACACGCCACGGCGCCGGAAGAGACGAGTATCACCTCGTAGCGGTGCTCCTTCAGCCACGCTATCTGGTCGACAAGGGCCGAGAGGCGTGTGACATTGAGCTTGCCTTTATCGGTCGTGAGCACATTAGAGCCCACTTTTACCACAATTCTTTCCACTTGCTATATATAAATAATGTATATGGTGAATGTCTATAAGTAAGTCACCAAAATCAAACGATACTATCCATGATAAAGTAAGTCCTTAAATCTTGTATGTATACATTCATTTGGACGACTTACTTAACAGGCAGTGTGCCCGCCTTATTTCATTCCTGCCTTGAGACAGCGTATCACGGCCGACGTGAAGCCTGCATGGTCGAGCTCGTTGAGTCCCTTGATGGTAAGTCCGCCAGGCGTAGTCACCTTGTCTATTGCCGCCTCAGGATGCAAGCCCGATTCTCGCAGCACCGTCACGGCTCCCGTCATCGTCTGCTGGGCAATCTGCTGTGCATCAGCAGGATAAAGCCCAAGCTCCACACCGCCCTGCATCATGGCATGGAGAAAGCGCATGACGTATGCTATGCCGCATCCTGCAAGCATATTTCCCGCAGACAAGGTCTTCACGTCGCATATCTGTGCCATACCGACGAGCGAGAACAGCCTCTGCACCATATCAGCCTCATCTTCCGTCACATCGTCTGCCGGAGAGATGAATGTCATGCTCTGCCTGTATTCTGCCGCGATATTGGGCATGACATAGAAGATATGCGCCTTGCATCCCGGCATCATCGTCTTCAAATCTGCCGGAAGCACATTGGCGGCAACGGAGACGAATATCTTGCCGTCAAGATTTTCTGCCGAAGCAATCTCGTCCATGACAGCCTTTACCATCCATGGCTTTACGGCAAGCACCACGACATCGGCCTCTGCCACAGCCTTCCTGTTGTCAAGAGTGCAGTGCAGTTCAGGAAAGTCTGCACTGATTCTGTCAAGCGACCTCTGCGTATGTGCCGTCACCGTGATGTCAAGCTGCTCACCGTCGCGCGATGCCTTCACCCATCCTTTGGCAAGGGCTCCGCCCATATTGCCTGCACCTATTACCGATATTCTCATAATACTGCTTTCAGACGTTCGATAAAGTCGTCAGCGTCCTGCTGTGTGATGCACAGAGGAGGCAGAAGACGTATTACATTGGTTCCCGAGCAACCTGTGAAGCAGTGTTGCTCCTTCACGAGACGGGTGCGCGGCTCCTTGTAAGGAATATCCAGTTCGATACCTATCATCAGGCCACGGCCGCGGATATCCACGATATGCGGACACTCTTCCTGCATGGCTTTCAGGCGTGTCATGAGGTATTCCCCTACTCTTTCCGCGTTTTCCACGAGATTTTCTTCCTCCAAGACGTCAAGGATGGCAATGGCTCCGGCACAGGCAAGATGGTTGCCGCCGAATGTTGTGCCGAGCTGACCGTAGACAGGCTTGAACTTCGGAGCTATGAGCACGCCTCCCATAGGGAAGCCGTTGCATATTCCCTTTGCCATGGTGATGACGTCAGGGGCATCTGCCTTACTGTCCATAAGCCACTGATGTGCAAAGAATTTGCCGGAGCGGCCGTATCCGCACTGTATCTCGTCGCAGATGAGGACGGTATCGTATTTCGTGCACAGTGCACGAAGCCCTGCGTAAAACTCCTTGGTAACCATGCGGATACCTCCTACTCCCTGTATGCACTCTATGATGACTGCGCAGACATCACCCTTTGAAAGTTCCTTCTCCCACGCCTCAAGGTCGTTTAATGGAAGATATGTCACATGGCCGTTGGCATTTATCGGCGCAATGATTTTCGGATTGTCAGTTGCCTCCACAGCAAGTGAGGTACGGCCATGGAACGCCTTTTCCACTGAGAGGACACGTGTCCGTCCATTATGGAAAGACGCGAGCTTGAGTGCATTCTCGTTTGCCTCTGCTCCTGAGTTTATGAGAAAAAGCTGGTAGTCATCATATCCGCACGCCTTGCCCAAGCGTCGCGCTAACTCTTTCTGCAACGGATTCTGCACGGAATTGGAGTAGAAGCCGAGCTTTGCCACCTGCCGGCTGATGGCCTCTACATAATGTGGATGGGCATGTCCTATGGAGATGACGGCATGACCTCCGTAAAGGTCGAGATACATCTCGCCCTTATCGTCCCATACACGGCAACCTCTGCCCTTCTCTATCGCTATGTCGAAAAGCGGATAAACGTCAAATAGTTCCATAATATGATATTTTACAGATTACGGGCCCTTCATTCCGGGCACACATTTCATTAAAAACCGTTACAACGAAGATGTTCTCCTGAAACGTCATCATTGCAAAAAAGGCAGGATAGGAGCCCCATCCTGCCATATATCGTTATCAGAAAGCGGAGGCTTTCAGACAGAGTCCTGTCCGCTCGTCATGACCGAACATGATATTCATATTCTGCACAGCTTGCCCGACAGCTCCCTTTAAGAGATTGTCTATCACGGATGTTACGACGATTTTCCTTCCGAAGACATCGGCATGGACTATGGCCTTGTTGGTATTCACTACCTGCTTCAGGTCGGGAGCCTTGTCGGAATAGTGCGTGAAAGCGGAGTCCTTGAAGAACTCCTTGTAAAGTGCCGTGATTTCTCCTTCCTCGACAGCCTTGTCAAGGGTGACGACCTCCGTGCAGAATATTCCACGTGAGAAATCGCCACGATAAGGGATGAAGTCTATCGTTATACCGTCTGCATCGAATCCCTCCTCGAGTGTATCGACGACTTTCGGCGCGGAATCAGGGCGGAGGTCATTGAGCGTCTGGCAAATCTCGTGCAGATGCTGATGGGTAAAAAGTTTGTAGACAGAGAAATTGTTGTTACGCCACGAGAAATGTGTCGTAGTTCCCGGCTTCTGACCTGCTCCCGTAGAGCCTGTTATGGCGTTAACACTGATGTCATGTGTCAGCAGACCAGCCTTTGCCAATGGCAGAAGTCCCTCCTGTATGCAGGTAGCGAAGCATCCCGGATTGGCAAGATGGCGGCAAGCGGCTATCTCCTCACGATAAAGTTCCGGCAGACCGTAGACATAATCATGGTCGCCTTTTATGCGGAAATCCTGTGCAAGGTCTATGATCTTGACACTCTCCGGGATGGAATGTTCCTTCAGGAATGCGGCGCTCTTGCCGTGGCCGAAGCAGAAAAACACGACATCGACCTTATCGAAAGGCATGTCTGATGAGAAAGCAAGTTCCGTGTCACCGTAAAGTCCTTCATGGACGTCGTACACTTTCTTGCCGGCATTTGACTCCGAGTTTGCGAAAACAAGCTCCACCTCTGGATGGTTAAGCAAAATGCGGATAAGTTCACCTCCAGTATAACCTGCCGCTCCAAGAATACCTACCTTTATCATCATTCTGGAATATTACAAAATAGTCGGGGTGACCAGACTCGAACTGGCGACCACACGCCCCCCAGACGCGTACGCTAACCAACTGCGCCACACCCCGAAAAATATAAAGTGCAGACAGAGACATCCGATACGGAGGGTAAGATCTGTCATGAACGGAATGTCTGCACTTACTGTTTATATCAACGTTCCTCGTCAGGATGCGCAAGGTAATAGGCACGAAGTGCCGTCGATGTCACCTTGATGAATCCCTTGGCATCCTCTGAAGACCAGGCCTTGGCTGTCTCGCCGTATTCCCCGAGCTTGTTTTTCACGAGGTCGTTAGGCGACTCTACGCCGACAGTCTGGAATCCCAGCGGACGGAGCTCAAGTATAACCTCACCTGTGACATTGCGCTGTGAGGATGTCAGCATCGCCTCGATATCAGGCATTACCGGTTCGAGATACTGCGACTCATGGAGGAACATGCCGTACCAGTTGGCTACCTGGTCCTTCCAATACTGCTGCCACTTAGACAACGTGTATTTCTCAAGGAAACGATGTGCCCCGATAATGAGCATCGGCGCTGCCGCCTCAAAGCCTACACGGCCTTTGATGCCGATTATTGTGTCACCGACATGGCAGTCACGGCCTATGCCGTATGCTGCGCCTATCGTCTCTACAGCCTGTATGGCAGCAATCTTGTCATCGTATTTCTTGCCGTTTACAGAGCAGAGCTCGCCTTTCTCGAAGCCGAGGCGGAGTGTCTCCGGCCCTTCCTTGGTGACGTGCTTGAGATACGCCTCTTCCGGCAGACCCTGTGCAGAGTCAAGTATCTCACCACCACAGATGGATGTTCCCCAGATGCCTACATTATATGAATACTTCAGTTTCGTAAAGTCAGCAAAGTATCCGTTCTTGTTAAGATAGTCCACCTCTTCCTGACGGGAAAGGTTGCGGTCACGTGTGAGCGTGATAATCTCTATGCCAGGGGCCTTCACGAGGAATGTCATGTCAAAGCGTATCTGGTCATTGCCTGCGCCTGTCGAACCGTGTGCGATGGCGTCGGCACCGATTTCCTTGGCATAACGCGCAATGGCGAGAGCCTGGAAAATGCGCTCCGAGCTGACAGATATAGGGTAGCAGTTGTTGCGGAGCACATTGCCGTAGACCATATATTTCAGCGACTTCTCGTAATACTCCTGCGTGACGTCAAGCGTGACATACTTCACTGCACCGAGCTTATAGGCGTTTTCCTCATTCGCCTTAAGCTGTTCCTCAGAGAAACCGCCAGTATTGGCACATGCAGCATAGACCTCACAGTCCATTTCCCGTGTGAGATACATCACATTATAACTTGTGTCAAGGCCGCCGGAGAAGGCAACCACAACTTTCTTCTTTGCCATATATCTGTATTTTCTTTCTTGTTTCTTGAAATCCGTCCTAAAACGGTATACCTCTGAGGGTCAGGGTCTTTATGACATCCTGAAACACCTCGATAGGCGTCGGTTCGCCTGTATGCTGCTCCGGGTCATAGAGCATTCCCGTGCAGATGCAGAATTTCCTGTCCTTGGCTGTCAGGATGTCATGGTTGATACATCCTTCACATCCGCGCCAGAAGGCCTCATCGTCTGTCAACTGACTGAAGCTGACGGGGACATAGCCCAGCTGGGTGTTCATCTTCATCACAGCATCGCCGCTCGTCAGGGAGAATATCTTGGCGTGCGGCCATCTTACGCGTGCCAGTGTGAATGTATAGTCCTTGATGCGATTGGCAATACCCATGCCGAGGTAATCAAAATGGACTATCAGACCGGAGGTCGTGACATACGACTTGTTGCCCCATGTCTCTATATAGCTGAACCCTGCGAACTTGTCTCCGCAAAGGGCAAGGATAGCTTTCCCCTCCCTCATCTTCGTGGCGACATACTCATGAGTACGCTCAGCGATACCAGTGCCGCGTTTCTTCGCGGCGATACGTATTGTGTCAAGAATCGTGTCGACATATTTTTCATCGTCGGCATCGGCAACCTTTATCGTTATCTCTTCTTGCATCTTATTGTATATCCGGTATTATGTATGACAGTGCGTCAAGCGCATCCTCATGTGTTGTATCCGGTGCGAGCACCACGAATATCGTATCGTCTCCTGCTATTGTCCCGAGCACAGAGTCGAGGCGTGCGTTGTCTATATTGTAGGCTATGCTCGAGGCATATCCCGGACGAGTACGTATGACGCCTATATTGCCTGAGAAGTTCACGGACAGGAATCCTGATGTCGTGAGCATCTCGCGCGCCGTCATCGGCTTCTGCACACGCTTGTACATCGTCTCGGTCGGAAGCACGTATATGTACCTGCCGTCGGCCATGGCCGCCTTGGCAACTTTCAACTGCTTCATGTCGCGCGACAGCGTGGCCTGTGTTATATGAATCCCTTCTTTACGCAGAGCCCGAAGCACTTCGTCTTGGGAGCACAGTTCACGTGACGTGAACAGTTTCCGAAGTTTGTCAAGACGATTGTTTTTCAGTCCCATTTTGCATATTTATGTAATTCGAGTGCAAATTTACACATATTTATGCAAAACACCAAACTTCTTGCGGTATTTTTACTGAAAATCCTCAAAAAACATGATTTGACATAAGAAAGCATGTCAAAGGACGCATTGGTTTTTGGTTTTAGGTTGTGGGGTTGGGGTTTGGGGTTTATTACCGACAACCTAAAACCATCAACCAGTAACCGACAACCATCAAACCACGAATCACGATATTGCGCCCCAGTTGACATTGGTCTTGCGGAGGTCATACAGGCGTTTCCACAGGAGAGCATACTCCGGTTTGTTGCATTCCGGGTCACTGTCTATCACCTGCTGTGCGGCATCGCGCGCCAGCTGTACGAGCTGTCCGTCACGGGCAATATTGGCAATCTTCAGGTCGAAGGCCATGCCCGACTGTTGCGTACCTTCCAAATCGCCGGGTCCGCGGAGCTTGAGGTCTGCCTCGGCAATCTTGAATCCGTCATTCGTATCGCACATTATATCCAGCCGCGTGCGTGTCTCCTTTGTCAGTTTATGCCCGGAGACAAGTATGCAATACGACTGGTCGGCACCGCGCCCTACACGGCCGCGCAGCTGATGGAGCTGCGAAAGCCCGAAACGCTGGGCTTCCATGATAACCATGACCGAGGCATTGGGGACATTCACGCCCACCTCTATGACCGTCGTGGCGACAAGTATCTGCGTCTCTCCCTTGACAAAGCGTTGCATCTCCTCCTCTTTCTCAGCAGGCTTCATCTTGCCGTGGACCTTGCTGAGACGCATATCGGGGAAGACCTGGCAGAGCTTGGCATAGCCTTGCTCAAGGTCCTGGAGGTCCATCTTCTCGCTTTCCTGTATGAGAGGATAGACGACATAGACCTGCCTGCCGAGCTGTATCTGCTGGCGGATATTCTGATACAGGGCTACCATCTGGTTATCATAGCGGTGTACGGTAACCACGGGCTTGCGTCCCGGCGGCAACTCGTCGATGACAGAGACATCAAGGTCTCCGTAAAGGGTCATCGCAAGGGTGCGCGGAATAGGAGTTGCGGTCATGACAAGTATATGCGGCACGATGCCGTCATGCGCCTCCATGCCGGAAGCCTTGCCGTGGGCCTTGCCCCACAGCTTGGCTCTCTGCGCCACGCCGAAGCGGTGTTGCTCGTCTATGACGGCAAGTCCAAGCCTGCGGAACACCACTGTATCCTCTATCACGGCATGGGTGCCCACCACGATGTCGACATCTCCCGAGGCTATCCCTTCAAGGACGGCTGTGCGCCGCTTGCCTTTCACCATGCCCGTAAGCAGTTCGACACGGAGAGACATCCCCGAGAGAAAATGGCGTATGGTCTCCAGATGCTGCTCGGCAAGAATCTCCGTCGGTGCCATTATCACCGTCTGATAGCCGTTGCCTACGGCGATGAGCATCGTAAGCAATGCCACCAGCGTCTTTCCCGAACCGACATCGCCCTGCAGGAGACGGTTCATCTGCCGACCGGAGCACATGTCTGCATGGATTTCCTTTACCACACGCTTCTGTGCACCAGTAAGACTGAAATGCAGATTGTTGTCATAGAACCAGCGGAACGCCTCGCCGGCTTTCGTGAACCGGCATCCGCGGTAACGCTTGCGTCGGTCGCCGACATAGCGCAGGATATTCAGCTGCACATAAAACAGTTCTTCAAACTTCAGGCGTTCCTGTGCCTTGCGCATCTCCTGATTGTCGTGGGGATAATGTATCCAGCGCAATGCCTTGTCGCGCGAGACAAGATGGCGCGGCTCTGTGATATATGCCGGCAATGTCTCTTCCAGCTCCGGCATCTTGGCGAGCAGGGCTTTCTGCAGGCGTTCAACACCTCGCGAGGTAAGACCGGCATTCTTCATGCGCTCGGTGGTGACATAATGAGGTTGCAGGCCCATATCGCTGAGGACGAGGGAGCTTGCCTCGTCGATGTCAGGATGAGAGAACTGGTAACGCCCCTGATATACCGTGGGCTTGCCGAAGACGATATATTCCACTCCGAGGCGGAGATTCTTATGGGCATACTGTCCGCCCTGAAACCACACGAGGTCTACAAAGCCTGTGCCGTCTGAGAAATGGGCGACATAGCGTTTCTGTCTCCTGCCTGTGTCGTAAATTTCCCAAGAGCGTATCGTACCCTTTATCTGCACATACGGCATCTCGCCACTCATGTCTCTGATGGCATAGACATGGCTCCTGTCCACATACTTGTATGGATAGTGTTCAAGGAGGTCGCCGAAGGTCTCTATGCCAAGTTCGCGGCTGAGGATGTCCTTCTTCTTCGGTCCTACTCCTGCAAGATACATTATGTTTTGTTCGAGGAAAGTGATTGGTGTACGGTTTTTACGGTTTTACGGTTATGCGGTTGGGCGGAGATAGCCGGAATAGCCGGAATAGCCGGAATAGATTAATAGTATCAAACAACCTTTTGTTTTCCAGTTTTGTACATTAAAGCTATCGTTAAGGTTAAGGTTATCGTTAGGGTTAAGGTTATCGTTATCGTTATCGTCAAGGCTCATTTCTCCAGCAGATTCCTGAGATGCTTCACCCTCACGCCGTAGTTGAAACTCTGAGTGCCGTTAAGACCGGCATAGTTTATGGCGACAAGCTGACCGGCACGGTTCACTACAGGGGAGCCACTGCTACCGGGGAGCGCAGGGATGGAATACATCAGACGGTCGCCGGTGCGCTGGCTTATGGTGCCGGAATTGAACTGCGACTTCACGCCGTCCTTCGTCACGGCAAGCGCCGGACCGAGATTGAAGCTCGTCATGAACAGGCGGTCGTTCTTGTCCTCACGTACCTCCTTCATCATCTTCTCCACAAGGGAATAAGTCGCCAGCGGGTCTTCCTCCGGGACAGCGAATATATACTTGCCCTCGGGCGTTGCCTTTGATTTCAGCTGTATGACGGCAAGGTCATGCTCCTCGTCGGTCTTGGTGACGACACAGGGCACAAAATCCTTAACACCCGTCACATAGGTGTTGTTATATGCTATGCTCACGGCGTTGTGGTACTTTATCTCCGAGTCAGCGGCACGTATCCTGTCTATGGCGTCATAGTATTCCTCACACTCGTCACGCTCCGCCTTTATGGCATCGCGTATCGCCTTTACCTTGTAAAACTCCTCATAGCTCACCGAACTGCTGTAGTTGGCATACTGATAGTACCGGTCTGCCTGGCTGAACTGCTCGTCAAGCTGATTGTACTTGATGGCAAGGAGCGTCTTCAGCGCCTTCAACACCTTGTCCACCGACTTGTTGACATCCTTGTCGGCAACTATATTCGACACGACATGTGCATTGGTAACCATCTCGCCGTCTGCCGAGACAAGGAATCCCGTGCCGTAAGATGTCGACACCTCAACAGAGTCCTCATCCATGGCAAGCCCCTTGAGGTCGCCGTCGTCGTCAAAACCCGAGAAGAACAATGACTCGCCATTGGAAAGTTCCACCTCATAGTAACTCCTGTTCTGCACCAGCACTACTCCCGAGGCCATCTCCGTCTCAATGTCGCCCTCCGCCTTGTTGACGCAGGAGGCCGTAAGCAGCATGGTGCAGATGCATGTCAGCCACAAACGCATCTTTCTCATAATCCTTGCTTCTCTTCTTTTCATAACTGCAGGTTTTTCTAAAGGATTTACAAATGGTTCCCATTTCTCGCCCATGCCCGGCACAGCCGCCGATACTGGCGGGGTGCATGTCTGGGCGAGGACAAAGGTACGAATAAAATCCCAATAATACACCAATGTCCGGCAGATATGATAATGTACAGAGCCCGCATTTAACGGTATTTAACCCAAATCGGACATCGTATTGGTGGTTTGGTGGTTTAGTGGTTTGGTGGTTTAGTGGTTTGGTGGTTTAGTGGTTTGGTGGTTTAGTGGTTTGGTGGTTTAGTGGTTTGGTGGTTTAGTGGTTTGGTGGTTTAGTGGT
>JAFTQG010000058.1 GCA_017462915.1 Prevotella sp. | reverse complement strand
TTGGTTATTTGGTGGTTTGGTTATTTGGTGGTTTGGTTATTTGGTGGTTTGGTTATTTGGTGGTTTGGTTATTTGGTGGTTTTGCTGCTATGGGCATCGGGAAAAACATTAATTTCCCGACAGAGAGTACCATAACCGCATCATCACATTAGACACTCACTACGGCTTTAATATGTGGCCACGGGTCGTAACCTGTGAGCTCGAAATCCTCATATCTGAAGGAGAAGATATCCTTGACATCAGGATTTATCATCATCTTCGGCAAAGGACGTGGGGTACGTGTAAGCTGCAACGTCGCCTGTTCAAGGTGGTTCAGATACAGATGGGTATCGCCCGTAGTATGGACAAACTCTCCGCATTCAAGACCTGTCACCTGTGCCATCATCTGCAACAGGAGAGCGTAGCTGGCTATATTGAACGGCACGCCGAGGAATGTGTCGGCAGAACGCTGGTAAAGCTGCAGGGAAAGCTTGCCGTCTGCAACATAGAACTGAAACAGGCAATGGCACGGCGGAAGAGCCATCTGCTCTATCTCTGCAGGATTCCATGCGCTGACAAGCATACGGCGGGAGTCTGGAGTATGGCGTATCATCTCCACGACCTGACTTATCTGGTCTATCGTACCGCCATGGTTATCTGGCCATGAACGCCACTGATGCCCATAGACAGGGCCGAGCTCGCCGTTCTCGTCCGCCCACTCGTTCCATATACGCACCCCGTTTTCCTGCAGGTACTTGATGTTGGTACTGCCGCTGAGAAACCACAGGAGCTCATGGATGATGCTCTTCAGATGCAGCTTCTTTGTCGTAAGGAGAGGAAATCCCTCACTCATGTCGAAGCGCATCTGGTGTCCGAAGACCGACTTCGTGCCCGTCCCTGTGCGGTCTGTCTTCACCACACCCTCTTTCATTATTCTGTCAAGCAGTCCGAGATACTGTTTCATTTTTTACGTTTTGCGTTCTTTGTACGTATGATGTCAAAGAGATATGTTGCCTTGAATACTATGCTGTTATGATTTGAGCGCGAGAAATGGTCTTGCTTGGAGTCGCCGTAGATATTGCCGAGACCGTAATAATAGCGTGCCTCCAAAGCTATATGTCCAGCTCTTTTAAGCGACAGCTCCATGCCGAGGCCGGCAGTGATACCGAAATCGAACTTGTTCTCCACTGGCATGGAATCCTGTGCACATTCCTGACTGACACGCTCGGGGTCTGTCTTCAAGGCATCTTCATACTCAAAATTTGTGGTAGCCTTCTCTGACAGCATGAATCCGAACTGAGGTCCCATGTTAAGGAAAAACTTTGCGCCCTTCTCTTCCCTGCCCCATCCCAGATGGGCAAGTAGCGGAATCTGGAAATATGTAATCTTGCGCTGATAAGCCGCGGCTTCTCCCTTATGGTCTCCTGCCTGCAATATACAAGGGAGCCCGTCGATGCTCTCTATACGGTCTTTCCATCCGAGTTCGGCATAATTCAGCTCCACCTGTACAGCACAGACGGTATTGAAATATTTCTCACATACATAACGTGCCGTAAGACCGAAATTGACGCCTCCGAGCATATCCTGCGGCACACTGCTCTCAAAGGCTATCCTGTTGAGCTGGTAACCTCCATTGAAACCTATGGCGAAATCATTGCGGTAGTCTCCTACCTGTGCCGTGGCGTGAGAGGCAAAAAACAAAGAGTTGAGAGCAGTGAAAGCCACTACCCTCAGAAACCGTCCGTATATTCTTGTTATATTTCCCACCGATGATTTAGAGAAATGTTCACTTACTTAGAATGTATCAGCATGAATGCCGTATTCTTGTAGCCGCCATTACCGACACGCTCAAACTGCAAAGGTGTCTGCACAGGAGTATAGTCGCGCTGGGCTGATGTGCCGTGGAATGCCTTGCCGTATTTCCCGTATCCCTTCACGAAAAACATAAGATGGTCGTATCCCGTGATGGCAAACCGAGGAATAGCGCTCTGCATAGGTGTCTTGAAATATGCCATATACTCCTTCTCCAGACGTTTCACTCCTGCCGATGACGTGTCAAGGTTGTAGACGGAAGGTACATAGGCATCGTACTTATGGAACTTGCCCTGCAACACTTTCGTATACAAGAACCACTCCGTATATCCGAACATTGAGATGAGCAGTCCTGGATTAGACTGTGAGAGGGCGTCAAGTTTCTCAAACGCCTTGACAGTCTCTGCATAGCGTCCGGTATTCAGTATCACGACATTACGCACATTTCCGGAGAAAGCCTTGGCAAACATCTCCGGAGAACTGTTGAGGTTTGTGATGCTGTATGCAATCTTCTTCTCCTCAAGACGCTTGCGCAGTCCGAACGTGAACGCACCTTTCTTCGACGTGACATCATTGCAGTCGATAAATACAGGATGTGCGTTGGCAAACTGAGCCAAGAACTGGTCTATGGACTTTGCCGTGATGTCCGCCTGTGTCTGGTATACCTGATGTATCTGCGGACACGTCTGGACGTCATCGCCTGTTATGGAGAACGGTATGACCATGGATATATTCCTGTCCATGCAGAAATCGGCAAGCTGCCTTACCTGTGACGTATACAGCGGGCCGAAGACAACATTGCACTTTCCTGCATTTGCATCGGAAAGCGTCTTGCCGATATTATCCTCCTCGGCTACATTCCAGGCATTTACCGTAAGATGGTATCCCTCCTTCTTCAAGTCCTTGGCGGCAAGAAGCATACCGCGGTAATATTCCACCATACGCTTGCCGTCGCCGTTGATATCATGAAGAGGAAGCATGACACCGATAGTCATAGTGTGTGTAGCAGGTGATGCTTTCACCGCCGAAGACGTATTTTCCTGTACGGCAGTGCCTGGCGGCGTGCTCGGAACAGCCTCCGGTATATTTATGGACATGCCCTTCTTGAGCACGAAGTCCGCTTCGCGCATGGCAGGATTGGCATTCCGCAAGGCCTCGATGCTTACACCGTAATCCTTGGCAATGCCGAAGACCGTTTCCTTTTTCTTTACCTTATGGATAGATATTATCTTCTGGGCACACAAGTATTCTCCTGTGAAAGAGAGCATGGCAAAAGCCAATATCGCGATATGGAGTATGCGTTTCATGTCTGACATTCCCTTTAAGCCGTAAGCTGTGATTACTTTAATTTTATACAACACATATCGGCACTGCCTTTATCCTGTATCTTCCGCTATGCTGAGACCTTACGTCCGACTGTTTTTGTGGGATTCTCTTAAAAGCGTTGCTGTAGACTTCGAGCGCCATGACTTTCAAAAAAAGCACCCACTGAAATGCAAAAAGCGCCAAGACCGGATTTACAGTGCCATACTTATGTTAATTTGACCGCAAAATTAGTCATTTTTCTTTGATTAACAAAGTTTTTTTACTACTTTTGCACAAAATTCGCAATAAAAAATACCCACATTGTTATGAGATATTTGTTACTGATGTCATTGCTCATGACCTTCACTTCGCTTTTCGGACAATCGGCACGGCCGTCCATAAATCCTACAGTAGAATACACGACGCCTGACGGCCTTACAGACAGCACACCGCAAAAGGACAACGCCTCAGCCCCTGTCAGTGCTTCGTTCCGCGCCAATCCTGTTGATGCCGACGGCTGGGACGCGCATTACGAATGGCGCTTCAAAAAAGAGGGAGAAGACGCTCCATACCTCATACGCTATGAAGAGAACACTGATATCGTATTCAACGATTTCGGCAGGATCTCCATCGTCTGCTACGTACGGTTCGTGAACAATGCCGACAACTCCGACATTGTCCTCATAGACGACAACTACTGGGGAACGGAGCAGATGCCTTTCACGATAAACGTATCATCCTCCAAACTCGAGATGCCTAATGCCTTCTCGCCCAACGGCGACGGGATAAACGACATATACAAGCCGAAGAGCGGATACATGTCCATCGTAGAGTTCCACGCCACAATATTCAACCGCTGGGGACAGAAGATATTCTCATGGGACGACCCGTCCACAGGATGGGACGGCACCCATAACGGACGGCCTGTGAAAGACGGTGTATACTACTGTCTCGTGAAGGCTCGCGGAGCCGACGGCAATACATTCAATTTCAAGCGCGATGTAAACCTGCTGCGCGGATATGACACAACCACAACTACCACCAACCCATGATAGAAGTTTTTGGAGCAAGGGTACACAACCTGAAGAACATCGACGTAAAGATACCGAGGAACTCGCTTACCGTGATTACAGGACTCTCCGGCTCGGGAAAGTCATCGCTGGCCTTTGACACTATCTTTGCCGAGGGCCAAAGGAGGTATATAGAGACGTTCTCCGCCTATGCACGCAACTTCCTCGGCAATATGGAGCGTCCTGATGTTGACAAAATTACCGGACTATCGCCAGTCATCTCCATAGAGCAGAAGACCACCAACAAGAATCCGCGTTCCACAGTCGGCACACAGACAGAGGTATACGACTTCCTGCGCCTGCTTTTCGCACGTGCCGGAGAGGCTTATTCGTGGATGACAGGCGAGAAGATGGTGCGCTATACCGAGGAGAAGGTCATCGGCATGATACTCGAACGCTATGCAGGGAAGAAGATATATGTCCTCGCGCCGCTGATAAGGAGCAGGAAAGGACATTACCGCGAACTCTTCGACCAGATGCGCCGCAAGGGTTATCTCTATGTCCGCGTAGACGGAAAGGTCCTTGAACTCGAAGAGGGTATGCGCATAGACAGATACAAGAACCATGACATCGAGGTGGTAGTCGACAGACTTTCTGTAAAGGCGAGTTCGGAGGAAAGACTCCGCAACACTGTCGCCAACGCCATGAGACAGGGCGACGGACTGGTGATGATTCTCGACAAGGACACCGAAGAGACCAAGTTTTTCTCCAAAAGGCTTATGTGTCCTACATCAGGCATAGCATATAAGGACCCGGCACCGAACATCTTCTCCTTCAACTCGCCCGAAGGTGCATGTCCGCGATGCAAGGGTCTCGGATATATAAACGAGATTGACGTCGACAAAATCATCCCAGACCGAAAGGCATCAATATACAGCGGAGGCATCGTGGCTTTGGGAAAGTACAAGGCACAGATGATTTTCTGGCAGATAGAGTCCATCCTCTCCGACTATGGATGTACTCTGAAGACTCCTATACAGGACATCCCCGAGGAGGCTATGAATGAAGTGCTGTACGGACGACTGGAAGATGTACGCATCCCGAAAGAGGTCGTAAAGACATCTTCCGACTACTTCACCGACTATCAGGGTGTGGTGAAATACCTGCGTTCCATAATGGAAGATGACGACAGTGCTGCCGGACAGAAATGGGCAGACCAGTTTCTCGACACCTGCACCTGCCCTGCATGTCAGGGGCAGCGTCTCAACAAAGAGTCCCTGTCATACCGTATCTGGGACAAGAACATCGCGCAGCTTGCCGCCATGGATATCGTGGAGCTCAAGGACTGGCTTGCAGAAGCGGAGAGACACTTGTCCGAATGGCAGAAGAAGATTGCCACGGAGATACTCAAGGAGATACGCACACGTCTGGATTTCCTTCTCGATGTCGGTCTCGACTATCTCTCCCTCAACCGCCAGTCGGCAACCTTGTCCGGCGGAGAGTCACAGCGCATACGCCTTGCGACACAAATCGGTTCGCAGCTCGTAAATGTCCTCTACATCCTCGACGAGCCTTCCATAGGTCTGCACCAGCGTGACAACGAGCGTCTCATACACTCGCTGAAAGAGCTGCGCGACCTCGGCAATACCGTCATCGTCGTGGAGCACGACCGTGACATGATGCTTGCCGCCGACTGGATTATAGACATCGGCCCCAAGGCTGGCAGACAAGGCGGCGAGGTGGTGTTCCAAGGCACTCCTGCCGACATGATGAAGACCAACACCATCACGGCGCAGTATCTGTCCGGAGAACGGAAGATTGAGCTTCCTACGGAGATTCTCCCTGACGGCGAGAAGCGCATCATGCGCCGACAGGCTGGCAACGGAAGCATAAAGCTCAAAGGGGCTCACGGCAACAACCTTAAAGGCGTGACCGTGGAGTTTCCGCTCGGTCTGCTGACCGTGGTGACCGGTGTGTCAGGCTCCGGCAAGTCCACACTTATCAACGAGACGCTGCAACCTATACTGTCACAGCATTTCTACCGTTCGCACAAGCGTCCAATGCCATACGACAAGATAGAAGGGCTGGAACTCATAGATAAGGTCGTCACCGTAGACCAGAGTCCTATAGGACGCACTCCACGCTCAAATCCTGCAACATACACAGGGGTGTTCTCCGACATACGCAACCTGTTCATACAGCTGCCCGAATCCAAGATAAGGGGCTATAAGCCCGGACGGGTCTCGTTCAATGTAAAGGGCGGACGCTGTGAGACTTGCGGCGGCAACGGATACAAGAGCATCGAGATGAATTTCCTGCCCGATGTGCTTGTCCCTTGCGAGACGTGCCGAGGCAACCGCTACAACCGCGAGACACTGGAGGTTCGCTATAAGGGAAAGTCCATTGCCAACGTGCTCGACATGACAGTAAACCAGGCTGTAGAGTTTTTCGAGAGCGTGCCGAATATCCTTCAGAAGATAAAGACCATACAGGATGTCGGTCTCGGATACCTCAAGCTCGGCCAGTCGTCCACGACACTCTCGGGCGGCGAGAGCCAGCGCGTGAAGCTCGCCACAGAACTTGCAAAGAGGGACACGGGACATACGCTGTATATCCTTGACGAACCGACTACCGGCCTGCACTTTGAAGACATACGCATCCTCATGGGTGTCTTGCAGAGGCTTGTCGACATGGGCAACACGGTGATTATCATCGAGCATAATCTTGATGTAATAAAACTTGCCGACTGGATCATAGACATGGGTCCTGAAGGCGGTGCGAAGGGCGGCACAGTGCTTTCCTGCGGCACGCCGGAGCAGGTGGCAAGGGCAAAGAAGGGATTCACTCCGAGGTTCCTCAAAGAAGAGCTGGAGAGATAACAATGGATTCCTATCCCGGCTATATCGGCTATTCCGGCTATCAACCCAAGACCGTATAACCGCACAACCGTATAACCGCATAACCGTACACAACCGCATAACCGTACACAACCGCAAAACCGCACAACCGCAAAACCGTAAAACCGCACGACCGCATAACCGTACACAACCGCACACTATGAACCGCCACATCCTTACACTGCTTTTCATCCTCCTGCCGTCCATCCTCGCCGCACAGGAGGACAGCGACGTGTTTCAGGATGTGTACAACTCGCTGTCAGACCTTGACGACTTTGACGAGGAGGGATGGACAGAGGCTTACGACAACCTTACGGCAATGGCGCAGACTCCACAGAATATCAACGCCGCAACGTTCGACGACCTTGTCTCCGTGCCGTTACTTACTGAGGAACAAGCACTTGCCATACTCCATTACCGCTCTCTTTACGGCGACCTCCACTCCATCTCCGAACTCTCTCTCATCACAGCCCTTGACCCTCCACGGTGCAGGATTCTCTCTACAGTCTTCTACGCACGGCCTGTGGAAGGCAACGCCAAGGGTATTCTGAAATATCCGAAAAACAGCCTCATAATGACCCTTGCCGTGCCGACATACGAGCGGAAGGGCTTCTCCGAAGGGAAATATATCGGTGACAAGCTGAGCCACAGCATAAGATACCAGCTGAAGACGAACCGCCTGCATATAGGACTGACCGCGGCGAAGGATGCCGGCGAACCGTTTTTCCGTGGCACAAACAGGAAAGGATGGGACTTCTACACTGGCTTCGCACGGCTCAAAAACACAGGGATAATGAAGGACCTCGTCATCGGACATTATCAGGTAAGCATGGGCATGGGACTTGTCATAAACAACGGTTACCGTCTCTCGCGCACATCGCTGCTCACGACACAGCCATCCTCCAAGACATCCCTGCGGGGACATACGTCTAAACAGGAGAGCAACTACCTGCAGGGCGTCGCCTCAACACTTGAGCTATGGCGCGGCAACCCGACAAGAGACCTGTCGCTGACGGCATTCCTGTCTGCAAAATCACTTGATGCCGCGATGTCCGACACACATCCTGGAGCCATCTCCACCATCATCACCAACGGATACCACCGCACTGTGACAGAGACGGAAAGGCGCAACGCTACAAGTCAGACTGTGGCTGGAGGCTCACTGGTCTACACGTCACTGCCGCTGCGCATAGGACTGAATATCGTACATACCCATCTCGGCGACTCTCTTATCCCTTCAAAGAAACAGTTGTATCGGCGATACTATCCCGAAGGAAAGGACTTTACCGACGTGTCGCTCTCCTACTCTCTCACGACCCCAAAGTTGCAATTCTCGGGCGAGACAGCATTAGGAAAGGCGTCCACATATCAAGAACAGGAGAAAGCCGGCATAGCCGTCGCCACGGCAAACGCCCTGAGATGGCTCTTCCACCCGCAGTGGACGGCCTTCGCCCTGCACAGATACTACGGCTACAGGCACACCTCCCTGCTCGGCAGGAGCTTCGGCGATGTCAGCAACTGCCAGAACGAGAACGGCATATATGCAGGCGTGACGACAACGGCGGTGCGCAACCTTACCCTCTCGGCCTATCTTGACTGCGCATACCACCCATGGGCGAGATACGGATACCAGAGCAGTTCGCGGTCATGGGATACCTACCTGTCGGCCGCCTATGAGCGCAAAAGCCTGTCGGCGACCATCAGATACCGCTACAGGGAGCAGGCGATAACGGCCAGCGGAACAGCATTTCCGCAATTCAGCAGCAACATCGACGGCACGGCACAGCATACCCTGCGCTCCACAGTGAGATACTCCTTCGGGCATTTCCTGTCCGCCTCACAACTGCAGGGCACATTTCTCCCTACATCCGACGACTGGGGATACCTCATCTCCGAGGGTTTAGGTTTTCAGTCGGGCAGATGGTCGCTATGGCTCTCCCTCACTTATTTCCACACGTCAGACTACATCTCGCGCCTCTACATGACAGACCGGAGCATAACCTACGGCGCTACGTCCTGTATGCTTTACGGACAGGGCCTCCGAACAAATCTACTCACGAAATTCAGCATAGCCAAAGGTCTGCAGGCCTCCGTACGCTGTAACATCCTGCACTATTTCGACCGCGACCATATCTCGTCATCCTATCAGCAGATAGACTCTTCTTCACAGACAGACCTGTATTTCCAGCTCAACTGGAAATTCTGACACCACATCTCCATTTCCCAGTTTCTGTCCCACGCACCGTGAGCCACGAACCCACTATCTCTATCACATTATTTTTTTGCCCAAGACAAAACACGATTCAGAAGGTGACCTTTCGCCCTGCACACCGTCACCTTTTGCCTTGCCGATGGTGACATTTTGCATTGCAAAGTGTCACCATCGGTTTTTATTGTCATCTGCAAGGCAATTCTTTATCTACAACATATTGATTACAAAGCAGTTCGACACAATCCGCAACACATGTCATTCATCATGACAACAGTGTCTTCTCAAATTCCAAAACTTCCCATGAAATGCCATGAGGTATGGCATTTTTTGATGATTTATTTTACGATTTGACTATTTTTTTGTATATTTGCATTCTGAACTTCCGATAACTAAACATTATAAGAACAATGACACCAGAAGAAAAGGCAAGGATAAAAATAGACAGATGGTTTGAGGATGCGGGCTGGAAAGTTGTAAACCGTGATGAATATGAGCCAAACATGACGGCTGTCGCCATACGCGAGGGATTACTGAAAGGCAATCTGGAAGCTGACTATTTCCTGCTTATAAACGGCAAAGCCGTAGGTGTGCTTGAAGCAAAACGTGAGGAGGTTGATGTATCTTCTGGAATGGTAAGCGAACAAGTGATAACATACGCAAGAAGTGTCCCGAACTGTTATCAGGCATGGAAAAAGCCTCTCCCTATACTTTATAAAAGCAACGGGAAGGAAATCTTATTCCTTGACTACCGACAGCGTTCCGATTCTGATTGGAAATGTATAAACCGTATCCATACACCAAAGGAGATTGTAACGATACTCGGTATAGAAGATCCGTTTGCCGGACTCCCTTTGTTAAAGAAGAACGGATTGCGCGAATGCCAATATGAGGCGGTGACAGAGCTGGAGAAAAGTTTCCGCATGGGGAGAAATCGTGCATTGATGGTATTGGCAACAGGTGCAGGCAAGACATATACAGCATGTCTTGCTGCATATCGTATGCTTTCATACACTTCTATGCGGAGAATCCTTTTCCTCGTAGACAGAAATAACCTTGGAAAACAAGCGGAAGGGGAGTTCGGAACATTCAGACTGACGAAAAACGGCGAGGCTTTCAATACCATATTTACAGTAAACCGCCTCCGTTCTTCTTCCATCCCATCCGACAGCAATGTGGTTATCTCTACTATACAGCGTCTTTTCTCCTTTCTGAAAGGAGAATCTATCGAAGACAACGAAGACGATGATGACAATGAACCTGAAGCCGAAGTTTCCTTGCCACCCAATCCCAACTTACCACACGATTACTTCGATATGATTATCATTGACGAGTGCCACCGCTCTATTTACGGCAACTGGCGCAAGGTGTTGGAATACTTTGACACGGCAAAATTGGTAGGACTTACTGCAACTCCTATTGAAGAGACGAAGCAATTCTTCGACAACAACATCATTGTGAACTACACCTTGGAAAAGAGTATCGTTGACGGTGTAAATGTAGACTGCCGTATATACAGAATCAAGACACAGGTCACAGAAAACGGCGGTGCAATCTTAGAAGGAGAAAAGATAAAAGAGGAAACTCGCTACACTGGAGAAATAAAAACCGTCCGTAACAAGGAAGCAAAGACTTACACAAATAAAGAACTGAACCGAAGCATTATAAACCCGGCACAAATCAAGCTTATCCTGTCCACGTATCGTGACGTTGTCTATACAGAACTGTTCAATGACCCACAGCGCGACAAGAATATGGACTATCTGCCAAAGACATTGATTTTTGCTCTCAACGAGAACCATGCGACCAATATCGTACAGATAGCCAAAGAGGTGTTCGGGCGTAGTGACGACCGTTTCGTTCAGAAAATCACTTATTCGGCTGGCGACAGCAACGAACTGATACGACAGTTTCGTAACGACAAGGATTTCCGCATTGCCGTAACCTGTACATTGGTAGCTACAGGTACAGATGTGAAGCCGCTGGAGGTGGTTATGTTTATGCGCGATGTGGAATCGTTGCCTCTTTACATACAGATGAAAGGGCGCGGCGTGCGTACCATTGGAGACGAGCAGCTACATAACGTCACTCCGAACGCATACAGCAAAGATTGTTTCTATCTGATTGATGCCGTGGGAGTAACAGAACACGAGAAAACCATTCCAGAAGCTACTGACGGAGCAACAACAAAGACTATCACTCTTAAAGAACTTTTGGAACGCATCAGCCATGGCTATCTTCCAGACGAATATCTGAAGCGTCTTGCTTCAACACTTGCCCGAATGTACAACAAAGTGGATGATTCGCAACGAAGTGAGTTCGCACGTTTGGCACATGAGGATATGCAAGCTTTAGCAACAAGGATATATAATGCACTCGACCCAGGAACCTTGCCACTGTTGCCGCCATTCAATGACATTAACGAACCGAATAACGAACGTAAGGGATTGGTGTCTCCACTTGCCAACCATGCCGATGCACGGACATACCTGCTCACTCTTGCAGCTGGGTTTGTCAATACACTGATGCCGGGAGAGGACACGCTTATCTATAAGGGATTTTCCATTGAGGAGGCAAAAGGCACGACTGAGGCATTTGAAGATTTTTGTAAAAAATACTATGACGAGATAGAGGCTCTGCGCATTATCTATAATAATGAGGGAGCTCCCATAACATACGATATGTTGAAGGATTTGGAGAACAAACTGAAAATAGCAAACAATCATTTCACGTCCAAACGACTTTGGAACTCGTATGCCATTGTAAGCCCAAACAGTGTGAGGCGCAACACGACAAAAGAGGAAAGTGAGGCCTTGACAAACATCATACAACTTGTCCGCTTCGCCTTCCACCAAATAGAAAAGCTGGATAGCGTTGTCGTCACATCCAGGCAATATTTCAATCTTTGGCTGGGACAAAACCAACGCGACATAACCGACAAACAACGTGAAGTCATCAGCCGAATTGTAGATTATATTGCCGCTAACGGAGCCTGCACAGTCAGGGATATCCGTGAGGACGATGCGACCCATGCGGCACAGATGATTCGTGCATTCGGTAATATGCAAAAGGCAGACGAGGCACTTCACTCTCTTTATACATTTGTAGTTTTAAGAAAAGCAGTATAATCATATGACAACAAATAAGACAACAGAGCAGTCGCTCACTAAAAAAGTATGGAATCTGGCAACTACTCTTGCCGGACAAGGTATTGGATTCACAGATTATATCACTCAACTCACCTATCTTCTGTTTTTGAAGATGGATGCAGAGAATGTGGAAATGTTTGGAGAAGAATCGGCTATCCCCACTGGTTTTCAATGGAGCGATCTAATCGCTCTCGATGGTTTGGAGCTGGTCAGCCAGTATGAAGAAACGCTGAAAATTCTAAGCGAACAGAAAAACCTGATAGGCACAATCTATACCAAAGCGCAGAATAAGATTGACAAACCAGTCTATCTGAAAAAGGTCATTACCATGATTGACGGAGAGCAATGGCTCATCATGGACGGTGATGTGAAAGGTGCCATCTACGAAAGCATTCTTGAAAAGAACGGACAAGACAAGAAAAGCGGTGCAGGACAATACTTTACTCCCCGTCCACTCATTCAGGCGATGGTAGATTGCATAGCTCCACAAATTGGTGAGACTGTTTGCGACCCGGCTTGTGGTACAGGCGGTTTCCTGCTGACGGCATACGATTATATGAAAAACCAGTCAAACAGCAAGGAAAAACGCGACTTCTTGCGCAACAAGGCTTTGCATGGTGTTGACAATACACCGTTGGTAGTGACACTTGCCTCAATGAATCTCTATCTGCATGGCGTTGGTACCGACCGAAGCCCTATTGTATGTGAAGACTCATTGGAGAAAGAACCGTCAACGCTTGTGGATGTGATACTTGCCAATCCTCCTTTCGGAACACGTCCTGCCGGGTCGGTAGATATAAACCGTCCCGATTTCTATGTTGAGACAAAGAACAACCAGCTCAACTTCCTGCAGCACATGATGCTGACGCTCAAAACAGGTGGGCGTGCGGCCGTAGTGTTGCCTGATAATGTGTTGTTCGAGGGAAACGCTGGCGAAACGATACGCAAGAAGTTACTTTCTGATTTCAACCTGCACACCATTCTCCGTTTACCGACAGGCATATTCTATGCTCAAGGTGTAAAGGCTAATGTCCTGTTCTTTACCAAAGGACAGCCAACAAAAGAAGTATGGTTCTATGATTATCGAACAGATATCAAACATACTCTTGCCACCAACAAACTGGAACGTCATCATCTGGACGATTTTGTTTCTTGCTATAGTAACAGGGTGGAAACCTTCGATGCAGAGAACAATCCACAAGGACGTTGGCGCAGGTATCCTGTAGAAGATATTCTTGCTCGCGACAAGACTAGCCTTGACATTACATGGATAAAGCAAGGCGGTGAAACAGACAACCGCTCTTTGTCTGAACTGATGGCAGATATAAAGGATAAAAGCCAAACGATAAGTGCAGCTGTGGCTGAACTTGAAAAGTTGCTTGCAAATATTAATGAGAATTGAGTTATGGGAACAGACATTATAACCAACAATCAAGATATGGACGCCCTGTTCCTGAAAGTTGTTGACCTTATCACACAGGCTCGGAAACGTGTGGCAACAGCCGTAAACGTGGCCGAGGTATACACCAAGTATCATATAGGACAGTATATCGTGGAATATGAGCAAAAGGGAGAGACAAGAGCCGAATATGGAAAAGCGGTGCTGAAAGAACTATCTTTTAGACTGAATAAGCAGTTTTATAAAGGTTGGTCTGTTGATACCTTAGAGAAATGCCGAACATTATATTTTCTTTATAGGAATTCCGAAACATTGTTGCGGAAATCTATTCATGAGAACAAATCCGCAACACTGTCACGGATTTCTGGCCTTGATGAAAATGACAATCACTGTTTGTCAAATTCCACACCCACATTCACCCTTTCATGGTCTCATTATCTTATACTCATGCGTATAGAAAATCCTGATGCCCGTAGATTTTATGAAATAGAATGTACAGAACAGCAATGGAGTGTGCGGCAGCTTGGCCGTCAGGTGGGAAGCTGCCTTTATGAAAGACTGGCATTAAGCCGCAACAAGGACGAAGTGATGCGGTTAGCACAGGAGGGACAGACTATTGAGAAACCATCGGATATTATCAAGAATCCCGTTACATTGGAGTTTCTTGGCCTAAAACCCGATGCAGCCTACTCTGAGTCTAAATTAGAGAATGCCATTATTAACAAGATGCAGCAATTTCTATTGGAACTCGGCAAGGGATTCCTCTTTGAAGCAAGACAGAAACGATTCACATTTGATGAGCAGCATTTCTTTGTTGACTTGGTGTTTTACAATCGTCTGCTGCAATGCTATGTGCTTATAGATTTGAAGATAGACAAACTTACCCACCAAGACCTCGGACAGATGCAGATGTATGTCAACTATTATGACCGCTATGTCAAACAAGACTTTGAGAAGCCGACAATTGGCATACTACTGTGTCGGGAAAAGAACGATGCACTTGTAGAACTCACCTTACCTAAGGATGTAAATATCTATGCAGCAGCCTATCAGCTCTATCTCCCCAACAAAGCTTTATTGCAAGCAAAGGTGAAGGAATGGATTGAAGAGTTTGAAGAAAATGAAGAATCAAAGAAACTGGAATTAAACGAATAGTAATTGTGCACTCAAAAACTGCACAATCACAAACAGAAATACAACGATGGATACAAAAGCATTACGCCAAAAGATACTTGATCTTGCAATACATGGAAAACTT
>JAFTQG010000057.1 GCA_017462915.1 Prevotella sp. | reverse complement strand
TGTCATCGAGCTTCTCGATCCAGATACCGTCCTTATTGATCTTCGCCTTGATGTTACGGTCAGCCGAGCAGCTCACTCCGAGTCCTACAGGGCAGCTTGCACCGTGGCGTGGAAGACGGATGATGCGCACGTCGTGAGCGAAATACTTTCCACCGAACTGCGCGCCGAGACCGATCTTGTGAGCCTCCTCGAGAACGAGCTTCTCAAGTTCGATGTCACGGAATGCGCGTCCTGTCTCGTCACCTGTCGTAGGGAGCTCGTCATAGAACTTGGTTGAAGCGAGCTTCACTGTGAGAAGGTTCTTCTCGGCAGATGTTCCACCGATCACGAAAGCTACGTGATATGGAGGGCATGCCGCTGTTCCGAGAGTCTTCATCTTAGCGACGAGGAACGGAACGAGAGTCTGCGGATTGAGGATGGCCTTTGTCTCCTGATAGAGATAGGTCTTGTTCGCCGAGCCACCGCCCTTTGTCACGCAAAGGAAGTGGTACTCTGCACCGTGAGTTGCCTCGATATCGATCTGTGCAGGAAGGTTGCACTTGGTGTTCACCTCATCGTACATTGTGAGAGGCGCGTTCTGCGAATAACGGAGGTTCTCCTCAGTGTAGGTCTTGTACACTCCGAGAGAAAGAGCCTCTTCGTCGCAGTAGCCTGTCCACACCTGCTGTCCCTTCTCGCCGTGGATGATGGCAGTACCGGTGTCCTGGCAGAAAGGCAGCTTGCCCTTGCAGGCAACCTCCGCATTACGCAGGAAGGTCAGAGCCACATACTTGTCATTCTCGGAAGCCTCTGGATCGTGGAGAATCTTCGCCACCATCTCGTTGTGCTCAGGACGAAGCATGAAGGAAACATCACGGAAAGCCGTGTTAGCCATAACTGTAAGTCCCTCCTTAGCGATCTTGAGCATCTCATGACCCTCAAACTCGCCGGTGCTCACATACTGCTCCGAACCCGGAATCTTGTAGTATTCAGTCTTGTCCTCGCCAAGCTGAAACATAGGTGCATACTTAAATTCAGCCATTTTGTATATGTTTGGTTTATATTTTCGTTGTTGTCATGTCGAGAATCCCTCTTCTGTCATGTCGAGCGACCGCAGAAAGTCGAGACATCTCGTGACATCTTACAAATATAGCAAATATAAACGAGACTCCGCTTTAAGTCCATCAAAAAAGAGAAGCCGTGATGACTTCTCTTTTCAATATATATAGAGATGTTACTCCACATCATATAAGTCAGGTTGTCTTACCCAATAACAAGTCGGAGCGTTAGTATTCAATGACTTTTGTGTTGCGTCGACATCCAACTGATATACACCTATAAACTGATACTTGCTTGATCCCTTCCTTTTGATAAATGTGATACGTGTCTCATTACAATATTTACTGAGGACTAACCTTACATGGCTTAATCGTTTCGCTCCGCTTTGGGTGCTATGCTCCTTAATCAAGTCTCCTCCATTACATATCTGATTTCCCCACATCACATGACCTTCAGTCGGACACCAAACAGTTTCATTCGGGCACCCTATCCTATCTCCGCAACAAGAGCGAGGATTTCTTTTCTTGGCATTGTATGCATTACAAGCATCTATAACTTTGCTAAACTCTTGCCTTGTGATCATTATTTTATGCATAATCTTACAATTAAAAGATGATTATTCTTGGAGGCAACGGACAGATAGAGCGACACCGCGAGATTCGTAGCACGGCTGAGCGACGTTGCCATCGCTGTCGAATTCCAGGCTGCACACGACGCTGTTGCTAGGAGAGGCAGACCAATATTTGCCGCCGAAACGGGCAAATTGCTGGCCGTCATTGTTGTACTCGATAAAACCCGAAGCAGGATACCATGTTGTGGAAAGACCCTGTTGGAAATAAACGACACAATACCCCACACTCTGATAGATATGGGAGACACAGAATGCCCAAACCACAATTATCTATACGAAAGTGAGTGTTGTTTCGTATCATCCTTCTAACAAAGAAAACTTCCACATTTTCATTAAAGGACTTGCGAAAAACACTTTCACAAATATGTAATGTCAACGGCTTACACCGCCTGACACGACAAAGTTGAGCATTTTTCGATTACGGACAGCACTCACAGGGGGTATTGCTACTGGAAAGAAAAGCAGTATCTTTGTCTTGAAGAAAGATTACAGGATATGAAGTACAAAGATTTTGAAAACATCATATCTCCGGAGCGAATGAGAAAATACAATGTCGCGTGTGGAGGGAATACGTCGAAGGCAATGACATTATATCGTTATAATCTGCGCCTGTCACAGGAAATGTTTGTCGTAGTCAGTTGTTTTGAGGTGGCTCTTAGAAATAGAATTGATGCTGTAATGAAAGCGCATCTTGGCAACGACTGGCTCAGAGACCTGATTCTCCCTGGTGGAGCATTGTATTGTGACACGAGAACCGAAAAGACCAGAAAGATCATTGAGCAAGCATATAACGGTCTGATGCGTAGCAGGACATATTCACACGCAAAACTTCTTTCTGAAATGGAGTTCGGTGTATGGAAATATATGTACAACAATATTCAGTTCTTCCTTACCGGC
>JAFTQG010000056.1 GCA_017462915.1 Prevotella sp. | reverse complement strand
TCGCACACTACATGGGTGCGTGGATTGAAAATGCTGATTGTTGCCGAAAATACCTCCGACAACACGTCGCACCCTACATGGGTGCGTGGATTGAAACTGCGTCTTGTTAATCAAAAAATATCTCTTGACGGTCGCACCCTACATGGGTGCGTGGATTGAAACGTGATTATAAAAAGCGTCTCATGACTGCACAGAGTCGCACCCTACATGGGTGCGTGGATTGAACAATCCTATGTCATGGCAAAACATTCATTTACTCTGATTTCCCACTTGATGTTGTAATCCGGTTTTTATATCGGCAAAGTTATGGAGTATGGGGGTGACACTTTACCATACGAAGTGTGACATTTGATATTATGAAGTGTGGCACTTGATATTGCAAAAGGTTACGTTTCATATGGTCAAAACATACCGCCATGCAACAGTGTGATAAAAAAAGATTCTCCCTTGTATGTCGCGAGGGAGAATCTTTGTTTGTTTTTGTGAGAATATCTTGTGTGGATGTCTCAGTGTCTTGTAAGGTATTCCACAATCTTGACATTTGCCTTGCTCAGTTCTTCTGAGGCAAGGGAAAGGTTGCGGCTGAATTCCTCGAAGGTGTTTTCTCCGCCGTCTATGAGGTCTGTGACGGATTTGACAAGCATACACGGTACGTTCATAAGTGAGCAGACAAAAGCCACGGCGGCGCCTTCCATATCTTTCAGTTCGCCTCCGTGCTGTTCCATGACTTTGAGGTCGCAGGGCTGTATGTCAAGTGAAGAGCCTGTCGTCACTTTCCCCATAGGCATATTGAGGGCCTTGGCAATCTCTGCGGAACGCTCAGAGAGAGGATAGTTGCCGATGGACTGTGTGTACCATTTGTCATCGCCCATTACGCGTCTGTCATGGAACATCACTCCATTTCCTATATATACCTTGCCTATCTCTGCACCGTTTTTCTTGAAAGCTCCACAGGTGCCGCTGTTTACCACAAGGTCTGGATGTATTGTCTCGATTGCCTTTAGAACAGTGATGGAGGCGGCTTCGCATCCTATGAGACTGGAACTGTGCTGTCTGCCGTTTACAACGATGTACAGAGAGTCTTCCTTTGACAACTGATGCTCGTATAGCTGGCATGGCAGCGGGTCGAAAGCTCCTTCAATTTTCTGTACTCCAAATTTCTCGACAAATGGTTGTGCCTCAGCCTCCATGGCGACGATATAGCATATTTTCATGTTGGTTGTTTACGGTTATATGGTGTTTACGGTTTTACGGTTTTGCGGTTGAGCTTCGCTCGAAGTTCCTTCCGCTCGACAGTCTGAAAGCAGGCTTTCGACTGTTCTCGCTTAATCGGAACTTTGTGCGGTTTTTCGGATATTGGTTTTTGGGTTATAGGAAGAGTAATCTCCGTATAACCGCAAGACCGTCAAACCGCCTCAACCTCTAAATCAATTTCCTGTGTTGTTTAAGTCGATATTCCTTGAGTCTCTTCATGCTCTCTTCCTTTAGAGCTGTCGAGAAAGACCAGTCCATGAATCTCTCGGCAATGATATTGACAGCCTGGTCGGAAGGGTGGAGCATGTCCTCTTTATAGAATCTGTAGTCACGCAGTTCGTCAAGCTGTATCTCGTATGACGGGAAATATGCCGTGTATGTCTCTTCGTTTTCTGTGGTTTCACGGCTATTGCAGAGATAATCACATAGTAATAGCAGCTTCGCTTTCTGTATCTGTGATACATGGAATCCGTACTTTCTGTACCGATAAGGGCTGACAGTGAAGACAGTCTTCAGGTCTGGATTGAAGGCTTTGAGCTCTTGTAATACATTCGCCCATAGCATCTTCAGCTCTTCAAGTGACGGTTCCTCTTCTGTGAAACATCTCTGTGGCTCCTTGTGGCAGTTCGCGACGACGAGACCGTCGTGTCTGTAATGACGTGTAGTGCCGAATGTGATGCAGAGCAGTGTGGCGTCTTTAAGCATCTCTCTTGCGACGGTAAGGCGTGCCGTCGTTTTCTCGATACATCCTTCCTTTGTCTTGTCAGAGAAATGGCTGCTGTGAAGCCAACTGTGCCAGACGCCGTCCTGCCCATGGAATATATGCTTATTGCCGGTGATGCTGGGCAGGTCTTCGTGACTGATGAGTAACTTTATTGCCTGTGCAATGCTTGTAGGATTATAAAGAACTCCAAACGGGTTAACATCAACACTGTCACATCCCATGTACATCTTCAGCCGCTCGCCGACATGCTCGGCAAAGCATGAACCGAGCATCATCACCTTTGAATCCGTATCCAAAGTGATGACATGTGGTGGAAGTGTTACAGATGTGTACAGGTTCATTGTAGTGCGGTTATGCGGTTGCTCGTGGTCTTGCGGTTATGAGTTATAAGTTATAAGTTATGAGTTGCAGGAAAAGTAATCTCCGTACAAAGTTCCGATTAAGCGAGAACAGTCGAAAGCCTGCTTTCAGACTGTCGAGCGGAAGGAACTTCGAGCGAAGCTCAACCGCCTAACCGCCTAACCGCCTAACCGTCCAACCGCAAGCAACCGTCCAACCGTCTCTATAATCAGAATAATCCGAACAAGTGGTTTTGGTCTATCATATCAGTCACTTTCTGGAAATCCTTCGGTTCGTCGCCGAATTTGCAGGTGTCTCCGTCTATGATGATAAGATTGCCCTTGTAGTTCTTTATCCACTCCTCGTAACGGTTGTTGAGGCCAGTAAGATAGTCTATGCGCATCGTCTGCTCGTATTCGCGTCCGCGCTTTTCTATCTGAGAGATGAGGTTCGGTATCGTCGAGCGGATATATATCATAAGGTCTGGCATCCCCACGAGCGACATCATGAGATCAAAGAGGTCAGAATAGTTGGCGAAGTCACGGTCGCTCATATATCCCTGCGCATGGAGATTCGGGGCAAAGATGCGCGCATCCTCAAAGATTGTCCTGTCCTGTATGATTATGTCGTCAGACTTTGATATCTCTACCACTTCGCGAAAACGCTTGTTGAGGAAGAATACCTGAAGATTGAACGACCATCGCTTCATATCTCCGTAGAAATCCTCCAGATATGGGTTGTTGTCTACAGGCTCGTAGCGTGGTGTCCATCCGTATCTCTTTGCAAGCATACGGGTGAGTGTAGTCTTTCCCGAGCCTATGTTTCCTGCGATTGCTATGTGCATGTTTATGGTTGTTTGGTTGTTTAGTTATGTGGCGTTTACGGTTGCGCGGTTTTACGGTTGTGTGGTTATACGGATGTTGGCTTTTTGGTTATAGGAAGAGTAATCTCCGTCAAACCGTCAAACCGTCAAACCGTGTATAACCGTCAAACCGCCAAGACATCAGCCGTCATTCCTTCTCTTCTTCCAGAGGGAACAGGCCATAGAGGAGACTGTCTATCTTGTCTGTGATGAATCTGAAGTCCTGCGGATTGTGTTCGTAATCCATGTCGTTGACATCAATCGTGAGGACCTTTCCGGGATAATCCTCATATATGAAATGCTCATAACGCTGGTTGAGCCCTTTCAGATAGTCCAGTTGTATGCTCTGTTCGTAGTCCCGTCCGCGTTTCTGTATGTTTGCTACAAGATGGTTGATGTCAGCCCGGAGGTAAATCATCAGGTCAGGTGTCTTGGCAATGGACATCATCTGCTCGAAGAGTTCCATGTATGTCCTGAAGTCACGGTCGGATATGGTGCCTTGGTCGTGGTTGTTCTTGGCGAAAACATATACGCCCTCGAATATGGAACGGTCCTGGATGACCGTTTTCTTGCTGTCAGAAATGGCAAGTATGTCCTTGAAACGCTCTTTCAGGAAGAACACCTCCAGGCAGAATGACCATCTTCTTATGTCTTTATAATAATCTTCGAGATATGGGTTGTTGACTACCTTCTCGAATTTCGCCTCCCAGTTGTAGTGCTTGGCGAGCATTCTTGTGAGTGTTGTCTTTCCCGAACCGATATTTCCTGCTATTGCAATGTGCATTGTATGTTTTGTTCTCTATGACAGATTTCTACTTTGATGCCGAATTTCTTGTGTATATGTTCTGCAAGATGCTGTGCCGAATATACGGAGCGGTGCTGTCCGCCAGTGCATCCGAAGCAGAACATGAGTGACGTGAAGCCTCTCTGTATATATCTTTCCACATGGTGGTCGGCGAGTCTGTACACGGAATCGAGGAACGTCAGTATCTCCCCGTCATCCTCAAGGAATCGTATTACAGGCTCGTCCAGTCCTGTCAGTTGCTTGTATGGCTCGTATCGTCCCGGATTGTGAGTGGATCGGCAGTCGAAGACATATCCTCCTCCGTTGCCCGACGGGTCTTCCGGTATTCCTTTCCTGAAAGAGAAACTTATGACACGGACGACAAGAGGGCCTTTGCCGTCGTATTTCGAGAATGTGGCAGGACCGTCTTGCGGATGAGCCTTGTAGATATCGTTCTCGGCGGTCTTGTATCCGTCTCCTCGCCTTCTTGGCTGCTCTCCGACAGGTGCGAATTGCGGCAGAGCGCATAGCTTGGTGAGGATTTCCACAAGGTATGGATACGGGAAATCGTTGTTGCAGAGCAGTTTCCGTAGATTCTCTATTGCAGGAGGTATGCTTTCTATGAAATGCTCCTTACGTTCAAAATATCCGCGGAAGCCGTATGCTCCGAGGACTTGCAGTGTGCGGAACAGTACAAACAGCTGGAGCTTCTCGTTGAACTCCTTGCGGCTGGGCACTTCCGTGTACTGGCTCAGTGCCGTATAGTATTCTTCCACAAGTTCCTTGCGCAGGGTATCGGAATATCTTGCCGAGGCTTGCCACAGGAAAGACGCCACATCATAGTAGTAAGGGCCTTTCCTGCCTCCCTGGAAATCTATGAAATAAGGTTTTCCGGTCTTGTCAAGCATCACGTTGCGTGCCTGGAAATCACGATACATGAAGCTCTCGGTCTTTCCTATTGCCACAAGGTCTTTTGCCAGCATACGGAAATTGGCTTCCATTTTCAGCTCATGGAAGTCAATGTCTGTAGCCATAAGGAAGCAGTATTTGAAATAGTTCAGGTCGAAAAGTACGTTGGCAATGTCAAATTCCGGTTGTGGATAGCATACGGAGAAGTCCATGCCACGTGCGCCGCGCATCTGAAGATTGGGCAGTTCGCGTATGGTCCTTTTCAGCAGTTCCTTCTCTTCCTTGTTATATCTGCCGCCGGAATCCCTGCCTCCCTTTATGGCATCGAAAAGCGAGCGCGAGCCGAGGTCTTCCTGCAGGTATCTCATCTCGTCATCGCTCTGGGCTATCACGTGAGGCACCGGCAGTCTTCTCCGCTCAAAATGTCTTGCTATTGTCAGGAAAGCATGGTTCTCGTCGTGTGATGTCCCCACGACACCTATCACGGATTTGCCCTCCTCGTCATAGAATCTGTAGTACAGCCTGTTGCTGCCAGCACCGGCCATCTGTTCGACGGAGTGCGGCTCTTTCCCGAAAGTGTCGGTATACAGTCTTTCCAGTAGTCTCATTGTCAGAATCGCTTGATGGCGCGGTCCATCTCGCGCCTGTCTTCCTTGTCTTTTATAGTGTTGCGCTTGTCATATTCCTTCTTGCCTTTTGCGAGTGCGATGTCCATCTTCGCAAAGCCATTCTCGTTGATGTAGACGCATACGGGGATGATGGTGAAACCCGACTGGTGTTTCGTGTTAGCCTCCAGATACCTTATCTCTTTCTTGTTCAGGAGCAGTTTGCGGTCGCGCTTCTGCTCGTGGTTGTTGTATGAGCCGTAGAAGTACGGTGAGATATTCATGCCTTTCACCCATATCTCTCCGTTATGTACATAGCAGAATGTGTCCACCAGTGAGGCCTTGCCCTGACGGATACTCTTTATCTCTGTGCCGGTAAGTACCATTCCGGCCGTGTATGTGTCTATGAAGAAGTAGTCGAACGACGCCTTCTTGTTCTTTATCATTATCTTGCCTCTCGGCATCTTATCCTTCTTTGCCATCTATCGATGCGAATTTCTCTATGTTATTGTCAATGAAGTGCGCTATGTCGCTTGTCCATTCCTCCTCGTTTGCCACGAACTCATCGTCGAGGTTGTCAAACTCCGGCATCTGCTCAAACATCGCCATGAACTCCTCGTCGGTGCATTCCACCTCGATTGCTTCATGATATTTCTTGTAGAGCTTGTGTCCCTTCCTTATCAGTCGTGCCAGATCCACAAGACCCCATTGAGCAAGAGCCTTGGCAAACGGATTGAAGAATATGAATCTTCCCAGTCCGTTGTGTATCAGCTGTATGAAACCTCCGTCCATCACCTCCTCGCGGAGCATGGAGTAGGCTACGAGTGTTATCTGGTCAGAATTGAGCTCTGCCATGCTTTCCGCCGTCAGCTCTCCGCCGGCGGCTTCCATGATGCTGTCCACGAAGACCTGCATGAACTCGTCCATGCCTGCCCTTGCCGCCACTTGCAGCGCCTCGTCTTTTATTATGACTTGTATCATTGTAGTATCGCTTTTACCGTGCTCCGCCGTCATCGGCTGTAGACATGCGTTCCAATGCGACGGACATCATGTCATACAGCGGTGACGATACGTAAGAATTATACCGCAAAATTACGAAAAATATTTTTATTTACATCAAAAATACTGTAAAAAAAACAAATACTTCACTCAATTCCCGTATTCTTTAAAATATTTTTGTAACTTTGCATTCAGGATTTTTAATTATTAAACCTGAGTGCAGGGTGTGCGTTATTGTTCAATGACGATCACTTATGACTCATAATTTTCGGAAATATGATTTATACAAAGGAAGTAAACGACATGTGCGTCGTTGCAAAAGGCCCTAACCACGGTCCTGCTCCTATTCCGGAGGAGGGAAAGTGGATTAAGGCAAAGGAGATAAAGGACATCTCCGGTATGACTCACGGAATTGGCTGGTGTGCCCCACAGCAGGGCTGCTGCAAGCTCTCGCTCAACGTAAAGGACGGTATCATCGAGGAGGCTCTTGTAGAGACAATCGGCTGCTCAGGCATGACACACTCTGCAGCTATGGCTTCAGAGATACTCCCTGGCAAGACAATCCTTGAGGCTCTCAATACAGACCTCGTGTGCGACGCCATCAATACAGCCATGCGCGAGCTCTTCCTCCAGATTGTCTACGGACGTACACAGTCTGCATTCTCTGAGGGTGGCCTCGCTATCGGTGCCGGTCTCGAGGATCTCGGCAAGGGTCTCGTGTCACAGTGCGGTACTCTCTACGGCACAAAGGCAAAGGGCACACGCTATCTCCAGCTTACAGAGGGCTATATCACAAAGCAGTTCCTTGACGAGGACAACGAGGTCTGCGGTTACGAGTTCGTTCACATGGGCAAGTTCATGGACGCTGTAAAGAAGGGCGTTGATGCCAACGAGGCTCTCAAGTCAGTAACAGGTACATACGGACGCACAAAACCGGAGCAGGGTGCTGTCAAGTCCATTGACCCACGTAAAGAATAATAGGAGGATACATTACTATGATTAGAGAAGTTAAATTTGAATCACAGGACCGTCGTATCAAGCAGGTGCTCGCAGCCCTGAACGAGAACGGTATTTCTTCTATTGAAGAGGCTAACGAGATTTGTGAGAAGGCAGGTCTTGATCCATACAAGACTTGTGAGGAGACCCAGATGATTTGTTTCGAGAACGCCAAGTGGGCGTATGTCGTAGGTTCTGCCATCGCCATCAAGAAGGGCTGCAAGACAGCCGCTGATGCAGCAGAGGCCATCGGTATAGGTCTCCAGGCATTCTGCATCCCTGGTTCTGTAGCTGACGACCGCAAGGTAGGTATCGGCCACGGCAACCTCGCCGCACGTCTTCTCCGCGAGGAGACAGAGTGCTTCGCATTCCTCGCAGGCCACGAGTCTTTCGCTGCCGCTGAGGGCGCCATCAAGATTGCCGAAATGGCAAACAAGGTACGCCAGAAGCCACTCCGCGTCATCCTTAACGGTCTTGGCAAGGACGCTGCGATGATTATCTCACGCATCAACGGTTTCACATACGTGCAGACAGAGTTCGACTACTTCACAGGCGAGCTGAAGGTCGTAAAGACAAAGGCTTACTCTGATGGCCCACGTGCCAAGGTCAACTGCTACGGCGCTGACGATGTACGCGAGGGCGTTGCCATCATGTGGAAGGAGAATGTCGATGTCTCCATCACAGGTAACTCTACCAACCCTACACGTTTCCAGCATCCGACAGCCGGCACATACAAGAAGGAGCGCATCCTCGCAGGCAAGCCATACTTCTCAGTTGCTTCAGGTGGCGGCACAGGCCGTACACTCCACCCGGACAACATGGCAGCAGGTCCTGCATCTTACGGCATGACAGACACACTCGGCCGTATGCACTCTGACGCTCAGTTTGCAGGTTCTTCTTCCGTTCCTGCTCACGTGGAGATGATGGGCTTCCTCGGTATCGGCAACAACCCTATGGTGGGATGTACCGTAGCTTGTGCCGTTAACGTAGCCCTCGCTCTCAACAAGTAAGCGGATATTGTATATAAATAGCATAAAGGTCTCTCAGAGGTGTAATCCTTTGGGAGGCCTTTTTTCGTTTTATATGCTTTTGGTGGATATGATACCACATATGCCGCATTATGAGAACGTACCATTCGAGGTGCCGAGTTCATGGGCATGGGCAACTGTGAATGACATATCAAAATCAATTTTATATGGTGTAAGTGAATCTGCGAAATCAGAAGGTAAATACAAATTATTGCGCATTACTGA
>JAFTQG010000055.1 GCA_017462915.1 Prevotella sp. | reverse complement strand
CATTTCGGCGAAGGCATAGCGAGCTATGTCGAGACGGAACGGGAAGCAAGACAGCGAAGAGAAAGGCGAAACGGAGGAAAAGACCGTATAATAATAACAGAACATTACCATATATCGGTCTAATGACCGATTTGGGTTCAATTATCAGTAAATGTTACAGTCAGCCAATTTCATGTTGTCGCCGGGCAGTCCTGCCGAGACGGGCAGTAATAATATGATAAAGCAGACACTTGCATCTTGTACGTATAAAGTTTGTTCTTTTTGTCTGTTTTCGCTTGTCATTCAGTCACATAGCCCGCTATGCTCCTTTGTCCTACGACGAAAACATCTCAAAAACGGCTACACTTTATACTATACATCAATTATGTTGACTTATTTACTTACTTATTTAAATAGGAGTGTTCGGGTTAAAAAAATATAATTGTGACTTGTTTTTCAAATATTTGGAGTAATTTTGTAGTTTATTAGGAGCATAATGCGTCTAAAAGAAGTGAAAAGCGGACAATATGACTTACGCGCCTGTCGAAGGCTCATATACAGTCTCTTCTGCGCCGCCTCTTCCGGAAAACGGACGCTGTCTCCCGGGAAACGTAAGAAACAGTAAAAAAAAGAAAGACATGCAAGAGACAAGACAGAACCGCATCTCACGTCTCCTTCAGAAGGAGCTGAGCCTCATATTCCAGTCGCAGACCCGCATGATGCACGGCGTCATGGTCAGCGTCACACGTGTAAGGATAAGCCCTGACCTCTCCATCTGCACTGCCTACCTCAGTGTCTTCCCGTCAGAGAGGGGAGAGGAGATCATCAAGAATGTCAACGGCAACCAGTCACAGATACGCTATGAGCTCGGACAGCGTGTGCGCAACCAGCTGCGCATCATACCTGAGCTGCGCTTCTTCATAGACGACTCCCTCGACTATATTGAGCGCATCGACGAACTCCTGAAGGAATAGAGTTTGGTTGTTTAGTTGTTTGGTCGTTTAGTTGTTTGGTCGTTTAGTTATCAGTCTATTGCGGCTATATCGGCTATTACGGCTATCTCCTCCAACCGTATAACCGCCCACAACCATATAACCGCCCAACCGTATAACCGCCCACAACCGCACCACATGTCCTTAGCCACCACCATAGCACGCAGGTATCTCTTTTCAAAGAAGAGCACCAACGCGATAAACATCATCTCCGGCATCTCTGTCATAGGAGTAGTGGTGGCTACCATGGCACTCATCATCGTGCTCTCCGTGTTCAACGGCTTCCACGACCTCGTGGCGTCGCTCTTCACATCCTTTGACCCGCAGATAGAGATTACTCCGGCAAAGGGAAAATCGTCGCCGGCAGACGACCCGCTGCTGCTCCGCGTCAAGGCACTCCCGGAGGTCGATGTCGCCACAGAATGTGTGGAAGACCAGGCGCTCGCCGTCTATGGCGACAAGCAGATGATCGTGCGCGTGAAAGGCGTGGAGGACAATTACCCCTACCTTACCGACATACGCAGCATACTCATCGGTGACGGCGACTTCACGCTCCATGCCGCAGACCTTGAATACGGCGTCCTCGGCATACGCGTGGCGATAGACCTCGGCACAGGAGCCTACTGGCCTGACTGGCTGAAAATCTATGCGCCGCAGCGCGACGGCGAACTTGACATGATGAACCCGGGCGACGCGTTCAATGTCGACTCGCTGATGTCTCCGGGCTGCGTCTTCTCCGTCAAGCAGGCAAAGTACGACAAGCAGTATATCCTCACCTCGATAACCTTCGCGCGCAACCTCTTCTTCCGTCAGGGCGAGATAACAAGCCTTGCCCTGCGCATGAAACGCGGCACGGACATCGACAAGGCAAAGGAGGAGATACGCGCCATCTGCGGCGACAAGTATGTCGTGAAAGACCGTTTCGAGCAGCAGGAAGACACCTTCCGCATCATGAAGATAGAGAAGATCATAGCCTATATCTTCCTCACATTCATCCTCGTGATAGCCTGCTTCAACATCATCGGTTCGCTCTCGATGCTGATAATAGACAAGAAGGACGACATACGCACGCTGAGACATCTCGGAGCCTCGGACAAGCTCGTGGAGAGGATATTCCTCATAGAGGGCAGTCTCATCTCCGTTGTCGGCGCAGTCGTCGGCACCGCCCTCGGCCTGCTCCTCTGCTGGCTACAGCAGGAGTTCGGGCTTGTCAGGATGGGCGACTCCAGCGGCACATTCATCATCGACGCCTATCCGCTCAGCGTCCACTACTCCGACGTTGCCGTGATATTCGTCACGGTGATAGCCGTGGGCTTCCTGTCGGTATATTACCCTGTGAGGTATCTCACAAGACGGCTGCTATAGCTTCTATTCTATTCCGGCTATATCTAAGCCTTAGCCCTATTGTCTCCTATTCCGGCTATTCCGGCTATCACCGCATAACCGTAAAACCGCACAACCGTACAACCGTACATAAATTATAATCAACAAAACATCAAAAATGAAAAAGTTTCTTACTGTCATCGTTGCTCTGTTTGCCGTGCTCTCCTACGCACTCGCACAGATGCCGACGCTGCCGAAACTGCCGACTGACCCTAAAACGCGCATCGGTAAGCTCGACAACGGTCTCACGTACTACATCCGTCATAACGAGTTCCCGGAGAAAGTGGCGAACTTCTACATCGCACAGCGTGTAGGTTCAATACAGGAGAACGACGACCAGCGCGGTCTCGCACACTTCCTCGAGCACATGGCATTCAACGGTTCCACACACTTCAAGGACAACGAACTGATAGAATACCTCCGCACCCTCGGCGTGGCATTCGGCGCAGACCTCAATGCCTTCACCTCGATAGAGAAGACCGTATATAATATAGATAATGTGCCTACAGCGCGCCAGACGGCCCTCGACTCCTGTCTCCTCGTGCTGCAGGACTGGTCCAACGGCCTCGCGCTGCTCCCTGCTGATATAGATAAGGAGCGCGGTGTGATACACGGTGAATGGGCTATGACAAACTCTCCTATGCAGCGTATGCTGGAAAGGAATCTCCCAGCCATGTATCCTGGATGCAAGTATGGCTACCGCCTGCCTATAGGCACGATGGAGGTCGTGGACAACTTCAAGCCAGAGGCTCTCCGCGCATATTACGAGAAATGGTATCATCCTGAGAACCAGGCCATCATCGTCGTCGGCGACATCGATGTAGACCATACCGAGAAGATGATAAAGGAGATGTTCGGCAACATCAAGGCTCACGCCAATGCCGCACATGTAGAGCCTGTGGCTGTCCCTGACAACGAGGAGGCCATATACATCTTCGACAAGGACAAGGAGATGCAGTA
Source organism: Prevotella sp. (assembly GCA_017462915.1). Classification (GTDB taxonomy): domain Bacteria; phylum Bacteroidota; class Bacteroidia; order Bacteroidales; family Bacteroidaceae; genus Prevotella. Next base: position 207,527 of record JAFTQG010000055.1, on the reverse strand, counting down.
TTCCATCTTCATGATAGACATGAAGAGCGACCCGCTCCCTCGCGAGATGATGAACACTCAGATGGAGTACATGAACTCATACCTCAGCGACCTTGTGTGCATGATGTTCAACTCCCGTATGCGTGAACTGTCACAGGAGCCAGACTGCCCGTTCATACAGCTCACCATGTCATACGGCAGCTATATCTACTCGTCGACAAAGGATGCCTTTGACATCACCGTCGTTGCCAAGGAAGGAAAGTCGCGCGAGGCTCTCCTCGCAGCAGTGCGCGAGCTGAAGAGACTGAAGGAACACGGCTTCACAGGCGGCGAGTTCGTCCGCGCAAAGGAGGAGTTCCTCTCACAGCGCGAGAAGGCTTACTCCAACCGCGACAAGCGTAAGAACACAGAACTCTACCGCCAGTGTCTGAACCACTTCATCGACGGTGCGGCAATGCCGGACCCTGACACTGACTACCAGATATGGCAGGCTCTTGCGCAGCAGCTCCCTCTCGATGTCATCAACCAGCAACTGAAGGAGTCCATAACAATCAATGAGGACAAGAACCTTGTCGTTGCCTGCTTCGCCCAGGAGAAGGAAGGCGCACAGTATCTTACCGTAGACGACATGAAGGGCATCGTCGCCGAGGGACGCAACGAGGCTGTGGCAGCATGGGTGGACAACACCAAGAACGAGCCGCTCATCTCTGAGGAGAATATGCCTAAGGCTGGCAAGATAAAGTCTGAGAAGAAGAACGATGTGCTGGGATATACCGAGCTGACACTCTCCAACGGCGCCAAGGTCATCCTCAAGAAGACAGACTTCAAGGATAACGAGGTATTGCTCCGTGGCTGGGCAAACGGCGGAAAATGCCTGTACGGCGATGCCGACAACAGCAACCTGAAGTTCATCACTCCGATAATGGGAACTGTAGGTCTCGGCAACTTCACCAACAACGAGCTCGAGAAAGCCCTTGCAGGAAAGCAGGCAAATGTGAGCCTTGACCTCAGCAGCCTCACATGGAGCCATGTGAGCGGCAATTCCACTCCGAAGGACATCGAGACAATGATGCAGCTCCTCTACCTCTATTTCACTGCTCCGCAGAAGGACGAGAAGGCATACAACACACTCGTGAAGAGCCTTGAGACACAGCTCAAGAACCGTGACATACAGCCGTCAACGGCGTTCTCCGACACGCTGGCACTGACCATGTATGACAACAACCCTCTCTTCGCGCCTGCTACTGTGGCAGACATCCCTAACCTGAACCTTGACCGCTGCATGCAGATCATGCGCGAGCGTTTCTCCAATGTCAACGGATTCACCTTCTCCATCATAGGAAACTTTGACGAGGCAACCATCCGTCCGCTCGTATGCAAGTACATCGCATCGCTCCCTGGAAAGGGAAAGAGCGTGAAACTGACAGACAAGCGCACATATTTCAAAGGCAATGTCGTGAAGGACTTCAAGCGTAAGATGGAGACTCCGCAGCCTATCGTCATAGAGGTGATCCACGCCCCTGTGGAATATACTCTCGAGAACTGTGTCCTTGCCGAGTATACAGGCGAGGTGCTCTCACAGATGCTCCTGAAGGACGTCCGCGAGGATGCCGGTGCAGCCTACACCTGCGGTGGCTATCTCAGCCTCACTCCTTACAAGTTCGGTTCGGAACTCATCATGCAGGCTTAAGCCCCTGTCTCCGTGCCTGAGAAGGTAGACCTCGCTCTCGAGCTCATCAAGAAAGACATCGACAAGCTCGCAGAGAGCGCTGATGCAGAGATTGTGGCAAAGGTAAAGGCAAATCTCCTCAAGGACGCTGACGTCAACGCCAAGAAGAACGGACACTGGGCCGGCATAATCAGCGAATACAGCATGTTCGGCTTTGACGGACAGACAGAATACAAGAAGATCGTCGAGGCTGTAACACCGGAGAAGATCTCGGCATTCCTCAAGAATGCTATCCTCGCCAACGGCAGCAAGCTCGATGTAGTAATGCGTCCGGAATAGGATTTTAGTTGTTTGGTGGTTCAGTTGTTTGGTGGTTTAGTTGTTTGGCGGTGTGCTATAACTGATAACTAAACCACCAAACAACTAAACCACCATAAGACATTAATTAATGAGTATAACAAGCATAGCGCAGAAGCTCTACTTCTCACGAAGGCAGCGCGAACTGCAGGAACATATCAATCACGGTGCAGACCTCCAGCGTAAAGTGCTGGAGAGTCTGCTTTGTCGTGCTGACGACACCGAGTACGGAAGACGATATGCCTTCTCGGCTATCAGCAAGTACGAGACATTCGCCCATGACGTGCCTCTCAACGACTATGAGTCCCTGAAACAGGACATCGACCGTATGCGCCGCGGCGAGGAAGACATCCTCTGGCGCGGAAAGGTAAGATGGTACGCCAAGTCGTCGGGAACGACCAACGACAAGTCAAAGTTCATCCCTGTCTCCAAGGACGGTCTGCAAGGCATACACTATGCCGGAGGACGGGACTCTGTGGCCCTGTACCTCATGAACAATCCCAAATCGCGCATCTTCGACGGACGCGCACTGATTCTCGGAGGTTCACATCAGGCCAACTACAATGTGGAGAACTCCCTTGTCGGCGACCTTTCAGCCATACTTATAGAGAATATCAATCCGCTGGCAAATATGGTCCGGGTGCCGAAGAAGCAGACGGCCCTTCTCTCCGACTTTGAGGTGAAGAGGGAGCGCATAGCCATGGAGACGCTCAACAAGAATGTCACGAACATCTCCGGCGTGCCGTCATGGATGCTCTCCGTGCTCATCCGTGTCATGGAAATCTCGGGAAAGCAACATCTCGAAGAAGTATGGCCGAACCTTGAGGTGTTCTTCCACGGCGGAATAGCCTTCACTCCTTACCGCAGGCAGTACGAGCAGCTCATCACAAAGTCGGACATGCACTATGAGGAGACGTACAACGCATCGGAAGGATTCTTCGGCATACAGAGCGACCCGAAAGACAAGTCCATGCTCCTGATGCTCGACTACGATGTCTTCTACGAGTTCGTGCCTATGTCTGAGCTGGACAAGCTCAACGAATATCTCGCGGCTCCTATGGGCGCGAAGCCTGAATTGCCTACGGTAGTGCCTCTGTGGGGCGTGGAGACAGGCAAGAACTACGCCATGGTAATCTCCACAAGCTGCGGCCTCTGGCGCTATGTCATAGGCGATACCGTGCAGTTCACGAGCACAAACCCTTACAAGTTCTTCATCTCGGGCAGGACAAAGCATTTCATAAACGCCTTCGGCGAGGAACTCATCGTGGACAACGCCGAGCAGGGACTGGCACACGCGTGTCTCGAGACAGGCGCGGAGGTGCTGGAATACACTGCCGCACCGGTATTCATGGGCGACGACGGCAAGTGTCGCCACCAGTGGCTCATAGAGTTTGCCCGTGAGCCGGAAGACCTCAACCGTTTCGCCTCGCTCCTCGACGCCAAGCTCCAGGAAATCAATTCAGACTATGAGGCGAAGCGTTTCAAGGGCATCACCCTCCAGCCTCTTGAGATAGTCAAGGCCCGTCCGGGACTGTTCCATTCATGGCTCAAGCAGCGCGGCAAACTCGGCGGACAGCATAAGGTGCCGCGTCTCAGCAATACACGCGAGCATATCGAGCAACTTCTGAAGCTCAACTCCAACAATTAGACCACGATAGCCGAAATAGCCCCTATAGTCTCTATAGCTTCTATTCCGGCTATCACCGTATAACCACACAACCGTACAACTAAACCACTAAACAACCAAAACACCAAACAACCAAAACACCAAACAACCAAAACACCAAACAACCAAAACACTAAACAACCAAACCACTAAACAACCAAACAACCAAACCACTAAACAACCGAATGCTTAAACGACTTTCCATATTTCTCCTTGCCACAGTAGGCGTGATGATGATGCACAGCTGTGCCAGAATGGGTGCGCCCGATGGCGGATGGTATGACGAGGTACCTCCGCGCGTGGTGGCAACCATGCCTAAGGAGCGTGCCACAGGTGTCACGCAGAAGCGCCTCACGATATATTTCAACGAGTTTATCCAGCTGGAGAATGCGGCGGAGAATATCGTGATATGCCCTCCGCAGATAGAGCAGCCGGACATAAAGACCATGGGAAAGTCCATACGCATCAGCCTCAGAGACTCCCTGAAGGCAAACACCACATACACCATCGACTTCTCTGACGCCATAAAGGACAACAACGAGAACAACCCAATGGGCAACTACACCTTCGTCTTCTCCACAGGCGACAGGATAGACACCCTCGCCGTGAGCGGCTATGTAGTCAATGCCGAAGACCTTGAGCCCGTGAAAGGACAGCTGGTAGGCCTCTATGACAACCTTGAAGACTCGGCCTTCACTACCGAACCGATGCTCCGCACGGGAAGGACGGACTCCTACGGACACTTCATAATAAGAGGCGTGGCACCGGGAAGATACCGCATCTTCTCCCTCGGGGACAGCGACGGCGACTTCAAGCTCTCGCAGCGCGGCGAACCGCTGGCGTTCAACCACGACATAATAGTGCCTTCCTGCAGAGACGATGTAAGGCAGGACACGATATGGAAAGACAGCCTGCACATCGCGGATATCCGCCGTGTGCCGTATCTGCGCTACCTCCCTGACGACATCTGCCTCCGCTCTTTCACACAGAATCCTACGGCACGCTACCTCATAAAGACGGAGCGTAAGGAGCCTGACCGCTTCACAGTGTATTTCAGTACGCCGTCAGACACGCTCCCGGAACTTACCCCTCTGAACTTCAATGACAAGGATGCCTATGTCATAGAGACAACGGCGAGGCGCGACACCATCACCTACTGGCTCCGCGACACCGCACTTGTCAACCAGGACACCCTCCGTGTCGCCATGCGCTACATGATGACCGACAGCCTCGGAGCTCTCGTGGCGCAGACCGACACGATAGAACTGCTGGCGAAAGTGCCTTACGAGAAGCGCATGAGATTCCTCAACGAGGACGTGGAGAAATGGGAGAAGGCAAAGGCAAAGGCGGAAAAGAAGAACCAGGAGTTCACCGAACGTGACCCGCGCATCGTGGCCCTCGAACCCAAATACACAGGAGGCGGCAACAAGATGTCGCCCGACAAAGGCATAACCGTCGACTTCCCTACTCCGCTTGACACCATCTTCCGCGAGAAGATACACCTCTACACCATGATAGACTCCGTGCGCACTGCCGTGCCGCTGGACATCTCCGCCGCCGGAGACCCTGTGAGGAGATACGATATCAGGGGAGAGTGGAAACCGGCGACAGACTATGTGCTCGAGATAGACTCCGCCGCCTTCCGCGATATCTACGGCAGAGTCTCCGACCCGAAGAGGTTCACCGTCAAGATAGCCCCGGAAGAGGAGTTCGCATCCCTTTTCGTCAATGTCGAAGGCGTGACGGACAGCCTCAGCCAGGCCGTCGTGCAGCTCCTCGACCGCAACGGCAAGCAGATAGCGGAGAGCATCGCAAGGGACAACACCGCCGAGTTCTACTACATCCTCCCTGGCACATACTACATGCGATGTCTCCTCGACCGCAACGGCAACGGCAAATGGGATACCGGTGACTACTCGCTCGACCTTCAGCCGGAGGAGGTCTACTACAACCCGAAACCTATAGAGTGCAAGGCAAAATGGGACCTCACCACGACCTTCAGGATAGGCGACACCCCATTCTTCAGACAAAAGCCTGACGAGATGAGGAAGCAGAAGGGCCAGAAGAAAAAGACCATCAAATACCGCAACGCACAGCGTGCCACGGAACTCGGACTGAAATATGACCGCGAGAAGGTCGACAGCAAATTCTAAAAATGGTTAAAGGTTAAAGGGCATAGACCATAGGTAATGGATTATTTTGTAATTTTGTAAACTGTAAGTAAGTCAACAAAATCAAACGATACAATATATAACGAGATGAGTAGTAAAATCTTGCATGTATAAATCAATTTCATTGACTTACTCAACAGTAAACAACGAGAGCCGGAGAAGACACTTCACTGCACCGCCGGGACAAGGCTTCCGCGACAGTCGAGGTGAGGAACTCTCCGCGGTCTCTATGAGCATAGTATATAAAAAACCAATAAAAGACAGAAAGAATCATGGATAAACTCAGTTACGCCCTTGGTCTCGGCATCGGCACACAGCTTGCCCAGCTCGGAGCAAACGACATCAATCTCTCCGATTTCATGGAGGCTGTGAAGGATATGCTTGAAGGCAATGAGGCGAAAGTCTCACAGCAGGACGCACAGAAGCTCGTCAACGAATTCTTCCAGAAGCAGGAAGAGCGCGAGATGGAGCGCCGCCGTGAGGCAGGAAAGGGCGCGAAGGAGGCAGGAGAGAAGTATCTTGCCGAGAACCGCAAGAACCCGAAGGTCATCGAGACCCCGTCAGGCCTGCAGTATGAAGTGCTCGTACAGGGCACAGGCAAGCAGCCAAAGGCCACAGATACAGTAAAGGTACACTATGAAGGCTTCCTCACCGACGGCACGGTCTTCGACTCAAGCATACAGCGCGGCGAGCCTATCTCATTCCCTCTCAACGGCGTCATCGCCGGATGGACAGAAGGTCTGCAGCTGATGTCAGAGGGTTCCAAGTACCGCCTCTACATCCCTTACAACCTCGGCTACGGAGAGCATGGCGCAGGAGCCTCAATCCCTCCTTACTCAGCCCTCATCTTCGACGTCGAGCTCATCGAGGTGATGTAGATTTTATAGAGAGGATAGCCGATATAGACTGTATAGCTGATGTAGACTTTATAGCCGATACAGCCATAATAGCCTCTATAGATTCTATAGCTTCTATATCGGCTATTCCGGCTATCACCGTAAAACAGCACAACCACATAACCGTAAAAAACCGTAAAACCGCATAAACCGCATAATAACAACAATGAAGAAAATCACATTCCTGGCTCTTGCAGCCATCGCAGCACTTGGCTTTACAAGCTGCGGAAACTCAACTCCGAAGGCCGACCTCAATGACGATATCGACACATTGTCATACGCAATAGGCATGGCACAGTCCACAGGCCTCTCACAGTATCTCGTGGAGCGCATGGGCGTAGACTCCACATGCGTCGACGAATTCATAAAAGGCCTCAACGAAGGCGTCTCTGCCGGCGACGACAAGAAGAAGGCAGCCTACTATGCAGGCATACAGATAGGACAGCAGATCTCCAACCAGATGATAAAGGGCATCAACCACGAAATCTTCGGCGAGGACTCTACAAAGACCATCTCGCTCAAGAACTTCATGGCAGGCTTCATCAACGGCTATACAGGCAAGAACGGTCTCATGACACAGGAGCAGGCCGGCATGACAGCACAGATGAAGATGGAGGCGATAAGGGCCAAGATGCTCGAGCAGCAGTATGGCGATAACAAGAAGCAGGGCGAGGCCTTCCTTGCCAAGAACAAGCGCAACAAGGACGTCATCACCCTCCCTTCAGGCGTGCAGTATAAGGTCATCAAAGCCGGAACAGGTGAGGTTCCTGCCGACACCTCCGTCGTTGTCGTAAACTATGAAGGCAAGCTCCTCGACGGCACCGTCTTCGACACTACATACAAGACAGGCAATACGCAGAACATCAACGGCAATCCGCAGACTCTCCGTGCCAATCAGGTCATCAAGGGCTGGACAGAAATCCTCACAAAGATGCCTGTAGGCTCTACATGGGAGGTATATATCCCTCAGGAGCTCGCTTACGGCTCACGCCAGGCAGGCGCCATCAAGCCTTTCTCCGCGCTCATATTCAAGATCGAGCTCATTGAGATTCAGAAATAACACATGACATGCCGTTCCGCCGTCCGTGGCGGAACCACACTATAAAAGGCAATGAAAAAGATTGTTACAATGCTGGCGCTCGCTATAGTAGCGGGCGCCGCTTGTTCTGAGGCGACAGCCAAGAAGGACAAGAAACAGAAGAAGGTAATCCCTGCCGCCGTCGTGGAGAAATCCATTGTGACGCTGCAGACAAGGGCAGACTCCGTGAACTACGCTGCCGGCAAAAGCTTCTCCACAGGTCTGATAGGCTATGTCACAGACAAGCTGAAGGTAGATACAGCCTATATGGCAGACTTCATGAAGAGTCTCGAGAGAAGCCTCTATGAGGTGGAGACACCACAGCAGAAGGCCGAGGAAGCCGGCAAGCATATCGCCAAGATAGTCAAGGAGCAGATGCTCCCGAACCTCAAGAAGGAGCTCGACGGCTCTGACGTGGCTCTCGACGAGAAGATGTTCCTGCGCGCATTCACCGATGCCGTGGAGAACGACAACAGTGTCCTCTCCCTCCAAGAGGCTTCAGGCTATTTCGAAAGCAACATGAAAGCCATAAAGGAGCAGAAGACCGAGGCTGCAAAGGCTGCAGGAAAGGCATGGCTGGCGGAGAATGCCAAGAAGGAGGGTGTCAAGGTGCTCCCTTCAGGCCTGCAGTACAAGGTGCTCACGGAGGGCAACGGCCCTGTAGCCCAGCGCGACGACGATGTCGTGGTGAAATACGAGGGCAAGCTGACCGACGGCACAATCTTCGACTCCAGCTACCAGCGCAATCCGCAGACGACAACCTTCAAGCCGACACAGGTCATCAAGGGCTGGACAGAAGCCCTCTGCATGATGCCTCAGGGCTCAGTCTGGGAACTTTATATCCCTGAGGACCTTGCCTACGGCGGGTATGCGAGAGAAAAAATCCCTGCCTACTCTACACTCATCTTCAAGGTCGAGGTAGTAGAGGTGAAGCCAAAGGCTGAGGTGAAGGACGTCAAGCAGACACCTGTCACAAAGGTGACAAAGGCTACGAAGAAGCCTGCGGCACGCAGGGCAAAGTAAAGCCTGACATGACAAGACAGCGCGCGTAACGGCGTGAGCGTGAGAGGTTTAATCCCAGTGCGCAACGCTTGTTCCGCGCTTTATTCCGCCTCTCTTGAGCGGAAGGTGACCGTTTATCGGGTGATACGTCACATTTTACCATACAAAGGGTGGCCTTTTGCAAAGAGAACCGTCACCCGTACGTGATGAAACATATAATGCACCAAATCTGTATCATGATACAGTGTATGACGAGCAACAGCAAAGCCATAGGATATCTCTCCTGTGCGGTGCAGGTTATCCTGCACCTCCTGCTCTCATACACTGTATTTTTGTTTGCACGCGCGGTATACCTCGCTGAGAACTGGAGTGTCTTCTCCGATGTCTTCAGCCACAACTCCCTCGGCCGCCTGCTGCTGGGCTGCTGGATGTTCGACACCTCCGCGGTGATGTACACCGTCTGCCTTGTCGTCCTGCTGATAGCGCTCCTCCCTGCGAGATGGAACAAAGCCGTCAGCATAGTCTTCACAGCAATCACCTCACTGACACTCGTGATGAACCTCGGCGATGCGGTCTATTTCCAGTATACCGGCCGCAGGACGACGATGTCGGTGTTCAGCGAGTTCTCCAACGAGGGCAATCTCCTCAAGATACTCGGTGCGGAGACCGTCCGCCACTGGTATCTCTTCCTCCTCGGCTTCATCGCGATATACGCCGTATGGCGGTGCTCGCGCCTTATAATGAAGGCTACGGAGACCACAGTGAAGCCACGATGGGCAGACATAGCCTCACGCCTGCTGACGCTCCTCGCCTTCGTCCCCTTCTGCATCGCAGGCATGAGAGGCGGCTGGACGACAGCCGTGAGACCCATCACCGTGAGCAACGCCAACCAGTATGTCAGCCGTCCGTCGGAAGCCGTGCTGATACTCAACACGCCGTTCTCCATGCTCCGCACGATAGGCAAGGACGTCTTCCAGGACCCTGAATACTTCTCCGACAGCGAGCTCGCCACGATCTACTCTCCCGTCCACGAGCCTGTCCCGGGCGAGATGCGGAGGAAAAACGTCGTGGTGCTCATCGTCGAGAGCTTCGGCAGAGAGTATATAGGTGCTTACAACGAGCATCTCGACGGCGGAAGATACAAGGGCTACGCGCCGTTCATGGACTCCCTGTACAGCAAGAGCCTGAGCTTCGACTACACCTTCGCCAACGGCCGCCAGTCGATAGACGGCATGCCGTCCATCCTCTCTGGCATACCGCGCTTCATAGAGCCGTTTTTCCTCACACCGGCATCGATGAACAAGGTCAGCGGCCTTGCCGGCGAACTGGGCAAGAAGGGATACTACTCGGCCTTCTTCCACGGCGCAGCCAACGGCAGCATGGGCTTCGAGGCCTTTGCCAAGGCGACAGGCTACAAGGACTACTTCGGCAGGACGGAGTTCGACCGTGACACACGTTTCGGCGGCGAGAGCGAGTATGACGGCACCTGGGCCGTCTGGGACGAGCCGTTCCTGCAATTCTACGCCATGAAGATGTCGGAGTTCCGCGAGCCGTTCGTCACCTCTGTCTTCACCGCCTCAAGCCATCATCCTTATGTCGTGCCGGAGAAATACAGGGACATCTACACGGAGGAGGGCACGAACCCTATCCACAAGTGCATAAGATACACAGACATGGCGCTGCGCAGATTCTTCGAGACGGCAAGCCGCCAGCCATGGTACAAGAACACGATATTCGTCTTCACCAGCGACCACACCAATATCCCTGACCATCACGAATACCAGACAGACCTCGGGCTCTTCGGTGCGCCGCTGCTCTTCTTCGACCCTTCGGGCGAGATGCCTCGCGGAAGGATGCACTGCATAGCACAGCAGACGGACATTCTCCCTACCGTCCTCGGCTGGCTCCGCTATCCGCGGCCTTACGTGGCATGGGGTGTGGACCTGCTGAACACCCCTCCCGAGGAGACGTGGGCCGTCAACCACACGGGCGGAGGCATGTATCAGTTTGTCAAAAGCGACTACCTCCTGCAGGTTGACGGCAAGGAGCTCCGCGCCGTATACAACATCAAGACAGACTGGATGCTGCGCCGTAATCTCCTCTCCCGTGACGGCCGTCTCGCCTTGCCTGCCCCAGAGGCAGCGAAGGTAAAGGCCTATGAGCGACAGCTGAAGGCTGTCATACAGACATATATGCAACGAATGGTAAACGATAAGCTGGTGGTTTAGGAGGTTGTGGGTTATTTGTGATAGCCGGAATAGCCGATATAGCCGGAATAGAAGCTATAGAGGCTATAATATCTATATCGGCTATAATGGCTATTCAGGCTATATCGGCTATAATAGCTATCACCACCAAACAACTAAACAACTAAACCACCAAACCACCAACCTCCCAATACATGAAACGAAACACAGAATATTCCGGACTGCTGCTCATGGCAAGGCTCTTCCTTGCCACAATGCTCATCTTTGCGGTGCAGAAGATATTCTTCCTCCTCGTCACCTGGCAGGAGGAGACCTCCCTCGGCGACTGCCTGCAGGTAGTGCTCCACGGACTGAAACTCGACTGCGCCGTGACGGCATACACCCTTGTCGCGCCTTTTCTCGCGCTCGCAGTAACGGCATTGCTCCCTGCGTCCTGCACGCGGAAAGAGGAGCATCTGAACCGCTTCCTCCGTATATACTATGCCGTGACGGTCACCCTCATCGCCATAATAATCGTCGCCGACAGCGCACTTTACCCTTTCTGGCATTTCAAGCTCGACTCCTCGGTGTTCCTCTACACCGACAAACCGAAGGACGCCATGGCAAGCGTCTCCCTCGGATTCATCCTGAGTCAGACCCTCCGCGCCGTCATCTGGGCATGGTTCTCTGGACGCCTGCTGTTCTTTGCAATAGGCAGGCCGACAGGCAATGCCGATGCTGCCACACACCGCAGGCCGCTGCGCCGTGCAGGCACCGTCGCGCTCTACGCCCTCACATGCGCCCTCCTCGTCCTCATGATACGTGGAGGCGTGGGCAAAGGCACCAACAATGTCTCCGAGGCATACTACTCCGACAACCAGTATCTCAATCATGCCGCCGTCAATCCGGTGTTCAACATGCTCTATTCCATAGGCAAGCTGGAGGACTTTGCCTCCGAGGCGCGGTACTTCTCCGACGAGGAGTGCGACGGCATAATCAAGGGGATATACAACACGGAGAGCGTCCCTGAAGACACTCTCCTCACCACTTCACGCCCTAATGTCATCCTCATAATATGGGAAGGAGCAGGATGGCATCTCGCACGCGACATGAAAGCCATGCCACGCCTTGTGGCATTGGCAGACGAGGGCGTGGACTTCACCGCCTGCCACGCCAACAGTTTCCGCACAGACCGCGGACAGCTGGCGCTCCTCGCAGGATGGCCGGCGATACCGAAGACGTCGCTGATGAAGATTCCAGAGAAGTGCGACCACATGCCTGCCCTGCCGAGGACACTGCTCAGAAACGGATACGCCACGACATTCTGGTACGGCGGCGACATCTCCTTCGCAAGCACGGGCGGATACATGCACCAGGCAGGATTCCAGCGGATAGTCTCCGACAAGGACTTCCCCCGCAAGGACATCGCCACAGACTGGGGCGTATACGACGGGACCCTCCTCGACAAGGCCTGCGAGGACATCCTGCGCGGCTTCCGCGAGCATCCCGACAGGAGATTCTTCCATACCATCATGACCCTCAGCAGCCACGAGCCGTGGACCGTGCCCGTAAGGACGATGGCGGAAGACAGGCTCAACGCCTTCGCCTATACCGACCGCTGCATAGGCGATTTCATACAGCAACTGAGGAAATCGCCCATGTGGAAAGACCTCCTTGTCATCGTGACATCCGACCACGGCATACCATACGACGGCACTTCCGGGCTCCACGACCCTGCTTCCACCCATATCCCGATGATATGGACAGGAGGGGCTGTGGCACGCACGATGAAGGAAGGGAAGCTGATGAACCAGGCCGACCTGCCTGCGACCCTGCTCGGACAGATGGGCATAGACCACTCTGACTTCATCCTCTCGCGCGATGTGACAAGCCGGACGTACACCTATCCTAACGCCTTCCATACCTATAACAGCGGAATAACATTCGCCGACTCCACGGGACGCACGACATTCGACCTCGAAGGACAGCGTACCATCACGGGGCACGACACCGCAAGGGAGCGCAAGGCAAAGGCTCTGTTGCAGAATCTGTACAGGAAAACATCAGAATTATGAAAGAAAGAATCCTCTACCGCACGATATTCTGCTGCTGGTATGCCGTCTCGAAGCTGCCGGCATGTATCCACTATTTCAACTCGCTGTGGATTTCAGCACTGCTCTTCCATGTCATACGCTACCGCCGCCGTCTCGTACACCGGCAGATGAAAGCCTCCTTCCCCGAGAAATCAGACAAGGAACTGTGGCGGCTGGAACGCAGGTTCTATCTGCATTTCTGCGACATCCTCGCAGAGTCAGTCATGTATTTCGCCATGCCAAAAGAGGAAATCATGCGCCGTATGCGCTTCGTCAATGCGGAGACAATAAGGGCTTCCACCTCAAAAGGCAGGAATATCGGCATCTATCTCGGACATTATGCCAACTGGGAATGGGTCTCCTCCTTCAGCCTCTGGGCGGAAGGGACATGCACCGTGGCACAGCTTTACCACCCGCTGGAGAACCCTGTCTTCGACAAGCTCGTAGGATATACACGCCAACGCTTCGGCAGCGTCAACGTCTCCGTCAACGAGTCCGTGCGCATGATCATGAAACTGAAGCAGCAGGACCGCCCCGTGCTCGTCGGATTCATTGCCGACCAGGCGCCGTTCTGGAACAACATACACTACTGGACACCGTTCCTCAACCATCCCGAGACCCCTGTCTTCACCGGCGCGGAGAAGCTCATGAAGAAGCTCGACATGGATGTCTATTACCTTGACATACGCCAGCTGCGGCGCGGATACTACGAGGCGGAGTTCATCCCCATCACCGACAAGCCGCGTGAACAGCCTGAATACGCCATCACGGAGCGTTACACACGCCTTTTGGAGCAGTCGATAACCAAGTCTCCATCCCTTTGGCTCTGGAGCCATAACCGCTGGAAGCGCACCAAGGAGGAGTGGCTGAAGATGTACGACCCCAAGACCGGCAAGGTCTTCATGGGCTGATGTCCACGCCTCTGCCCGTGAGACAACAGCGGATTTACATGGACTCCTTCATCGTCCAGCTGTCGTTACGGCAGGAAATCCGTGGCACATAATATATATAGTTATTATTGAAGCCCGAGGTATAGTTACAAGGCACGGTGCGCTCTGAAAGAGCAACAAGCACAGAGCCCGGGGCAGAGCGTAGCGACACCCTGGGCTATGCGCTCATTGGGCTTCCAGCCCGTTGAAATACTATAGCAATTGATTTTTAGCGAACACCAATAATAAATAATTCCACAACGGATTATGTCTAATTATTTTGCTCATGCAGATAGATCGTATGGGATATTACGAATGATTTCATTCCTGTAGCGTTCCCATGCTTCCAAGTCATCACACCAACTTTCAAAATCTTCCAATTCAGTCATAAGTCTTATTCTGTTATTTGCCAGTATCCTTGTTTCCTGCCTCCGACACGTTTCAATAGTCCAAGTTCTTGAAGGCGAGAAAGGTTATGGATTATTCCTCCCATCGTGGCATCGGGAATATTCTCGCACAGTTCTTTCCGTGTAGCATCAGGATGTTCTATCAGATATGCCAATATTATTTCCTGTTGTTTGCTCAGTTGTTTTTGTATGGTCTTTTGTATGGTCTTTTGTATGGTCTTTTGTATGGTCTTTTGCTGGTCTTGAATTATCGCTCTTTCAGGATATTCAAAATTAAATATTGTCCATACACCCGAAGCATCATAGCGAAATTCAGGTGTTGAGAAGCCGTCATTCTTGCAAGTTGTAATGATACGCTCTATCCCACGTCCCCATGCCTCAATCTCACCAGCACGGAAGAATGTGTTGGCTATGCTTGGATTGTAGGGTTGGCTACTATGCGAAGACAATAATGTATCTACAGTCCAGTCTTCAGGCAACGAGCCACCATTTATAATCTCCAGCTTGTTCTCGTATACACGAATCTGAATTGGTGAGTTATTAGCATAATCTTTGTTAATGCATGCATTAAGCAATGCCTCACGTAATGCTTCTCGAGGAATAGGTAATGTTTCCGTGCGTTGTATTCCTTCGTATGTAATGATGGCTTTTAAGTATTTGGTACAAAGTAGATCCATTACATTTATAACTTGTTGAAACAAGTTTCCGTGTATCTCATCCTGATAGACCAGATCCATGTCTTCACGAAAGAATCCAACTTTTATGAAAGCCCCTGTTACATACATTTCCGGATCTGGATGAAACAATAAGGCAACAGCACGTTTCAGATAGCTTCCTTCATAAAGTCGTAATTTCTCCAATAAACCGTGATTGTCATCCATTAGGTCTGCTTCATCCATACGTCCGCTCCGTTTTGCATACTTTCGGAATAAGTCAAACGTAATGTTATCCAGCTCTTCTGTTTTCAGATAAGGGACAGGTACTCCGTCCCATGTCTTTCCTTGTCTGCGAAGCATGAAACGGTCAAGTGCTGCACCTTTCAGCTCTTGATTTGTGGCACCGCTCCGTTGGTAATATTTTCCTCGGAAACTGATGGGATAAGGATATGCTTCCGTCACGATTTCCAAATATGGAATACCATCTTCCTCTTTCATATTGACATTCACCAATATGCCCATCATGTCGCGCACTTTGTTCGGAATGTCCTCCATCAGCTTATGGACATCCTGTATACCGCAGACTTCTCCGTTGTCACGCAGGCCAATATACAACACTCCACCCTGTGCATTGGCAAAGCCGCATATCCATTTCTGGTATTCGTCGCGCCAGTTTTCTTTGAACTCTATGTTTTGGGACTCGGTTAACATGATGATTACTATTTGCAGATATCAAATTCCCATTTGAGAAGTTTCTTTCTCCTTCCTCAGATCTTCCAGGATTTTCCCGTTATATGAGAAATATTTCGGTCCCTGATAAGCGCCTGATGTGTTTCTTTTATCTTCTGGCATGAATGTGCCTACAAATGGGGAGAGCTTATAGATGCGACCTTCATATTCGATAGAGTCATCGGATGCTACTTTTGCGACCACCCCTGTCGGTATGAATGTGATTAGCTCTCCTATCTTTATATCGCACATGCTGAACTTGAAGCGTGAGCGTTTCACCTCACGTTTTGTATGAACAGGAGTCATCTTGTCCATTATCGGTTTGTTTTCATGATACAATATCACTTCCGCATCATCTATTGTCATGGCGATGTCCCGAAAAATATCGAGAGCCATCTGTGGAGCGACATTGAAGAACTCACGGTTCTGGCGTATGCGCAGGTCAGTGAGCCGGTCAATTGTCTTGTGCACCAACTTCTCAACCTCGTTATACTTGCAGGTCTTCATCGTTGCAAATATCTCAAAAGGAAGCGGTACAGCGGTATTGTCAAGTTCCTTAGACCTTATATCAACAGGTCTGGAACTCTTACCTATTTTAACCCAATCCTCTTTGAAACTGGGGTTGGTCAGTATGTAAACATATCCTTGTTCTGCAGCTTTCATTAGACTTGTCTTTAGAGAATCGGATTCTGTCTTGTTAATTGATTATGGTGTCAGCGATATATATATTAAGTAAGTCTACAAAATCAAACGGTATTATAAGCATTCTAATCTTGTATGTATACATTAATTTTGTTGACTTACTTATTTCCTTGCAAATATAAGAATTTTTTCTCATTTGACAAAGCAAACGGGAAATGTTTTGGCGAGAGGCGGACATTAAGCCCACGGATAGAGGCAGCAGGCTTAATGTATCTCCCTGCAATGTCGTTACGGCAGGGGATGCAGCCCTTCCCACACTACATCCCATTTGCCGTCTTTAGGGAAACCGGGAGCGGGACGTGTGCAACCGTCCCAGCCTGCACACATGAGGGCGACGGCAGTGAGCAGTCCGCCGTTGCCGGGCAGATAGATGCGCAGGCGCTTGTCCTGATAGTTGTGGCCGTTGACGAGGTAGGTGTTCGTGCGCTTGTCCATGAGGAGGGCATCGACAGCCTTCTCCGGTTCGCCGAGACGGACGGCGTTCATGGCAGTCATGGGATAGTCCCAGCCCCATGTCTTGTCCCAGTTCCAGCGGGCAAGCACCCAGTCAAGCGTGTTGCGCATGTATTCCTCGTTGACAAGTCTGCTCATGGGCAGTATGCCTACAGCCCCGAGGACAGCCATGTGGTCTGATGTAAGGCGGATATCGCGGTATGTGTCCGTGGCGCTTTCTGCCGCGAGATACAGGTAGTTGTCGTCATAGGCGAGAGGCGAGAGGCGTGCTGTCATGTCTTCCCACGCCATGTCCCGTTTCATGCCGCGCCGTTCTCTCCACTGCTGTGCGACCTGCATGGCATAGTGCCAGTAGGACAGTTCAAAGGGCGGATTGACCGTCTCGCCGGCCTTCAGTGTCTCCTGTGCAGGGATAAGTCCTTTCAGCAGATAGCGGTTGTTTACGCTGTCGGGTGTCGCGAACGAATACATGAACTCCGCCGTCTGCTGTACCATGTCGCCGTATTCATTGAGAACCCTCTCCTTGTCCTCGGAGTTACGGTATATCAGTTCGGCAAGATATATGATATGCGGCTGTTGCCATACGAGGAAGCTGCCCACCTTTGATGGAGCCTCTATGGCACTCGGGTCTGTCATCTTCATCCACCGTATGCCGTCAAAGCCCTGTCTCCGGGCTATTTCCCTTGCCTTGGGCATGGCTGTCCTGTACCATCCGAGGGTACGGTCGAGCATCTCCGGGCGTCCCCAGAGTGCGAACTGCGCCTGATGCCACCATATCATCTCGAGATGAAACTTGCCGAACCATGAGTTGTATGTCAGTCCTGTCTCCTGCGGAGGTGTGCTTCCGGCACACTGTATGGCGAGGAGATACTGGCTAAGGACGACACGCCGCTCCAGTTCGGCGGCTCTCGGGTCGGTGCATCGTGAGAAGTCCACTGCGCCGCCGTCTGTCCAGAAAGCCTTCCAGTAAGCCTCAGCCGCCTTGTATGCGTCGTCAAAACATGCGTTGCCGGCAGCGGTGCTGTCACGGCTGAATGTGCATGTGAACGAGAATCTGTCGTCGCCGGGTGTCAGCACGAAATGATTGTCTCGCCTTTTTGCCAGTTCCGCCTTGCCTCGCCATGTCACGGTAACGTAGTAGACCGTGCTGTCAAGTCGCCTTTCCAGTATGGCACGGTTGTCTCCGCGTGCGATAATCCGTGTGCTGTGCCTATTGTCCGCGTTCCAGTCACATGCGTCATCGCAGTGCTGTCCTGTAGGATAAGGGAAGCGGAGGCATACTCCCGTGTGCGCCTTGGACACTATCTCGGCGGCAACCATGTCTTTCCGCGGATGGCAGACGGTCCTTACCCTGTAGTCTGTGCCGTCATGTCTGAAACGGCTGTCTATGACACCTCTCCACAAGTCGAGCCTCTGGTCTATGTCCGTTATCCCCTGCACGCCTTTGTCGCGGTCAAGGTCAAGGCCTATCATCCCGAGATGCAGCCTGTGAGGATTGGCGCGAAACCATTCTGAGGCATCCTTTCCGCGTCCCTTCTCCCTTGGCTGACCAGCATAGAGCTCCTTATGTCCGCGTCCGAAGTCATACTCCTGCAATGTCTCCTCGGGCGTGAATCCCTGCGTGTTAGGGAAGCTGTGCCATCCCCACTGGCTCTGTGTCCCGAGAGGCACGCCGTTACGGTAGAAGTCGGGAAATGTCTGAAGCCCCGTAATGTCGGCGGTAAAGGCAAACTCGCCGTTGCCTACCGACAGCGAACCGAGCGAGTCCATGGCCGTGATGTGCGGAGAGTTCCTGCCTACGAGGGCATATCTGTCTATACTGTGCCGTCCGGCATAGGCTGTCGCTGTATGCAGTGTCGCGAGCAACATAGCGAGCAATGTCGTGAAGAGAGACTTTCCCATAATCAATGCTTTCCTTTCACCGTAATCTTGTCATACTGCTCCTCCGCCTTTATCTCGGTATACCTTGGAGCGTCAATCATCTCCACGAGGGCGCGCAATACCGGTCCTTCGCCCATCGGGTCGTTGGTGAGCTGCGGACGGTTGTAGTAGTATACTGTCGACGGCATGATACCTGTGCCTGTGCATATCGCCGTGACATCGCCGTCGCGGCTTATCTTTGTCATCATGCCCTTCAGTCCCTGCTCCGCAACGTATATGAAGTCGGGATGCAGCCAGCCCATCTTCACTCCGCGCGCTATGCCGAAGACGAACATCGCCGTGCCTGTAATCTCCTCAAACGAGTCCTCCTTGTCGAGCAACTGATGCCAGAGCCCGTTCTTTCCCTGATAGCGTGCCACGCCGCTCGCCTGCTTCCTGAATATCTCCATCACCTGCCGGCGCAAGGGATGGCTCTCGGGCATCCGGGCGAGCAAGTCTGCCTGCGCCATGAACATCCATCCGTTGGCACGGCTCCAGTGTGCCACGCCATGCTCGCCGTTGTCCGTATGCCAGCAGTGGTAGTATATCCTCTTTTCCGGACACCACAGATGCTTGTCGTAACTGATTATCTGCCGTGCCGCATCGTCAAAGTAGGCGTTGTCGCCCGTAAGCTGTCCCATCCTTGAGAGGAACGACACTGCCATGAAGGCGTCGTCAGCCCATATCGTGTTGACATGAGGCCACAGACGCGCTATCGTGCCGTCGGCGAGGCGAGGCTCAGCTTTGCGGAGATGCTCGTCGGTGGTGTTGATATAGTCGAGGAATGCCTTGTCGGAATGTCTCATCTGCAAGTCTATGAGACTGGCACCCATCGGTCCGTTGTCGTCCAGTCTCTTGCCCCTGAATATCATGTGCCAGCTAAGTTTTCTCACGGCATACCAGCCGCCGTCTTTCAGGGCTTTGTCATACTGTCTGCGGAAGAAGTCGAGGTTGCCTTCGTTGAACACGAAGTCCATATTGCGCACAACATACCGTTCATAGTCCTTGCGTCCGGTCTTGTCGGCAAGTTCGAGCATGGCGATGTTCGTCACGCCATTGGTATAATGCCAGTTGTTGTACTTGCTGTTCACCTTTATGTCCATCGACAGCGGCATATCCTTAACGCTCTTGAACACCTCTCCCGTCCTTGTGTCCTTGAAGTCGTAAGACGTGGAGGCCACTATGCGGTCGGCAATCTTCATAGCTGTCTCTCGTGCGGTCATGTTGTCCTGTGCGTGCATGGTCGTCGCAATGACGGTGATGCAGCCAAGCAAGAAAATCTTTTTCATAATATAATTAACGGTTATACGGTTAGGCGGTTATACGGATATTACACGGTTATGCGGTTTTGGGTTGTAGGTTATCGTTAAGGTTAGGGTTAAGGTTAGGGTTTATAGCCGCCGCCTGCGGAGATGAGGTGAAAGGCGGTTACAGATACTCGTCGGAAGTGAAGCTGAGGTCGAATATCTGCGTCAGGCTCAGGAAATCGCGGAAGAGGGAGAGCGGGAGTTCCTTTCTCACCTTATGGCTCATCCACAGGCACCGCGCCTTGCCGTACATCGTGGCTATGAGCGAGTAGCTGCTCACGGGACCGAGGATATAGTCACACTCGGAGAGGAGGCAGAGGTCTTCCTGTCCGCTGCCGTGTGGGAAGGCTATGTGGCAGCTGTTGCTGCTGGCGTGGCTTCTCACGGCGTGTATGAAGCGGTCTTTGTCGAGATGCTTGTCGTTGGTACAGATATAGATGTTGCAGGTCTTCCCCTTGAAGTTGTCAAGGAGCAGGACGAGCGTCTCCGTAAACTCCATGTCGGTGAAGTAATGCCTTCCTCCGAGGAATTTCCTGTAGTCGCCGCGGCGTATATGCAGTCCTATGCTTACAGTATCCGCGTCCGCGGGCATCATGTTGTGCCTTGCGGCGGCTTTTATGTCATCGTCAAAGGCGAAGAGCCGGCGTATCTCGTCCATGTATCCTGGCAGGAGGCTGCTGTAGCGCACGCTCCATCCTTTCACGATGGCATTGCGCGAGGAGAGCATCCTCCGCTCGCACTCTTCGTATGTCGCGGCTTTGCCGTCGTAGTCCACGCAGGGTATGAGGCGCAGGGTCTTCAATGTATTCACGAGGAGATACATGGCTCTGTTGTGGTATGGTGTGCGGCAGATGGCGAAGCCTTTGTATTTATGGGCGAAGCGCAGGCTCATGGTCTTGAGGCCGTGCTCCCTTGCCCATGCGTAAAGGTTGATATACTGATAGATGTTGTTGCACATCTGACCCTTGTCTTTTATGAAAAGCATGGTGGTGGTTTGGTCGTTTGGTGGTTTAGTGGTTTAGTCGTTTAGTCGTTTAGTGGTTTGGGGTTATCGTTAAGGTTTACAGCCGGGATAGAAGCTATCAACCAAACAACTAAACCACTAAACCACCAAACAACCAACTATGCTCTCTCCTCTATCAGTTTCGCCACGATGACAAACTGGTAGAAGGCTTCCATGACAGCCTTGATGAAGCCGGGCCTGCCGTCGCGCCATGCCCCTTTGAGGAAGTATGTCTTCAGGAAGAACAGCAGGGGACGCCCTACGAGCGCACCTGTGCCGTAGTTCTTGCGGCGCTTCTTGGGCAGTTCGTTGTCGCTGTACTGGTCGGTCTTCCTGAGACGCATACTTATCGACTCGTCGGCGAGATGGACGAACGCCAGTTCGCGGCGGTCCTTCGGTATCCTCTCCACCTTGCCGTCTACCTCTGGAGAGCAGTGTATGACTGCCGGCCACCGGGTCTTGTCGCGGAGGAAGAAGCGCAGGATATAGTCGGGATAGAGGCATCTCATGAACCGTCCCATGAAGAAGTTCTTGCGAGGGATGAGCAGTCCGGCGCTGTCGCCTTCAGTGAAGGCATAGAGATACTCGCGCAGCTCCGGCGTGACTATCTCGTCTGCATCGACCACAAGCACCCACGGATGGCGTGCCTGGTGTATGGCAAACTCGCGTGCCGGCTCGACGATGTTGTATCTCTCCCTCGGGAAGGTCACCGTGCGGCAACCGTACTCCTCGGCTATCGCCAGCGTCTCGTCCGTAGACTCCATGTCGCAGACGAGTATCTCATCGAAGTCCCTCACGGCATCGAGCACCTCACGGAGGCGCAGGGCGGCGTTGTATGTGTTTATTACGACACTTATCTTCTGTCTTTCCATAGTCTCATGATTCTATCAGTCTGTTGAAGTCGGCGATGCTCTGCTCGGGCATGAACAGCCGGCGGTGGCGAAGGCCTTCCTCCATGAGCTGCTCCCGAAGGGTCTTGTCTGTCAATACCTTGTGCATGGCATCGGCGAGAGCCTCTACATCGCCGACAGGAGTCAGCAGTCCTGCCTTGCCGCGGGCGAGTATCTCTGCCGGCCCTGTGGGGCAGTCGGTGGAGATGAGGACCTTGCCGAGCATCAGTCCTTCGGCGAGAGAGAGTCCGAAGCCCTCGAACCGTGAACTGTGGACGAGTGCCTGCGACGCCTTTATCCACGGATACGGATTGGCCTGGAAGCCCAGCAGCGTGATATGTCTCTCCATGCCGAGACGGCAGATGAGCCCTTCCAGTTCGCCGCGGCTGCGGCCTTCACCTATTATATACAGCTCCGGGACATCGGCGGCTGTGGCTCTGTTGCGCAACAGGGCGTAGGCCTTGAAGAGAGTGGTGAGGTCTTTCTGCGACTCCTCGAGCCTCTCCACGGCGAGGAGGAACGGCCTTGTTATCCTCTTGTCGCCGACAGGAGCGGAGGCTTTCTCCACGATGGTGTCACGGTTGAGACAGTTGTATATGCGGCAGAACCGCTCCTTGTGTTCCGGCATCATCTCCCGGGCCTCATCCATCATGTCGTCGGCTATGAGCACGATATGGTCGTAGCGGTGCATGCTCTTCCTGAGGCGGCGGATGCGCTTGGGTGCTCGGCGCGCCTCGGCGGCGAGGGAGAAATGGAACCACATGACGGTCTTCGCCCTCTCCGGCACAACGTCCATGAAGGAGCTGAAGCAGCTGTCGAAGTCCACCACGACATCGGCTTCCCTGGCGAGCCTTGCCAGCCGTCTCCGCATGAGCAGGCGTCTCACGGGGTTGAGGATTATCTCGTCAAGGGCTCCGTGGAGGGCGCGCTTGCGGTGGTGGTGCTTGGCGCGCTTGTATGCCGTGAGCATGTCGCTGTCTACGAGATACTCTATCTTTACCTTCGGCGAGATGCGCGGCAGGAAGACCTCTGCCTCGTTCATCTTCATGCCGATGGCCAGCGTCACGTCGTGGCTGGTGTATCGGCACAGTCCGTTGAGGTACTCCACGAGTACCGTGTCTATGCCTCCGTCGAGGAAGCGGCTTATGAGGAAGAGGAGGGACATTGGTTGTGGGTTTTTGCGGTTATGCGGTTATGCGGTTTTACGGTTGGGCGGTTGGGCGGTTAAGGTTATCGTTAGGGTTAGGGTTAAGGTTGCGATAGCCGGAATAGCCGATATAGCCGGAATAGAAACTATAGAGGCTATTGCGGCTATCGAGGCTATCCCTGCTATCTCTGCAGCCGCGAGAGATTCATCATCTTGTCAACGGTGTAGAGAGCCTTGTCAAGGAGTGTCCCGCCGTAGATGTCGGGATACTCGGCCGTGAGCCTTTCCTTGTCAGCGACGGCAGACTTCATGAGGCGTTTTGTCTGGCGGCCTCTCAGACAGCGGCGCTGGTATGCCGAGAGCGAGAGGGTCTCCGCCATGATGCGCTGTATGCCTGCCATCTCCTCGAAGTCCTTGCCGGAGCTCCGCGCGTCGTTGCTCACCTTGTCGGGATGCTGGCGGAAGCCGTTGAGCTCCTCGGGCACTTCGCAGACCTTGCCCAACATGCACATCTCAAACCAGAAGAGCCAGTCGCCGCAGTGGCGGAACGCCTGGTAGCGCGTCGTCACCTTCCTGTAGAAGGCTTTCCTGAAGACCACCATCGAGGCGTTGTATATCAGGTCCTTGAACACCATGCGCCGCAGGCAGAAGTCACGGGAGTCGTACACTCCCGGAGCCTTGTAGCGCCATGTCTCGTCCCAGGAGTATCCCAAGGGTCTGCTGTCGGGCCCGATCATCGTGCTCCGCGAGAACGCCAGCGACGCCTCGGGCACGGCGAGGAGCTTCTCCATCATCCGCGAGAGAAACTGCGGGCGTGCCGTGTCGTCGCTCTCCGCTATCCAGATATACTCACCCTGGGCCATGGAGATGCCCTTCTCCCATTGCAGGAAGGTGTTCCCGGAGTTCCGCTCGTTTATCACCACATGGCTCACGCGCGGATGCTCCCTGTATCCGAGCATTATCTCCGCACTGTTGTCCGGCGAGCGGTCGTCGAGGAGTATCACCTCAAAGTCGGGATAATCCTGTGCGAGCACGCTGTCTATGCGCTCCCTGAGATATGGCGCGTGGTTATATCCCGGTATGACGACCGATACGAGTGGCTGTTGCATTTTCTTTATTGATGGTTTGGTGAGACATGTCTTGTCGTTACGCTTGGAATTGCCGAGGCGCAGCTTATCTTATGCAAAGATAATGCAAACCGAGTGCAATCAAGCTCGCTTGGAATTGCCGAGGTGCAGCTTATCTTATGCAAAGATAATGCAAACCGAGCGCAATCAAGCTCGCTTGGAATTGCCGAGGTGCAGCTTATCTTATGCAAAGATAATCATAATTTGCAAATATAAAGAATGTTAAGGCAAGAAAATATGAAAACCGGGAGGAATAGACATGCTATTTATGATTATAAAGGTATATTTTCTGTAAAGTTATGCTGTTTTTGCCGGATTTACAACATTTTTTTATAATTTTGCAGAGAAATAATCGGAAAACGATTAGGCGGTGATACGGTGATAGCCAGAATAGCCGATATAGACCGCATAACATTCGGGACAAAAACTGAAAACTGAAAACTTATAACTCACAACTCATAACTGAAAACCACGCCAAGGGTCACGTTTAGCAGGGTAAAAGCCCACCTTTCACGAGGTAAAAGGTCACCTCTGGAAAACACTGGAAATCAGTAATATCGGTAGCCGTTAGCTATATTCTATCATTTCTATATCGGCTATCCCGGCTATATCGGCTATTCCGGCTATCACCGCACAACCGCACAACCGCATAAACCGCACAACCGCATAAACCGCACTATATGACCATCAACGACTGCAAGATACTCCCGCTGCCCAAGGAGGAAGACCCACGCGGCAGCCTGACATACATCTACGGGAACGTCCAGGTGCCGTTCCCCATCAAGCGCGTCTTCTACATCTACGACGTCCCCTCGGGCAAGGACCGCGGAGCCCACGCCCACAAGGAGTGCTGGCAACTGATCATCGCCGCCTCGGGAGCACTGGAGGTGTTCCTCTCCGACGGCAAGGAGGAGAAGACCGTCATGCTCAACAGGCCATACCAGGGACTCCTCGTGCCGCCCGGCATCTGGGCACACGAACGGGAGTTCACGACAGGCGCGCTGTGTCTTGTGCTCGCCAGCCACGACTATGACGAGAACGACTACATACGCCAGTACGACAAATTCCTGAAATACAAAGAGAATGAAAATCATCGAGACTGAAGCAAAGGACTACAAGGCACTTTTCCCAAAGCCTCAGCATGTCTTCAACACCGTAGACTTCTCGCTTCTCAACAGCCACAAGGCGGAAAGGCTGCACTATCTGGTCTTCGACGATGCAGGGGCACGCATGGGACTCATCCTCGGCGAACGCAACGACGGCCGCATGTACTCCCCGTTCTCCGCACCCTTCGGAGGCTTCACCACCAACCGCCCGCAGCAGTTCGAGTATTTCGACAAGGCCGTGGCTGTCCTGAAGGATTACTGCGCGAAGAGCGGCAGGCGTGTTATGATGACCCTGCCGCCAGCCTTCTATGACCGTCGCCAGCTGCCGCTGGCGGTGAACGCCATGCACCGGTATGCCGAGACCATGTGCGTGGATGTCAACTACCATTTCGACATGGCAGACTTCGACAGCTACAGCACACTGATAGACCGCAATGCGAGAAACAAGCTGAACATCGCGTTGAGGGACAGTCTCGTCTTCAGCAAAGTGGCAGAGGGCGACCGCGAAGGCGTGGCAAGAGCCTACGAGGTGATAAGGCGCAACAGGGAGGAGCACGGCTATCCGCTGCGCATGTCGTACGACGACGTGAGGAGGACCATGGATGTGATACATGCAGACTTCTTCCTTCTGAGCCATGAGGGCAAGGACATCGCCGCCGCACAGGTGTTTCATGTCGCGGAAGGTATATGCCAGGTGATATACTGGGGCAATCTGAACGAGTCCTCACACCTCCGCCCGATGAATCTCCTCGCCTACCGAATATTTGAACATTACCACGGCCAAGGCCTGAGAATACTTGACATAGGTCCGTCGACAGAAGACGGGACGCCAAACTACGGCCTCTGCAACTTCAAGAAGAGCATAGGCTGTCTGCCGTCAAACAAGTTCTCGTTCCTGCTGTAGGAGGGTTTTGCGGTTGAGCGGTTAGACGGTTTTACGGTTAGACGGTTTTACGGAGATAGGCCGATATAGCCATAATAGCCGATATAGTCTCAGTCTCTATAGCTTCTATTCCGGCTATATCGGCTATTCCGGCTATTGCAACCCTAACCCTAACGATAACCTTAACAACAAAACCACCAAACCACTAAACCACTAAACCACAAAACCACCAAACCACCAAATGTCCGACACAAATACAAGTTACAGAAGCATACTTAAAGCCATAAGCCTTTTCAGCGGCGTGCAGGGCCTTAACATCCTGCTCAACATAGGAAGGGCGAAGCTGGCGGCGATGCTCCTCGGACCTGCCGGCATAGGCCTCAACGCCATATACAACGAGGCACGCGAACTCATCCATACCTCCACGAATGTCGGCATGGACACCAGCGGCGTGCGCGAGATATCCAGAGCCTTCGGCGAGCGCGACAAGGAAGGCGGCGAGGAGCGACTCCACGAGGCCGTCACGCTGACACGCTCGTGGTCGCTGCTCTTCGCCCTCGCAGGAGTGCTTGTCACCTTCCTCCTGGCAGAGCCACTGTCGTGGATGACATTCTCCGACGGCAGCCATGCCGGCGGATACCGTATGCTGTCGCTCGCCGTGGGCTTCTCCACCCTCACCTGCGGCGAACTCGTCGTGCTCCGCGGCATACAGCGGCTGAAGGCCTTGGCGACAGTCTCCGTGATGCACGTCGTGGCAGGCATCGTGACGACGATACCCGTCTACTACTTCTGGGGCATAGAAGGCGTGGCGGCAGCCCTCGTGCTGATGACCGGCACCATGGCCGTATTGACGATGGCCTTCTCCTACAGGATAGAGCGGCCGCGGTTCTGCTTCCGCAGAGACAGTCTCGCCAAAGGGCGCACGATGCTCGTCATAGGCTTCTCGTTTGTCCTCTCGGGCTTCGTGGCGTCAGGCTCGAAACTGGCGGTGCAGTCGTACATCAACAGCCACGGCTCGCTGGACATGGTAGGACTGTACAACGCCGGACTGACGCTCACGCTGACCTACGCCGGAGTGGTCTTCGCCTCTCTCGACACCGACTTCTTCCCGCGCCTGTCGAGCATCTTCCAGGACCTCGCCCAGCGGCGCACGACCATCTGCCGACAGATGGAGATGGGACTGCTGCTGATATTCCCCACCGTCATCAGCGCCATATTTGCCATGCCGCTGATAGTCCCTGTGCTCTTCAGCAGCGAGTTCAGTGCCGTAGTCCCCATGGCGCAGATAGCGTCCATAGGACTGCTCTTCCGAGCGCTGTATATCCCTGCCGCCCTCATCCCCCTGGCGGCGGGAGAGTCTAAGATGTACCTCATCCTGCAGGGAGTGTCGTACATCAGTTTCGTGCCTGCCCTCATGATAGGCTACGAGCTGGGCGGAGTGACAGGGACAGGTGTCGGACTGCTTGTCAACCACACCATGGACATCATCGTCAACCTCATCTGCGCCAAGTGGCGGTACAAGGTCTCCATAGACCGCCGCCTGGCAATGATGCTCGCCGCCTTCACCGTGTATACCGTGGCCTGCTACGCCGCGGCACAATGGCTTCACGGCACGACATACATCATCGCCGGACTGCTCCTTGCCGCGACAAGCGCCGCGATAAGCGGCAACGCCATAAGGAAAAGGGTGAGGAAAGGATAACCATAACCTTAACCCTAACGATAACCATAACACGATAGCCTCTATAGCCTCTATAGCCCATATAGATTCTATTCCGGCTATATCGGCTATTCCGGCTATCACCTAAAACCCACAACCGCACAACCGCACAACCGTAAAACCGCACAACCGCATAACAGTATAACCGCATAACCGCATAAAACAATGTCTAAACTGAGAAAACACATACGAGACATCCTCCCCTACAAGATTGTAGCGGAGAAGAAACGCATCCGCTTCATGGAGATGTACGACGAATGGAAAAGCTCCGGCAACGACATCCACTGGGACGACGAATGCCTCTTCCGCCATATCGTCTCCGTGGAAGGCTTCGGAGCCACAGGAGCGAGCGCCGTCGTCGACCTCATAAGGGAATACGACGGACAGAGCGTCCTCGGGACGGTAGACCCGGAGGGAAGCCAGACAGACCCCGGGGAAGACTGCGGGGAGATAGACTTCCTGCGCCTCACCGGCGGACTGCTCCAGCTCGAACAGGCATTCGACAGTTCGCTGACACGCAGCTATTTCTGGAACGACGCCGCCGTGAAACAGTTCACAGGACTCGTCTACTACTCCACACTCTTCCGCAAGCACAAGAGCCTGCGCCCATGCTTCTTCAAATTCCTCGACGAGATACTCGCCCTGCGCATGAAAGACGCCAAGGACTGCCCGATAAACCCCGTCATGGGACGCTTCTACGACACGGCAGACATCTATCTCCTCAAGGACCTCACGCTCGAAGACTACCAGACGCTGTGCCGCAGGATGCTCAACACCGTCTTCAACCGTTTCCATAACGGCAAAGGGACATTCCTCATGCTCGACCAGCTCTTCGCAGGATGCAAGGGAGACACGGAGAGATTCCGCAAGTATGTCCCCAATCTCAGGCAGATAATATCATACCGCGACCCTCGCGACGTCTACTGCATAGCCCAGCGCCTTGACCTCCAGTGGATGCCGCACCGCAGGGTGGAGGACTTCATCACATGGACGAGGATAATGTACGGCAACTTCTCCCCTGACTCGGAAGAGTATCTCGCCGTGCGCTTCGAAGACCTCATCCTCGACTACGACCGCGAGACGGCACGCATAGAGCAGTATCTCGGCCTCTCTCCTGCACAGCACACACGCAAGCGCCAGTGTCTCGACCCCTCCGTCTCCGTCAGGAGCGTCCGCCAGTGGACAAGAGAGCCGCAGTTTGCCGCCGACTTCGAGAAGATAAAGGAGGCCTTCCCCGAGCTGTGCCTGGACTGAAAAGAGACGGAATAGCCGATATAGCCACAATAGCCTTAATAGCCTCTATAGCTTCTATTCCGGCTATATCGGCTATAAACCTTAACGATAACCATAACCTATAACTAATAACTCATAAAGTCCCGGTTAAGCGAGAGCAGAGCCAAGCTGGCTTGAACTCTGCCGAACTTTTCGAGTAAGCGAGAACAGTAAAAAAGCTTGCTTTTAGACTGTCGAGCGAGAGAAAAGTCAAGATTACTTAATCGAAAGGGACTTCGAGCGAAGCTCAACTCATAACTCATAACCGCATCCACCATGCTCTCCATAATAATACCTGTCTACAATGTCGAGAGATACCTCGACCGCTGCGTGGAGTCCGTCCTTTCGCAGACCTTCCGCGACTGGGAGATGATACTCGTCGACGACGGCTCCCCGGACTCCTGTCCCGCGATGTGCGACCGCTGGGCAGAGAAGGACAGCAGGATAAGGGCCGTACACAAGGACAACGGCGGACTGTCCTCTGCACGCAACTGCGGCATAGCCCTCGCGAAAGGCGACAGCCTGACATTCATAGACAGCGACGACGAGCTCGCTCCCGACACCCTGGCACCGCTCATGAGGATGCTTGAAGGACATCCCGAATACGATATCCTCGAATACTCCACACACCAGGACTACGGACATCCGCAGGGCAAAGACACGCTCCACCGCTTCAGCGAAAGGACATACAGCGACTTCACGGAATACTGGGCCGACGCCCACGGATACGAGCACTGCTGGGCGTGCAACAAGATATTCCGCAGACATCTCCTCGACGGCAGTTCCTTTGCCCCGGGACGCTACTACGAGGACGTGCTGCTCATGGGCAAGCTCGCCCCGCTACAGCCAGTCATACACACCACCTCACAAGGACTGTACCTCTACCGCTACAACGAGGGCGGACTGTCGAAGGCTTATGACGCACGCCTCGTGCAGCTCCTCGAGGCACAGCTGGACATAGTCCGCGACCTACATATAGACCTCCGCTCCCCGCAGTGGCACCGCCTGTACATGCGCCTCGTCAACGTACAGCTCGATGTCTTCCGCATCACAGGACAGCTCCTCCTGCCCGAGGTGAAGGTAGGGATAAAGCCGTATTTCGGCGTGTCGTCCCTCATCAAGTCCATCCTCCTCCGTCTCTTCGGACTGAAACGAATGGCACAGCTCCTGTCCCGGCTGTAATATCCATTAAATCTATTCCACTATATAATTCTATTACTGTCCGCTAAACATGCTTAAAGCCTTATTCCTGTTGATTTTAATAGATGACAAGCCCCTTTCTTTCCAATGATACCGGCTGTCCGACAAAAGCATCCTCTATTTTAAAATAGAACTAAACATAATAGTATTATTACTGGGGCTAATGTCAAAGGTTTTTGTTTTTTTTAAGGGGATAGCCGATATAGCCGGAAATAGCCGCAATAGAAACCATAGAAACTATAGAAACTATTGCGGCTATTTCCGGCCATATCGGCTATCTTTAACTATAAATGGCTATTTTCCTGCAAGAAGAGCCTCGTAAAGTCTTTCATATTGCTCCGCGACCTTACGGTAGTCATGGTGTCGGCGGACATACTCCACGGACTGGCGCTTCAGCTCAGGGATGCGGTCGCGGTGATGTATGAGATGTTTCAACTGTGCATAGACGCTCTCGTATGTCGGCAGGACGTTTATGATAGGGCGCAGGGAGTTCTCGCCTATTATATCATAGCTCTCCGGTTCGCCGCCGCCGATGTCTATGATGCCCTTCGACATGGCGAGGAGGGAGTTCATGGACGGCGTGTAGCTGTAGAGCTGGTCGAGGATGGCGTCGCTGCCTTCCATTATGCGCTTGTACTCCGTGTACGGGACATTCTCCACCACGCGGAGCTCGGCGAGGGAGGGATAGTCGCGGACGATGTCCTGCGCCGCACGGAGCATGATGTCCGTGCCTTTCACATCACTGCGCTCCTTCTGTATGCCTATGAAGAGCCTCACCTTGTCGCCTACGGAGAAGTCCTGCGGCGTGTCTTCCATGATGATAGGGAGAGGAATGAAGGATAGTTTCTCGGGATAGACGTTGTTGTAGCACGCCCAGTATTCGTAGAGGCAGGCGACAATGGCGTCGCAGTCGTGGGATATATGGCGCGAGATGCCCACCTCATGGTGTGAGTCTCCTATCCACTGCTCGCGCTGTTCCCTTGCGGCATGGTCTTGTCTCACGGCGGTGCCTATCTTCTGGTCGCTGTAGCGCAGGCTGTCGGAGCGGAGCATCTGCTCCACGATATGGTTGTCGTCGCCGAATGCGCCGAGGACGATACGTCTGTTGTGGCGCCGCAGGTAGTTGTAGAAGGGTTTGAGATGTGTCCCTCGCAGATGGAGGAACATGGGGTTGTTGAGCTGCACGATGTCGAAGTCCTTGCATTTCCTGAAGACGGGAAGCAGGCGGTAGAGGTAGTCGAGGAGCGCCACCTTGCCGTTGATGTCCATGCGGCGGTCAAGGCATACGTCGTATACCGGGAACTGCCGCCAGCCGGTCCTGCCGCTGATGCAGTGTACCTCGTGGCCGCGTTCCGTGAGGCCTTGGGCGAGGTTGCTGTGGAGGGTGCTCGGATTTCCGAAAAGGAGGATACGCATTGGTGGGTTGTGGGTTGTGAGTTATGAGTTGTGAGTTGTGAGTTGATAGCCGGAATAGTCGGAATAGCCGGAATAGAAGCTATAGAAGCTATAGAGGCTATTAAGGCTATAATGGCTATTCCGGCTATAGAGACTATAGAGGCTATCTTCTACAGCCCGCGGAACAGTTTCAGCCATTGCGCCATGATCGGCGCAGGACGGAAGGAGGCGGCGCGCTGCAGTGCGGCACGGCCTTTCTCACGGCGGAGGGCAGGGCTGTCGATGAGGGCGGAGATGCAGGCGGCCATGAGTCTGTCGGCGGCGGTCGTCGCCGTGGCGGAGCGGTCGTCCTCGGGAATGCTTAAAGGCAGGAGATAGCCCGACGCACAGGAGAAGCGGTCGAGAGTCTCTTTATCATCTGTCCGCTCAACCGCATAACCGCATAACCGTCCAACCGTAAAACCGTCCGCAACCGCCCCCATTATCTCGCGCGGACCGTAGGGGCAGTCGAGAGAGACGACGGGCAGTCCGCAGGCCATGGCTTCGACAATCACCATGGGAAGCCCCTCTGTCCGCGATGTCATGAGGAGCATGGAACTGTCGAGATATTCCTTTACTATATTGTCAGTATTGCCTTTCAGCGTGACGGTGTCGCCGAGGCGGAGCTGCACGATGCGCTCCTCGAGGGCACGGCGTTCCTCTCCTTCGCCGAAGATGTCGAGACGCCATCCTGGGTGGCTCTCCGCCACTGTCTTCCAGATGTCGAGGAGCCGCATGAAATCCTTTTCCTTGCAGAGCCTTCCGACGGCGATGCACCGTCGTGCGTCGAGCGATGCAGGGATGTCGGGACGGATGTCCGTGAAGTTTGGTATCACCTCCACGCGCCGTGCCTTGCCGAACTCCCGTGCGTCGCCCTGTGTGAGGCAGACCACGGCGTCGGCCCGGCGCTCCATGAAGCTGTATATCCAGCGGTGGTTCATGCTCGAGCGTGCCAGATGTGACTCATAGACTATCTTCCCTTTCCATGATGTCAGGGCGGCGAGGAAGGAGCCCACGGCGCGGAAGACCACGGTGATGTCGGGCTGGAGCCGTTTTACCTGCCTGTCGAACCGCCGCAGTGCCCACGGCAGTGTCAGCATGTATCCTCCGGGGACGGGAGGGAGGGGCACATTGAGCCTCACGTGCCTTACACGGCTGTGGAAGGGGTATGCCGGCGGAAGGGGGTCGTGCCATACGGTCATCAGCGTCACCTCGTGGGCGGTGTTCGCCGCGAGGTAGTTTATCTTGTCGGTGATGATGCGTTCCATGCCTCCGCGGCATGACATCTTGTCCATTATGTAGAGTAGGTGCATGGGGGATAGTGGTGGTTTAGTGGTTTGGTCGTTTGGTGGTTTGGTGGTTTGGTCGTTTGGTGGTTTGGTGGTTTGGTGGTTTAGTCGTTTGGTCGTTTGGTCGTTTGGTGGTTTGGTTAAGGTTAGGGTTGCAATAGCCGGAATAGCCGATATAGCCGCAATAGACTAATAACTAAACAACCAAACCACTAAACAACCAAACCACTAAACCACTAAACAACCAAACCACTAAACAACCAAACCACCAATATCATTGAATCCCATCTCCGCCATTGCCTTGCGGCGTGCCGTGAGCTCTTCGGCGGAAGGGCTCACTGTGGCGAGGCGTCTTATGGCGGCGAGGATGTCCTGTGTGGTGTCTGCCCTGTGGCAGAGAGTGCCGAGGCTGTTGCCGTGGAGCATGTGGCTGTTGACGATGCAGTGGCCCTGCCCTTTCCAGAGGGCGTTGAGGAGCTTTAGCTTTATCCCTGTCGGCTGGAACGTGAGGAGGAGATTGATGTGTGCCTCGCGGAGGAGCCGCTCCATGGTCTCGCCCGAAGGGTCGTGGATTATCTCAGCGTTGGCGGTGGAATTGACGGCGCGCATCATGCGCTCGGAGGGACATCTTCCGGCTATCACGAGTCTCATGCCTTCAGGGAGCTGTGGCGCGATGTCGCGGAGGAGATACCGCACGGTCTTGATGTTCTCGATGATGGAGAGGTTGCCGTGGTAGAGGATATACGGGCGGTTATGCGGTTTTACGGTTATACGGTTATGCGGTTGGGCGGTTGGGCGGTTATTCTCGCAGGGGGGGTCTGAAGTGTCGAAGAAGGTGTTGAGGAGCCTGACGTCGTTCTCGGGGAAACGCCGCCGGTAGTATTCCGTGTCGGCTTCCGTTATCGGCAGTATCCTGTCGGCGTGTGTCAGGATTCGCTCGAAACGCTTGAGCTTCAGGGCTTCCATGGTATAGTAGAAGCGTCTCATGCCCCATGGGCAACTCTTGGCAAAGCGGCGGAAATACTCGTGCTCGACATTGTGCATACGCACGATTTTCTTCCTTTCCCTGAGCCGTGGCTCGGCGAGCAGGAAGCACGACTGTATGCCTTCGAAGAGTATGGGATGGCTGTCCTTGAGGAGGTCGTCGAGGAGCCGCCTGTCGTCTCTGCTCCTCACGCTGAAGGGCAGCAGGGAGAGCTGCCGCGAGAGTCCTGTGCGGCGCGGATAGTAGTGTATCTCGGCAGCGATGTCACGGAGCGTCTCCTCTTCCTTTCCGTGGTAGAGGAAGATATGGAGTATGAGGCGTATGCCTGCGGCGTGAAGGGCTTTCAGCTTGTAGTACATGTCTACCGCTCCTCCGTATGTCGGAGGATAAGGCTGGTCGAGACATATCACATGGAGGGTCATTTTGGTGGTTTGGTCGTTTAGTGGTTTTGGGTGATAGCCGATATAGCCGGAATAGATACTATAGAGGCTATAATGGCTATATCGGCTATTCCAGTATACCTTGTCACTCGCTGTATATCACCTGTATCACGGTCTGTCCCACGGCCGTGAGGGTCTCCTTGGAGATATGGTCCATGGTGTCGTGGACGGTATGCCATGTAGGGCCGAAGGACGAGGCCTTGCAGTCAGGATAATAAGGTATGATGTCTATGCAGGGGATTGCCGCCACCTCGTTGACAGGGACATGGTCGTCGGTGACGTACCCTCCTGCGGAGGAGGGGAAGTATGTGCCGAAGCCTGCCGTGGAGGCTGCCGACCACACTTTCTGCACGATGGCCTGCGCATATTGCAGCGACATGCCTTCCTGATGGAACCGTGCGCCTTCGCCGCCTACCATGTCGAGGAGTATGCCGAAGGAGATGTTGCTCTCGGGATTCTTGGCGTACTCTTCTGCCCAGTGGCGTGCGCCGAGGGCCCAGGGGTCTTCTACCTGCGAGTCGCCCTTGTACCATTGCGGCGTGCCGTAGTCCTCGGCGTCGAAGCATACGAAGTCGACGTCCACGCCGGCGGAGTCGGCGACATTGAGGAGGCGTGCTACCTCGAGCATGACTGCCACGCCCGACGCGCCGTCGTTGGCGGCGATGACAGGCGTATGGTGGTTCTTCGGGTCAGGGTCGTTGTCTGCCCACGGGCGGCTGTCGTAGTGTGCGCAGAGGAGTATCCGCGGACGTCCTGCGGAGGTGCTGTCGGCGGAGGTGTGGCGCGCTATGATGTTCGACGACTGGAGCATGGTGCCGTCATAGCCTTTGAGCTGTGCCTGCTGGAGCTCCACGGTGCATCCGTGGCGGCGGAATTCCGCTGCTATCCAGTCGCGGCAGAGGTCGTGGGCGGAGGTGTTCATGGTTCTCGGGCCGAAGTCGCACTGCCTTTGGCAGTAGACGTATGCGGAGTCGGCACAGAAGTCGGGTCCTGTGGCTACAGGGTCTTCTGCCGGCTGTGATGTGCCGCTGCTCTTGCAGCTTGCCATCGCGAGGAGGAGGGAGAAGAGTATTGTGGGTTTCATTGGTTTACGGTTTTTACGGTTGTGCGGTTTTACGGTTGTGCGGTTATCGTTAGGGTTAGGGTTAGGGTTAAGGTGAAGGTTAAGGTTGCAAGAGCCGATATAGCCGATATAGCCGGAATAGAAGCTATAGTAATATAGAGACAGGGATGACTGTCTGAGATATTACTGATTTTCAGCGTTTTCCAGAGGTGACCTTTTACCTTGTGAAAGGTGGGCTTTTGCCCTGCTAAACATGACCCTTGGCATGGTTTTCAGTTATGAGTTATCAGTTATGAGTTGAGCTTCGCTCGAAGTCCCTTCCGATTAAGTAATCTTGACTTTTCTCTCGCTCGACAGTCTAAAAGCAAGCTTTTTTACTGTTCTCGCTTACTCGAAAAGTTCGGCAGAGCTCAAGCCAGCTTGGCTCTGCTCTCGCTTAACCGGGACTTTATGAGTTTTCAGTTTTTGCCCCGAAGGTTATCGGTCTATTGCGGCTATATCGGCTATTCCGGCTATCACCGTATAACCGCCTAACCGAAAAACCGCCTAACCGCAGAGGCCGTTCTCCTCCATCACCCTCATCCAGTTGCCGCCCCATATCTTTGCGATGTCGGTATCGGAGAAGCCGAGACGGAGGAGACTTTCGGTGACGTGTATCAGTTCGGAGGCGTCGGAGAGCCCCGGCACACCGCCGTCGCCGTCGAAGTCGGTGCCTATGCCTACATGGTCTATGCCCATGATTTCTATGGCGTGGAGGAGATGTCTGAGGAAGTCGTCTATCGACACCTTCCCCTCGCCGAGGAATCCGTGGTAGAGCGTGAGCTGCATGACGCCGCCCTTCGCCGCCAGGGCGCGCATCTGTGCGTCGGTGAGGTTGCGCGGATGGTCGCAGAGGGCGCGGCAGTTGGAGTGGCTGCACACTATCGGGAGGGAGGAGAGGTCGAGGGCGTCGTAGAACGAGCGTTCGTGGGCGTGGGAGAGGTCGACAAGGATGCCCTGGCGGTTCATCTCCATGACGACCTCCTTGCCGAAGGCGGAGAGGCCGCCGTGGGTCTCTGTCGTGCGTGCGGAGTCGCAGATGTCGTTGTCGCCGTTGTGGCAGAGTGTGATGTATGTCACGCCGCGCTCCTTGAAATGTCTGATGTTGTCGAGGTTGTGCTCGAGGGCTATGCCGTTTTCTATGCCGAGGACTATGGAGCGGACGCCGAGATGCTTGTTGCGGATGATGTCGCGGGGCGACTTTGCCAGCGCCACTGCCCCACCCGACTCATGGCAGATGGCCTCTATCTTGTCGAAGATGTCGTCGGCGTATGCCTTGGGATGTTCCGGGGCAGGCTTCTGTGGCAGGTAGCACACCATCTGCACGGCGTCTATCATGCCCTCGTCCATCTTGTGGAGGTCGTAGAGGATGCGCGGGTCGCGTGTGAGGAAATCCACGCCCTGAGGGAAGAACATCGGCGTATCGCAGTGGCTGTCTATGGTCACCATCGTGCGGTGGAGACGCTTTGCCTTGCGGAAGAGGCGCGCCTCGCCTGTCAGCCAGCGGAATATCGGGAGGCCGCTGTCGGCGAGCTGCTCGGGATGCCATTGCACGCCCATTATCTGTCTGTGCTCCGTGGACTCCATCGCCTCTATCGTGCCGTCGGGAGCTGTCGCCGTGACGCGGAACTTCTCTCCGCAGCGGTCTACTGCCTGATGGTGGAAGGAGTTGACACGGATATTCTCCACAGAGTAGAGCCTTTGGAGTATACTGTCTGCGGCGAGCGCGACGCTGTGTGATGTCTCCGTCTTCGGCGTCTGCTGGTTGTGTTCCGGGCGTGCGATGTCCTGGAGGACATGCCCTCCGAGCGCGACGGCGAGGGTCTGCATGCCGCGGCAGATGCCGAGCATGGGTATATGGCGGTTGTATGCCAGGCGGCAGAGCGGCAGCTCGTGGCGGTCGCGGATCTCGTTGAGCGTCAGGGTGTCGGTCCATGGCTCCTCGCCTGTCCACAGCGGATTAATGTCTGCTCCGCCGCTGAAGACGATGCCGTCGAGGAGCGACAGCTGCGAGAGGAGGGTCTCTGCCGTCGTGCTGTCGAGACGGTCGCCTGCCGTGAGCTCCGGCGGCGGAAGG
Source organism: Prevotella sp. (assembly GCA_017462915.1). Lineage (GTDB taxonomy): Bacteria > Bacteroidota > Bacteroidia > Bacteroidales > Bacteroidaceae > Prevotella. The sequence continues at coordinate 169,652 of JAFTQG010000055.1, read as the reverse complement.
AGCACGGGGACTCCTCCTGCGCGGCTTATCTGCTCACAATAGCGCTGACGGAGAGAAAAGTCCTCTCCGCCAGCGTTGGTGGTTATTCCTATGATGGGTCTGTCGGCAGTCTCCCGACAGCCATGGTATATCGGTTCGAGTAGCGTGGAAAGCATGTCTGCGGTTTATACGGTTAGGCGGTTGGGCGGTTTTACGGTTATAGCCGGAATAGCCGATATAGCCTGAATAGAAGCTATAGCCGCACAACCGCCTAACCGTAAAACCGTAAAAACCGCAAGTTACTCCTCCACCCTGAACGCCACGGGTATTTCCCGCTTTATCGACTGTTCAAGGGAGATGAGGGTTTCTGTCGACACGACACCGGGGATATTCTGGAGCTTGTCGTTGAGGAGCTCCATGAGCTGCTCGTTGTCACGGGCATAGAGCTTCACGAGCATGGTGTAGGGGCCTGTGGTGAAATGGCACTCCACGATTTCGTGTATATGGGCGCAGCGCTCCGCCACCTCGCGGTACATGCTGCCCTTCTCGAGACGTATGCCCACGTATGTGCAGGTGTTGTAGCCGAGGGACTTAGGGTTGATGTTGAACGACGAGCCGAGTATCACTCCCACCTCTATCAGCCTCTGCACACGCTGGTGTATCGCCGCGCGGGAGACGCCGCACTCCGCCGCCACATCCTTGAACGGCATACGGGCGTTTTGTGACAGAATGCTAAGAATCTTCTTGTCCAAGTCGTCAATTTTATCAGTCTTTTGCATGTTTTTTGTCGATATACGTTTATAATCAATTACATTATGTAGCAAAAGTAATAATTATTGTCGTAACATCCAAGGATTTTTACACTTTTTTGTAAATTAGTGATTGTTGAGGATAGACTGTATAGCCATTATAGCCGATATAGTCTCTATAGCTTCTATTCCGGCTATATCGGCTATCCCCTGCTATAAACCTGATAACCCCAAAACCACTAAACCGCCAAAATCTTTGGATTATTGCATATTTTTTTGTACTTTTGCATCGTCTATAAAATAAACAAGGTACATTGCCGTTATATCTGAAAACGGGAATGCACCTTTTCGGGGACTGTTGCAAAGGCTTTCCATACCCTTTCGGGACGCGGAAACGCAGCACCCTGCAGATCCAACGAACAACATATAATAAAGTCATGGAATATAACTTCAGAGAAATCGAAAGAAAATGGCAGGCGGAATGGGTGAAGAACAAAACCTACCAGGTCTGCGAGGATGAAAGCAAGAAGAAATACTACGTGCTCAACATGTTCCCTTACCCTTCGGGCGCAGGCTTGCATGTGGGACATCCGCTCGGATATATCGCCAGCGACATCTATGCACGCTTCAAGCGCCTGCAGGGATACAATGTGCTCAACCCTATGGGATACGACGCCTACGGACTGCCGGCAGAGCAGTATGCCATACAGACGGGACAGCATCCTGAGAAGACCACCAACGACAATATCAGCCGCTACCGCGAGCAGCTCGACAAGATAGGATTCTCGTTCGACTGGGACCGCGAGATACGCACCTGCGCGCCGGACTACTACCACTGGACACAGTGGGCTTTCCAGAAGATGTTCGACAGCTACTACTGCAACGACACCAAGCAGGCACGCCCCGTGAAGGAACTCGTCGAGGCTTTCGCGAAATACGGTACCGAGGGGCTCAACGCCGCATGTAGCGAGGAGCTCAGCTTCTCTGCCGAGGAGTGGAACGCCATGACGGAGAAGGAGCAGGCCGATGTGCTCATGAACTACCGCATAGCCTTCATGGGCGAGACGATGGTAAACTGGTGTGCCGGCCTCGGCACAGTGCTTGCCAACGACGAGGTAGTCGACGGCGTGTCTGTCCGCGGCGGCTTCCCTGTAGAGCAGAAGAAGATGCGCCAGTGGTGTCTCCGCGTCTCGGCATACAGCCAGCGCCTCCTCGACGGCCTCGACACCGTGGAGTGGAGCGAGTCGATAAAGGAGACGCAGCGCAACTGGATAGGACGCTCGGAAGGTACGGAGGTGCTCATAAAGGTGGACGGGACAGACAAGCAGTTCACCATCTTCACCACAAGAGCCGACACGATGTTCGGCGTGACATTCTTTGTCCTCGCCCCTGAATCGGAACTTGTCGACATGGTCACCACACCTGACCAGCGCGCAGCCGTGGACGAGTATGTCAAGTATGTCAAGGGACGCACGGAGCGCGAACGCATGATAGACCATACTGTCACAGGAGTCTTCTCCGGAGCATACGGCATAAACCCTATCACAGGCGACAAGTGCCCGATATACATCTCGGAATATGTCCTCGCAGGATACGGCACGGGAGCCATCATGGCCGTCCCTGCCCATGACTCCCGCGACTACGCCTTCGCTAAGCACTTCAACCTCCCTGTCATACCGCTCGTGGAGGGCGCCGATGTCAGCGAGGAGAGCTACGACGCCAAGGAGGGCATCGTGATGAACTCGCCTGTGGAGGGCAAGGAGGCATACAAGGGCTTCTCTCTCAACGGCATGACGATAAAGGAGGCCATCGCCGCCACCAAGCAGTTTGTGGAGAAGGAAGGCCTCGGACGCGTGAAGGTCAACTACCGCCTCCGCGACGCCATCTTCTCGCGCCAGCGCTACTGGGGCGAACCGTTCCCGATATATTACAAGCACGGCATCCCTACGATGATCCCCGAGGAGTGTCTCCCTGTAGAACTTCCGCAGGTGGACAAGTTCCTGCCTACCGAGACAGGCGAGCCGCCTCTCGGCAACGCACAGCTCTGGGCATGGGACGAGAAGGAGAGGAAAATCGTGGACAAGGCTCTCGTGGACGAGAAGACAGTGTTCCCTATCGAACTGTATACCATGCCGGGCTTCGCAGGCTCCTCTGCCTACTACCTCAGATACATGGACCCTCATAACGGCGAGGGTCTCGTGAGCGAGAAGGCCGCGGCATACTGGCAGGATGTAGACCTCTATGTCGGAGGTTCGGAGCACGCCACAGGCCACCTCATATACTCACGCTTCTGGAACAAGTTCCTCTTCGACCTCGGCATATCAAAAAAAGACGAGCCTTTCCACAAGCTCGTCAATCAGGGCATGATACAGGGACGCTCAAACTTCGTCTACCGTATCAAGGATACAAACACTTTCGTCTCCCTCGACAAGAAGGAGGGACTTGACGTCACACCTATCCATGTAGACGTGAACATCGTCTCCGCCGACATCCTCGACATCGAGGCGTTCAGGGCATGGCGTCCGGAGTACAACGACGCCGAGTTCATCCTCAACGACGAGGGCAAGTATGTCTGCGGCTGGGCCGTGGAGAAGATGTCCAAGTCCATGTACAACGTTGTAAACCCTGACATGATAGTAGAGAAATACGGTGCCGACACGCTCCGCCTCTACGAGATGTTCCTCGGCCCTGTGGAGCAGTCGAAGCCATGGGACACCAACGGCATAGACGGCTGCCACCGCTTCCTGAAGAAGTTCTGGGGACTCTTCTACGACCGTGACGGCAACTTCCTCCCTGACGCCGGCGCAAAGGCAACGGCAGAGCAGGAGAAGGCGCTCCACAAGCTCATAAAGAAGGTGACACAGGACATCGCACAGTTCTCTTACAACACCTCCATCGCCGCCTTCATGATCGCCGTCGGCGAGCTCTCCAAGTGTCGTGACAAGGCCGTCCTCAAGGACCTCGTCGTGCTCATCGCGCCGTTTGCCCCGCATATCGCCGAAGAGCTCTGGGCAGCCCTCGGAGAGACAGGCTCCGTCTGCGACGCCCACTGGCCGGAATGGGACGAGAAGAAGATGGTCGACTCAGAGATAACCATGCCTGTACAGTTCTGCGGAAAGACACGCTTCACCATACAGCTCCCTGCCGGCATCTCAAAGGAAGAGGCAGAGAAGGCCGCCCTTGCCGACGAGCGCACGGCACGCTATACCGACGGCAAGCAGATAGTGAAGACCATCGTCGTGCCGGGAAGGATAATCAATATCGTTGTAAAATAAGGTTTGTTGTTTGGTGGTTTGGTGGTTTAGTCGTTTAGTTATTAGTCTATTGCGGCTATATTGGCTATATCGGCTATTCCGGCTATCACTACTATCAACCAAACCACTAATCAACCAAACCACTAAACCACTAAACAACCAAACCACCAAACAACTAAACAACTAAACCACTAAACCACCAAACCACCAAACCACTAAACCACCAAACCACCACCCATGCTTGACAAGAAAAAGATATTCCGCGAGCTTCGCGACTACTTCATGGTACTCGTTGGCACGCTGATATACGCCCTCGGAGTGGAGATGTTCATGCTGCCCTACCAGCTCACCACCGGCGGTGTGGCAGGTATCTCCGCACTCATCTTCTACGCCACGGGACTGCAGGTGCCTATAAGCTACACGGCGATAAACATCATATTCCTCATCTTCGGAGCAAGAATCGTGGGACTGAACTTCTGCCTGAAGTCCATCTTCGGCTTCGGAAGCATAGCGATGTGGCTTGCCGTGCTCCATCCATTCTTCGTGGACCCCGTGCCGAAGCTCCTCGGCAACGAGATGTTCATGGCCTGCGTCCTCTCGGGCATCATGGAAGGCATAGGCCTCAGCATCTGCTTCTACCATAACGGATCGACAGGAGGAACGGACATCATCGCCGCCGCCGTGAACAAGTACAAGGAGGTATCCCTCGGACAGATCATCATGCTCTGCGACATCATCATCGTCAGCAGCAGCTACATAATCTTCCACGACATACAGCGCGTCATCTTCGGCTTCATACTCCTCATCGTGGCAGCCATGACGCTCGACTACTTCACACGCAAGCTCTGTCAGGCAGTGGAGTTCAAGGTCTTCTCGCGCAACTACTCCGCCATAGCCGACCGCATAGCGAAGGAAGGCTTCGGCGTCACCGTACTCTCCGGCGAAGGCTGGTATACCAAGTCGGAGCGCAACGTCGTCATCTGCGTGTGCAGCAAGCGCTACGCCGAGACCATCATGCGCGCCATAAAATCCGTTGACCCCTTCTGCTTCGTCTCCGTGACCACCGCCCTCGGTGTCTACGGCGAAGGATTCGGGAACATAAAGACGAAAGTAAAGAACCAGAAGCCTATCATCGTCTTCGCCACCAACAACAAGAACAAGCTCTCCGAAGTGCGCAGCATCCTCGGCGACAGGTTTGAGGTGCGCTCGCTGAAGGATGTCGGCTGCAACGCCGAGCTCCCCGAGACTCACAACACCCTCGAGGACAACGCCATGGAGAAGGCGCGCTACATAAACCACTACTACGGCTTCGACTGCTTCGCCGACGACACCGGCCTGGAGGTGGAAGCCCTCGGAGGCGCACCGGGCGTCTACTCGGCACGCTACGCCAATATCCCTGACGACGGATACAGCGACCCTGAGGCAGGCGACGACCATGACTCGGAGGCAAACATGCGCAAGCTCCTCTACAAGCTCGACGGCAACGACAACCGCAAGGCACGCTTCCGCACGTCGATAGCCCTGATATACCAAGGCAAGGAACATTTCTTCGAAGGCATCGTCAACGGCTCCATCCTCACGGAGAAGCACGGGACGGAAGGCTTCGGATATGACCCGATATTCATGCCCGAAGGATACGACAAGTCCTTTGCCGAACTCGGGCCTGACATCAAGAACCATATATCCCACCGTGCCCTGGCGACGGAGAAGCTCGCCGCCTTCCTGCTCGGAAGCAAAGGCGGGAAAGACAAAACGAAAGACCGATGATTACAGCGTCAGTAGTAACATACGACCATCACTTACTTGACATCGAACCGGTGTTGCGAAGCCTCTTCGCCTCGCCTGTCGATGTCATATACATCATAGACCATTCGGAACACATGTTCCAGCTCGAGGCAGAGCTGAAGCAGTTTGCCGAAAGGGTCCTCTCCGGCGAACCGGAACTCATCAAGCGCGTGGCGGCAGGCATGAAGCTCATATACTTCCGCCATGACAACAACGGCTACGGCGGCGGACACAACTTCGCCATGAAGAAGGCCGTGAGCATAGGCAGCGAATACCATCTCGTGGTGAATCCCGATATATGGTTCGGACCGCGTGTGATACCCGAACTGAAAGAGTATATGGACAAGCACAAGGACGTGGGGCAGATGATGCCCAAGGTCCTGTATCCCAACGGCGAGATACAGCGTCTGGCGAAGATGCTCCCTACCCCGTTCGACATGTTCGGGAGACTGTGCCTCCCGAAATTCATCATCAACAAGCGCAACCGCCGCTTCGAGCTCGAGTATTCGGGGTTCAACATGGTGCTCAACGTGCCGTTCCTCTCCGGCTGCTTCATGTTCTTCCGCATGTCGGCTATACAGGAGATAAAGATGTTCGACGAGCACTTCTTCCTCTACGGCGAGGACATCGACATCTCAAGGCGCATGAACGAAAGGTACAAGACCATCTACTACCCCAAGGTCCCCGTGTACCATAAGTTCAGCCGCGGCTCAAGACACAGCCTGCATCTCCTCCTGGTGCATATCCACAGCATCTGCAAATACTTCAACAAGTGGGGCTGGTTCAAGGACGAGAAACGCACCGCCATAAACAATGCCCTCCAGGAACAGATAGATAAGGGAGGGATTTAGTGGTTTGGTGGTTTAGTTGTTTAGTGGTTTGGTTGATAGTTTCTATTTCGGCTATATCGGCTATTTCGGCTATCACAACCTAAACAACCAAACAACTAAACCACTAAACCACCAAACAACTAAACCACCAAACAACCAAACAACCAAACAACCAAACAACCACCATGAAACACCTCATCCTCTCCCTCCTCACCCTCCTCTCCCTCACGGCGGCAGCCGAGAGGATAGGGACATGGACACTCTTCCCGAGCTACTACGGCATAACGCAGGTGGCACCGGCAGGCACCGACATCTTCGTCCTCGCCTCCGGAAACCTCTACTCCTTCCACCCTGCCGACAACAGCCTCACGACATACTACAAGGACGACCCTCTGTCAGACCTCGACGGAGGATGCCTCTCGAGCAACGACATACGGCAGATAGCATGGTGCGGAGACGCCGGAAGACTGATCGTCGCCTACAGCAACCAGAAGATAGACCTCCTCACTGTCGACAAAGACGTCACGACATTCACCGACCTCGCCGACAAGCAGATGACTGGCGACAAGAACATATATAATATATGTGTCTACGGACAGCGCGCATATATCTGCACAGGCTTCGGCATAATAAACTTCGATGTCCGCAACGAGCATGTCATAGACACATACAACCTCGGACAGAAGGTCAGCGACACACACGTGACCTCAACGCATATCTACGCCCTCACGGATGACGGCGTGGTGAAAGCGCCGCTATCGGGAAACCTCCTCGACCCTAACTCGTGGAGCACGACAGGAGAGCTGTGGACTGACCTCAAGCCGTCGCAAGACCTCTCCAACGACTACGGCACGCTCTTCCGCGACAGCCGCAACTCCTGCTACTGGGGCAACGACCCTGAGGGACGCCTCGCACGCTACGAGCATGACGAGGACGACACGCTGCAGCAGAAAGGGGGAGGTGTAGTGCCCGACGGACCGCAGTCAAAAAACTTCTGGCGACTGTACCTCCACGACGGACGGCTCTTCGCCACATGCGGAAACCTCAGCTACGGCTTCTCGGGAAAGATACCGGGATGCGTGCAGATATACGACGGCAGTTCCTGGGACGTGCTCGCCTCTCCGGGGAGGATGACAGGATACGACTATATCGACGCCAACTGCATGGCTTTCGACCCTCTCGACAAGAACCATTTCTGGGTAGGCGCGGCATCAGGCCTCTACGAATATTCGGGCTACAAGCCTGTAAAGGCGCATATCCCTGCCAACAGTGCGCTGACAGGCATGTACAACTACGAGGAGGGACGCTCCAACGTCTGCTCCATGGCCTACGACCGCGACAACACGCTGTGGGTCATGAACGGCTGGTGTGACACGCCCCTCGTGCAGTTCTCCCGCGACGGCAGCTCACGCAATTTCCCTCAGCGTGCCATCTCCTTCGAGAACCGCTACAACGTCGATGCCCAGAGCGCATTCATAAGCCCGACGAACGGCTACCTGTGGTGGAACAACAACCAGTGGGACAAGACCGCCGTCTTCCGCTACGACTGGCGCAACAACACCCTCCTGCCCTTCACCTCCTTCATGAACCAGGACGGCTCCACAATCTCCCATCACCAGATATTCGACCTCACCGAGGACAAGGACGGCAACATCTGGGTGGCGTCAGACGGCGGACCGTTCTACCTCTCACACTCTGCGGCAAGGACGGAGACTGCGGACAATGTGGCGTTCGTGCAGCATAAGGTGCCGCGCAACGACGGCACGAACTACGCCGACTACCTCCTCGACGGCATCCCCGTGAGGACGATAGCCATAGACGCCGCAAACCGCAAATGGATAGGGACGGCGACGACCGGCATATATCTCATCAGCAGCGACAACAACACGGAGCTGCACCATTTCTCGACAGAAAACTCCCCGATACCTTCCGATTTCATCCACGACATCATCATAGACAGCGAGACAGGCATCGTCTACATCGCTACAGGCAGAGGTCTCTGCGCATACCAGGGGGACATCAGCGACGCCAACGCCGAGGAGATGTCTAAGGAGACGGCATGGGTATATCCCAATCCTGTCACTCCCGAATATACGGGCATGATAACCGTCACGGGACTCACTCCAGGAGCTCAGGTAAAGATCCTCACATCGTCGGGACAGCTCGTCAACGAGGGCATCTGCCAGGGCGGCTCCTATCTCTGGGACGGATGCGACACAAGAGGACGCAAGGTCGCCTCGGGCGTATATATGGTGAATGTCGCCACTCCAGAGGGTGAGAAAGGTATAGTGACGAAGATCGCGATTGTGAGATAGGCGGGGGTACGGTTTTTACGGTTTTTTACGGTTTTTTACGGTTAGGCGGTTATACGGTTATACGGTTGTACGGCTATTGCTTCTATTCCGGCTATATCGGCTATTCCGGCTATCACCGCACAACCGTATAACCGCCTAACCGTATAACCGCCTAACCGTAAAAAACCGCCTAACCGCAAAAACCGCAAAAACCGCAAAAACCGCCCGTAACACCATGCGAATAGAATACTTCGACCTCGCCAAAGGACTATGCATCAGCCTTGTCGTGCTCAACCACCTGCAAGGCGCATACGGCGTGGAGCTGCCCACCGACAGCTACCTCACGCTGATAAGGATGCCCCTTTACTTCTTCCTGTCGGGCTTCTTCTTCAAGGACTACGGCGGGATAGCGACATTCGCGGCGAAGAAGACCGACAGGCTCCTCATACCCTTCCTCTTCTTCTATATCACCACATCGGTGCTCCTGCCGGCAATGCTCGCCAACGTCCTCGGCATGCACTTCAACACCGCCAAGGAAGGATGGGCGACACTGTGGGCGTTCCTCATGCCCGACGCCAGATACCCCAATATGCCGCTGTGGTTCCTGTGGGCACTCTTCTTAGGCAACCTCCTGTTCTACGCCATGAGGAAAGCCGTGAAAGCCGACTGGGCTGTGCTCCTCCTCGCCATGCTCATGGGAAGCATCTTCGCCACAGACCATGCTCCCACCCTGCCGGCATCCATAGACAGGATGCTCTCATACATGCCCTTCTTCATCACCGGGCATATATTCCGCAGCCGCAACATGCAGGCACGGCTCACACCGAAAGTCCTGACGGCAATAGCCATCGTGTACGCCGCAACGGGATGGCACCATGCCGAGACGCCAGTCCTCCAGATCGTGCAATGCTACATCACAGGTCTCTGCGGCATACTCTGCCTCATAGCCCTCTGCATGCACACGGGACACCTGCCCTACTTCTCATATATAGGACGGTACAGCATCATGGTGCTCGTCACCCACGAACCGCTTATACGTGCCCTCCTGCCGCTGGACATGGGACTGTGGACATCGTTCCTCGTCATCATGATGCTCTACCCTGCCGTAATACCGCTCATGAAGCGCTTCCTGCCACATGTCACGGCACAGAAAGATGTTATTAGTCATTTGGTCGTTTAGTGGTTTGGTCGTTTAGTTATTGCTTTCTATTCCGGCTATATCGGCTATCTTGGCTATTTTGCTATCTCAACTTAAAACCATCAAACGCATAAACCACACAAACCAATGCGCCTCACGATAACCATACTCCTCATAGCCATCGCCGCCACCCTCCATGCACAGGATGACGGCGGACAGCCGCAGACATCACCGACATTCGTCCCCACGATGAAAGTCGGCAAGGTGCTCCTTGACGGCGACTCGGTACAGTACATGGAACTCAACAAGGTCTACTGCTACCCTCCCAAACTCTTCAAGAACGAGAAGGAGCGGAAACGCTACACACGCATGATGTACAACGTGAAGAAGGTGCTCCCCATAGCCAAGGAGGTGCGCCATATCATGCTCGAGACATACGAGTACCTGCAGACCCTCCCTGACAAGAAATCACGCGACGAGCATCTCAAGCGCGTAGAACGCGGCGTGAAGGAGCAGTACACGCCACGCATGAAGAAGCTGACCCTCACACAGGGCAAGCTCCTAATAAAACTCGTATACCGCGAGTGCAACTCCTCGGGATACGACCTCATCAACGCCTTCATAGGACCGCTGAAGGCCGGACTCTACCAGGTGTTCGCCTGGACCTTCGGAGCCTCGCTCAAGAAGACATACGACCCGCTGCACAATGCCGAGGATGCAGACATAGAACGCTGCGCACGACTCGTAGAGTCAGGACAGATGTGACGGGCGGTCTTTTTCGCGGTCTTGCGGTTAGACGGTTTTGCGGCTATAGCCGGAATAGCCGATATAGAAGCTATAGCCGGAATAGGAAAAAATAGTAGCGATAGAAATTATATGGTCTATCGCTACTATTTTTTTATTTGCTGTTGTTACTCTCTTATGACATGCAGCTCGTGACGCCTATCGATGTGCCTATGGCTGTGAGAATCGCCACGACAAGCTGGATGATGTATTTTACTGTCTCTTTCTTTGTCATTGGATCAGGTTTTAAGTTGTGAGTTATCAGTTGTGAGTTGTCAGTTGTGAGTTGTGAGTTGTCAGTTGTGAGTTTCTTCTATTTCGGCTATTATGGCTATTCCGGCTATAAACTCATAACTCACAACTGAACAACTCACAACTGAACAACTCACGCGCCCTCCTGCACGGCCTTGTTCTCAGGCACCTTGGTACACTTGGTGCCGTAGGTGAGGGCGGAAATCATCTTGCCCGAATTGGTGTCCTTCTGCTTTGCAGGGAGGAAAAGCACCCTCGTGCCGACGATGTTCTTCTGCACGGAGAACTGCTCGAGGCTCACGGCACCGCTGCTGCGGAGCGAGATCTTGAACGTCCCGAGACCGTCGAGCTTCACGGCATAGGAATTCTGGAGCTGGGTCTTTATCTCATAGACAAGAGCCTCTATGCAGGCCTTGACATCGGCCTTGGTGAGAGTGCACTTCTCCTCTATCCTCTCGGCAATCTTGTCGGTGGACACGGTGTTTACGATGACGGCGTTGGCATACCACTTGTTGTTTGCAGTGTCGACACGACCGTCGGAATACTTTCTCTCGAGTTTCTTGATTTTGTAAAGTACTGGCATAGTTTGTTAGTTGTTTAGTTGTTTAGTTGTTTAGTTGTTTAGTTGTTTAGTTAATAGTTGGTTTTAGATTTTAGGTTTTGGGTTAGAGTTAAGGTTAAGGTTAGGGTTAAAGTTAATAGCCGATACAGAAGCAATAGCCGTATAACCGTAAGACCGCCAAACCGTAAGACCGTAAGACCGCCAAACCGTAAGACCGTATAACCTACACCACCCTCCTCGCCTTTGCCGACGTCTCGGGCATCTCGTAGTGCATGAAACACTGTCTCCGCTGCCGCTCTATACTGTAGGAGACATGTAGCCACTGCGCGTTGTCGCGCCGGCGGCATTCGTAGATGAGCTGGTCGTAAGGGAGCGTCGTGCGGATGAAGTCGAACATCTTCCTGCCCACCTCGGCATTGGGGACGAAGATGTCGGCAGCCTCGCCATAGAGATGCTGGGAGAACTCCGCGCCGCCGACAGCCTCGTTGACGCGCTTAGAACGGAAGGCGCTCGTGATGCGGATGACGCCGAAGCGGCGGCGCAGGGGTTCGAGGACATTCTCGCAGAGGAGACGGAGGTTGATGACGGCGAGGTCGGTAGGCTCGTTCTTCCATCCGTGGCGTATCGCCGTGGCAGAGCGGCTCATCTCCGTAAGAGTGAAATGCTCAGAGAGCCGTTCACGTTTCGGGTCCTTGACGGCGAAGGATTGCTGTGTGATTGTGTTGTTCATGGGGAGTTGAGTTGTGAGTTATGAGTTATTAGTTATGAGTTATGGGTTGTGAGTTATGAGTTGTGAGTTATGAGTTGTTAAGGTTAAGGTTAAGGTTAGGGTTAAGGTTAGCGTTGTATGATAGCCGATATAGAAGCAATAGCCGTATAACCGTAAGACCGCTCAACCGTATAACCGTATATTGCGGTTCTCGTTTACGTTTGCAAAGGTACTGCTTTTCGCAAGCGATTCCAAATAACATGTGGATACACTTGGGAGTACATATTAGTGGTTTAGTGGTTTAGTCGTTTAGTGGTTTAGTCGTTTAGTCGTTTAGTCGTTTGGTTATTACTTTCTATTCCGGCTATATCGGCTATTCCGGCTATCATAACTCATAACTCACAACTCATAACTCATAACTGACACCTCACAACCCACTCCCCCATCATCCTCTCCAGCGCCTTACGGCCGTCAGGACCCGCCAGCACATTCTCCATCCTCCTGACAAGACTCGCCCTGCGCATCCCCTTCCTGCTCTCCGCCCTCACGGCACGCGCCCTCGGATTCCGCGGCGGCGTCATGCCGAAGACACTGAACGCACGCTCCACAAGATACGTGAACGTAGCATAGCTGCCGTCCTCCATCGTTATGCCGCAATGGTAGTACACCTCGTGAAGCAGTTCCACAAGGTCCGTCTTCGTGCCCTTCCACTGCAGCCCTTCACTCTCCGACCGTGACAAGATGAATCTCACCTTCTCCGTCATCTCACTGATGACAATGCTCCGTAATTCATTCATTTCCTTTGTTTTGTTTTTCATGTGTGTGCCGCCCTACCCTGCCTTCACGGCATGTGGCAAGACTGTCATTCGTTTTTTCTGTTCTTTTTATTATATGCAGACTTCTGTATTCCCACAGATTTCACAGATTTTCTCAGATTTTTTTATTCCTAATTTATATATAAAACATAATAATTCCGATGAATCTGAGAAATCTGAGAAATCTGTGGGACCACCGAATCGTTTTCGGCTGCGAAATTACAGCATAATAGTGAACAATAAGTTCAATAAATTATTTTCTTAGTTAAAAATACTTACGAATTAAATAAAATTTGGTTAATCGGTTACGGGCGGTTTTACGGTTAGGCGGTTAATCGGTTTTACGGCTATAGCTTCCATTCTGGCTATTCCGGCTATTTCGGCTATTACCGTATAACCGTAAAACCGCCCGTAACCGTAAAACCGCCCGTAACCGCATAACCGCACAAAAGGTAACCGTTTGTCAGAAAACGGTTACCTTTTGCAGTTCATACCGTCACCCTTCACCTGTGGAAAAGTGACCTTTTTGTGTGGAAAACCCCATAATATCCCGTGGAAAACCCCATGAAAAATCCGGGAGTTATCCACAGGCGGGAGAGTGGGGCAGGGCAGCGGACCGCCTGTGTGGAAAACATCCCGAGTTGCAAACGATATATACCGCACTTGTCAACACCGCAGGAAACCGTGGAACAGATGTATCCTGTACACTCTATAATCGTCACGTAACACGTTAAGCGTCAGTGCAGGTGTCCGTGTCTCTCCCTGCCGGATAAAGTACAGCGACATGCGCTGTGAAACATATTATCCACGTTTTCCACAGTATATAATAATCATCATATAGTTTTTTAAAATAAAAGAAAGATATAATAATAATGATGATGATGCGGTTACTGGCGGTGATACGGTTTTACGGTTGGGCGGTGATAGCTTTTTTAATAGAGATAGCCAAAATAGCCGATATAGAAGCTATAGAAATAATATCTATTATATATATTGTATCTATTCAGGCTATCTCCGTAAAACCGATTAACCGCACAACCGCATAACCGCCCAACCGCATAACCGTATAACCGCATAACCGTATAACCGCACAACCGTCCGTAACAATCAATGACCTTTCGCCTCTCCGCCAAACTTTTTTTCAAAAAAATCCTTTCTCCGCAAGGAAAAGACGGAAAAATTTAGTAACTTTGCACTTGTGCGGTCTTACGGTTAGGCGGTCTTAGGTTATACGGCTATTGCTTCTATTCCGGCTATATCGGCTATAAAGGCTATTGACCTTAACCTTAACCCTAACCCTCACCCTAACAACCAATAACTCATAACTTAAAACTCACAACTCATAACTCATACCCATCATGTCAAAGAAAGCGGACGAGCTGACACCGATGATGAGACAGTTCCGCGAATTGAAAAGCAAGCATCCCGATGCCTTGCTGTTGTTCCGTTGCGGCGACTTCTACGAGACCTACTGCGACGATGCGGAGGTTGCGGCGAAGATACTGCATATAACTCTCACACACCGAAACAAGGGCGCGGCACAGGGAGAAGCCATGACTGGATTCCCTTACCACGCCCTCGATACTCATCTGCCCAAACTCATCAGGGCAGGGCAGCGCGTCGCCATCTGCGACCAGCTCGAAGACCCTAAGAAGACGAAGACGCTCGTGAAGCGCGGCATAACGGAGCTCGTCACGCCGGGTGTCGCCATGCAGGACAATGTACTCGAGAACAAGGAGAACAATTTCCTCTGTGCTGTACATACCGGCCGCGGCGCCGTCGGCATCGCCTTCCTCGACATCTCCACGGGAGAGTTCCTCTGCGGCGAAGGGTCCTACGACTACGCCGTGAAGGCAATAGAGAATTTCCAGCCTAAGGAGGTGCTCTACGAACGCCGCCGCCGTCAGGAGTTCCTCTCGCGCTTCCCGGCAAGGCTCTGCACATACGAGCTCGACGACTGGGCGTTCTCCGCTGAGACGGCGGAGAAGAAGCTCTGCACACATTTCTCCGTGAAGAGCCTGAAGGGCTTCGGCATAGACCATCTGAAGAACGGCATCGCCGCGGCAGGTGCGATAATGGGTTACCTTGAGTTTACCGAACACAAGATGCTCGGACACATCACCGGCATCTCGCGCCTCGACACCGACCGCTTCGTGCGTCTCGACACCTTTACCGTGCGCTCCTTGGAGATAATACAGCCGATGACAGAAGGCGGGGCGTCGCTCCTCAGCATCGTGGACAATACCGCCACGGCGATGGGCGGAAGGCTCCTGAGACGCTGGCTGACATTTCCGCTGAAAGACGTCGAGCGCATCACGGCGCGCCATAATGTAGTGGAGGAGTTCTTCCGCGACTCCGCCCTGCGCGACACCGTGCAGGAGCAGCTGCAGCGCATCGCCGACCTTGAGCGCATCACGGCGAAGATATCCACCCTCCGCGTCAATCCCCGCGAGATGCGTTCCCTCGCCGAGGCTCTCGAAGCCGTGGACATCCTGCGCAAGGCGTGCTCCAGGAGCGACAACGCCGACCTCGTCGCCCTTGCCGAGGGGCTCGACCCCTGCCAGGGCATGAAGGAGCGTATCTGCCGCGAGATAAGTCCGGAGCCGCCGCTGCTCCTCTCCAAAGGCGGCGTGATAGGAGAGGGTGTGGACACCGAGCTCGACGAGCTGCGCCTCCTGCACCGCGACAGCAAGGATTTCCTCCTCAAGATGCAGCAGGAGGAGGCGGAGAGGACAGGCATCAGTTCGCTGAAGGTAGGGTTCAACAGCGTCTTCGGCTACTACCTCGAGGTGCGCAACACATACCGCGACCATGTCCCCGAGA
Source organism: Prevotella sp. (assembly GCA_017462915.1). GTDB lineage: Bacteria > Bacteroidota > Bacteroidia > Bacteroidales > Bacteroidaceae > Prevotella. The sequence goes on along the minus strand of JAFTQG010000055.1, from coordinate 153,679 downwards.
CATGGGTGAGAAAGCAGACCCTCGCGCAGGCGGAACGCTACATAACCCCTGAACTGAAGAGCTACGAGGAGAAGATACTCAACGCCGAGACGCGCATCGCCGAACTCGAGCAGCGTATCTATGACCGCCTCCTGCGCGACTGCCAGAGGGAGGTCTCCACGGTGCAGCGCGATGCCGCCCTCGTGGCGCGCCTCGACTGCCTCCTGTCGTTCGCCCTCGTCTCTATAAGCAATAAGTACAACCGCCCCGTGATGACCTCCGGCACCGCCCTCAATATCAAGGCAGGCCGCCATCCTGTCATAGAGGCGAGGATGGACTACGGGGAGCATTACATACCCAACGACATACATCTCGACACCGACAGCCAGCAGATAATGATGATAACAGGCCCTAATATGGCCGGAAAGTCGGCTCTGCTGCGTCAGACGGCTCTCATCGTGCTGCTCGCCCAGACAGGATGTTTCGTGCCGGCAGAGAGCGCGGAAATAGGCATAGTGGACAAGGTGTTCACCCGTGTCGGCGCGTCGGACAATATCGCTGCCGGCGAATCGACCTTCATGGTGGAGATGACCGAGGCTGCCAATATCCTCAACAACATCACCTCCCGTTCGCTTGTCATCTTCGACGAACTGGGGCGCGGCACGAGCACCTACGACGGCATATCCATCGCCTGGGCGATAGTGGAGTATCTCCACGGCAGCAAGGAGCATCCCTCCGCGGCACGTCCGCGCACGCTCTTCGCCACCCACTACCATGAGCTCAACGAGATGGCCGCGCGCTTCCCGAGGATATGCAACTACAACATCTCCGTGGCGGAGGAAGAGGGCAGGGTGGTGTTCCTCAGGAAACTCGTGCCGGGAGGCTCCGAGCACTCCTTCGGCATCCATGTCGCCGAGATGGCCGGAATGCCGTCGGAGATAGTGCGCCGTGCCGGCGTTATCCTCAAGGACCTTGAGCGTCAGAGCAGCGGTGCAAGGGGCTTCCTCTCGTCCTCCTCCGGCGTGCCGTCACAGCAGGCAGGAGAGGGTAGGGCAGACTGTCCTTCAGAGGGTGACGCGTCGCCTGTCGTCTCGGAGGGTATGGCGTCTGTCGTTTCTGGAAATATATCTTCTGTTGTTTCAGAGGATATTAAGCATAAAAATGTCTCTGCCGCACAGCCCGAGCTGTCGTTCTTCACGCTCGACGACCCTGTCCTTGAACAGATAAGGGACGCTCTCCTCTCTCTCGATGTGGACAATCTCACTCCTCTCCAGGCCCTCAACAAGCTCAATGAGATAAAGGGGATATTGAAGGGATAGGGTGTTTAGTTATGACATTGCTCGGCGTTTCACTATTGCAAAGGCTCTTATCTACCCACCAAACCATTAAACAATCAAACCACACTGTGTTGACTTACTCACAAAAAATATAAGACTGCGTCTATACACAACGGCTGTAGATCCATAATGAAAAGCGACAAACAACAGAACATATGATGTCGAAAAGAAAATCCACACAGGAATATCAGGTAATAGACACCATACGCAGGAATGGTGGCTATGCCACTTTAGGCAGTCTGTACCATTTGGTTGATACAAGCAAGTGGATGACGAAGACACCTAACGAGTCCATAAGACGTATAGTGCAGATGTCAAAGGATATTTTCAGGATCCAGCCTGGACTATGGGCACTTGAGGAATGTCGTGACGAAGTGCTTAGTAAATTTGAATTGAAAGGAAAGGAATCAAAGGAAGAGGAGCGTTTCACTCATTCATATTACCAAGGCCTTCTCGTAGAGATAGGCAATATGAAAAACTGCACCACATATATTCCTGCTCAGGACAAAAACAGGAAATTTCTCGAGAAACCGTTAAAGGATCTCTGCTCTATTGTCAAGATACCTGAGTTTGGATGGAAAGGCATAGTGGAAAGGGCACGGACGGTAGATGTAATATGGTTTAACGAGAGAATGATGCCCAACAGTTTTTTTGAAGTGGAACACTCTACCGATATGCAGAATTCGCTCGCGAAGTTCTGTGACTTGCAGGACTATCATTCGCGGTTCATCATTGTGGCACCGGAAAATCGTCTTGAACATTTTCAGAATATCATACAGCGTACAGCATTCAAGGATGTGAAAGGCAGGGTGCAGTTCCGCACCTACGAGCTTATCATCAGGCAGTATGATACTATGTGCCAGATGAAAGCCCTTGTCGAGAGAATTTAGTTTTTTTTATTCATCAATCTATAGGAAAGTTATATAGATAAGTAAGCAAACAAAATTAATCGAATATATGTATCATTAAGTAAGTCACCAAAATTTAAGTATCTGTATAGTATCGTTTAATTTTGGTGACTTACTGCCTGGGTTAAAAATCAGTTCATAATAGGAATCATTATCTGTTATGGAAGTTATAGTGATTATTGTCTAAGGATTCGTAACCGTTTTACCCCTCAAACTCCGAAGGCGTGACGCCGTATTTCTGCTTGAAGCAGCGCGAGAAATATCTCGGATCGGAATATCCGCAGCGGTATGCCGTCTCCGTCACCGTAGGCCTTTCGCCGTCCTTCTTGCCGAGGAGCTGTGCCGCCCTCTGCATCCTCGCGTCTATGAGGAGCTGCGCCGCGGTGATGCCCACGAGAGAGCGCAGCTTGCGGTTGAGATTGCTGCGGCTTGTGGCGGCGCAGGCAGCCATCTCGTCTATGTCGGCGTCGCTGTTGCCGATATTCTCCTCTATATACTTTCTCACACTGTCAAGGAATCTCCTGTCAGCCTCCGAAAGTCCGGCAGGCAGAGAGGAGCCGCCATGCGTTGCGGCAGTCTCCGTCACGCTGTCCTCCGACTTGTCGAGGAGCGCCATGTACTTCTCCAAGAGTTCGCGGCGCTGACGGTGCAGTTCCCTGACATGGAACACCGTGTACACCCCTCCCGTTATCATGCCAGCGAAGAGCAGCCACCCGAGGATACGCGCCAGGAGAGTCTCGTACCAGCGAGGCTTCACTATTATAAGCAGTCGCCGCGTGTTGTCCGTCCAGCGTCCGTAGCGGTCTGTAGACTGTACCATGAGGACATGCTCTCCCGGCTTTATGTCATGGAATGTCAGCGAGCGGTCTGCCGTGGCATGGCTCCATGGCGCATGATCTACCTTGCTGCGGTAGAGAATCCCCGTATTGTCGGTATAGTCGAGCGAGGCGAAAGAGAGCGAGAAGTTCCTATCGTCAGGATTTACCGTTATTGTTTCGGCGTTGCAGACATCGAGGCGCGGACGCTTGCCGCTGACGGAGAGCTCCGTGAACAGCAGCGGCGGCACATAGCCCGAGGTCTCCATGGCGCGGCGTGTGGCGACATACGCCCCCTGCTCCTGTCCGAAGAGCCATGAGCCGTCGTAGAGCATCATCGGGCGCACCTCGGAGAAATGGCTCTCCGCGTTCCAGAAGTTGCGCGAGTAGGTCACTGTCCTGTCCTCCTCGGGCGAGAAGTCCATCACCCTGTCCGTGCAGACTATTAGCAGCCGTCCGTCATCCTTCAGCGTCATGGCGCGGCAGGCATCGGAGGTGAGCGAGGAGTTGCTGGTATTGAAATGAGTGAACCGCGGTTTCCCGGAGAAGAGGCTCTTCTCGTCGGTCATGTCCACGCCGTTGTTTTCCGTGGCGATGAATATGCGTCCTCTGCTGTCCTGCACGACATCCATCACGGCGTTTCCCGCTATGCTCCCGGCATCCTTGCCGTTGCGTGAGAGGCGTCGGAAGACTGTCTTTCTTACGTCCTTCTCGTCTATGACGGCAGTGACGAGGCCGTTTGTCGTGGCGCAGACGATGTTTCCCTGCCGTGTGAGGAGCAGGCGTCTCATCTTGCACCGTCCATTCATGCCCTCGTTTCGTGTGAAGGACGTGAAGGACGGCCGCCCGGAGGCAGGGGCTGTGACGCATACCGTGCCGCCGCCGAATGTCGCGAGCCACAGCCTTCCCTTCCTGTCTTCGATGATGTCGTATATCGTGTCGCAGGGAAGGCTCTCGCCGAAGCGTCTTATGTCATACGTCCCGTCTGTCTTTTCCCTCAATCGGAGGAGGGCACCGGGCTTGCAACCTATCCAGATGTCGCCGTCGTGCGTCTCGAGGATGCTGTATGCGCGGTATCCGAAAGGTGTCTTCTCCTTGTGGAGACGGCCGTCAGGACCGAGGTATCCGAGGCGTCTGTTGCGGCTGTCGTAGAGGCGTATGGCCTCGTCCTCCTTTGTGGTGAGCCACCAGCGTCTTTTCCTGTCCTTGAGGAAAGCTCTGGCGTGCGTGCCCTCGGTGCCCTGCATCCTGTGTGCAGGATATACGGTGTGGCTTGTCTTCGTCACGCCGTAACGCTCCAGCTGCCATCTGTTGCCCTCGCGGTCTGTAAATCTCACGGGGCGTCTCCTGCTTTTCCTATTCTTTACAGAAGCATCGTTTCCCGGCTTAAGCCTGTATGTCCTTGTATCCAGCAGGAAACGCCCTCCTTCAGAGAGACATATTATGTCGCCTTTGTCGTCGAGGTCTATCTGGCGTATCACCTCCGACTGTATGTCGTTGCCGTCACCAGGCTGTGACTTCACCTGCCTGAACTCATATCCGTCGAAGCGGTTCAGGCCGTTCCATGTCGACATCCAGATGAATCCGTTGCGGTCCTGGAGTATGTCGGAGACGATCCAGTGGGAGATGCCCGAGCGTTCGTCGTAGACTGTTGTTGTGGTCTGTGCCGTGGCGGTATGCAGGAGACTGGCGAGGAGGAGCAGGAAGATATATCGTGGCATGGGGATTAGTTTTTAGTGCTTAGTTGTGAGTTATGAGTTGTTAGGTTTTTAGATTGATAGCCGGAATAGCCGGAATAGCCGGAATAGAAGCAATAGCCGCCTAACCGCCTAACCGCCATAGAAGCTATAGCTTTGCAAAGATAGTGATTTTCCTCCTAAAAAGGTAATAATAACTGTATTTTTCAGCTTATTGCGCATTTTTTACAGTCCTGTTGCGCTGATTTTGCACATATATTCTATGATATAGCAGTAACTTTGCCGGCGTATGAACAACGGTTATACGGTTATACGGTCTTGCGGTTATTCGGTTATTCGGTTGAGCGGTTATAGCTTCTATTCCGGCTATTCCAGCTATCAACCCTAACCTTAAAGATAACCTTAAAGATAACCTTAACCATACCCTTAACCCTAACAACTCATAACTCATAACTCACAACTCATAACTCATAACTAAACAACATGAAAAAACCAAGATTCCTATTGTATGCAGGAGTGCTTTTACTGTCACTCCTCCATACCGTCAAGGCGGCGAGCCAGACGACAGTGGCACGGTGGGTATTCTCCACCGGCTATGATGTCGAGAAGAAAGGCACGGAAGCCGTCTACACGCCGAACACCATCGGCTGGGCGAAACTTGCCAACACGCAATGGTCCAAGACACAGCCCTATTTCCTTCCTAACGAGTGTGCCATGATGCCGGAGGACTGCCGGGTGACGCTGCACACGAGCGACGGCAAATGGGAGGTGACGTCGAGCGGTTCCGGTCCAAACTACCTGCTGCGCCTCAATACGGCGTCGACAGACAAGTTCACGGCAAAGGCCGACTACACCGACGGTTCCAGGCACGACCAGTATTTCGAGGTCTCCATGCCTACCACGGCGCTCACAAACGTGAAGCTCAATTTCTCCATCGGCGACGGCTCCAGCTCCGCCACGAAATTCGGCGTGGTCTACTCCGTTGACGGCGGCGAGACATGGACTGTGCTTGACGACTACACGTCCGGCTCCCACTGGAACACGTACAACGACGCGACATACACTCTCGATGCCGACAACAAGGAAAGGCTCATAGTGCGTATGCTCATACAGTCGGCGACGAAGACCAGCAACTACAATCTCAAGTATGTCAATGTCCTTGCCGACGACACGCAGGCTCCGCGGCTCATGAGCGTCACCCCTGCCGACGGTTCTGCTGGAGCACTGACTACGGGCAAGGTGATAATGCTCTTCAACGAGGGCGTCAAGGTGAAGGAAGACGCCACAGCCACGCTCATGGACAACGCCACGAAGGCCGTGCGCAACATAACGCCTTCGGTAAGCGCCAACAAGGTCTCTTTCGCATACAACGACCTCAGTCTCACCACATCATACACCCTCACGCTCCCGTCCGGCAGCGTCTCCGACCTTGCCGGCAATGTCCTCGCTGAGGAGCTCTCCACGACATTCACGACGGCCGACACCCATCCTGTGCCGCCTCCTGTCCTTGACAGCAAGAACCGCCTGTGGTACCACCGTCCGGCGGCTTACTGGGAAGAAGCTCTCCCTCTCGGCAACGGACGCCTCGGGGCAATGGTGAGCGGCAGTGTCGCACAGGACACTCTGCAGCTCAACGAGGACACGTTCTGGGGACAGTCGCCTAACGCGAACTACAATGCCGATGCCAAGGGCGTCTTGCGTCAGGTGCAGCAGTATATCTTCAACAAGGACTACACCGCGGCGCAGAAGCTCGCCATCCCTAACTGGATGTCCAAAGGCTCTCACGGCGCGCAGTATCAGGCTGCCGGATGTGTCCTCGTGGGCTTCCCCGGACAGCGTTACGACGATGAGGAGGGCGGACAGACAGAGGGCGCACGCGACGTTCAGGGATATGTTCGCTCGCTTGACCTCTCCACGGCGACAGCGACGACTACATACGTCCTTGACGGCGTGACATACACGCGCACCGTCTTCACCTCTCTCGAGGACAATGTCACGGTGATGCGCCTCGAGGCTTCCGAGGCAGGAAAGCTGGATTTCAATGTATGCTTCGCCGCTCCTGTGAAGACGAACATGGAGAAGCTCGGCATAAACCGCATAACCGATGACGGCATGATAGAGGCTTCTCTCGTGCCTGCAAAGGATAAGACGGAGAACGTGGACAACAAGCTCCACTGCTTCACCTTCATAAAGGTGATAAACGACGGCGGCACACAGACTGCCTCGGGCACACGCAATGTGATGGAGGGCGGACTTGTAGCCGGCAACACTGCCGCTCCTGCCATAGAGGTAAGCGGTGCAAACGCGGCGACTATCATCATCTCTTCCGCCACAAACTTCGTGGACTATAAGGACATCAGCGGCGATGCAGAGGCAAAGGCGCTGGCGTATATCACCGACTATCTCGCGAAGGGCAAGACATACGACGACGCTCTCGCAGGACATACGGCAAAGTATCAGGAAATGTTCGATCGCGTGAGCCTCGACCTCGGCAGCAATGCCGTGCAGGAGAAGAAGGACACGGAGACACGTATCCGCGAGTTCCGCTCCACAGAGTCTGACCCGGGACTTGTCGCAAACTACTTCCAGTTCGGCCGCTATCTGCTCATCTCTTCCTCACAGCCGGGGACACAGCCTGCCAACCTCCAGGGCATCTGGAACCCTAACGCACGCCAGTATCCGGCATGGGACTCCAAGTACACGGCAAACATCAATGTGGAGATGAACTACTGGCCGGCAGAGGTGGCAAACCTCACTGAGTGTCATGAGCCTTTCGTCAACATGGTGAAGGATGTCGCAGTGACAGGTGCCGAGACTGCCGACAGGATGTACGGCGCAAGGGGATGGACCCTGCACCATAACACCGACATCTGGCGCACCACGGGAGCCGTGGACAACAACGCCGTGGGTGTCTGGCCGACATGCAATGCATGGTTCTGCTCGCATCTCTGGGAGAAATACCTTTTCTCCGGCGACAAGAATTACCTTGCCGATGTGTACCCTGTGATGAAGGGCTGCGCACAGTTCTTCCAGGATTTCCTCGTGAAAGACCCTAACACGGGCTATATGGTCGTCTGCCCTTCCAATTCGCCTGAGAATCATCCGGGCCTCGCAAAGTATACCGACGACAACGGCAAGGACATGAACTGCGCTCTCTTCGGAGGCGTTGCCATGGACAACCAGATGGTCTACGATGTGCTGAAGAACACTGCCGAGGCGGCTCGCGTGCTCGGTACTGACGCCGATTTCGCGGCGCAGCTCGACGAACTGAAGACGAAGCTGACTCCTTACAAGATAGGTAAGTACGGCCAGGTGCAGGAGTGGCAGGAGGACTGGGACCGCGAGAGCAACTCCCACCGCCACTTGTCGCACATCTGGGGCGCATATCCTGGCAATCAGGTGTCGCCTTACGACAACGAGAGGATATTCCAGGGCGTCCATAAGTCGCTCGTTGGCCGCGGCGATGCTGCGCGCGGATGGTCCATGGGATGGAAGGTATGTCTCTGGGCGCGTATGCTCGACGGCGACCATGCCCTCTCTATAATAAAGAACCAGCTGCGCCTGATGGACCCTAACGCCACGATGAACGATGCCGACGGCGGCACATACGCCAACATGTTCGACGCTCACGCGCCGTTCCAGATAGACGGCAACTTCGGTTGCTGTGCCGGCATAGCGGAGATGCTCCTGCAGTCTCACGCGGGATTCATGCACCTCCTCCCTGCTCTCCCTTCAGCATGGTCTGAGGGAGAGGTGAAGGGCCTTCGCTCTCGCGGCGGATTTGTGGTCACCGAGATGCGCTGGAAGGGCGGCAAGGTGGTGTCGCTGAAGGTAAGGTCGACCATAGGAGGCAATCTCCGTCTGCGCAGCAGCAGTCCGCTGAAGTCTGCCGACGGCACAGCTCTCTCGCTTGCCTCGGGCAGCAACGCCAACATGCTGATGCAGCCGTACAACATGCCTGAGCCTGTCATCGCCGACGAGTCGAAGCTCCCTGCTACGCATCTCCCCGAGACATGGCTCTATGATATCCCTACCGTGGCGGGTCAGGAGATAGACCTCGTCGATTCTGACGCTATAACGGGGATAGGCGGCGTGACTGCCGAGGGCATCGCCGGCGGCTCTTCTGCGGCGTATGCCATAGACGGCACACGCGTCACTGACTCCTACCGTGGGGTGGTGATAGCGAACGGACAGAAAAGGATACGTAAGTGATAAAAAAAGCACTCGCTCGAAGCGGGTGCTTTTTTTTTATACGGTTAGGCGGTTATGTACGGTTTTACGGTTATACGGTTAGGCGGTTATTGGTTTTGGGTTGATAGCCGGAATAGCCGATATAGCCTCTATAGATATGATAGCTTCTATAGCTTCTATTCCGGATATATCGGCTATCTCCGTATAACCGCACAACCGTAAAACCGTAAAACCGCAAAACAATCAGTTAAAAAAAGACAATTTAAAACTGATTTTCAACAAATAGTTTTCCATTTCGTTTTTATTACAGTATCTTTGCCATGATTTTAATCCATAAAGTCAAGCAGATATGAAAAGGAAAATCACTCTCAAAGCAGTCTTGCTTGCCATGCTCCTCTTCTCAGGGGCTACGGCAAGGGCACAGCACAGCGAGAAGATGCTGCGCTACGGTGACATGAACCAGTGGGTCGTGAGGAAGATACACGAGTCGGCTGTCATAGGTGGAAAGACGAAGACGCTCTACGAGGTGGGACCCAACAGGACCATCGAGGGCAACAAGCCTTACACCAACGCCGGAGGCTCGCCGTGGGGCACGTCGAACGTCATGGCGAAGGTCATGGGCGTGGTGAAGACAAACTGTTCCGTGACGCGCGACAAGCGCGACAACGGCTACTGCGCAAAGCTCACGACGCATATCGAGAGCGTGAGGGTCCTCGGCATGATGAACATAAAGGTGCTCGCTGCCGGTTCGCTGTTCCTCGGAGACATGGCAGAACCTATCACCGGCACGAAGGACGGACCGAAGAGCCTTAACTGGGGCATACCGTTCACCGCACGTCCCAAGGCCCTGCGCTACGACTACAAGGTGTATGTCACCGGGGAGAAGAACCGCATAAAGCAGACGGGATTCAGCAGCAAAAGCACTGTCCCCGGACAGGACTATGCCGTGACGGTGCTCTTTCTGCAGAAGCGCACGGAGGACGCCAAGGGAAATATCACTGCCAAGCGCGTGGGCACTCTTGTGGTGAAATACGGCAAGAGCACCGCGGGATGGGTCAACGGCGCGACATACGAGATACTCTACGGCGACATCCGCCACACTCCCGGCTACGACGCCTCGCTCATGGGGCTGCGGACAACGGACTATGCACGCAACAGCCACGGCAAGAGCGTGCCGGTGAAGGAGACGGGATGGGCAGCGCCGACAGAGACGCCGACACACCTCTCCCTGCAGTTCGCCTCCAGCCACGGCGGAGCATTCATCGGTTCGCCGGGAAACACGCTGTGGATAGATAATGTAAGGCTGGTTTATTAGTTGTTTAGTGGTTTAGTTGTTTAGTCGTTTAGTTGTTTAGTCGTTTGGTTATTACTTTCTATTTCGGCTATATCGGCTATTCCGGCTATCAACCTTAACCCTAACGATAACCTTAACCCTAACGATAACCCAAAACCCACAACCAATAACCGCCTAACCGTAAAACCGCCTAACCGTAAAACCGCAATCAAAATGCCTCGCCTCCTACCACTCCTTCTCCTCCTTCTCCTGCCCATATCCTCCATGGCAGGAGACGATGGCGGCTTGTCAGCCTGTACAGACATGATGCCTGCCGCGGCAGACACCGTGCACGGCGACACCGTGCCGAAGAAACGCGGAGTGATAAAGCGCCTGCTCGACTACTTCAACGACGCCAACAAGCCGAAGGAATACAAACGCTTCGACTTCAGCATCATCGGCGGACCGCACTACAGCACCGACACGAAGCTCGGCATAGGACTCGTGGCGGCAGGACTCTACCGCTCCGAGCGCGGCGACACCATCCTCCCTCCCTCCAATGTCAGCCTCTTCGGCGATGTCTCCACCGTGGGCTTCTACATGCTCGGCGTGCGCGGCACACATATCTTCCCGAAAGACAGGTACCGCCTCGACTATACCACATACTTCTTCTCCTTCCCCACATACTTCTGGGGCATAGGCTACGACATGGGTGACAACGACCTCAACAAGGGCAAGATGAAGCGGTGGCAGGCGCAGATGCAGGCGAGCTTCATGATACGCATCACTGGAAACACATACATAGGCCCCTCTGTCGCCTTCGACTATGTCAGGGGAAAGGACATCGAACGCCCGGAACTCTTCGAGGGCATGGACCGCAGCACATGGAATCTCGGCGCAGGACTGGCCTTCGTCTACGACTCGCGCGACGTCCTCACCAATCCCAAGCGCGGCATGTATCTCAACATTTCGCAGCTCTTCCGCCCGCGCTTCCTCGGCAACGACTACGCCTTCAGCACCACGAGCATACGCTTTGACATCTACGGCAGGGTATGGAAGGGCGGCATCCTCGCGGCAGACATACGCAGCGAGATGAATTTCGGCAACCCGTCGTGGGGCATGATGGCACGCCTCGGCAACTCCTACTCCATGCGCGGATACTATGAGGGACGCTACCGCGACAAGCACAAGATAGAGCTTCAGGCGGAGCTCAGGCAGCACATCTGGCGCCGCAACGGCATCGCCCTGTGGGCAGGTGCCGGCACGGTGTTCGACAAGTTCAGTAGTCTGAGAGCCAGGAAGATACTCCCCAACGTGGGCATCGGCTACCGCTGGGAGTTCAAGAAGGATGTCAATGTCCGCCTCGACTACGGGATAGGAAAAGGAGGACAGACGGGATTCATCTTCAATATAAACGAAGCGTTTTAGTTGTTTGGTGGTTTGGTTGTTTAGTGGTTTAGTCGTTTGGTTATTACTTTCTATTTCGGCTATATCGGCTATTCCGGCTATCTCAACCTAAAACCAATAACCAAACGACCAAACCACTAAACGACCAAACCACCAAACCACCAAATGCCTCTTTTCTACATACTCCTCATCGTGCTGGCGATACCCAATATCGCCCTTGACTTCACCGAGACCATGTCCCTGCCGGCAAAGACAGCCAATGTGCTTCTGCCAGTGGCAGCAGTATGGCTCACGCTTACCCTCTCCCGACGCCCGGGGAAGATGGCGTGGGCAATGTTCCCGATGATGTTCTTCGCCGCCTTCCAGATAGTCCTCCTGTACCTCTTCGGACGCTCCGTGATATCCGTCGACATGTTCCTCAACCTCGTCACCACAAATCCCGGCGAGGCCCTCGAGCTCCTCGACAATCTCGTCCCTGCCGTCGCCACGGTAGTCATCATCTACATCCCCGTCCTTGTCCTCGCGACACGCTCCATCATCAGAGGCGAGACGCTCCCTGAAGCCTTCCTCCGGAGACAGCGCAAGGCAGCCTCCGCCATGCTTGTGGCAGGACTGGCGGCGCTCGCCGCGGCATACGCCGCAGACGAGGACTACAGGATAGAGAACGACATGTATCCCGTCAACGTCTGCTACAACCTCGTCCTCGCTGTGGAGAGGGCAGACGCCACGGCACATTACGCCGAGACATCGGCAGGATTCACCTTCCATGCGCGCCCGACACACGACGCCGGGGAGCGCGAGATATACGTCCTCGTCATAGGAGAGACGGCACGCGCCATGAACTTCGGCATCTACGGCTACAGCCGCGACACCACGCCCATGCTCTCCAGGACAGAGGGTCTCACGGTCTTCACCGACGTGCTGACACAGTCGAACACGACGCACAAGAGCGTCCCCATGCTCCTCTCCGCCGCCTCGGCAGAGGATTACGACCGCATATACCGCGAGAAGAGCATCATAACGGCGTTCCGCGAGGCAGGATTCCATACGGCGTTCTTCTCCAACCAGAGGCCGAACCGTTCGTTTATAGACATCTTCGGCATGGAGGCAGACGAGTGGCGCTTCATAAAGGACGGGAAGGACGCGGAGGGAAACCCTTCCGACGACCGTCTTGCCGAGCTCACGGAAGAGACTATAAAAAAAGATTACAAAAAACTCTTCATCGTGCTCCACACCTACGGTTCGCACTTCAACTACCGTGAGCGGTATCCGCGCAGCGCGGCGTTCTTCCTTCCCGACAACGCCACGGAGGCTGTGGCGTCCAACCGTCCGGAACTGCTGAATGCCTACGACAACACCATCCGCGAGACGGACCGTCTCCTCGCCACGGTGGCAGGGATGCTCCGCCAGAGCGGTGCCCTCTCGGCGATGCTCTACACCTCGGACCATGGCGAGAATATCTTCGACGACAGCCGCGGGAAATTCCTCCATGCCTCTCCCGTGCCGTCGTATTACGACATGCATGTGCCGTTCATCGTATGGACATCGCCGTCCTACCGCAGCGCGTTCCCGGGGACAGCCTCTGCGCTTGCCGCCAACGCCGGGAAGAGCGTGGCAAGCAATGCCGCGGTGTTCCATACCGTGCTCTCCATGGCGGGCATCGCCACTCCCTGCCGCGAGGACAGTCTCTCCGTCGCCAGCGGCATGTACAGGGAAAGTCCGCGCCATTATCTCAATGACCATAACCGTCCTGTCGCCCTCGACCGCCTCGGGCTCGACAAGGAGGATATGGATATGATGCGCAGGAGAGGGATGAGGTGATGTTGGTTGTTTAGTGGTTTGGTGGTTTAGTGGTTTAGTTATTTCTTTAGTGGTTTTGGCGGTGATAGCCATTATAGCCAGAATAGCCGATATAGATATTATAGCCTTTATAGCTTCTATTCCGGCTATCTCCATAAAACCAAACCACTAAACCACCAAACCACTAAACCACCAAACCACTAAACCACCAAACCACTAAACCACCAAACCACTAAACCACCAAATAACTAAACCACCAAACCACTAAACCACCAAACAACTAATATCTTATATTTATTTTTAAAAAAGAATATATGATGATTATTATATCCTGTGGATAGCGTGGAAAACACGCTTCACGGCGTGCATCCCTGCTTCTTCCGCGTCATCGCCTGGAGGCGTATCTTTTCTGGTTTCCAGAGCGTTGTCCATACCCTGCAGGCCATGGCGGAGCCACTCTCCTGCGTCTCCCTCTTATGTTGAAAAGCAGGGCATAGTGTGCCGAAAACCCGTGCTGTTTTCCACACCGTCGCGAGGCCGTCCGCCCCTGTTGATAACTCCCTGAAGTTTTCCCCGTCTTTTCCACCGCTTACGGTCACTTTTCCGCATGTGAAAGGTGACGGTATGAATGACAAAAGGTAACCGTTCGCTGACGAACGGTTACCTTTTGTAGTGGTTTGGTGGTTTGGTGGTTTGGTGGTTTGGTGGTTTTGGTGGTTTGGTGGTTTTTGGTGATAGCCATTATAGCCGATATAGCCGGAATAGAAGCTATAGAGGCTATAATATCTATATCGGCTATTCCGGCTATAATGGCTATAACCTACAACCTACAACCGCCCCTTATCCTTTCCTCATTCCCCTTGCGGTGAACAGGGCTCCGGCGATGATGAAGGGCACGGAGAGGAGCTGTCCCATATTGAAGAGCATACCGTTCTCGAAGTCCACCTGCTCTTCCTTGGTATACTCTATGAGGAAGCGGAAGGTGAAAATACTGAGCAGGAGGAGCCCGAAATATAGTCCTGTGCCGATATACCGTCCCTTGGAGTTTTGAGGCGCTGGAGAGGCGTTTCCTGCGTTTCTGCGGTCATTGCGGCTGTAGATGGTCCACAGGACGATGGCCACCAGGGCGTAGAACAGGGCTTCGTAGAGCTGTCCCGGATGGCGCGGCTGGAGGTCTACGCGCTCGAAGATGAAGGCCCAGGGGAGGTCTGTCGGCTTGCCTATTATCTCGGAGTTCATGAGATTGCCGAGGCGTATGAAGGTGCAGGTGATGGGTGTCGCTATGGCTACCATGTCTATGACGGAGAGGAGCTGCATCTTCTGGTTGCGGCAGTAGAGCCAGATGGCGGTGATGGCGCCTATGGAGCCGCCGTGTGAGGCGAGGCCTTCGTAGCCGGTGAAATGCCACAGTCCGGAAGAGAGGGAGTCGCTGATGCCTGTGCCGTAGAGCTTTACGGGGAGGAGCATCTCGAAGATGCCTTTTGCGGAGGTGAGGAAGTATTCGGGCTGGTAGAAGATGCAGTGTCCGAGGCGTGCTCCTATGATTATGCCGCAGAAGCAGTAGAGGAAGAGGGGCTCGAATTTCTCTTCGCCGTATTTCTGCTGTATGTAGAGTTTGCGGACGCAGAGGTATGCGCCGAGGAGTCCGATGATCCAGCAGAGGGAGTACCATCGGACGGAGACGGGACCGAGGTGGAGGGCCGTGAGGTCTGGGTTCCAGTGGATGAAGAGTGGCATGGGGTTGGTGGTTTGGTTGTTTAGTTGTTTGGTTGTTTGGTGGTTTGGTTGTTTAGTTGTTTATTTGCTTGGTTGTTTTGGGTTGTTTGGTTGTTTAGTTGCTTGGTTATTTCTTTAGTTGTTTTGGCGGTGATAGCCATTATAGCCGGAATAGCCGATATAGATATTATAGCCTTTATAGCTTCTATTCCGGCTATCTCCATAAAACCAAACGACTAAACCACCAAACGACTAAACCACCAACTACACATTAAACCTGAAGTGCATGATGTCGCCGTCCTGCACAATATATTCCTTTCCTTCTATGCCGAGCTTTCCGGCCTCCTTTATGGCGGCCTCCGACTTGTACTGGAGGTAGTCCTCGTACTTTATCACCTCGGCGCGGATGAAGCCCTTCTCGAAGTCGGTGTGTATCACTCCGGCACACTGAGGGGCTTTCCAGCCTTTCTTGAATGTCCAGGCCTTCACCTCCATCTCGCCGGCGGTGATGAATGTCTGGAGGTTCAGCAGGGCGTAGGCCTTCTTTATGAGGCGGTTGACGCCGGACTCCTCGAGGCCGAGTTCCTCGAGGAACATCTGCTTGTCCTCGTAGCTCTCGAAGCCTGCGATGTCTTCCTCGGTCTTCGCCGCCACGATCATCGACTCGGCGCCTTCCTCTGCCGCTATCGCCTCTACCTTGCGTGTCCATTCGTTGCCGTCCTTGGCGGCTGTCTCGTCGACGTTGCAGACGTAGAGCACGGGCTTTGATGTGAGGAGGAAGAGGTTTCTTGCCGCCTCCTGCTCCTCCTTGCTGTCGAAGGAGACGGTGCGGGCGTTGCGGCCTGCCTCGAGACATTCCTTGTAGGCTGTCATGACGGTGAGCTCTACCTTGGCGTCCTTGTTGCCTGTGGAGGCTATCTTCTGTGTCTTGGCATATTTCGCCTCGATGGTCTCAAGGTCCTTGAGCTGCAGCTCGGTGTCTATGATTTCCTTGTCGCGGATAGGGTCTATGGTGCCGTCGACGTGTGTGATGTTGTCGTCGTCGAAGCAGCGGAGCACGTGTATTATGGCGTCCGTCTCCCTGATGTTGCCGAGGAATTTGTTGCCGAGGCCTTCGCCTTTGCTGGCTCCCTTCACGAGTCCGGCGATGTCTACTATCTCGCATGTCGCGGGGACGATGCGTCCGGGGTGGACTATCTCGGCGAGCTTCGTGAGTCGCTCGTCGGGTACGGTGATGACGCCGACATTAGGTTCGATGGTGCAGAAAGGGAAGTTTGCCGCCTGTGCCTTTGCGCTCGACAGGCAGTTGAAGAGTGTGGACTTGCCGACGTTTGGCAGTCCTACGATACCGCATTTTAGTGCCATTATTATATTCTTTTTTTATTGTTTTCTTGTTATGTGATGCAAAGATAATGCAAGCCGAGTGCAATGGAGCTTGTTCCAAATTGCCGAGGCGCAGCTTATCTTCTGCAAAGTTAGTGATTTTTTTCGAGAGGGGCAAATTTTTTTGGGCGGTTATGCGGTTATGCGGTTTTAGGTCGCTTCGCTTTTAGGTTATAGCCGGAATAGCCGGAATAGCCGGAATAGCTTCTATTGCGGCTATATCGGCTATTGTGGCTATCTGTTTATCAGTCAAGATGAAAGACCTCCTTCAGCGGCACGCTTACGGGCGAGTTGTCGGGGTTCACCTCCATGATGTCTGCCATGGCGTCCCACCAGCGCTGTGTCACGGGGTCGGTGTCTGTTGTGTCCTGCGTGTTGGTCTCCTTGTCGCATTTCTGCACGGCAAACAGCAGGTTTGTCTCGCTGTCCCAGAAGATGCTGTAGTCGCTCACTCCCTGCTCCTTTATCATCTGTGCCAGCTCGGGCCAGATGGCTGCGTGGCGTCTCTGGTATTCCTCTTCGCAGCCTTTCTTGAGGAACATCTTGAATGCAAATCTTTTCATAGTTTTTTTCGGTTAGACGGTTAGACGGTTATGCGGATATTGCACGGTTTGTACGGTTTGTACGGTTATGCGGATATTGCACGGTTTGTACGGTTATACGGTTTTGTGGCGGTGTTCAGATGGTGGTATTACCGCATAACCGTAAAACCGCCCAACCGTATAAACCGCAAACCCTATCAGTGCGCCTCCAGCCAGTTGTCGCCCCAGCCGTAGTCGGCGATGAGTGGCACGGAGAGCGTGGCTGCTGCCTGCATCTCCTCGATGACGATCTGCTGCACCCTGTCCTTCTCCTCGGGGAGGACAGAGAAGTTCAGTTCGTCATGCACCTGGAGGAGCATCTTCGAGCGGAGGCCTTCTTCGCGGAACCGTCTGAAAATCCGTATCATGGCTATCTTTATGATGTCTGCCGCAGTGCCCTGCACAGGAGAGTTCATTGCTTCGCGTTCGGCGAGGGCGCGCTCCGTTCCGTTGCCGCTTGTCATGAGGCGCAGGTAGCGTCGTCGGCCGAACATTGTCTCGGCATACTCCTTCTGCCGTGCCTCCTCCTTGCACTGCTCCATGAAGTCCTGTATCCTCGGGAAGGTGATGAAGAAGCCGTTCATGAGTTCCTTTGCCTCGCTGCGTTCGATGCCCATATTCTGTGCCAGTCCGAACTGTGTGATGCCGTATATTATGCCGAAATCGGCGCGCTTTGCCTTGGAACGCTCGTCCGGGGTCACCTCGTCGAGCTGCTTATGGTATACGGTGGCTGCCGTGGCGCGGTGTATGTCCGTGCCGTTGCGGAAGGCCTCTGTCATGCGCTCGTCTTTGGAGAGATGTGCCATTACGCGCAGTTCTATCTGCGAATAGTCGGCGGAGAAGAAGAGGTTTTTCCCCTTTTCCGCGCTGCCGTCCGCCGTTGCCTTGCCGTCATGTTCCGGGGCAGGGGAGGGCAGAGGGATGAAGCATCTCCTTATCTCCTTGCCATCTTCTCCGCGCACGGGGATATTCTGCAGGTTAGGGTCTGAGGACGACAGGCGGCCGGTGGTCGTGACACACTGGTTGAAGGTGGTGTGTATGCGTCCCGTCTCCTTGTTCACGAGGAGTGGGAGGGCGTCGACGTATGTGTTGATAAGTTTCTTAAGTCCCTTGTATTCAAGTATTTCGTTTATTATAGGATGCTTCTTGCGCAGCGGAGTGAGTATCTCTTCTCCGGTGGCATACTGTCCTGTCTTTGTCTTCTTGGGCTTCTCCACGAGGCGTAGTTTCTCGAAAAGGATGATGCCGAGCTTCTTGGGATTGGTGAGTGTGAATTCCTCCCCTGCAAGCTCGTATATCCTCTGCTCGTGGGTGGCGAGGCGTTCGTTGAATGTCCGCGACACTTCCTTCAGGGCGTCGAGGTCGAGGGATATGCCGGTGAGCTCCATATCGGCGAGCACCTCCATGAGGGGCATCTCTATGTCGTTGAAGAGATGCCACTGTCCTGGTGTCTCCTCCAGTCTCCTGCGGAATATGTCCCAGGAGGCGGTGACGGCGAAGGCCCGTTCCGTGCTGTATGCCATGGCTTCGCTTACGGGGAAGTCGCGGAGGGTCATGTCTCTGAGATACGGCACCTTCTTTCCTTCCTCCTTCATCCGCTCGCGGACCTCCTTCTTCAGTTCCTCGAAATTTGCAGGGGTATGGCGGAAGCAGTCGAAGGCTATGGTGTCTATGGTGTGCTTGGGGTTGAGTCCGCACTCGAGGATGTAGTGGGCTATCATGACGTCGCGCAGTGTTCCGCGCAGCGGGATGCCGTACCGGTGGAGCACGATCATCTTCGCCTTGAGGTCGTGGCCGGTCTTCTCTATCTTCTCGTCGCCGAAGATGGGGCTGAGGATGGCGAGGAGTCTCTCCGCCTCCTCCCGCTCTTCGGGTAAGGGCAGATGCCAGGTCTTTTCGCCGCTGACGAGCGTCAGGGACACGATTTCTGCCGTCATTGGGGCAGAAGAGGTAGTCTCAAGGTGAAAACCGAAACTCTCCATTGTCAAAATAAAGTCACAGATTTCTTTCAGTTGTGTTTCATTCTCAACAAGTTCAGAGGTGTAGTGGGGTAGTGTAACCTCTGTTTTTTCTGCGATTTTTTCTTCCTTCCGCTCAGTTGGTGGGGTAGGGATGTTAATTTTTTTAACCTTTACAGTAGAATAGATAGGTTCGCCGAAGAGGTCATAGCCTGTGATGGTCTTTTCCTCTGTGACGGTCTCTTCGCTCTCGGCATGGAGGTCTTTGTCGTCTCCTGTGGCGAGGGCGAGGAATTTCCGTTTTATCTGGCGCAGCTCGAGGAGGTCGAGCTGGCGCGCGAGTTCGGCGGTGTTCCACTCCCGGCATTCCATGTCGTGGAGGAGTGTCGGGAGGGTGTCGGTGATTTCAAGGATGTCGGTGCATATCCTTGCGAGGAATTTCGAGATGCGTATGTCCTCGACATGCTCCTGCACTTTCCTGCCGAGAGCACCTTTTATGTCGGCGGCGTGCTCTATGAGATTCTCGCAGCTGTCCCATTCCCTGATGAGCTTGATGGCTGTCTTCTCTCCCACGCCGGGACATCCGGGGAAATTGTCGGCGGAGTCGCCCATGAGGGCGAGGAGGTCGACGACCTGTTTTGGCGATGAAATGGAGTATTTTTCGCATATCTCCTTCTCGCCGAGGACATCATATCCGCCCTTGAAGCGCGGCTTGTACATGAAGACGCTGTTGGAGACGAGCTGTCCGTAGTCCTTATCGGGCGTGAGGAGGAATATCTGCTTGTCGGGATTCCGGCTGTCCTGGGCCTTGTCGAGCTGTGTCGCCACGGCTCCTATGACATCGTCTGCCTCGAATCCGTCTACCTGCATTATGGGGATGTTCATGGCT
Organism: Prevotella sp.; assembly: GCA_017462915.1. Taxonomy (GTDB): domain Bacteria; phylum Bacteroidota; class Bacteroidia; order Bacteroidales; family Bacteroidaceae; genus Prevotella. Next base: position 133,745 of record JAFTQG010000055.1, on the reverse strand, counting down.
GTGAGGAGTTCCTTGATGACAGGCACGGCGGCCTTGATGTCCTCCGGAGTCTCCTGACGCTGAGCCTTATAGGGCGGATAGGCCTCGTGGCGGAAGGTCTTGCCGTGGTCGAATGCCACGCCGATATGTGTCGGCTGTTCCTTGGTGATGACCTCGTGGAGGGTGTTCATGAATCCGTGTACAGTGCCGGTGTTCATCTGCAGCTGCGTGCTGTAGAAGTTGCTGTTGAGGAGGGCGTAGTAGCTTCTGTAGATGAGGGCGTAGGCATCGACGAGGAATATTTTTTTCATTTGGTTGTTTGGTGGTTTGGTTGTTTAGTGGTTTAGTGGTTTGGTTTCTATTTCGGCTATATTGGCTATTTCGGCTATCGAAAACCACTAAACAACCAATCCCTAAACCACTAAACCACCATTCTATTATTTTTGCAAATTTGTTGTAAAATTACTCAAAAGTTTTCATTAATACCAATATTTTATATTAATTTTGCACTAAATATTGTTTTATGACTGATACTCTGTCACATATCAAAGCCCCGATAGCCGATGAAATGGCGCATTTTGACGCTGTATTCAGGGAGTCGCTGTCGGGAAACGGCGGTCTGCTCGACACGGTGCTCGAATATATCATGCGCCGTGGAGGCAAGCGTATGCGCCCCATGCTGACGCTCCTTGTCGCCAAGGCCTTCTCGCCAGGCGGCTGTGAAGAGGGAGGCAAAGGGGAGCTGTGTGACGGTGCCCTGCGCGCCATCCATGCCGCCTGCTCGCTGGAGCTTCTGCATACGGCATCGCTTGTCCACGATGATGTCGTGGACGAGAGTGACAGGCGTCGCGGACAGGCATCGGTGAATGCCTCTTTCGACAACAAGATGGCTGTCCTTGTGGGCGACTATATCCTTGCCACGTCTCTGAGGGAGATAGCCATGACGGGCTGTGCCGGCATGACGGACGCCGTGGCGCGTCTCGGACAGACACTGTCGGCAGGGGAGGTGAAGCAGATAGAGAACATCTCCTCGACGGACTTCTCCATGGACAATTACTTCGATGTAATCGAGAAAAAGACGGCTTCGCTCTTTGAGTGTTGCTGCCGTCTCGGCGCTCTCTCGGCAGGTGTCGGTGAGGCGGCGATGGAAAAGGTCTGCGAGTTCGGCAGGAATATAGGCATATTGTTCCAGATAAGGGACGACATCCTCGACTATTCCGACCCGGAGGTGACGGGAAAGCCTGCTGGCAACGACCTGAGGGAGGGAAAACTGACGCTCCCTGTGCTTCATGTCCTCGCTTCCGCTCCCGATGAAATCGCCGATTTGGGGCGTAGAGTGAGGTCTTTTGACATCACGGAGCTGGACATCAACTGTCTTGTGGAGTATACGGAGAACCATGGCGGCATAGAGTATGCACGGAGTGTCATCGAGGAGTATTACCGCAAGTGCATGGACTATATAGACCATAACATCTCTGACAGCGCCATAGCGGAGTCGCTGCGGCTGTATGTCGGTTTTGCCGTAGGGCGCGAGAGCTGAGAAGATACAAAAAAGGCACAAGGAGATTTTTTCCTTGTGCCTTTTTTGCGGTTATGCGGTTATGCGGTTGGACGGTTATGCGGTTATTGTTTTTGAGCTTTTATAGCCGGAATAGCCAATATAGCCAGAATAGCCGGAATAGCCAATATAGCCAATATAGCCGGAATAGCCAATATAGCCGGAATAGCCAATATAGCCAGAATAGCCGGAATAGATATTATAGCCTTATAGCTTCTATATCGGCTATTTTGTCTATTCCGGCTATATCCTTTTACCTCTTAGAAGAACTTCACATCCTCACCGTTTATATCGGAGAGGAGGAGATTGGCGAGGCGTGATGTTCCGAGACGGAACCACTTGTTTGTCAGCCATTTGTCTCCGAGAACTTCCTTTACTATAGTATAGTATGTCACGGCGTCGCTGACGGTGTTTATGCCGCCGGCAGGCTTGAAACCTATCTGTATGCCTGTCTCGTCGTAATACTCCTTTATAGCCTGGCACATGATGTATGCCGCCTCTGGAGTGGCACTGACCTTCTCCTTGCCTGTGGAGGTCTTGATATAGTCTGCCCCGGCATACATGGAGAGGATGGATGCTGTCTTGATGTCCTTTGCGCCGCGGAGGTCGCCGGTCTCGAGGATTACCTTCATGGCTGCGTCGCCGCAGACCTCCTTCAGTTCGGCGATGTCCTCGACAACGCCTTCATAGTCGCCTTCAAGGAATTTTCCTACAGGCATCACGATGTCTATCTCTGTCGCGCCGTCGGCGATGGCGAGCGATGTCTCTGCTATCTTCACCTCCCTGCGGGCCTGTGAGGAAGGGAAGGAGCCGGAGACGCAGGCGATCTCCACGCCAGGGACACGGAGGGCTTCCTTTACGGCCTCGGCGAAGCAGGGGTAGACGCAGATGGTGGCCACGTGGGGGAGGTCAGGATATTCGGCGTCAAACTGGTTCACCTTGTCCGTGAACTCCATGACGGAGCGGTCGGAGTCTGTGGTCTTGAGGGTGGTGAGCTCGATGCTTCCCATGAGGAATTTCTTTACTTCAGGAGTCATGTTCTCTTCGAGATGAGCGTCGAGGAGGGCCTTGACTTCTGCTGCTACCTGTGTGTCGTCGTACTCGAGATTGTACTTGCTGAGTGCGTCCTTGATCTTGTTGAGTTCCATGGTTGTTGGTTGTTTAGTGGTTTGGTTGTTTAGTTGTTTGGTGTTTTGGTTGTTTGGTGTTTTAGTTGTTTAGTGGTTTAGTTGTTTAGTGGTTTAGTTGTTTGGTGGTTTAGTTGTTTGGTGTTTTAGTTGTTTAGTGGTTTGGTTGTTTAGTTATAGGTTTTGGGTTATTGTTAAGGTTAAGGTTAGGGTTAAGGTTGAAATAGCCGTAATAGCCGGTATAGTCGAAATAGAAACTTTCAATCAAAAACTCAAAACTTAAAACTCATAACTCATAACTCATAACTTAAAACTTATAACCGTTTTCTGTGTCTCTGTTGCAGAGCCATTGTTGCATGAAGCGGTCGTAGAGCTGGTACACATCATCGTCGTTGGTGAGGAAATCCCTTTCCAGCAGCACCTTGACGGCAGACTGTACGCTGCTTGCTGTCAGTGCATGTCTTCTCAGGAAGGCTTGCGACATTATGCCGCTCACCTTATCTTCTGACGCTATTGCGCGGAGCACCTGCTTCTGTTTTGCAGGCAGCTGGAAGAGCAGTGCGCGGTATACAAAGCTCTGCTGTTCCAGTATGCCGCCGATGGCTTCCTTCACGTCGTCTGCGGTCACGTTGTCCGACTGTATGGGCAGGGTATAGAGGATGTTGAGCACATACTGTATGTACCATGTTATGCCGTCATACATGTCGTAGAGATAGCTGAAGGCTTCGTCCGAGATGTGTCGCCCGATGGCTGCAAGATGGCGGTTGGCGAAAGCAAGATATTTCTGCCGGTCTATCGGTTCCAGTCCCATGATGGCTGAGCTGTTGTAGAACGGGCGTGCTGACGATGCGAATATCTCCGCCATCATGTGACGTTTTGAGCCGGAGAAGATGAATCGTGCATTATGGCAGTTCTGTATGCGTTTCCTCAGAGCCGCCTCCACGGTCTTTTCAGGGTATGTGGCTATGACCTGAAACTCGTCTATTGCCACTATGCAGGGGCGGTCGGCACTGGCGAGATACATGAATATCTCGTCCAGCACGGCGTTGGGCTTCCTTATGTCGCCGAGACTGATGTTCCATTCCGGGTTGCCGTTGATGTCGAATGTGACGCCTGCTTTCAGTGATGTCAGCACATCGAGGAATTTCTCCCATACTTTCCTGCCGTATGGCTTCAGGGTCGTGAGCACGCATTTTCCCAACTCGTAGACAAACTCTCCGAGGTTTTTCGTCTCGTAGATGTCAACGTAGAAGGTGTAGTGGCTTTTGCAGATGTCTGCCTGATGGAAGCAGTTGTGTATCAGTCCGCTCTTGCCTATGCGTCTTTGCGCTATCAGGGCGACGTTGCATCCGTTGGTGACATGGCGTGTCAGCAATGCGGTCTCTTCCTGCCTGTCGCAGAAGTATTCTGGTGATCTGTAGCCTTCGATGAGGAAAGGATTGTTCCGTGCCATAGGGTGTTATGCTGTTATGCAAATATCATTATGATGATTCCATAATGCAAAGATATGTATATTATTTGATTTGTGCAAATATTTGTCTTGGTTTTTGTGGAGGTAGTGGGCTGGAATAGCCGATATAGCCGGAATAGCCATTATAGATATTATAGCCTCTATAGCTTCTATTCAGGCTATATCGGCTATTCCGGCTATAAGACCGTACCACCGCCTAACCGCCTAACCGTAAAAACCGCTTCTCTCACTCCCTATTATGCGAGTCGATGATGATTGTCACTGGTCCGTCGTTTACGAGTTCTACCTTCATGTCTGCGCCGAAGACGCCTTTCTTCACGTCCTTGTCTATCGCGGCGGACATCTTGCTGCAAAACTCCTCGTAGAGGGGCTGTGAGACGTTGCCTTTCGCGGCTCTGAGCCATGACGGGCGGTTGCCTTTCTTTGTGCTGGCGAAGAGCGTGAACTGGCTGATGACAAGACATTCTCCGTCAATGTCTTTCAGCGAGAGGTTCATAATTCCGTTCTCGTCGTCGAAAATCCTCATCTGTGAGGCTTTGCCCACGAGCCAGTCGATGTCGGCTGAGAGGTCTGTTTCCTCGATTCCTACGAGTATCAGCAGGCCTTTCCCTGTCTCTTCGTGGTGTGTGATATGGTCTTTCTGGTATTCGAAGCCCTCCTCGTAGACTGTCACGGAGGAGCGGCTGACTCTTTGGATTACAAGGCGCATGTTTTTTTTGGTTTTGGGTTGTAGGTTTTGGGTTATGGGTTGATAGCCGTAATAGCCGATATAGCCTCTATAGATATTATAGCCTCAATAGCTTTTATTTCGGCTATCCTTCCCAGTTGTCTTTGAGAATCTTTGCCTTTGCAGGCCCTATGACATCGGCAATAGTCTGGTAATCAGCCTCTTTAATCCTCTTCACAGACTTGAAGGCCTTGAGGAGGGCGGCGGCAGTCTTCGGTCCGATGCCCTTGATATTGTCAAGTTCGCTGGAGAGGGCGGTCTTCGAGCGCTTGTCGCGGTGGAATGTTATGGCGAAGCGGTGCACCTCGTCCTGCAGACGTGTGAGGACATGAAACAGTTCGCTGTCCGTCTTCAGCTGCACGGTGACAGGCTTCTGATGTACATCCCCTCCTGTGTCGTGGAGGAAGAGGAGCTCGTTCGTGCGGTGCTTGTCGTCCTTGGCAAGGCCGGCGATAGGGATATCGAGCTGCAGCTCGCCCCATACCACCTCCGCCACGCAGTGCATCTGTCCTATGCCGCCGTCGCAGACGATGAGGTCGGGAAGGGCGGCGGTGAGAGTCGTCTCCACACCCTTTGCCTGCTGTAGCGAGATGCGCCCTGAAAGGCCGAGGACAGACCTCAGTTCGTCGGCCGTCTTGCCGTATCTGCGGCGCACCGTCTCCTGCATGGAAGCATAGTCGTCAGGGCCCTCAACGGTCTTGATGTTATACTTCCTGTAGTCCTTTTTCGAGGGCTTCATCTTCTTGAAGACGACACAGCTCGACACGGCGTCGGAGCCCGAGATATTGGAGTTGTCGAAGGCCTCTATGCGCATAGGCAGAGAGGGCAGTCCCAGCTTGTCGCGGAGTTCCTGCATGAGGCGTGTGGCGTGCTGCTCGGGATTGAGCTTCTCCGACTGTTTCAGCTTGTCGAGCTTATACTGCCGGCAGTTCATCCTCGACAGTTCGAGGAGATGGGCCTTGTCGCCCCTCTGAGGCACAAAGAACTCCGCTCCGGGGATGTTCCATTCCAGCGGCCGCTCCACGATAATCTCCTTTGCCGCGGACTGGAAACGCTCACGTATCTCGGGTATGGCGTCGACAAGGATTTCCTCTGCCGTCTCGCTGAGCCTGCGCTTGTATTCGAAGGTGAAGCTCTGGTTTATCTGGCCGTTTTTTACGTGTATGTAGTTGACGTATGCGTTGCCGCCGTTCTCCTCGGGGAGGCATGTGAAGACGTCGACATCGGTTATCGTATGGCTCACCACCTCGCTCTTGGCGCAGAACTGCTCCACGAGGAAATACTTCTCCTTCAGCGTCTGCGCGTCCTCAAACCGCATCTCCTCGGCGGCGCGCTGCATATCGTCCCAAATCATGCGCAGGAGCTGTCGCGTGTTGCCTTTCAGTATCTCGCGTGCCGCCTGCATGTTGGCCTGATAGTCCTCGACAGACTGCTTGCCTATGCAGCATCCGCCGCAGTTCTTTATATGGTATTCGAGGCAGGGCTTGTACTTCCCGCGCTCTATCTCCTCGGGGCGGATATTGCCGCGGCAGGTGCGCGGATGGTAGAGCTTCTTGATGAAGTCGAGCACGGCGTGCATGGAGCCGATATGGGCGTAAGGGCCGAAATATGTGCCGGCGTTCCTGTTTATCTGTCTTGTGGGGAATATCCGTGGGAAATACTCGTTTGTGATGCAGATGGAAGGGTAGGTCTTGCCGTCCTTGAGGAGTATGTTGTAGCGAGGGCTGTATTTCTTTATGAGAGCATTCTCGAGCAGCAGCGCGTCCTCCTCGGTGTTCACCACGGTGTACGTGATGTCCATGATTTTCGAGACAAGCACCTTGGTCTTGAATCTGTCCACCTCCTTATGGAAATAGGACGATACGCGGCGCTTGAGGTTCTTTGCCTTGCCTACATAGATTATCGTGCCGTCAGCATCGTAATACTGATAGCTGCCGGGCTTCTCCGGCATGTTGAGCACTATGTTTTTCAAGCGTGCAAGACGCGCCTCATTGTCTTCTTTCATAAGGAATTTTTATGTGTTCCACGTGAAACATTTTGGTTGTTTGGTGGTTTAGTTGTTTAGTTGTTTAGTGGTTTGGTGGTTTAGTCGTTTAGTGTTTTAGAGGTTTAGTGGTTTGGTTAATAGTTTCTATTGTGGCTATATTGGCTATTGCGACTATTCTTAAATATAACCAACAACCTAAAACAAATCACCAAACAACTAAACAACTAAACCACTAAACCACTAAACCACTAAACCACCAAACCACTAAACAACTAAACCACCAAACCACCAAACCTCAAAACCACAAAACGACTAAACCACCAACAGCGTCGTTATTTCCGTGTCTTTATCAAACACGTCACGGCCGTGAAGACCCTCTATGGTGAGTTCGATGATGAAGTTTATGTAGATTTTCTTCGGATTGAACTTCTTCACGAGGTCGTATGCCGCGCGCATACTGCCTCCTGTGGCGAGGAGGTCGTCGTGGATGAGCACGACATCGTTCTCGTCGATGGAACCTTTATGTATCTCTATGGTGTCCTCGCCGTATTCCTTTGTGTACGACTCGCTGATGGTCTCTCCCGGGAGCTTTCCGGGCTTGCGGCAGAGGACGGCGCCGGCTCCGAGTTCCACGGCGGTGACTCCGGCGAGCATGAAGCCTCTCGACTCTATGCCCACGACTTTCGTGATGCCCTTGTCCTTGTAAAGGTCGACGATTTCATCGCGCATGATTTTCAGACATTCGGCGTTCTTGAATAGGGTGGTGACATCCTGAAACTGGATTCCCGGTTTCGGGAAATCCTTGATGACACGGAGATTTTCTAACAGTTTTGGATTGTTCATTTTTTTTTATTACGGTTTTTACGGTTATGCGGATATTACACGGTTGAGCGGTGATAGCCGGAATAGCCGGAATAGAAGCTATAGATATTATAGAAACTACAGAAGCTATAGGAATTATAGAGACTATAGAATCCATAGAGGCTATCATGGCTATTGCGGCTATATAGGCTATAGTTTTTGTTGCCACCGACAGGATTCTCCGCTGAAATCGTGGATTTTATATACGTTCCACGTGAAACATTAGCGTCCCATGTAGACCAGCAGGACATTGATGTCTGAAGGGGAGACGCCCGGTATGCGTGAAGCCTGCGCGAGAGTCTGCGGCTGTCGTGCCGTGAGCTTCTGTCGTGCCTCAGTGGAGAGGCTCTGCAGAGAATTATAGTCGAAGTTTCCGCGTATTTTGATGTCCTCGAGGCGGTGCATCTTGTCTGCATATTCGCGCTCGCGGCGGATATACCCATCATATTTTACCATCACCTCCGTGGCCTCGATGACCTCGCGACCCATGCTGCTCTGCTCAGATGCAGAGGACGATGTCGTGCTGTCGGTGTGTTTTTCGGCGGAAAATCCGATGAAATCTGCACAGAAATCGCGCAGCACACCATGTTCCACAAGACCCTCTATCGTCACGCCCGGACGAGCGAGAAGGTCATGAAGATGATATGAGCCACGGAGCGGAGTAGAACCGATTTGTTCCAAGTAAGGATTTATTTCCTGCGGTTTCACCGTAGTATTCCGCAACTTCTCCATGAGAGCGTCGATAGCCTTCTCCTTCCTGCGCCAGCAGTCCATCCTGACGGCAGTCGCCAGTCCGGCAGAGTAGGAGAGTGGAGTCAGTCTCCTGTCGGCATCATCCTGACGGAGCAGTATGCGATATTCCGCTCTGGAGGTGAACATGCGGTACGGTTCGTCGACACCCTTCATCACGAGGTCGTCTATGAGCACGCCGATATACGCCTGGTCTCTGTCGAGCACCAGTCCTTCTCCTCCGCCGGCGAGGAGCGCGGCATTGAGACCTGCCATGAGCCCCTGGCCTGCCGCCTCCTCATATCCTGTCGTGCCGTTGACCTGTCCGGCGAAGAAGAGTCCGCCGCAAATCTTCGATTCCAACGTATGTTTCAGCTGTGTCGGGTCGAAGAAGTCGTACTCTATGGCATATCCCGGGCGGTAGACCTTCAGGTCGCGGAACGCCGGAATCTCCTTCAGCGCCTCTATCTGCACCTCCATAGGCATGGACGATGAGAAGCCGTTGAGGTACATCTCGTTGGAGTCCGTCCCTTCAGGTTCGAGGAAGAGCGGATGAGAGTCGCGGTCAGGGAATGTCATGAGCTTTGTCTCCACCGAAGGGCAGTAGCGCGGTCCGATGGAGTGTATCTGTCCGTTGTAGAGCGGAGAGTCGGCTATGCCCGCCATGAGTCTTTCGTGGCATCGGCGGTTCGTCTCCGTCGTCCAGCATGGGAGCACTGAGCCGCCAGCCCCGTCGCCGTTGTCGCTGTGAGGGAGGGCGAAATTCTCGCGGCTGTCAGGATACTGGCTCTCGAACGTCTGTGAGTCGAGGTAGCTGAACATCCTGTCGGTCTGCTCGCCGTCCTGCCGTGTCATGTCCTCGTAGTGTACCGAGCGCGCGTCGATACGCACGGGCGTTCCCGTCTTCATGCGTGCCGAGCGTATGCCGAGGCTGTTGATGGACTCTGTGAGACGTGTGGCGGCAGGTTCGGCGATTCTTCCTCCCGGGAGCATCTTGCGGCCTATGTGGAGCAGTCCGTTGAGGAAAGTCCCTGCCGTCACCACGACGCTCTTCGCCCTTATCTCCACGCCCCAGACGGTCGTCACGCCGGTGACGTGTCCGTTCTCCGTGAGCAGTCCGTCGACCTGGTCCTGCCAGATGTCAAGTCCGGGAGTGATGTCGAGCTGGTGTCTCCATTCCCAGATGAACTTGCCTCTGTCGCACTGTGCCCTCGGGCTCCACATGGCAGGGCCTTTGGAGCGGTTGAGCATACGGAACTGTATGGCTGTCCTGTCCGTGACCATGCCCATCCTTCCGCCGAGGGCGTCGACCTCGCGGACTATCTGTCCCTTGGCTATTCCTCCCACGGCAGGGTTGCACGACATCTGTGCCGTCTTGTTCATGTCCATCGTCACGAGGCATGTCCTTGCGCCGATGCCGGCACTTGCACATGCCGCCTCGCATCCCGCGTGTCCTGCCCCGATGACTATCACGTCATAGAAAAGTATCATTGCGTTTTTTTTATTTTACTGCAAAAGTAAGAAAATAATTTGAATTCTTTGAAAAATATTTTGATTAATCAACAATAATTATTAATTTTGCAATCGAAACCACGCACATACGCGTGTACAATCTGACAGAAGGCACGAGGTGCGTCCTGTGTCTCGTTGTGCGGTTGCGTCAGAAGGCTGTGGAAACCTTGACCCTAACCCTGACTTTAACCTTAACCTTAACCATGAGGTTAACGGTAAGGAACGGGGACAAAAGCCGCTGACCCAAAAGACAGACCGTGACCTTTCACCGTCGCAACCCTCACCTTTCACCCTGCGAAGGGTGACCCTCCGGGCGGCAAAGGGTGACTGTCGGGAAATGACGGTAACCCTAACCCTGACGATAGCCGGAATAGCCGATATAGCCGGAATAGAAGCTATAGAGACTACAGAGGCTATTCAGGCTATATCGGCTATTGCGGCTATAACGGCTATCGCCGATCACCGTAAACCGCCCAACCGCAAAACCGTATCAAACCGTAAAACCGTACACCCCCATTCTCAGGAAACAAGCAAAAAAGAAAACATAACTAATCAATCAACATTCAAAAACATTTCTATGTGGTTATTAAACTCTCCAATCGGTAGAAAGGTAGTGATGTCCGTTACAGGCATCTGCCTTATCCTTTTCCTGACGTTCCACATGAGCATGAACGTGGTCGCGCTGTTCTCTGCAGAAGGCTACAACATGATCTGTGAGTTCCTTGGAGCCAACTGGTATGCTGTGGTGGCGACACTCGGCCTTGCCGGTCTGGCAGTGATTCACATCTTCTACGCTTTCTGGCTCACGCTCCAGAACAAGAAGGCGCGCGGCAACAGCCAGTATGCCGTGACAGACAAGCCGGCGATGGTCGACTGGGCTTCGCAGAACATGCTCGTCCTCGGCATCATCATCGTCCTCGGCATGGTGCTCCACCTCTACAACTTCTGGTGGAACATGATGGCGCAGGAGCTCCTTGACCCAGCTTCTGCCATCTACGGCACATGCGCAGGCGTCCCTGGCCCTGCCGACGGATACGCATGGATAGAGCACACCTTCGCCAACCCTGTGTACACCGTCATCTACCTCCTGTGGTTCGCCGCAATCTGGTTCCACCTCACACACGGCTTCTGGTCTGCCATGCAGACCCTCGGCATCAACGGCAAGGTATGGTTCTGCCGCTGGAAGGTCATCGGCACAGTCTACACCACCGTGCTCATGCTCGGCTTCGCCGTGGTGGCAATAGCGTTCACACTGAAATAATCGAACCCTGAAGAAACAAGAAAACAATGGCTAAGACATTAAACTCAAGAATACCAGAAGGACCTGTCGCCGAGAAATGGACCAACTACAAGGCACACCAGCGACTGGTCAACCCTAAGAACAAACTGAAGCTCGACGTCATCGTCGTCGGCACAGGACTGGCAGGCGCCAGCGCCGCCGCATCGCTCGGCGAGATGGGCTTCAACGTCTACAACTTCTGCATCCAGGACTCTCCGCGCCGCGCACACTCCATCGCCGCACAGGGAGGCATCAACGCCGCCAAGAACTACCAGAACGACGGCGACTCCGTATACCGCCTCTTCTACGACACAGTGAAGGGCGGCGACTACCGCGCACGTGAGGCAAACGTGTACCGCCTCGCAGAGGTGTCGAACAACATCATCGACCAGTGTGTCGCACAGGGCGTGCCTTTCGCCCGCGAGTACGGCGGTATGCTCGCCAACCGCTCCTTCGGCGGCGCACAGGTGTCACGCACCTTCTACGCCAAGGGACAGACAGGACAGCAGCTCCTCCTCGGCGCATACTCATCGCTCTCCAAGCAGGTCAATGACGGCAAGGTACGCCTCTACACACGCTACGAGATGGAGGACGTCGTCATCATCGACGGACGCGCACGCGGCATCATCGCCAAGAACCTCGTGACAGGAAAGCTCGAGCGCTTCTCAGCCAACGCCGTGGTGATCGCCACCGGCGGATACGGCAACGCCTACTTCCTCTCCACAAACGCCATGGGCTGCAACTGCACAGCCGCCATCCAGTGCTACCGCAAGGGCGCGATGTTCGCCAACCCTTCATACGTGCAGATACACCCTACCTGCATCCCTGTACACGGCGACAACCAGTCGAAGCTGACCCTCATGTCAGAGTCACTCCGCAACGACGGACGCATCTGGGTGCCTAAGAACATCGAGGACGCCAAGAAACTGCAGAAGGGCGAAATCAAAGGCTCCGACATCCCTGAGCAGGACCGCGACTACTACCTCGAGCGCCGCTACCCGGCATTCGGCAACCTCGTGCCTCGTGACGTAGCCAGCCGCGCCGCCAAGGAACGCTGCGACAAGGGCTTCGGCGTCAACAACACAGGCCTCGCCGTCTTCCTCGACTTCTCGGAGTCCATCAACCGCCTGGGCATCGACCAGATCATGCAGCGCTACGGCAACCTCTTCGACATGTACGAGGAAATCACCGATGTCAATCCTGGTGAGCTCGCAAACGAAATCGACGGCGTGAAATACTACAACCCGATGATGATCTTCCCAGCCATCCACTACACCATGGGAGGCATCTGGGTAGACTACGAGCTCCAGACAACGATACCGGGACTCTTCGCCATCGGCGAGTGCAACTTCTCCGACCACGGAGCCAACCGCCTCGGAGCCAGCGCCCTCATGCAGGGCCTCGCCGACGGATACTTCGTGCTCCCTTACACCATACAGAACTACCTCGCAGACCAGGCGATATGGCCGCGCCTCTCTACCGACATGCCTGAGTTCGAGGCAGCGGAGAAGGCCGTCGACGCCGAGATGGAACGCCTCCTCAACATCCGCGGCAAGCGCTCCGTAGACTCCCTCCACAAGGAGCTCGGACACATCATGTGGGAGCATGTCGGCATGGGACGTACCAAGAAAGGTCTCGAGGAAGGTCTCAAGATGCTCAAGGACCTCCGCAAGGAGTTCAACACCAACCTCTTCGTGCCAGGCACCAAGGAAGGTCTCAACGTCGAGCTCGACAAGGCTGTCCACCTCCGCGACTTCATCCTCATGGGCGAGCTCGTGGCTTACGACGCCCTGCACCGCAACGAGTCCTGCGGCGGACACTTCCGCGAGGAGTACCAGACGGAGGAAGGCGAGGCAAAGCGTGACGACGAGAACTTCTTCTATGTCGGCTGCTGGGAGTACCAGAACAACGACGAGACCGCTCCGGAGCTCTCCAAAGAGCCTCTCGAGTATGAGATAATCAAGGTACAGACACGTAATTATAAGAATTAAAATTGGTTGTCTGGTTGTTTGGTTGTTTGGTCTTTTAGTTATTACTGGAGCAAGATGGAGTCTCACAAGAATCTGAAGGTCTGGCAAAACGCAATAGATATTGCTGTAGATGTCCAAGACATAACGCGCAGATACCCAAAGGATGAGATGTTCGGCATGGTCTCGCAAATGCGCAGAGCCGCCACATCCATCTCGATGAATATAGCTGAAGGGTATGCGCGCGGCACAGACAAGGAGACACTGCACTTCCTGTACATAGCCTCCGGCTCGGCTTCCGAACTTGATACGCAACTCGTCTTAAGTCACCGTTTCGGCTATATTGACGACGAGACGGAGTCAAGACTATCCGGGCAGTTGACTATAATACGCAAGATGCTTAGCGCCTTGATTACATCGGTAAAACAAAAGGACAAATAACCAAACAACAAAACGACCAAACCACAAAACGACTAAAAAATGGCAAAAAATATAACCGTAACAGTAAGATTCTGGAAGCAGAACGGTCCGAAGGACCAGGGACACTTCGACGAGCAGGTAATGAAGAATGTGCCTGACGACACATCATTCCTCGAGATGCTCGACATGATGAACGAACAGCTCATCAACGACGGCAAGGAGCCATTCGTGTTTGACCACGACTGCCGCGAAGGCATCTGCGGCATGTGCTCACTCTACATCAACGGCACACCGCACGGAAAGACAGAGCGCGGAGCTACCACATGCCAGCTCTACATGCGCAAGTTCAACGACGGCGACACCATCACCGTGGAGCCATGGCGCTCGGCAGGCTTCCCTGTCATCAAGGACTGCATGGTAGACCGCAACGCCTTCGACAAGATCATCCAGGCAGGCGGATACACCAGCATCCGCACAGGACAGGCACAGGACGCCAACGCCATCCTTATCCCTAAGCAGGATGCCGACGAGGCAATGGACTGCGCCACATGCATCGGCTGCGGCGCCTGCGTGGCAGCCTGCAAGAACGGTTCAGCGATGCTCTTCGTCTCCTCTAAGGTGAGCCAGCTCGCCCTCCTCCCACAGGGACGCCCGGAGGCAGCGAAGCGCGCCAAGGCAATGGTGATGAAGATGGAAGAGCTCGGCTTCGGCAACTGCACGAACACCCGTGCCTGCGAGGCCGTATGCCCTAAGAACGAGTCCATCGCAAACATCGCACGCCTGAACCGCGAGTTCATCAAGGCGAAGCTCGCCGACTAAAAGCGACACATCCACTCTCTCTATTCAATAGACCGCCCGGACAATACCCTTTGTCCGGGCGGTCGTTGCAATGGTTTTTTAGGACTGATAGCCGCAATAGCCAGAATAGCCATTATAGCCTCTATAGCTTCTATTCCGGCTATATCGGCTATTCCGGCTATAACCCCACAACCGCACAACCGTATAACCACAAAAAAATGTCCCTCCTCCGCACCTTCAAGCTCCCTGTCGCCATGGCGATGGGCGTGCTGGCATACTACATCTTCCGCGCCCTTCCCCTCGGCGAAGACGGCGAGAAGGCCCTCTACACCGTGATAACACGCGCCATACAGCCGACGCTGATATTCGTCATGCTCTTCCTCTCCTTCCTCCGCGTGAGCCCCCACGAGCTCAAGCCCCACCGCTGGCACGGGCTCCTCCTCCTCACACAAGGAGGGCTCTTCGCCCTCGCGTCCCTCGCCGCCTGGAGCTGCGGGACGCTCTTCCCCGCAGAAGCCACGGCAGACATCAAGATCGTCCTTGAAGGCGCGATGCTCTGCCTTATCTGTCCCACCGCCACGGCAGCGGCAGTGATAGTGAGGAAACTCGGAGGCTCCATGTCGGGAATAGTGACATATATCCTCCTCTGCAACATGATGGTGAGCATCCTTGCTCCGGCGTTCCTCACCCTCGTGGAGCCACACGCCGGCATGGACTTCTTCACCGAGCTATTCCTCATCACAGGACAGGTCTTCCCGCTCCTCCTCTGCCCGTTGGTACTCGCCATCACCGTGCGCCATTTCTGCCACAGCCTCTCGGAGAAGCTCCTCAGCGTCCCAGACCTCCCCTTCTACCTCTGGCTCGTGGCCCTTCCCCTCGCCATCACCGTCACCGTGCGCACGATATACGACAGCCATATCCCTCTCTCCATGCTCCTCTGGCTGTCGCTCGTCTCCCTTGCGGCCTGCCTCCTGCAGTTCCGCCTCGGCAGGACGATAGGACGGCGGTGGCCGCAGCCCGTGAAAGACCCCTCGGAGTGGAAGATTGCCGTCTACGACCCTGCCACTTATGTCGATGCCGGAGAGCGCAGCGCGATAACGGCAGGACAGGCCTTCGGGCAGAAGAACACCGTCTTCGTGATATGGCTCGGGCTGATGTTCCTCAATCCCGTGACCTCCGTCGTCGGCGGATGCTACAGCATCTGGCACAATCTCGTCAACTCCTACCAGCTCTGGAAGGCAGGGAAGTGAGGGTGGTTGTTTGGTTGTTTGGTGGTTTGGTTGTTTAGTGGTTTAGTTGTTTAGTGGTTTAGTGGTTTGGTGGTTTGGTGGTTTGGTGGTTTTGGGTGGTGATAGCCGATATAGCCGTAATAGGCCTCAATAGCCGATATAGATATTATAGCCTCTATAGCCTCTATAGCCTCTATAGTTTCTATAGCTTCTATTCCGGCTATATCGGCTATCCCTGCTATCGTTAAGGTTAGGGTTAATGTTATCGTTTTTTTTGCGTATTAGGTCCATATTTTTTATCGGTAACTTAAAAATAAAACGAGTTACCGACATGGAATCGAAATATTATTATTATATTTGCACCGAAGAATAAATGCATTGCAATATGGCAGATACACTTATAGGCAGAAAAAAAGCAGGAAATACTGCGCCAACGTATAGGCTCTGAGTCTTCGGAATTGATAGCTATCTATGGTCGTCGCCGAGTAGGAAAGACCTTTTTGGGCGTCAGTATTTCGATGACGCATTCAGTTTTTACTCTACAGGGATGTACCAAGGTACGAAGAAGGAACAGCTCGGAGAGTTCCGCAGGCAGTTGGAATACTATTCAGGGCGGAAATGGAAAGCAGTAAAAGACTGGTTTGAGGCATTTGCCCAATTACGTGAATATCTGGAGTCGTCAGTAGGCAATGAGCCTCTTATAGTCTTTCTTGACGAACTTCCATGGATGGATACGCAGAAAAGCCGTTTTGTAAAGGCATTGGAGTATTTCTGGAACTCGTGGGGAGCGGCGAATAACCGTCTGAAACTGATTGTCTGTGGCAGTGCAACGACATGGATGCGCGAGAATGTTCTTTCTGATAAAGGCGGACTGTATAACCGCACCACACGCAGTATATATCTTGCCCCGTTTACGTTGCATGAAACAGAACAGTATCTTCTTTCACGCGGCATCAGCTGGAACCGTTACCAGATAGCTGAGTGTTATATGGTTCTTGGCGGTACGCCGCTTTATCTGCAAATGCTCGAGCGTGGCATGAGCTTCACCCAGAATGTGGACAATCTGTTCTTCGTGCAGAATGCACCGTTGGCTCGGGAATATGATTTCCTTTTCCGCTCGCTGTTCAACGAGGCAACATTGCATAGGCAAATCATTGAAATATTGGCAAGCAAGGCGACCGGAATGACACGGATGGAAATCATGGCAGCAACTAAAATCGAAGATGGCGGTGCCTTGACAAAGGCTCTGCGAAATCTGAGCGATTGTGATTTTATCCGTCAATACACGGCGTTCGGCAAGACAGAACGTGGAACGGTCTACCAGCTTACCGATTTGTTTACGCTGTTTCACTTGCGGTATGTTAAAGGGTATCGCGGACAGGACGAGAATCATTGGCAGAATATGATTGATTCGCCATCCCGTAGAGTATGGAGCGGATATTCCTTTGAGCAGTTGTGCCTGCATCATGTCCGCCAAATCAAGCAGAAACTGGGCATAAGCGGCGTGCAAAGCGATGTGTGTGCATGGAGAGGTGACGGCGGTCAGATAGATTTGCTGATTGATCGTCGTGACCAGACTATCAATCTTTGCGAGATGAAATTCTCGCAAGGCGAGTTTGAAATCACCAGGCAATATGATGAGCACCTGCGTGAAAGGGCAGAGGTTTTCCGTTCAGCGACGAAGACCCGCAAGGCACTGCATCAGACATTTGTCACTACGTATGGATTGAAGAAGAATATGTATAGCGGTAATATCCAGAGCGAAGTGAGATTAGATGATTTGTTTATAGAGTGACATTATAGCCGGAATAGCCGATATATGGTTATCATTTTTTAGATTACGATTAGAATATTGCGTAAACTGTAGGGAAGTACCGTGGACAGCGGTGCACCACGGTACGTCCCTACAGTGTGGTGAGGTGTGGCATGCAGTTTTATATGGTTATCGTTAAGGTTAGGGTTAAGGTTATCGTTTTTTTTGTAACTTTAGGTTATTATATAGATGTATCGGGAATTTTCTTTCCGATAGCTTTCGCTTTTTCATTTCAAATATTTGGTATTTCGGTTTGTTTGTATTACCTTTGTAGCGCACAAATCTGCAGGCAGGAGGCTTCCTGTGAGAGACTCATGACAGGGGCAATCACGCAGGCAGATGAGGCAACATAACAATAGATAGGCGTTTATACGACGTCTTGTTCAACAGTACACCGGAATCT
This sequence comes from Prevotella sp., assembly GCA_017462915.1. Taxonomy (GTDB): domain Bacteria; phylum Bacteroidota; class Bacteroidia; order Bacteroidales; family Bacteroidaceae; genus Prevotella. The sequence continues at coordinate 115,885 of JAFTQG010000055.1, read as the reverse complement.
CGCAAATTCTAAACTGTACTTGGGTTGGCAAGGCAACGGTAGATGCCCATGATGATGTGTACATACACGTCTGTATTTTGGCATATACGTGCAAGGCGAGGATCTGCTCTCCGCCATAAGTCTGATGTATATGGATATGCCAATACGGATGACTATTGTCCATATCGGCGTGGGGATTTCGTTGCTGTTCCTTCGAGTACAGGCAATGCGAGAGCCACGGTGTGCAGGACAGTAGCGTATAATGTTCCCACGCTTTTCCGTTTTTATGTATATATATCCAGCCATCTGATTAAGCGCGAGCAGCGGAGCTTGCTTGCTATGCCGAGCGTGAAGATGGTCGGATGGAATCCAAGAAAGAATATCTGCGTCATCAGCGAAATCTGCGTGCTGTAGATATGTCACGCAGGTTCAGATTAGAATGTTTTTTTCACGTCCACAAGGGAACACTGGCGAGGGTCATGCGAAACCGGAAAAAGCGCAACCAACGACACGGTATGAACTCGACAATCAGCCTCTGCGCTCACAATGAGCTCTATGTCATCGACTGCAACAAAGTGATGTATATGCAGGCCGACGACCACTACACCCATGTATACTACCTCTCCGGCAACCATTTCATGGTGCCCTACGGGCTCTCCACGGTCATGGGACTGCTGGACGAGAAGTTTCCCGACGAGCCGTTCCTCATCAGAGTGGGACGGACATACGTCATCAACACGAGGGTGGTCTTCCACATCAATACCGTGAAGCAGATAGTGGTGCTTGCCGATTCCCACGGCAACAACCATTCCATACATCTGCCGAAACAGATACTCAGAGACCTTATCGAGAGCCTCGGAAGGAAGTCCTGACAGTGCCCGTATGTTCCTGCTGTCATTCCTTATCGTCTGCTCTGCCGGTAAACAAGGAATAAGAATCTGCGTCATCTGCTGAATCTGCGTGCTGTAAATATGTCACGCAGATTCAGCAGATGACGCAGATTAATTTATATATAGTCAAAAATGGTAAGCAGAAGAACTGTTGCGCATCTTATGATATATTTCCTATCCCGGCTATCACCAGACAACCGCACAACCGGAGAAAATAATCATCTGCGTAATCTGCCGAATCCGCGTGACACACCTACAGCACGCAGATTCGGCAGATTACGCAGATGTTTTATATGCGACGAATGATGTCTTGTTCATTTCACGAAAAGAAACGGCAGTTTCACGCGAAACGGCGTTCCGTGTGATTTAATTTTCTTAAAATCAAGTTAACTTTGTCCCCAAAGTCAGTGAGCCATGCTGTCCCGTAGCCCGTAAACAGCGGTAACGGCAGCCTTGGTTGCATGAAATCAGAGAAACAACATTTATTAATTAATAAACTAAAGCATTATGAACAAAATTACACTTTCAGTTGTTGCTTTATCGGCAATCGGGGCACCTGTACAGATGCATGCCGCAGAGCTGACAGCAGATCAAAAAGATGCTGCTATCAAGGCATTGGACCAGCGCCTCAGCAGATTGATAAACACTATCACGACTTACGATGATGCGATTAAAGCCGAATACAATTCACAGGCGTCTGTTCTTAGGGGCAAAATCAAGGACCTGGAGAAGGCACCGGTTGTGACACAGGAAGAGGTTGACGCATTGGACCAGGAAATCACTGCACTCGCTGAAGCTGCTGAATATGCACAGCTCCCTTATGCCACACGCACTGAGATAAAAGCAAAATATACGGATCTCGAGAAGGCATACGCTGATGCTGTAAAGGAGACAGAGGAATATGCTAATGTAACAGAGGTATACAAGAAATACTATGCAGACCTCGGCGTAGAGGCTCTCGGCGAAAGAATCGCGTCATACGACCTCGGCTCTTATGATATAGTCAACGACAAGCAGTCTCTCCTTGACGAGATAACAAAAATAAGCGCTCAGATAAAGAAATACCGTGAAAGCATCTCGAAAGATAACGACAGTTACGGAAACAGTGATGCGTCTCACCAGTTAGTCGTTAAGGCAGTAGCAGATTTCCAGGCAGTGTACGATGCAGCATGGGAGACAGCCAATACAGAGTTCACAGGCGAGATATACAAGGACTGGCAGGAGAAAGTCTTCGGATTGCTCCGTGAACAGCTGATAAAAGTCAATCAGATAAAGGCTGCTGATGAAGCAGATGCCCTCAAAGGCGAGGCAGACAAGAACAGCTCTATCAGAATCAAGGCTGTAAATGATGCCACAGCAGAGATCGAGAATATCATCGATAGCTATACAGCCAACAAGACTGCTCAGGAGACGGCAAAGGCTACTGCTGACGAGACGATAAACGGCTTCCAGGGACGGCTTGACAAGATGAAGGCTGAACTGAAGGACCGCGGTCTTACAGTCTGCGACGCTGACATCAATGCTGCACAGGCACTGGTCGATGATCTCAAGACTAAGGTTGACGAAGCGTATAAGGCACATACTGTCAGCACGCTTGAGTATAAGGGTGATGTGACGACAATCACAAAAGCTATAGATGAGGTTGATGACAATAATAAGCATAAGTATCAGGCTGTCCTCGACAACCATGACGCTTATACAAGAATTGTCAAGGCTATAGACAATAATCAGAAGACTCTTGACGATGCCATCAAGGAAGCCAAGAAAGAGTCAAACGACAAGAAATACAATGCCTTTGACCATTTCACAAAGACTGTCAATGACATTCAGGCTGCTCTGACAAAGCTCAAGACCGATGCCGACAAGGACTATAAGGGCTTCAAGTCTGTAAGTAATGAGAAGAAGGCTACAGACGCTGCAAACGCATGTGGTCCAAAGGCCACTGCTTTCCAGACATCTGCTGCAGACGCTCTGGCTACCTATAATAATATAGAAGCCGCTGTCACAGCCGCAACGAACGACCTCGAAGCCCTCAAGAAAGTGGCTAAGGACCTTGAAGTGACTGTCAACGGCGAAGTAGGTGGCAAGACATACGGCACTGCTATCAAGGAGACACAGAATAGCATCGACGCAATCAATGCCGCTGTCGATGCTGCCAACGCCAAGGCCGATGCAGAGCATCTCAAGGCACTGAAGGCTATCAATACGACCATAGCAAATGCCGCCGATCTCAAAGGCTGGACCGAGAGCTATGCCGACAACAAGGCAAACTTCGACAAGGTATCTTCTTGGGCTGCCGCCGAGAACATGATGAATGACGCAGCACGCCGTGTACAGGAGGTGAAGACTCTCATTAGAGAGATAGGCGAGGGTGCTGACCTGGGCAATATGGCCGATGAGATAGAAGCCAAGAAGAAAGAGCTCCGTGAAAGCAAACCGGATGGACTGTATAGCTTGAGTGGAAAGGTCACTGCCTTGAAGACAGCTCTTGACAATGCCACTACTGACGAAGAAAAGAACACTGCAGCGGAAAATGCCATCGTAGGATATGACGAAATCAATAAAGGACTGCTCAAGATAGAGGCCGCTGCCGCAGAGCTTGCCAAGCAGGCAGAGGCTGCTGCTGCCAACAAGACGGCTTACGATGAGACTGTCGAGCTGTACGCTACAGGCTCTGACGTGGACAAGTCTCTTGCAGCTCTTGCAGCTGAGGTGGAAAAGGCTACAGGCGATGCAAAGACCTTCTATACAGGCGAGCTCAACAAGCTCAACGAGACTCTCGCGAAGATAAAGGAGAATGTCGACAAGACATACGGCGAGCATAAATCCGTGGACGGCAAGGACGGCTTCGCAGATGAGATAAAGGCTGTCAAGACCGCCGCAGACGAACTGGCGAAGAAGATCGTGCCTAACGAGAATGCTCACAACGACCAGCTGTCTACTCTCACGACCCTCAAAGAGACATGGGAAAAGGCAAACGAGCAGATACTCAAGGACCAGACATCTGCTTCTGCAGGCTATCTGGCACGTCTCGTCACAGAGGCTGAGAACATCAAGGCTCTCGAGAAGGCTGTCGCTGACGCATTCGCCAAGGGTGAGTCTGCCGATAAGAACACAGAATTCATGAACACGGCAGAGGCAATCAGCAAGGCCATCACTGCTATCCAGAACGAGCAGACTGATGGATATAACGCCGCTGTCGCCGCTGACAACGCCAAGGCTCATGAGCTCTTCATCGCTACTTACAATACGACATACGGCACATTCGGCAATGCTGTCGATATCCTCAACCAGTTCAGCAATATCAAGAACGCAGCACTCGATGAAGCACTCGAAGCACTTCTGAAAACACATGACGAGATTTATGCATTTGCAGAGCTTCTCCGTACACTGAAAGACAGCGAGCAGAAGGACTACGACGCTAATGTCCTTGCCAATCTCGAGAAGCCTACAGTATACGACGCTTCCGTATGGATCGGCACTGCCGAGCAGTATAACGATGAGATAGACGCTAAGCTGAAGGAGTATCAGGACGGCGTGAACAAGGTGGCTTATGCCGCATTCAACTCCCTTGTCACCGATGCAGACAATGCCGTTAAAGCCAATGAGGCTGTTGTAAACGACTTCAAGTACGGCAAGAAGGACGCGTTCAAGGATGTCAAGGATGTTGTCGAGGCTGCAAAGAATGCCGCGGGCGATGCTGTCGGCGGTATCCCTACAGACAGGATGTATGCTGTCAATGTCGATACATGGATGGAGACTCTCAAGGATTATGAGAAGAGACTCGAAGCAGACCTCGCTGCCGCTTACGGCAAGGAGAAGACCGGCTGGCTCGACGCTGTAGAAGCTCTCTACACAGCTGAGGCAAAGGAAATCGGCGAGCTCGGCAATATCGACAATGCCGCTTATCTCAAGCAGCTTGAGGAGAAGTACAATGCTACTTACGGCGAGGCAAAGAAGCTTGACGAGAATGTCGACCCTGCAACAGACGAGGGCAAGGCTACAATCATGCAGATTGTCGGCCTCTGCAAGCAGTACTATGCAGACACCGAGTACAAGAACTCTCAGGTATACAATGATGCAAAGAAAGCTTCTGATAACGGAGAGGAAAACCTCAAGGCATACAACGACATCGTCAAGATGCTCGACGCTGCCGACGTGAGGGTTGCTGACGCTACGGCTTGGCTGAGCGCGATGTATATTACGCACGATGAGAAATTCCCTATCGGCAGTGAGCTGCAGAAAATCATCGATAATCTTCTTGATTACCGCAAGACGACAGAAGAGAAGAATGGTCTCAACGCTTGTGTCGCTTATAAGTCTGAAATCGAGAAAATCATCAAGAAGGATGGAAGTATCGACAAGGACATCAAGAAACTCAAGGAGCTTGCTATCGAGCAGAGTCTCAATGCTGCCGGCAGCCTGAAGGTACGTATCGACGCCGTCAAGGAGCAGTATAACCAGGTAGCCAAGGAAGACCTCGACGCTGTCAAGGGCTACGACGAGAAGATCGCCGCTTACTATGACGAGCTTGCGGAAACCGAGAAGCGCTGGAAAGAGGGCAACCTCAAGGGCAAGCTCGATGACGCACGTGCCGCTATCCTCGACTTCGAGAGCAGGATTGTCGCTACATACGACGAGCTCCTCAAAATGCAGACAGGCGAGAGCCTTGACGTAACAGCCATCATCGCAGAGGCTCTCGGCAGAGCAGACGACAAGCTCGCCGAGGTCAAGGGCTGGGCAGACTACAACGAGGCTACAGGCGAGCTGGGCGACGATGTAGTGGCTTATCTCACAGGCAAGCTCGACGCCATCAAGGCTTACAAGGCCGAGAAGGAGGGCAGTCTCCACTTCTATAAGGACAATATCCTTTCAGACATTGAAAAGTTCATAGAGGAGGCTGACGCGAAGTGCGCAGAGCTCAAGGCTGAGTATGAGAAGCAGAAGGCCAACGACGATGCTTACACAGCCATCGGCGGCAAGCTGGACACTCTCGTTTCAGACCTGGAGAAGTCTTACAGCACACTCAAGGCATTCACACATATAGATATAGAGAGTCTTGACAAGTGGAAGGAAGGCATAGACAAGGAGATTGCCGACCTCAAGGAGAGCGTTGACAGTGACCATGACGGCGTACTCCTCACGAAGGGTGACCAGTATGACACTGACATCAAGACTATATCCGACAAGGTCGCAGCCAACGAGAAGCTCCTCAAGAAGCGTGAGTCCAACGGCATCATCGCCGATGTCAGCAATGCTCTGGCAGACGCTCTTGCTTCTGTAAACAAGAACCAGTATGGCGATGCTACAAAGAAACTGCTGCTGGAAGAGCACAACCGTATACAGGGACTTATACAGGCAGCGACAAAGTTCAACAATGCGTCTTACCACAACGGCCAGGTCGTTTATGATATCGACGGCGAGAAGCTCGAGAAGCCTCAGGCTATCGACTACAGCACCGAGGCATGGGAGACCGTCTCTGCACGTCTTGCACAGCTCGCTTCAGACGTTGCGCAGCTTGCCGAGGATGCTGACAATCTCTCTTACGTCACAGGCGATGCCGACGGCGACGGCAGAGTGACTGTAAACGACTACTCTGAGGTGCGCAACATGATACTCACTGCCGCAGTTTACGAAGAGATACCGGAGGCTAAGCGTTACGGTGCCGACGCAAACAACGACAAGCAGATCAATGTTGCCGACATGACGACCATCTCCAACATCATCTTCTACAACAACCCTCTGGGCAAGGATGCCGTGGAGACAGCATCGGCAAGCAAGGCACGTGTACGCACAGTTGCCGCTTCCGCTTCTGCCGACGACGAGCTGACGCTCACCAAGGTCTCTGAGGAGACAGGCGTATTCGGCAAGACAGTGCGTATCGCAGTCAATGTAAGCCATGTCGAGGCGTTCACCGCAGGCCAGTTTGACATCACTCTCCCTGCAGGCATGAAGCTCGCGGGCCAGAGCCTCTCGGAGCGTGCCGACGGACATGAGCTGTTCTACAACGAGATAGGCGACAACACCTTCCGCACTGTAGTGGCTACCATCGACAACAACGAGTTCAGCGGACGCGACGGCGCCATCGTATATCTCGATGTAGAGGTAGGCAGCAGCTTCGACGGCAACGCCAAGATAGGAGTGGACAACATATTCTTCAGTGACGCAGCGGGCAAGAGCTATGCTCTCGGCACAGCCGGAAGCGGTGCTACAGACATCGACGGCATCGAGGCGGCAACGGTGAAGGAGCGCATCTACTCTGTCGGCGGCCAGCTTCTCAAGGCTGTAAACAAGGGTCTCAACATCATTGTCGGCGAGAACGGCAATACCAAGAAGATTCTCAAAAAGTAATACTTCTCACTTGTTGATAGGATCGGCGGCCGGCACGGCAGGGGTTTCGGGTCTGTGTCGGCTGCTCTCCTTAATCACGTGGGATACAAAATACAAGTAAATCTAAAGTCATGAATAAACTTACAGCAAGATTCTTCCATACAGCCACGTTGCATCGCATGGCCGTGCTGGTGTCGCTTCTCGTCGGATGTCTTAGCGCATACGCCGGAGACAACAAGGTATGGATAGAGAGCTTCGCCATCGTTCCCGGTGGAGAGGCTACCGTCGAGGTGAATCTCGACAACGAGGACCCTGTGTCCTCACTGCAGTTCGACGTGTATCTCCCCGAGGGACTGACGTATGTCGACAACAGCATCGAGAAGGTGGCAAGCCGCATCACACGCAGCAGCCATTCCCTTTTCGGCACAACTCTCACGGAGGGCAACAAGAGCTTCCACCGCTTCGGCTTCCTCTCACAGTCTGCCACGATGGCTACCTCTGCCGTCAAGGGCAACAGCGGTGCTGTGGTTACCATAAAGGTGAAGGCAGACCCTACATTCAAGAGCGACAAGATTGTCATCAGGAATATCGTGGGCAGCAACGCCACAGTGGCAGAGCCGGTAATCCTCGACATGCCGGAGCAGGAGGTGCCTGTCATGGCGCAGGTGGCTACGGCAGGTCTGGCAAACGATGAGGTGAAGGTCCGTGCAGGAGTTCCTGCACTTATCGACGTCACTCTTGCCAACGACGCCGACATCGTGGGCTTCCAGGCTAAGGTCACTCTCCCTGAGGGACTGTCGTTCACGGATGGCGTTGACGGCGAATGGGTGACATACACCGACCGTCTCTCCAACAACGTCATTGCCACCGTGGCACCGTTGCCGGGCAGCGAGGACACCTACACTGTGATACTCTCTTCTCTTACCAACGACGTGTTTGAAGGCAAGGAGGGCGTGCTCTTCTCGCTCAATGTCGTTGCAGACAACGCGTTCAAGGGCGGCGAGGTAAGGTTTACAGATATCAAGGTGTCTACGACCTACGGTCTCTCTTACGATATGCCTGACGGTCTGACAGCCCTCGTGAAGGTCAATACAGACGTCACGGACGACGGCAACTGGGATGTGGACGATATCTATGAGGTAATCAAGGTCTCAAGAGGGGAGTCGGACAACAAGTATGCCGATGTAAACGGTGACGGCATGGTGGATATTGACGATATCTATGCGGCCATCGCAAAGGTTAGAGGAGAATAAAACCAATAAACATAAGACAGTATGAAAACAAATGATATAATCGCAAAGTTAGGCGTATGCCTGATGATGCTCGTCGGTCTTGTCACCGGCGCCAGCGCACAGACAGAGAATCCTGAGAAGCTGTCGATGGACGCTCTTTCCATCGCTCCCGGTCAGGAGGCTGTCGTCACAGTTAACTATGCAAGTGCTGTGGAGCGTTCGGGTTTCCAGGTGAATGTCGTGCTTCCTGAAGGTCTCGAATTTGTCAAGACAGAAGATCCAGAGGAAGGCACCTCCTATGTCTTCTCCAAGGGTACAAGCTGTCTCCGCAGCCACCTCGTGGACGAGTCTGTTGTAAAGCAGGAAGAGGGCTCCGAGGTGAAGCAGGGCAAGGAGATGAAACTTATCGTCTACAATATGGCTATGGCTAACCTCAAGGACGGCACACTGTTCTCCTTCAAGGTGAAGGCCGACGATGCTCTGGCAGAGACGGCCGAGATAAAGTTCAACAAGGTAAAGTTCAACGGCGGCCAGTATTTTGACTTCACAGGTGAGGTCTCCAATGCCGCATACTTTATCACAGACCCTGTAATCACGGGCGAGACACCGTTCTTCGGCACAACAGCCGTTACTCTGACCTGCGAGACAGAGGGCGCGAAGATATACTACACTGTCGACGGCGTGACAGAGCCTACTGCCGAGAGTAGCCTCTACAGCGAGCCGTTCGAGATTTCCGCGACGACGACCGTCAAGGCTGTTGCCATCAACGGCAAGGGCAAGGCAAGTGCTGTCGTGACAAAGGAGCTTGTGGCAAACCCTGTGGCAAAGACCGTTGCTGAAATCAATGCTCTTGCGGGCGATACACCTTTCCGCTTCGACGGCGAGGCACTTGTCGTGGCAAAGCAGGTGAAGACCACACAGAACGGCGCACAGAGCTATGTATATATAAAGGACGAGACAGGCGCCTGCCTTATCTTCGATTCAGGTTCTGCAAAGACTGAGGACACTGCCGTCGGCAAGACTCTTGCCGCAGGATGGACGGGCAAGGTCTCAATCTACAAGGACCTTCTGGAGATTGTTCCTGACGCACCGCTTGCTGTCAAGGAGGGCGAGCCTGTAGAGGTGGCATACGACGAGATGCAGCTGGCAGACGTCAAGGCGGAGAATGTCAATAAGGTTGTCATGCTGAAGGGCGTGACATACACAGAACCTGCAAACAACCGCTTCGACATCGTAAAGGGCGAGGAGAAGGTAGCAGGCTACAACCAGTTCGGCATAGAGATTGCCGCCCCTGTTGAAGGCACAAAGTACAATATCGTCGGTGCCGTGAGCATCTACAGCGGCAACATCCAGTTCCAGCCTATCAGCATCGTTGCTGTTCCTGAGTTCATGGACGCTGTGATAGATGTTGCGGAAGGCGACATCGCCGCTGCTGTCGCTGCCAAGAAGGCGGAGATAGAGGCAGAAGGCAGCAAGGTGGGCAATATCGTCATAAACCTTGCAAAGGACGGAGCATATACCGTAGGCGCTTCCATCGAGACAGCCGGAAACCTTACTGTCAACGGCAACGGCGCGACAGTGGACGCTTCTGCAAACACAGCAGCACTTGTATTGCTGACCGACGGCACAGCCGTTGAGGGCAACGACTACAAGAGAGTAGACAATGTCAAGATTGACGGCGTAACAGTCAAGGGTGTCAAGGGCTCTATACTCTACGACAACAATGTCAAGATATGCCTTGTCGACCTTACCGTAAACAACTCTGTCTTCGAGCTCGCTACAGAAGCTGTTGACAACGAGGCTCTCATATCGTTCAAGGCCGGTGGTGCAAAGGATGTGAACATCACCAACTCTACATTCTACGGAAACAATGCTGTCGCAAAGTATTTCATCAGATACAACAACTCTGCACGTCTCGACCGCTACGGATTCAGCACAGAGACGGAGTTCATGGTGATGAACTACCAGAACAACACGTTCCACGGTCTCCTCAAGTCTGACGGACAGTGGGGCAACTATGGTGCTATCAGCGGAAAGAACTATATCAAGTTCGATGTCAAGAACAATATCTGGTACAACTGCGGCAAGGACATCATCCGCCGTATGTCAGGTGGCAACATCAATGGCAGCGCACCTCAGGAGTTTGCAAACAACACATACTTCAATGACGGCACTGACATTTCTGCAAGCGAGAAAAACTACGACAAGAGCGGAACTATCCTCTTCACAAATCCGGCATTTGCAAATGTTGCAGAAGGCGACTTCACTATCGGCGCTTCTACACAGCAGGCTAAGTTCCAGACAGGCGACCCACGCTGGCTCACAGAGTTTGTCGCTCCTGTTCTCGACAAGGCAGCTCTCGAGGCAGAGGTGACAGCAGCTACCGAGCTTCTCGGCGACGCTTCTACAGAGGAAGGCACACCGGGCGCTGCTCTCCTGGTAGCCATCGACGCAGCGAAGACAGCACTTGAAAGCGCAGAGTTCCAGGATGAGATTGACGCAGCTCTTGCTGCTCTTCAGGCAGCAGAGGAGGCTTACGAGATAGCAGTTGCGAAGGCAGCTCTCGAGGATGAGATAGCTACAGCTACCGAGCTTCTCGGCGAAGACCCGGCAGAGGAAGGCACATCTGGTGCAGCTCTCTACGCAGCTATCGAGGAGGCCCAGACAGCTCTTTCTACTGCAAAGACCAAGGAAGAGCTTGAGGCAGCTCTTGCAGCACTGAAGGCTGCCGAGGAGGCTTACAAGACAGCGACAGGCATCTCTGAGATAACAGCAGAGGATGACGTGAACGCTCCTGTATACAATCTCGCAGGCCAGCGTGTTGCCAAAGGCACAAAGGGCATTGTCATCAAGAACGGCAAGAAGTATATGATCAAATAAGTCATTGCTCTATAGAATATTCAGACGAGGCTGCCACGCGGGATGCGTGGTGGCCTTTTTAGTTGTTTAGTTGTTTAGTTGTTTAGTGGTTTGGTGGTTTAGTGGTTTGGTTGTGGGTGGTAGGTGATGATAGCCGATATAGCCGATATAGATATTATAGACTCTATAGCTTCTATTCCGGCTATATCGGCTATTCTGGCTATCATCACCTACCACCCACAACCAAACCACTAAACCACCAAACAACTAAACCACCAAACAACCAAACCACTTTTTCTCCATTTTTGTTGCATATATGAAATAAATTAATTAATTTTGCCGATAATTAACTTACTTTATACCGCTCTGACGCTTTCAGACCCCTGAAACATGTACGGCAGAAGGATGCCGTTTTCTTTCATTCCCCGCTCTGTCAGCACGTTTTGACGGGAGACACTAAAACTATCAACTTATGAGAAAGATTCTGATTATGCTGGCAATGGGCCTCATTGGCGTCCATTGCGCTTTCGCACAGGATGAAGATGTACAGGATCCGCAGGCTACGCTCTGGAACTTCGTCTCCGTACCTGAAGCCGATGCCTCTGCCATCGCCACCGACAGCCGCTGGATTACCGACAGCAAGAGCCGCTTCTGCTTCACCCCAGCTCTCACGGACGAGGCCGCCACAGCCTCGGGACAGGAACTGACGATTACTGCCGGACTGCGCTTCACCGTGCCGGCAAATCCTGAAGGAAACCTTCGCTTCGGAGGAGAAACCAAGTCCATGTGGCTCGGCGACAAATGTACGATGATTATCCCTGACTGCAAGAAAGGCAAATGGGTGAAGGTGGAGTACATGACATCAAAGAGCTCCGTGACACGCACTCCTGTAGTCACAAACCTCGTCACTCCTCTCCCTTCCACATCGGGGAAGACACATGTCACGGCTCTCTCCGAGATAGCTGAAGACGGAGCTGTGGAGATTACCATCCCGGGAGGAATGTATTTCTACAGCCTCGCCGTGGGCGACAAGCTCGCCCTCGACAATTCGGGAGGTGGCTCTACATCGCCTGATAACCCTGACAACCCGAAGGATGAGACGCACGCCTTTGACATCACGCAGGATTTCTCCCTCCTCCATACCAATATCTTCGGCAACGGCCCGAAGATATATGTCGCCCCTGACGGCCTCGACACAAACGACGGAGCATCGCCAGAGACTCCTCTGAAGAGCATACAGCTCGCCGTGGACAAGGCTGTGGAGCCAGGCACGACCATCATCCTCGCACCGGGAGAGTATCGTCCTACGGCGCGCATAAACATCGACAACCGCAACGGTACGCACGACAACTACAACTCCATGGTATGTCTTGACGGACGCGCCGTGATAAACTGCGACCATCCTGTCCACGGACACAGCAACAACCCGTATCAGGGCGTGCGCCTCACCTCCTCCTACTGGTATTTCTACCACATAGACATCACCAACGCCAGCGACAACGGTATGCTCATAGAGCGCAACAAGCCTACGGGTGGCTCTTCCTCTGACATAGCCAAGGCTACCGACCAAGGACATGACAACATCATCGAGGCGTGCCATTTCTACAAGAACGGCGACACGGGACTGCAGATGAAGAACATGGCGGAGTACAACTACGTCATCAATTGCGACTCGTATCTCAACTGCGACGAGGGCGAGGGTGACGCCGACGGCTTCGCTCCGAAGATTTCCGTGGGCACAGGCAACTACTTCTTCGGCTGCCGCGCATATCTCAACAGCGACGACGGCTGGGATGTATTCTACAAGAAGGACGGCGCTTTCGGCGACAACCAGACGATAATCATCGACAACTGCATAAGCTACAAGAACGGATTCCTCGACGAGAACACCGTCGCGCCGAGTGGCAACGGCAACGGATTCAAGTGCGGTTCCGATCAAGGTGCGATGAATGTCTACATGAACCGCTGCCTCGCCGTCTGCAACAAGGCGAAGGGCTTCGACCAGAACCATAACTCGGGCGACATCATCATGAACAACTGCACAGGCATGACGCTCACCTCCATAGGCACAAAGGCCTACTCCTACCGCATCTATGAGGCTATAAACACCGCAGCAGGCCACAAGGTGGAGCTCACCAACTGTATCGCCATCAACGACAACGACCTCAAGGACAAGCGCAGCAGCAGCGGCGTGACAAAGCCTACGGAGCACGGCAAGCAGGGCGACTACGGACGCTTCGAGGTAGACGAGACGCTCGCAGGGCTCACTGTCAGCAACTGCGAGTTCCACAAGGCCTCACCTGAACTCTTCGAGAGCCTTGACCATACACAGCTCATCGCTCCGCGCGACGCTGACGACAACCTCCCTGAGATGACCTTCGCGCATATAAAGAAAGGTGCTACGGCAAAGGGTTACAACAACTCCACGCTCACTGCCGCCGCGCTCATAGACACCGGCAAGGCTGTAGACGCCACCGAATACCTCGGTCTCCCTGTCCCTGCCATAGAGTATCTCGGCGCAGCCCCTGACCTCGGCGCATACGAGACGACGCCTGACACAGGCACAGCCATCGGACAGGCCGTCGTGGACCAGGCTCCTACAGGCCGCTCGCGCGCCATCATCACAGCCAGCGGAAAGCTCGTCATCAAGGCCGACGGCGGCGCGCTGTACAACACCGCAGGACAGCAGATGAAGTGATACAACGCCAAGCGGCAGCGTATATTGCCGCAATAGCAGATACAGTCCCTGCAGTTTCGAGAGAAGCTGCAGGGATTTTTTTTCTTTTAAATAAGGATAGCCGGGATAGCCCAAATAGCCGCAATAGATATTATAACCTCTATAACTTCTATTTCGGCTATATCGGCTATTCCGGCTATCAGCCCTAAAACCCCAAAACCTCCAACCTAAAACCCTAAATATGTTAATATTTGCTAACAGTAATCGGGGGGGGTAAAATGTGTTAAAACGGTTTCAGTCAAATTGAATAATATTAAGAATATCACTAAATTTGTACAGTCCAAACGGACATACCCTAACAAAACTATAAAATAACTAACTTAAAATTATGCAAAAAAACAAAACTTTGGTCAACAGAGCCGTCAAGGCTATGTTGGTAGCTGGTTTTGCAGCAACGATGTGTCCTGTCTCGACATTTGCCGATGCCAGGACAAACGCTCTTGTGCAAGCCCAGCAGAATGCGATCAAGGGAACTGTTGTCGATGAGTTCGGAGAGCCTATGATTGGCGTTACAATCAAGGTGAAGGGCTCACAGGCTGCGGCAATCACTGACGTTGACGGCCACTTCTCGCTCAACGTCCCGAGCGGCGGCTCCCTTGAACTCTCTTACGTAGGATACACCACACAGGTGGTGAAGGCTCATAACGGCATGAAGGTGAAGATGTCTCCCGACTCGCAGGTTATGGACGAGGTCGTGGTAGTCGGCTACGGAACAGTGAAGAAGAAGGACCTCACCGGTGCCGTCACCTCCATGAAGGCAGAGGATATCACGATAACACCGACAAGCAACGCCATGGAGGCGCTGCAGGGCAAGATAGCCGGCATGGACATCGCCGTGACAAGCGGCGAGATAGGTGCCGACCCGACAATACTCCTGCGTGGCTCACGCTCCATCTACGGCAGCAACGAGCCGCTCTTCATCATCGACGGCGTGCCGGGCAGCTACAGCCAGGTGAACCCTTCCGACATAGAGACCATCGATGTCCTGAAAGATGCCTCGTCGACAGCCATCTACGGTTCGGCTGGTGCCAACGGTGTCGTGATGATTACGACAAAGCGCGGCAAGGAAGGCAAGGCTACGGTGAACTTCGACGCTTACTACGGATTCAGCGGAAGCCCTAACTACAGGCACGGCATGACGGGCGACGAATGGGTGAACTACCAGAAGGAGGCCTACAGATACAAGTACGGCACAGAGCCTGAGAGCATGTCTGTGATATTCAACAACAACACTTACCTTGACGCCTACGAGCAGGGCAAGTGGATAGACTGGGTAGACGAGGTATCGGGCAACACCGCCACGACACAGAAATACTCGCTCTCTGTCTCTGCCGGCGGAAAGAAAACAAAGATATATGCCGCCGCAAACTATGCCAAGGACCAGGGTCTGCTCGAGAATGACAACCAGAGCAAGTACCAGCTCCGTCTGAACATAGACCAGGAGCTCTTCGACTGGGCAAAGATAGGCTTCACCTCCAACCTCACTTACAGCAACCGCAACGCCGGCGTGAAGAACACCTTCACGAAGGCTCTCAGCGTCTTCCCTCTCGGCGACGCATACAACGCGGACGGGTCCATAAGGCATGAGTACATCAAGGGACAGTATACTCCGCTCGGCGACTTCATCGAGAACCAGTATGCCAATAACACACGTTCCACATACATCAACACCACGGGCTATCTCGAGCTCACTCCGCTCAAGGGACTCAGCCTGCGCTCGCAGGTCAGCGCGACACTCAGCAACAGCCGTCAGGGACTCTACTGGGGCGCGCAGTGCAACGCCAACCGCCCTACATACGCAGGTTCGCCTCACGCAGAGAAGAAGCATAACGAGGGCTACTCATACATGTGGGAGAATATCCTCAACTACAAGATAACCGTGGCAGAGGACCATGACTTCGGAGCCACGTTCATCACATCATGGCAGAAGACCGAGAACGAGTCGACACTGACAGGCGGCAGCGGCCAGGATATGGACAAGTGGTTCTTCCACCGTCTCATGTCGGCAGGACAGCAGCATATCGAGTCTGACTACGCCCAGACCCAGAAGATGTCTTACGCCGTGCGCTTCAACTACTCTTACAAGAGCAAGTACCTCCTCAATATCTCCAACCGCTGGGACGGCGTGTCATGGCTCTCCCCGGGACAGAAGTGGGACAGCTTCTTCGCTACGGCGGTGGCATGGCGCATCAGCGACGAGAAGTTCATGGAAGGCACACGCGGCTGGCTCGACAACCTCAAGCTGCGCATAGGCTACGGTGTCACAGGTAACTCCGGCGGTGTGGGCGCATACTCCACAGCCACAACCCCATGGGTATACTCCAGCGCCGGCATCACCATCAACGGACAGATAGTGCCGTTCGCACAGTACACAGGTTCTGTGGCAAGTGTCGACCTCGGCTGGGAGAAGTCATACAACTGGAACTTCGGTCTCGACTTCTCCGTCCTCGGCGGACGCATCGACGGCTCTCTCGAATATTTCACGACAAAGACCAAGGGACTGCTCTACAGCCGTACCGTGCCTATCACATCGAGCCTCACAGGCTGGGGCGCGCCTCTCAAGATGTGGCAGAACCTCGCCAAGACCAGCAACAAGGGCTTCGAGGCTACCGTCAACAGCCGCAACATAAGGACAAAGGACTTCACATGGAACTCCACACTCTCGCTCACATGGAGCAAGGAGAAGATTGACGAGCTGCCTGACGGCGACATCATCGCCGAGAGCCTCTTCGAGGGACAGCCTATCAAGTCTCACTACGGATACAAGTACATCGGCCTCTGGCAGACTACCGACGACGCCGACCTCATGAAGACTCACGGCGTGAAGCCTGGATTCATCAAGATAGAGACTCTCGACGATGACGGCGACGGCGGCCTCCACAAGTACGGCGAGAAAGACCGCCAGGTGCTCGGACACCAGAATCCTGACTGGATCATCGGTCTCAATAACACGTTCACATACAAGGGCTTCGACCTCTCCATCTTCGCCATGGCACGTGTAGGCCAGACCATCAGCAGCAGTCTCATCGGCTGGTACGACGCCAAGCAGTCCGTGACTACCAACCAGCTCTCCGGCGTGGACTACTGGACAGAGAGCAACCAGGGCGCATACTATCCGCGTCCGGGCACAGGCGCCGAGCAGTCTACTGTCTTCTCATCGCTGAGATACCGCGACGGCTCGTTCATAAAGCTGAAGAACATCACCCTCGGATACACCCTCCCGAAGGCTCTCTCGCGCAAGGTGCTCATGGAGAAGCTGCGCTTCTACGTGACGGCATACAACCCTGTGATATGGACAATGGACTCACAGCTGAAGGATACCGACCCTGAGATGAACGGCGCTGACGCATTCCCTACATACCGCCAGTTCGTGTTCGGCGTAAACGTCACATTCTAAAATATCCCCTTGTGTCGGCCTGACGGCCGGCTCGGGATCATTCACGACAAAAAATCTACGAAAACATGAAAAAATCATTCAGAAACATATACATTGCAGCGGCACTCGCCATGATGGCAGGCGGAATGCAATCATGCAGTTTGGACGAAGAGAATCCGGGAGGATTCACCTTGGAG
This sequence comes from Prevotella sp., assembly GCA_017462915.1. Classification (GTDB taxonomy): domain Bacteria; phylum Bacteroidota; class Bacteroidia; order Bacteroidales; family Bacteroidaceae; genus Prevotella. The sequence continues at coordinate 98,285 of JAFTQG010000055.1, read as the reverse complement.
GACCTCGCTACACAGGAGGCAGGCTTCCAGGAATTGGTAAACCAGTGCTACTTTGCCATGGAGAGATACTTCTACGGCACTGACGGCTTCATGGAGATGACAGAGGGCGATACCGACCTCTGGACAGCCTGCGCCAACGACGACAAGACTAACCAGCAGTACTTCTGGTTCTTTGCAGGCGCATCTCCAAACACCACATACACCAACAACCTCTGGAACGGCATATACGACGGCGTGGGAGCATGCAACACTGTGCTCGCCAACGCCGACAAGGCAAAGGCCTTCCTCTCCGAGGAGGAGCTTAACGGGAAGATAGCCGAGGCGCGTTTCATGCGTGCCATCTACTACTTCAACGCCGTGGAGCAGTTCGGCGCAGTGACGCTGAACCTCGAGCAGTCCTACACGGCAAACTACAGCCCTTCACGCACAGAGCCTATGGAGATATACCGCCAGCTCATCATCCCTGACCTGGAGTATGCCGTGCAGTGGCTCGGCAAGGGTACTGACGACCTCTGCACCACTCCTACGAAGAAGGCCGCCCTCGGCTTCCTCGCCAAGGCTTGCCTCCAGACATACGAGTACGGCACCACGGAGTTCCTGCAGAAAGGCATGGATGCCGCACAGCAGCTCATCGCCGACTGCGAGAGCGGCGGCGCGAAATACGGGGCATACATGTATGCCGACTATGCGGATGTCTTCAAGGAGGACAACAACTGGGCCAACAAGGAGGCGCTGTGGAAGCACCGCTGGTATGCCGGCAGCAACGGCCACGGCTCGAGCAACGGCAACTGGAAGCTCAACCGCAACGTCGAGAAATTCCTCTGCACGCTCAACAAGTTCGGCGCACGCGAGGACAACCAGCAGCAGCGCATCTCCTGGGACACCAGCTATCAGGGCATATTCATGCCTACACAGCATCTGCTGAGCCTCTACGTGCAGGCCGACGGCACTCTTGACCCGCGCTTCCACCAGTCGTTCACCACAGAGTGGGTCGCCAACAAGGAGTATACATGGAAGAACGCCGACGACGTCGCCGTATGGGGCAAGAGCCAGAACCTCATAGGACAGCGCATCAATGTCAGCGAGAAGGCGATAAAGATCATCATGCCGCAGGACGCCGACTACGCCGCAGAGAAGGCCAACATGGCTAACTCGCCGTATCTCGTCGTGGACTACAAGGCCGTCTATGACGATGCCAAGAAGAATGTCATCATGACTAACGCCGCAGGCAACGAGAACCAGTTCCGCTACTTCTATCCTTCTCTTAACAAGCACAACAGCAGCCGCTGGTATGTCGCCAACTCATCGAAGATGCGCAACGGCAACCTCAACGCCACATTCATGATGCGTATGGCAGAGGTCTACCTCATCGCCGCAGAGCTTGACATCTACCTCAACGGCGGAGCCGATGCCATGAAGTACATAAACAAAGTGCGCACAAGGGCCAACGCAACGTCTCTCGGCGGCACAGCCACCGTGCGCACCGTGCTCGACGAGCGCGGCAGGGAGCTCTGCGGAGAGTACAGCCGCTTCTACGACCTGAAGCGCACCGGTATGCTCAAGAACTCGTCTTACCTCCAGGAGACACACCCTGACCTGGCAAAGTATTTCGACCCGAACTACGCGCTCCGTCCTATCTCTACGACATTCACCGCGACGATAGCCAACGGTGCCGAATACCAGAACCCTGGATATTGATAAAGTAAGTCACAAAAATTAATGTATAGTATAAAGCTTTGTTATTTTTGAGATGTTTTCGTCTTGTAACGAAGGAACATAGCGGGCTATGTGACTGAGAGACAAGGCAAAAACAGCCAAAAAGAACAAGGCTTATACATACAAGATGTAAGTGCTTGCTTTATCATGGATTGTATCGTTTAATTTTTGTGACTTACTTACATGCAGCTCCTTATACTGACGGGCTTTCAGGCCTTTTGTAGTTTAGTTAGTTGTAAATGTAATGCCCCTGAAGCCGTCAGCTGAACGGAAGACTCTCTCTCCATGCGCCTCAAAAAGGTGGCAGGAGGGAGAGTTTCTTTTTCTCTCGCGCGGAGTCTTTTTCCTCTTTTGCGGAGTCTTATTTTCTCCTTTGTAGAGTATCTTCCTGTCCCCTGCGGAGCTTTTTTCTCTCCATTGCAGCGTTTTATTTTATCCCTGTCTTTCAGAGAGTTTGAAAAAGGTGGCCTTTTACCTGACAAAAGGTCATTCTCTGTATGGTAAAGGGTCATCCTCCGCAAGATGAAAGGTCACGGGCGTTTTTTGCGGGTTGTAGGTTTTTTGGTGATAGCCGATATAGCCATTATAGCCATTATAGCCATTATAGCCGATATAGCCACGATAGCCGTTATAGCTTCTATTCCGGCTATATCGGCTATTCCGGCTATCAACTCATAACTTACAACTATAACTCTAAAAATCCCCGCCTGACCGTAAAAAAAAACGCAAAATGTGTCGGCAATACAAAAAAAATCATTAACTTTGCAGGGACGGGCATCCCTGTCCATTGTGCCAGGGGCTGGCGACATGCCTCTCCCGGATATGAGAAAGACAATGAAACCGACGTTTCCGACAAGCGAGGGCAGAGGGAGCGCGCTCACTGTGCCGGGCGGAGAAAGGAAAGAATAAACCCAACATAATCAAACAACTAACAAACTGTAAACGAAAATGAACAGCAGTAAGTACAACGGCGTGGTTGTCCCTATGGTGACACCTGTAACGAAGAACGGCCTCCTGGACAAGGATGCAGTGGAAAGAATCATCAAGTCATTTGTCAAGGCTGGCGTGAGCCCTCTCCTCATGGGCACCACCGGCGAGGGCAACTCCGTGTCTACCATCGACGGACAGACATTCATCGAGACTGCCGTTAAGGCGGCGGAGGGCAAGATCACCATCTATGCCGGACTGACAGGCAACTGCTTCATGGAGCAGCTGAAGCAGGCGGGATACTACAGCGCGTCTGGCGCCGACGTCATCGTGGCGACGCTCCCGAGCTACTACTCGCTCACGGCAGAGCAGATGGAGAACTACTACGCGCGTCTGGCAGACGCCATAAAGGGCCCGCTCATGCTCTACAACATCGCGGCGACGACACACATGTCCATCCCTGTCGATGTCATCGAGCGTCTATCACATCATCCTAACATCGTAGGTCTCAAGGACTCGGAGCGCGACATGGAGCGCATGGAGAAGTGCATCGCCATAGCACAGGGCAGGGACGATTTCGCATACTTCTGCGGATGGGCGGCACAGTCTGCCAAGTCTCTCGAGCTCGGCGGCAACGGCATAGTCCCTTCCACAGGCAATTTCGTGCCGGGAATGTTCCGCGACCTCTATGACGCAGCCGTGAAGGGCGACATGGAGACAGCCAACCGCCTGCAGGACGAGACAAACTGCATCGCCAAGATATACCAGGAGGGCAGGACCCTCGGCCAGTCGCTGACAGCCCTCAAGGTGATGATGCAGACACGCGGCCTCTGCACTCCTGACATGCTCATGCCTCTCACACGCCTCTCCGAGGACGAGGAGAAGGCCATCGCCGAGAAGGCCATGACGATAACCAACGAGTAAGGAGGGCACCCCATGGCAGACATACACTGGGTGGACTACGCGATAGTGGTCTTTTCTATCCTCCTCGCCATAGCGATGGGCGTCTATTTCGCCCACAGGCAGAAGGACTCCTCCACATATTTCACCGGTTCGGGACAGGTGCCGGTATGGGCTGTGGGCATGAGCATCTTCGCTACGCTCATAAGCAGCGTCACCTTCCTCGCATATCCCGGCGCGGCATACGGCGGCAACTGGATACTGCTGGTGCAGGGACTCATGGTGCCCTGCGTGCTGGTGTGCTGCATAGGCATCATCGTGCCGCTGTTCCGCAAGGTCATAAAGCTCTCGACATACGAGTATTTCGAGCGGCGCTTCGGTCCGCTGGCAAGATACTACTCCAGCTTGGCGTTTATCCTCACACACTTCACGAAGATGGGCTCCGTCTTCTTCCTCGTGTCCATGGCCCTTGCGGCATTCATGAACATTGACATATACATAGTCATAGCCGTGCTCGCCGTGACAATCATCCTCCTCACATTCCTCGGCGGAATGGAGGCGATAATATGGATGGACGTCGTGCAGGGCGGACTGCTCATAGGCGGCGGACTCCTCTGCGTGGCGATGCTCCTCTTCCCTCAGGGCACGGACTTCACCACTGGAGACGTGCTCTCCACGGCATGGAACGCCACGACGAACGTCGGCCCCTACGAGGTGAGCAAGATAGGCGTCGGCCCGTTCGAGTGGGACTTTGTGGAGACGACCTTCTGGGTGATGGTCTTCAACGGCATATTCTACGCCCTGCAGAAGTACGGCACAGACCAGACCATCGTGCAGCGCTACCTCACCGCAAAGGACGACCACGAGGCAAAGAATGCAGCCTTCATAGGCGTCTTCCTCTCCGTGCCGGTATGGACGATGTTCATGCTCGTCGGCTCGCTCCTCTTCGCATACTACCAGCTCGCTCCTGACGCGGCGGTGGAAGGCATGAAGCCCGACTCGGTGTTCCCGCATTTCATCTCCACACAGCTCCCGATGGGCGTCCGCGGAATAATCATCGCGGCAATCGCAGCAGCGGCGATATCATCCCTCGACTCAGACCTCAACTGCCTCTCGGCAATCGCCGTGCAGGACTATCTCGTGCGTCTGAAGCCGGATGTCAGTGACAGGACAAAGCTCATCTTCGGCAGATGGATAGTAGTCCTCGCCGGACTCGGCGCGACAGGCATAGCCATACTCTATGTGCAGAGCAACGGCGGCGCAGTGCTCGAGACGATATTCAGCTTCTACGCCATCTTCTCCGCCGGCATAGTCGGCATATTCCTCCTCGGTCTGCTCAGCCGCCGCACGAACAAGCAGGGACTGTATGTAGGCCTTGCCGCCTGCATCCTCTTCACGGCATACGCCATGCTGACATCGCCGCAGAAGATGCCTGACGGCTCAAAGCAGGCTCTCCTCGACCTCGGGGCATGGAACTACACACACTCCAAGTACATGCTCGGCGTGTACAGCCATATCATCGTTCTCGTGGTAGGCTACGTGGCGTCGTTCTTCTTCAAGGCCCCGAAGACCGATGACGAGCTGACTCTCTGGGGATGGCTCGAGTCAAGGAAAAAGTAAACAGCGGGTTGTGGGTTGAGCTTCGCTCGAAGTCCCTTCCGATTAAGTAATCTTGACTTTTCTCTCGCTCGACAGTCTAAAAGCAAGCTTTTTTACTGTTCTCGCTTACTCGAAAAGTTCGGCAGAGCTCAAGCAAGCTTGGCTCTGCTCTCGCTTAACCGGGACTTTGTAGGTTTTAGGGGATAGGCCTCTATAGCCTCTATAGCCTTGATAGCCAAAATAGTCTCTATAGCCTCTATTCCGGCTATATCGGCTATTCCGGCTATCAACCAAAAACCTAAACCCCACAACCACAAACCGTATAAAAAAAACAAACAAACAATCAAAGAAAATGAAGAAAGTCACTGTTTTTGCAATCATTTGCATTGCCATGCTGGCAAATGTCTCCTGCGGCAATAAGACAGAGGGGAATCCCGAAGCTGACTCACTGCTTAATGTCGTGGACAGCAAGATGGCTGAGATGGACGAGATGACCCTCTTCCTTGATGCCGTGAATGTCAGCATGGACAGCGTCATCGATATGGAAGGCGGCATCCTGCGTACAATGGGTGAGGGAAATATGTCTGTGAAAGACCAGATAAAGCAGAATCTTGAGGCTTATAAACTTATCCTCGCCCGTCAACGTGAACGCATCGCCATACTGGAAAATAAGCTCAAAAACGGCGACGCAAAGTCTCAAAAGATGTTGAAGACTATAGCGTCGCTGAAGAAGCAACTCGGTGAGAAAGACCAAGCCATAGTAGAGTTGACAGAGGAACTTGAAAAGCGGAATTTCGATATTCAGACCCTCAAAGGTCATGTTGACCGCCTTAATTCCAATGTTGCTCAACTTAAAGAAGAAAACAAAGCTCAGGAAGTAGCCCTTGAAACACAAAGCGACATGATGAATGAGGCGTATGTGCTCATCGGTTCAAAGAAAGAACTGAAGAATGCAGGTCTTCTTGCCGGTGGGTCTCTGTTCAAGAAAAGCAAGTTGGACATGTCACAGGTGAATGTTTCTGCATTCAAGAAGATTGATATCCGGAAGACAAAGACCTTCTCTATCCCTGCAAAGAAAGCGGAAATATTGACACAGGCTCCGACTGGCTCATATACCATGACGACCAATGACAACGGCACCTGTACGCTTACCGTTACAGATGCGACAAAGTTTTGGAGTGTCTCGAATTTCCTTGTCGTGAAATACTGAAAAACTATGAAACTGTTACGTCTCCTCTGTCTGTCAATGCTTGTAGTGGTTTCCACAGTATGCCAAGCACAGCGATGTGAACATGTCGTACAACGTGGTGAAGACTTTATTTCCATTGCGGAGAAATATAATGTCACTGTCGATGAACTGAAGGCGGCCAACCCGTCAAGTACGGTATGTTATATAGGGCGCAAGCTCCTTATACCTTATCGTGGAGTGCCTGTGGTGCATAAGGCTCCTGAGGTGGAACCTTTCGATTACGGACTGAAATCTTCCTCCGGGAAAGTCCTTACACGTAGTGCAACTGCCACTTATCAGGTGGGACAGGCTTTGCTCAAGGCTAAGAAGAACGAAGAGGCGATGGCTTATCTCGCGGCGGCAGCAGACTCGGGAGAGGTGAGGAGTTATTATCCTCTAGGCCTATACTACTCGGATAATAAGTCAAAGAATCATAATCCTGAACTTGCAGCCTACTACTACCATAAGTCTGCCGATGCAGTGAAGGACAAGTCCTCGGAGGAATACTGGCGCTCATGTCGCTTTCTTTCCGAGAGCTTTCTCAACGGCGATGTGCTGCAGAAGAACCTTGATGAGGCTTTGCATTACGGTCTGGAGTATCAGCGCTATGCCATAGGCAGCGAAAAGGCTCATGCCACCAGTCTTGTGAAAGAGATTCGTTCGCAGAAACATGAGATTGCCGTTGCTGAACAGCGCCGTAAGGCGGAAATTCAGCGTCAGGAACAAGCCAGAAAGGTGTCAACATCGTCTGTACAGAATCAGTCCCGACGGTCGTCAGCTCCTACTACTCAGCGTCAGACGTCAGAAGGAAACGGTAGGAAGCCTTACACATATACCGATGCATTCGGCGAACATACTGTCTATACGATGGAGGATGGAACGGCGAAGTTCCATAACAAGATGCGGTGTATCGAATGTTTAGGTACAGGACGATGCAAGTTCTGCATGAACACAATGATGGTGAACAGCGTCGTCAGTGTACCGATTGTTTGTCCGAGATGCTTTGGTTCTACAGTCTGTGGACAGTGTAAGGGCAAGGGATACACAGAATCATGGAATGTGGTTGACAGAAATGGTACAGGATATGGCATCAATGACAATGGAAATTTCTCCACTGTCGTTAACGGCAGGTCTATGCCTTCCGTTTCAGGTACTTCGTCTTCAAGTAGGCGTAGCCGCTCGTCATCTTCTTCAACAAAAAAAGAAAATAAACCTATACGTGTAATAAAGTACGGTCCCGATTATTTAGGAGGTGACCAAAGCTACTGGTGTGATGAATGTAAGAAATACGGATACAACCATTATCATCAGGATATAAAATAATAATCAATTATAATTATATGAAACCAATAGAATTGAAGCAGCCGCAGCGCATAGTCTTCGGCACCGGCTGCATGAAACAGATGTGTGAGGAATATCTCGCTTCAGGACTGAAAAGTCTCTTTATTCTCACCGCAGACCCTATACTTCCCCTCGTCGAACCGGTGATAAAGGCTCTCAACGACGGCGGCGTAAGGACAATGACAGAGACAAAGATTCTCGGCGAACCTACCGTCAACGACTTCAAGCGCATACTCAAGGAAGCGCAGGATTTCGGTGCCGACTCCGTGATAGGCATCGGCGGCGGCTCTGTGATGGATGTCGCGAAACTTGTCGCCACGTTCATGCATACGGAGCAGACCATAGAGGAATGCTACGGCATAGGCTTCATAAAGAAGCGCGGAGTGTGGTTCGCCTGTGCCCCTACGACAGCAGGCACAGGCTCCGAGGTGTCGCCTAACGCCATCCTCCTCGACGAGACAGACAACGGCAAGAAGGGCATCATCTCCAATTTCCTCCTCGCCGACGTGGCATATCTCGACCCGCAGCTCACCGCTACCGTCCCTCCGCGCATCACTGCCGAGACAGGCATGGACGCGCTGACCCACTGCATAGAGGTGTACACGAACAAGTTCGCACACCCTTGCGTGGACATGTACGCCCTGAAAGGCATAGAGCTCATAGCCAAGAATCTTGAGCGCGCCGTGAAAGACGGCAAGGACATGGAGGCACGCGAGGCAATGCTCCTCGGTTCCATGTACGGCGGCCTCGGCCTCGGTCCGGTGAATACCGCTGCCGTCCATGCCCTCGCATATCCTGTCGGCGGCATGTTCCACAAGAGCCACGGCCTCTCCAATTCCGTGCTCCTGCCTACAGTGATGAAGTTCAATATGGCTGCCGACGCCAAGCGATATGCCGACGTCGCCATCGCCTGCGGCTGTGAACCGGGCGCGACAGACGAGGAGACAGCTCTCCGCGGCGTGGAGTTTGTGGCAACGCTCTCCAAGAACTGCGGCATCCCTCAGACGCTCGCCGAGATAGACATCCCTCAGACGGAAGTCCCTGCCATGGCAGCGGCGGCAATGCTGCAGCAGCGCCTGCTGAAGAATAATCCGCGCCCTGTGACAGAACAGGACTGCAAGGATATATATAATAGTCTTTATTAAGTTGTTTGGTGGTTTAGTTGTTTAGTTATTAGTCCTCTATATCGGCTATTCCGGCTATTAACCAAACCACTAAACCACCAAACCACCAAACCACTAAACCACTAAACCACCACCATGACCCCAATCTTAGCAATAACAATGGGCGACCCTGCCGGCATAGGTCCGGAGATATGCGTCCGCTCGCTTGCCCATAAGGATACATACACCCTCTGCAAGCCAATCATCGTAGGCGATGCGAAGATCATACAGCTCGCCGTAGACCTCCTGAAACTCGACCAGCCGCTCACGGTAAACGCCGTGACAGACGTCAAGGACGCCAAGTTCGAGCACGGGACGATAGACGTCTACGACCTTGACCTCATAGACATGAGCACCTTCAAGTTCGGCGAAGTGCAGGTGCAGTGCGGCAACGCCGCCTTCCAGTATGTCCGCAAGGCCATAGACCTCGCCATGGCAAACGAGGTGGACGGCACATGTACGGCACCTCTCAACAAGGAAGCCATACACCTCGCCGGTCACAACTATGACGGCCATACCGAGATATACGCCACCTTCACGGGCACGAAGAAGTATGCCATGCTCCTTGCCGACGGCCCTATGCGCGTCATCCATGTCTCCACGCACGTCTCCCTCCGCGAGGCCTGCGACAGATGCAAGAAAGACCGTATCATAGAAGTCTACGAACTCATAGACGACGCCTGCCGCCAGTTCGGTATAGACAATCCGCATATCGCCATAGCAGGACTCAATCCACACTGCTCCGAGAACGGCCTGTTCGGCTGGGAGGAGGCGAAGGAAATCATCCCTGCCGTGGAGGAGCTCAAGGTCCGCGGCTTCAATGTCGAAGGTCCTGTGCCGCCCGATTCAGTCTTTGCCAAGGCCAAGAGCGGCAAGTATGACGGTGTCGTGGCGCAGTATCATGACCAGGGCCATATACCTTTGAAGGTCGTCGGCTTCAACTGGGACGCCGCGACAGGCAAGATGCTTCCGCAGAAAGGCGTGAACATCACCCTCGGCCTCCCTATCATCCGCGTCTCCGTAGACCACGGCACAGCCTTTGACGTGGCAGGAAAGGGCGTCGCCGCCGAGGATGCTCTCATCTCTTCCATAGAGTATGCAGCGAAGATGGCCGTGACACGCCGCGAGAGAATGAAGTAGAAATGCGGTTTTTGCGGTTGGGCGGTTCATACGGTTTTACGGTTGGACGGTTATGCGGATAAATGTCTTTGTGGCAACCGCCTAACTGTATAACCGTACAACTGCAATACCGCCCAACCGTATGAACCGCCCAACCGTAAAAACCGCAAAATGATATTCGTTATAGCAGACGACATAACAGGAGCGGCGGAGATTGCCGGCATGGCACACCGCTACGGCCTGCATACGACACTTACGACATCCGTCCCCTCTTCCATAGAGGAGGGAGCGGATGTCGTTGTCTTTGCCACCGACGCACGCTCCGTGTCACCGGCAGAGGCGTATGCCATGACCGCCGAGGTGGCACAGGCCGTCACCGCCTGGCCCTGCACGGGAGATGAGAAAGGGAAAATCATCTTCCGCAAGACCGATTCCGCTCTCCGCGGCAATGTCCGCGAGGAGCTCCAGGCCATCATAGACCATAGCCGATACAGCGAGGCGCTCTACCTCCCTGCCAATCCTTCCAAGGGCCGTGTGATACGCGACGGCATATACTACATCGGCGACAAGCCGATAGCGGAGACCGACTTCAGGTTCGACCCCGAGTTTCCTGCCACGACGAGCAACGTCGCCGAACGCTTCCCGGGACTTCCCTTCGCCGATGCCGTGACGAAGGCCGACGTTGACCGCGCCGTCGTCTCCGCCCTTGCCACAGGCGACACGCTACTTGCCGGAGCGGCAGACCTCTTCTGCTCCCTCGTGGAGCAAGTATTCGGCAAGGAAAGCTGCACGCCTGTCGACACGCCGTCACCTCTCTCCCTGTCCTCCACGATGATTGTCGTCCGCGGTTCCACGCAGAGCAAGGCCCTCGACCTCGGCATACGTGTCGAGACGATGCCTGTAGACGTCTTCTACGAGCGTGCCGATGCCGCCTCATGGACCGACGCCGTCATTCCCCGTTACACGAGAGACGGCAGCGCAGTGCTCACCATCGGCGACAAGGAGGTGCGCAAGGGCAAACATGCCGCCGTCTACCTTCGCAAGACAATGGCGGATGTCTGCTGCTCCCTGCTCTCCGCAAGGCTTCCCGCCGAACTCGTCATCGAGGGTGGCGCGACAGCCTTTGCCATCCTCTCGCAGACACCGTGGCGCACCTTCGCCGTGACAGACGAGATAGCTCCCGGCGTCGTGCGTCTGAAGCCTCTCAATGCCGATATACACATCACCATGAAGCCCGGCAGCTATGCCTGGGGGAATCTGTTTGAATAGTGGTTTGGTGGTTTAGTTGTTTGGTGGTTTAGTTGTTTGGTGGTTTAGTTGTTTAGTGGTTTAGTTATTAGTCCTCTATATCGGCTATATCGGCTATTCTGGCTATCAACCAAGTAACCAAACGACCAAACGACCAAACGACCAAACGACTAAACCACTAAACCACCAAACCACTAAACCACTAAACCACCAAACCAATGAAATCCAAAGAACTCACCGTCTATCTCATCCTCACCGTCATAGTCCTCCTCCTTATGCTGACCTTCAGCATCAAGGCGTGCAGCAACGGCGACAATGCTGAGAAGGCGCAGGCAGAGACCGTTACTCCCGAGACCGTCGTGGAAGCCGTAAGGCAACACTCGCGACTGTACACCGCTGAGGCGACAAGCCGCAAGACGATGACCTACACCTCGCAGAACAAGCTGTCGCTGAGCGCCCTCGGCATAGACAAGACCCTCGACCTGCCGCTCGGAAAGACGGAGGCGCGAATCCCTGTCACCGTGACCTACAAGGCATACATCGACCTCGGCCGTGTGGACGGGCGCAATGTCCGTGCCGACGGCGAGACTATCCGCATCATACTCCCTGACCCCGTGATAGTGGAGACGGCATGTACCGTGGACCATGAGAACGAGTCGCAGAAGAAGCAGCTCCTCGGCAAGGGACTGACCTACGAGCAGTATCAGGAGATGGTGCGCCAGGCCAAGGAGCGTGCTTGGACAGAGCTCCCTGACTCTGCACAGCAGGCTGTCATAGAGACTGCCAAGGTCTCTGCCACGGAGATTCTCATACCGCAGCTGCGCGCCCTCGGATTCTCGAAGATAGAGATAGCATACCGCGACGACTTCTCCCTCCGACAGCTTGTAAGGAGGAAGGAGTGAGATGCGGTGTTTACGGTTAGACGGTTAGACGGTTAGACGGTTAGACGGTGATAGCCGTAATAGCCGATATAGAATCTATAGGGGCTATACAGGCTATTCCGGCTATCAACCTTAACCCTAACCCTATCCCTAACCTTAACAATAACCGTAAAACCGCCCAACCGCATAACCGCCTAACCGTAAAACCGCATAACCGCCCAACCGTATAACCGTAAAAACCGTAAAGAAAATGCGAACAACCCTCACCATCCTCCTTATCCTCCTGCCTATGCTCTCCCACGCAAGGAAGAGCAGTTACGGCACATGGCCCGACGGCACAAGGATACCGTCATGGTTCAGCGACAAGCGCAAGGTCGTCACCGACACCCTCGGCAAGGAATATGTCATCACCGACTACGGCGTGCAGAACGACTCCACACTCCTCCAGACCGAAGCCATACAGGCCGTCATAGACCGCTGCGCCACAGAGGGCGGCGGCGTTGTCGTCATACCCGAAGGGACATACCTCTCCGGTTCGCTATTCTTCCGCCAGGGGACACACCTCCTTGTCCGCGGCAGGCTGAAAGGCTCTGACCGCATCCGCGACTTCCGCCTCCTGAAGACACGCATGGAGGGACAGACGCTCAACTACTTCGCGGCGCTCGTCAACGCCGACGGCATCGACGGATTCACCATCTCCGGCAACGGCACGATAGACGGCAACGGATACCACTACTGGGAGGAGTTCTGGTATCGCCGCATGTACAATCCGCAGTGCACCAACCTCGAGGCCATGCGTCCGCGCCTCGTCTATATCTCCAACAGCACAGATGTCACCGTGCAGGACGTGCATCTCGTCAACTCGCCCTTCTGGACCAACCACCTCTACCGCTGCCGCCGTGTGCGCTACCTCGACTGCCATATCCAGGCTCCCGTGAAAGGCATCATCCCTCCGGGCGACGTGAAGGAACACGGCGCGCCGTCGTCCGACGCCATAGACCTCGACGACTGCCACGATGTCCTCATCTCCGGCTGCTACATGCAGGTGAATGACGACGCCGTGGTGCTGAAAGGCGGCAAGGGGACATGGGCCGACAAGGCTCCCGACAACGGTCCGGTGTACAACGTCATCGTCGAGAACTGCCGTTACGGTGTCGTCCACGGCTGTCTCACGGTGGGTTCGGAGGCCGTACACGTGTGGAACATCATCCTCCGCGACATCACCTTCGCTGACGCCAACCGCGTCCTGTGGCTAAAGATGCGCCCTGACACACCGCAACACTACGAGCGCATACGTGTGGAGAACGTCTCCGGCACGTGCGGCTCCTTCCTCGTCATACGCCCCTGGCGGCAGTTCTACAACCCCGGGAACCGTCCCGACATGCCCGTCTCCCGATGTCACGACATCGACATCCGCAACATCAGTGTCAAGTGCGACAACTTCTTCGATGTAGGCACCTCAGACAAGTATCTCCTCAGCGGCTTCTCCTTCACCGACTGCGATGTCACGGACCAGCGCCACGCTTTCGACCCTGAGCTTATCCCAGGCACAGTGACAAGGAATGTGAGGATAAAGTGACGGGTTGTGGGTTTTAGGTTGTAGAACTTTCCATTCGATTTCATATAGTAAAATGATAAGCAAGATATGCACATGCCGCACATTAACGGCATGTGCATATTGTTTTTTTCATACTTGTACAAGACATTCTGTAACAGGACGTAATCCTATTAATCGCTTATTTGTATTTGATTAAAAGTTAAATATATTAAAATTTCACTGTCTGCACTTATCAGAGCTGATATGGTTAATGATGTATATAATATTGAAAATCAAGCAATAACGGATAATGTAAGTAATAAACTTCATATATGTATTTTTTTTGATTTATAAAAAAGTGGAGAAGATTTTGTACAAATGGCGGCTTTAATTTAAGAAAAAAATCGTAACTTTGCATTCGGATTGGCTACGGCTTATCCAAAGACACATATAGAAAAAAGAAGCGTTATGTCTTCTTCTTGTAAGTGAAAAGCCTAGGAAACTTATCTCACGAGAACAAGAGACGGCAGACGGTTCCCACGCATATGGCGTGGGACTGTTGACCCATATCTGTTCTCAAAGGTTTTCCTAGCACCTTCACTTTAAGACGTGGCATACAGTTCCACGCTTCTTTAATCATAAATAGGTTCACGGAGCTGGAACCGTTAGGAAAAACCATATTTAATTATTATGAAAAGATTTTTCTTTGTACTTATGGCGATGGGAATGGTTGCCTGTACATGGGGTAAAGACGTCAAGATTGTTGTCATACCCTCAGAAGCCACCATTAAAGTTAATGGATCCTATTTCGGAGAAGGAAACGCTGTCCTTAAAATCAAGAAAAATGATTTTGTGTCTCTTGAATGTAGTTGTCCCGGCTATGAAACTCTCAACACACGCATCTATGGCAATGATGAGCGCAAGACCATTGAGATCAAACTCAAGGAGGATATGCTCCTGAAACAGACTACAGAATCATCGGTGGCCAACAATTTCTTCTCTGTCAAGGTTAATAAGAGACTGTATTCGGACGATCCTGCCACAGGCAAGCGCAATTCTGAGAATGCATGGAAAATGGCGCACAATGTCCTGCTGAAGTATTTTGACGAGATAATGACATCGGATGCTGCCTCTGGCTTCATACAGACCCCATGGCTCTACAAGAATTATGTAGAGGCGGGCAAGACTTTGCGTACACGTGTTACTATCAAAGAATCCAATATAGGCGGTGACTTGACATTCCAGATAAAAATGGCATCAGAGATGGCACCCATTCAAGGCCGCAGCCGAGAGGAATCATTCTTGGAAACAAATCGCATAATGAAAGAGTTTGAAACTCTAATCAGTGAGTTCCAGTCCCGTCTTGGAGAAAAATAATCAGGAATGAAACGACTGCTCGTTATATTAGCCTCCATATTCATGGTAGGGATAGGAACCGCTGACGCCCAACTTGATGAGGTATCCAGGAAAATCAATAAGTTTTTCGGGCGTGAGAAAGATATTCAGATTGTCGTGATTCCATCTGACGCTACGATAAAAGTCAACGGATCTTATTATGGCGAAGGGACAGCAAAGGTGACTGTCAAGAAAAAAGACTTCATATCACTCGAATGCTCTGCACCAGGCTATGAGACACTGACCACAAGAGTTTATGGAAATGACGGCCGTAAGACTATCGAGATCAAACTCAAGGAGGATCTGCTCATGAGACAGACAGCTGAGTCTTCAGTGGCGAACAATTTCTTTACTGTTAAAGTAAACAGGCGCTTGTATTCTGATAACAAGAAAACAGGCAAGCGCAATTCTGAGAATGCATGGAAAATGGCGCACAATGTCCTGCTGAAGTACTTTGACGAGATAATGACATCGGATGCTGCCTCCGGCTTCATACAGACTCCATGGCTCTACAAGAACTACATAGAGGCGGGCAAGACCCTGCGCCATAGGGTGACGGTTAAGGAAGCCAATATCGGAGGTGACTTGACTTTCCAGATAAAATTGACTTCCGAAATTGCTCCTTCGCAGGCTCGCAGCAAGGAAGAGGCTTTTGTGGAAACTAATCGTGTCATGAAGGAATTCGAGACGCTTGTAAGTGAGTTTCAGACTCGTTTAGGTGAAAAATAATCAAATTTGAATATATTATGAAAAAGAAATTCTTATTTTTGATTACCGTTGTAGCTTTGACAGCTACTTCGGCAGTCGCTCAGGTGAAGGAGACCTTTGACTCGAACTCCTGGCAATGGACAGAGTATTCTGCTGAATTAGGTCGTGCTTACATTATCGAAGGAGTGATGCGGCTTGAAAGCAAGAGCGACAAAGCCAACATTACTCTTGACGAAATGGTAGGCAGTGTAGCCACACACTCTTTCCTGCCGATGGATCCGGCCAAAGGCTTTGACCTTAAGTGTACGGCCACTCTTGAAAAATTTGAAGGCAAGAAAAGTTTCGGTATAATCCTTGACTATATCGATGACATGAATTGTATCGTCTTCATGATTAAGGGTGATTGTGCCTGGCTTTACAAAATGAAAGAGGGCAAGATCGTGGGTCAGCAGAAGAACCAGTTCAAACTTCAGAAAGGCAAGAAGAACACATCTCTGGACATTCAGGTAGTATACCAAGGAGGAGAACTTGAGATCCGTGTGAATGACGTGCAGGCTCTCCTTTGCAAATATGTTCCGATTACCTCCAATGGTTTTGGCTTCTTTGCATTTGGCAAGTGTAAGGTCGATTTCGATGATGTTGAGATATTGAATTAAGAATGGCAAGAGCATAAAAAGTCCGATGAAAGCCTTTTTTATCGGTATAGTTACATATATGATATGCACATGTAGCTTTATACGGCATGTGCATATCATTTTTTTATGCCCTGGCAAGTCATGCAGGTATCGTTTGGCAAATACCATAGAAGGTGTCCCTCAACCATTTTTTTTCGCTTTCGTCATGGTTTCTTGCCTAACCGTAAAAAAACGCTCGACAACCCGTCACCTTTCGCATGACAGGCGGTGACACTTCACATGCCGCAGGGCCACCTTTTGCAAGGTAAAAGGTCACCCTCCTGCAAAGCGTGGATAACCAGCATATTACATGACACAGACAGCAGACACCGCCGACATGGGAGCCGGCGGTGTCTGCTTTTCCTTTTTCCAGCAGCCGAGGCAGCAGCCCTTTCGCGCGTGAGGCATAGGGCAGTTATGCAAACAAGTGTGAAGAGATTGTCGAGGCAGATGCCGGTTTTACGTAAATTATCGCCTTTTTGGCGTAATTTATAAATATGTTCACGCAAAAAGCGGCAGATTTTGCAAAAAGATATTAAAAATAACGGTTGTTTTTTGTACAATATTTTGTTTTCAGAATTTTGTATGTAATTTTGTACCGCTGAATCGCGATTCAGGAAAAATCCATTAGAAACAGAGACCGTAAAAAGAGTAACTATCTGATTAAGCGAGGACAGAGGATGCCTGTTTGCTGTGCCGGGCATGAAGATGGCCGGATGAAATCCAGGAAGGCCATCTGCGGAACCAGCGTGCTGTAGATGTTCCGCGCAGACTATGCCGGTCCGGCAGATTACAGCCATCTGGTCAAGCGAGGGCAGAGAGAGCCATCTTGCTGTGCCGGGCGTGATGACCGGCGGTCGCTGGCCTGAGGTAAGAAGCAAACGGCAGGATAAGAACCAACATTTCAGTAACATCATAAAAATCATAAAAGTTATCAAACGTATCAGACGCATATTACCGATGCTGTTCCTATGTACAGCAAGCATGAGCACGTATGCCCAGTGGGTGCCTGACGACAGCCGCCGCCTGGATACGCTGACAGTCGCCGAGCGGCTGTCGTTCCGCACGAACGGTGTGGACTGGCTCGTGATGGTGCCTAATGTAGGCATCGAGTATGACATTGCCAACAACAAGAACTGGAACCGCTGGTCTGTCGGTGTCAATGTCCGTTATAAATGGGCTGAGTCACATACGTATGTGCCCAACCACGTGTTCAACATCTTCGAGACGAAGCTGGAGTTCCGCAACTACTGGCGCACGCGTCTCATAGACGGCGAAGGCGTGAAAGCCCATACCAGTCTGCTCGACAGGCTCATGTCGCAGCGCAGGCATCGCCGGAAACATCCGCTGACAACCTACTACCGCGGGCTGTTCGCCTCCTACGCCAAATACTCCTTCCTCTTCGGGAAAAAGTCGAAAGGCTACCAGGGCGAGGCGCTCACGGCAGGCTTCACGTATGGCATCCAGCGTCCGCTGTACACGTTCAGGAGCGGCAGGAGCATAGACCTCGAGCTCGGCGTCAGTGCCGGAGTGGCATGGCTGAACTACACGCAGTACACCGTTGACCAAGGCCGCAACATATTCCGTCCTACAGGCAAGACCGCCGGCTGGAAGGACCTCAAGGTCCTCCCCGTCGTCAACGAGCTGCGCGCCGGTCTCGTCTACCGCATAGGCAAGAAGGAAGGATACACCAAGTACCGCTTCCGCTACGATGTCGACCTGCAGTATGCCTACCGCATGGACAGCCTGCGCGACGAGAGGGCGGCAAGGATGTACCGCGACTCCGTATCCACCGCCCAGTACAAGACCGTCTACGGATACTACCAGCAGCAGCTTGACTCCATCATCAAGGCCGACCCTGCCGCGGCGAAGAGCGACGCAAGCATCATAAGGAAGGAACGCTCTGTCCTCAAGAAGCAGAACAAGGCGGAGAGCACCCTCTCCGGCAAGCTCCGCAAGGAAGAGCGCCGCATGGACAAAGCCTCCGAGGCAGCCGCCGCGAAGGAAAGGAAGAAGTCACGGAAGGAAGAAAAGGAAAGGAGCGGAAGATGAAAAGCAAGGCATACATAATACTCTCGATGATGATGTCGGCCCTCATGCTGACATCATGCATCGACGTGGAGGAGGAGCTTTCCGAAGGCGAGAGCTTCATGGGAACAGTACACTATACCGGCAACGCCCCCAAGGGCGCGCCGCTCTATACGGTCGCCGTCCGCTTCATACGGTTCATGCCCGTGCAGAGGGTATTCGAGACAGGCGTCCCCGGCGACGTCAGCGTGCCCTCAGGCCACTACAAGAGCTACGGCTTCAGCAGCGGCAGCAACGACTTCACCTCCGCCCACAGAAGCGTCGTGAACCTGGGGACCCCGTTCTCCGAGCTCTACATCAGCCAAGGCACGCACGGCGGCACCTACAACGCCTACAACAGCTACAGCAACTATGTCAATCCGCTGAAGAACACCCTCTACATCTGCTCTTCACCGGTATACGACATATATCCAGACACCGAGACCTCCGTGCCCCTGAGCTTCAAGGCCGTGTCGCTGCAGCTCGACGTCAACTTCTCCATACGCAAGGAGCAGGGAGCCGAGCCATACGTCATCGACAAGGTGGAGACGGAACTCTCCGGCATCCCCTCCCGCATAGACATCTTCACCGGCAACATCGACTGCACCGAGACCCACAAGGTGGCATACCCCACGACAGTCCCTGCCGACACGTATGACACAAAGCTCCTGAAATGCAAGGGAAGCATGAAAGTGCTCTCGGTGACATCGGCAGAAAACGCCTCCGCAGACAAAGGCCCGGGCATCCTGCAGGTACACATGCACGTCACCTCGAAGAGCGGCAAGCGCAAGGTGCTGCACGGACAGATCAACCTCTACAGCACAATCCGCAACGCACGCATAACATCATACTCGAAGGACGGGACAAGCCTCACCAACAACATGCGCACCGCCACCCTCAACATCAGTGCCGAATGCACCATAGACGGCGACGCCCTCAAGGTGAAGACCGGCAGCGGCGACAGATGGCGGACGGCAGAGCCCGGCAGCTGACACGCCGGGACAGCCTCCCCGTGCGCCGTCGGCCATGACGCCGCGGGGACACCGCGCGAAACGATATACAGAGTACAACGACACTGACGACACAGTGCTTGAGATTTTTTTTACAAATGCGAAGATTCTTTCTAACAATAGTATCAGTCATCACGTTTGCCGCTAATGCAGGAGCACAGAAACTTGCGGTCAACACCGATCTGCTCATGGACGGGCTCCAGACGCCGTCCCTCGGCTTCGAGTTCGCCACGGGCAACAGTACATCCATCTCCCTCAACGCCATGGGCAACCACAAGCCCTGGGGCGCGGACATGAAGATGATAGCAGTGCAGCCGGAACTCAGGTATTACTTCTCCCGGCGCGCCATGTCACGCCACTTCGTAGGCATCTGCCTGCCCTTCGGCACATACAAGATCAAGGACGACAACAAGGTCTACGACGGATACGGACTGGGCGTGGGAGTGACATTCGGATATGTCATAAACCTCTCCCGCCGCTGGAACCTTGACCTGCACGCCGGCGTGCAGAACTTCTTCTACGAGCAGAAGGAATTCTACAAAGGCGGCATCTACGAGAAAATCACCGATACGTACAACGCAAGGGGAACATACTTCCTGCCGACAAGGATAGGTGTCTCCATAGCATATATACTGGACTGACGACACCTCTCCATATGCTCCATAACATATAGATATACAGGAATAAATGCAGAAGAAAATATACATATTCATCGCTTTCCTGCTGTGCATGGCCGCAAGCGCCGCTGCCCAGGACGAGCGCCTGACGGCAAACTTTCAGATACAGGGACGCTACGGCAAGAAAGGCGCGCCGTCCGTCTACCCCACATCATACGCCGTCTTCAAGACCGCGACAAAGGCCAGGACCGTGATGGACAGGCTCGTGAAGGCCGTCGACACCGACGGCTATCCCGGAGGCCCGGAGTACGACGACGCGCTCGTGAAGAACAATGTACGCTTCAAGCGCGCGAAAGCCAACGGCACATTCAGCGTCCGCGCATGGCCGGGACAGAGCGTCCTCGTCTATGTCAACGACCAGACCTTCGCCGTCTTCGAGATAAAGGAAGGACAGACAGAATACAACGAGACGGTGGAGTTCAAGATGGACGGTATGCACACCCTCGACAACATCAACGTCGACGGCAACCGCAAGCATGACCATATCCCCTTCGCCGCAGACGACGGAGACGACGACGGCGCCAACATGTCCGTGCACATCTCCTTCGAGTTCCCTGCCGGCCTGACGGGAAAGAACACACGCGTCATGATACAGCCGGTAGCCGTGGATTGCCAGACGGAAGACACGGCAGACTATGTCACACCGCTCGTATACGAAGGCCGCAGATACCATATGCTGCAGGACCGCCGCATGGACTTCGGCTACGGGAAGAACGAGCCCGCGGGCATAGGCAAGGGCTTCGTCCCGGGACACCCCCTCGTCGACGGAGAGCCTTTCAGGGTAGACACCACTGTGATATATGCCAAGAAAGACCCGTCACGCGACTATAAGATAAGCTGCGACATCCTCGTCGAGGACTACACACACAGCTACATGAAGCTCAACACCGTAGGCTCATGCAACAAGCGCAAGATGTTCAAGTTCCTTGACCTCAAGGGCGTCTCGGCAGACATGCCCCTCGAAGAGTTCCGCATCGACGCCGAGGAAGTCATGAGAGCCGTGCCGAGAGACCTCAAGCTCAACTTCGTCGTGGGCAAGGCAGAGCTCACCGCCGACTCCCTCAACGACGTGCGCCTCGGGACACTCATAAAGGAGATGAAGGAATACGGCGACCAGCTCATGCGCGTAGAGATAGAAGCCTACTCCTCGCCCGACGGCGGATACGAGAAGAACCTCCGCCTCGCCAAGGAGCGCGGACAGGTCGCCATGAACCTCGTCATGCGCGGACTGGGACGCGCCGACGTCACCAACGGCCTCAAGACCGAGGTATACACCTGGGACGATGTAGCCGCCGAGCTCGACAATGCCGGCAAGAAAGACCAGGCCGACAGCGTCCGCGCCGTCATCGCCGCGGCAGGCCGACAGCCGGAAGCCATGCTCCGCCAGCTCTCCTTCTATGCCACGGACATCGCGCCTGTACTGGAGAACATGCGCTCCATGCGCTGCATATACAAATATGAGCAGATGCATATCATGGACTCCGAGGAAGTCCTCGAATACTATGCCGCCAACAAGAAGAAGCTCCTCAGCAACGACAAGAGCGTGAAGCTCTCCGACGGCGACTACTACAACCTCTTCGCCTGCATCAAGGACACCGCCGAGCAGGATACCGTCACGATGCTCGCATACCGCCACATGACATCACAGCCCAACTGGGACAAGCTGAAATTCTCGCAGTATGTCGCCAACCGCATGGCCATCCTCCAGCTGCGCAACGGACACCCGAGCACCGAGACCCTCGCGGCCTTTGTCGACACGACAAGCAACCGCGTTACGGAAGCCTACCTCGGCAACAACCGCGAGGCACGCGGAAGAGTGCTGAAGAACCGCCGCCAGATACTCATCAACCATATCCTCGCATACTACCAGCTCGAGAAGCGCGACTCCGCATCGAGGCTTCTGAAGTTCTGGTTCCCGGAGTCCACAGACAAGGAAGTCACGGCTCTGCGCAACTATGTCGACTTCAAGCGTAACTTCCTGAAATACTACAGCGGCAAGCTCTCTCCTGCCGAGGCAGAGGAATACAGGAAGACAGAGGAATATGTCCTCAACTCCTCACGCGACAACCGCGCCATCCTCTATACCGAAGGCCGCGCCTTCATGGGCAAGACCGACGCGGAATGCCGCGAGCTCGTCATGAAGATGAGCGACGACGATGCCAAGAAATGGTATCTTCTCGCCATCCTCGAAGCCGACGAAGAGGCACGGCGCAATGTCACCGCCAAGGACTACGTCCCTCTCTACCTCGCCCTCTTCTACAAGAGCTTCACCCTCGACCCTGACCTCCGCCTCACGTATTTCACCGAAGGACAGGTGAGCGACGCCCTCAGGGAGAAGTACAAGTACCGCAAGCGCGATATACCGAAGTACACGGAGCTCCTTGACGACTTCCTCGGGAAGAAGCCGGAGACCTCCGGAGACGACGAGGAACTTAGCGGAGACGACCTGGACGAAGATACAGGAGACGACACCCCAGCCGGAAATCCGGAAAAGAATGTGGAAACAGAAAACAGTTTGAGCTAATGAAGAAGACCATCACAATACTATCCCTGCTCCTCTGCGTTGCCGCAACGCAGAAGGCCATGGCCTACAGCCGTCTTGCCATACCCGATTCCATCGCCTCGGACCCGGAGGACGAGGACTACTTTCAGGACACGATAGCCAGGAAGCCGAAGAACATAGCCAAGGGAAAGAGCGCCATGGACTTCTCCCTCGAGAAGCGCTACCGCCCGCAAAACGAAGAGTTCACCAAGCGCTGGTATGACCACATGTTCCTTGAGGGAGGCATGGGATTCCTC
The DNA here is from genome assembly GCA_017462915.1 of Prevotella sp. Classification (GTDB taxonomy): domain Bacteria; phylum Bacteroidota; class Bacteroidia; order Bacteroidales; family Bacteroidaceae; genus Prevotella. Next base: position 75,296 of record JAFTQG010000055.1, on the reverse strand, counting down.
GGCATGGCGGCGTCATTCGAGGACTACAAGCTGAATACCGTCACATCCATGCACTTCGGCATAGGCAAGACCTTCGGGAAATACCATACCGTGCGCCTCTCCCTCGCCGGTGGCACAGGATACGAGGAATACAGCAAGAAACGTTTCTACATGGCACACGGAAAGGCAGACTACCTCTTCAACATGACAGCCTTCTCCAGAGGATACGACCCGGCACGCCACTTCGAGGTATCGCTCCTCCTCGGCGGCGGCGCCATGTACACGAAGCTGCAGAAGATGTCCAAGCGTGTCTCGCCGGAATTCCACGGCGGCCTGCAGTTCAAGTTCGTGGCAGGCCCTTACGGACACTTCATCGTAGAGCCTTACGCCGGCATAACACAAGACAAGATGGACGCCTCCTCCGACAAGAACTGGCGCCGTTACGACATCTTCTACGGCGTCAATCTCGGCATAGTCCATAACCTCACGAACAACTACGCGCCGCGCCAGCGTGCTGACAGCCTCCGCCGCGCACCATGGTTCGTCGAGGCATCCATGGGACCGGTAGCCGCCTCCCGCAAGGGAATGCCTATCAGCACCCTGCCGGCAAAGGAGACCGTAGGGCTCCAGATGTCATGGGCAGTGGGCAAATGGCTCTCCCCTGCCATAGGCCTGAAGCTCTCCGCCTTCATGGCGTCCAACCGCATGTCGTGGGAAAAGGCGGGAAAAGACCGCATGACCAACGACTATACCACATACTGCGGAGGAAACCTTGAAGCCATGTTCAACCCCTTCGGCTTCTCCAGACGCTTCAGCTGGGACGCACCTTTCGGCGCATACCTCCTCGGCGGCCTGGGCTACGGCTCGATAAACATCACGGGCGCCGGCTCCTTCCACAAGACAGTGTCGTTCGAGTCTGTCAGTGTCGGCGCACACCTCTTCGCCTCCATAGACAAGGACCTTCAGTTCTTCGTGGAGCCGCGCTATGCAAGATACCAGTACAGGGCAGGAAGCCTGGGACGCGACAGGACAGCATCGGTCCTTTTCGGACTGACGGCAATGATGCGCGGAGCCAAGTACCGCCATCATCATCTCCTCGAGCCGGAGGACGAGACAGGAACCCTTCCCATTACGGCAGGCCTTTCGTTCACGATGCCTGTGATGATGATGCAGGTAAAGGCGATGGACGACAAGGGATTCTCCTACGGAGTGAAAGCCTTCGGACAGTACCGCTTCACCGACGTGTCGTCGGCACGCCTGTCAGTAGACTACCTCTCCATCTCACGCGCGGCATACTCGTCATACCTCGATGAGTATGTCAAGGACGGCAACACCGTCTCACAGTCACACTCCGGCATAATGAACCGCCGCCACGGCCTTCTCATAGCCACCGCCGACTACTGTGTTGATGTCTGCCGCCTCCTCAGCGGATACCAGGGACCGCGACGCTTCCGTGCCGAGCTCTATTTCGGCCCTGGCGCGGCATTCTACCTCTCCGACAATGTCTCAGCCCCTTCCGGCATGGAGATTCCGGAGGGACATGCCGTGAAGAACGATTCCGGCCACAAGGTGACGACACATTTCGCGTTCACCGGCGGCGTGAAGCTGAGCCACAACTTCTCGCGCAACATAGGCATATATCTCGAGCCTTCGCTCCACGCCGTGGCAAAGCTCAAGATGCCGGGCATACAGACAATTAGCTTCGTCAGCGACCGCATGCAGCTCATACCGAGCGTGTCCCTCGGAGCGCAGTATACACTATAGTCCACGTTCATGAAAACCATAATGGAAACATCAATACATCTCTTGCGCGGGAAATCATCCATGCGTGCCCTCCTCCTCAGCCTCGCCATGTCCGCAGCCATGACCTCTGCGGCACAGTCGTCAAAGGCCATCGGGGAAGCCTTCGCCAATACCCTGCGCCACTACTCCGTTACAGAGACCGACTCCTTGTCGAAAATCCTCGTCAAGAAGTACGAGAAGCAGCCTGAGGTGCTGGCACAGCTGGGCAACGCCTACTTCCGCAACCGCGAGCTCGAGCCTGCCAAGAAGCTCCTCGACCTCGCCATAGAGCGCAATCCCAAGGCCGCCGCTCCGCTCATACAGTACGGCGATATATACAAATACTACTGGAACATGCCCAACTCGCTCGACACGGCATACATATATTACAGGAAAGCCATCGCCGTCGAGCCGCAGAACAATGTCCCTTACGAGCGCGTGGCAGACCTCTGCATGTTCAAGTACAAGCTCTACGGCAACCGTCAGACACATGCCGACAGCCTCCGCATGAGACACGTCGCAGACTCTGCTGTGACAGTCCTCAACGAGCTCAAGCGACAGCGTCCTGACTATCCTGCCGAACTGGAGCTCGGCGGCATATACAACCGTCTGGGAAAGTTCCGCGAGTCGGCAGAAGCCTACTCCAAGGTGCGCACACGCCTTGAAGACTACCAGTACAACAACTACGCCCTCGACTACTACTTCCTCGGCGACTACGCCACAGGTCTCGCGACAGCGCGCGAGGGACAGGCAAAGTATCCTGACTATCCGCTCTTCCACCGTACCATGATGTACTGCCTCTTCGGGCAGGAGAAGCACGATGAGGCCCTCCAGTCTTACGACCGCCTCCAGCAGGCTACCGACAGCCTCGTGTCGTTCGACTATCTCTATGCCGGACAGATGTATCTCAAGCAGGGCGACATGGCCAACGCCACGAAGACGTTCGACAGGATATACGACACCCACGGCGAGTTCACCAACGACCATCTGAAGGCCAAGCGGCAGCTCATAGAGAAGTATATCGCCGACATAAAGGCCAAGGGCGAATGGTTCAAGGCCGCCGACGAGTATGCCATATACATCGCCAACAAGCGCAACCGCAGCGGATACGACTATTACCACATGGCCGACATCTACCGCGAGATGACCGACAAGGATGGCGTCACGGAGACAGACCGCATGGCAGCCATAGCCAAGGCCGACAGCATATACGCCATCATGCAGCGTGAGTTCCCTGACTATGAGACGACCCTCATGCACTACCTCCGCGCGAGGATGACCGCCGCCATGGACAAGGATGCCGCCGTGCCACACTATCTCAAGCTCCTGGAGTGCGTGGAGAATCCTCCTGCCTCTGAAGACCCTGCGGCTATGGCACGCCGAAGGAAGGCTTTCCTCACCGACGGATACCGTTTCCTTGCCGTCTATTATCTCCATGCTGACGACACGCGCCACGCCATACAGTATGCTGTGAAGTACAAGGAGGTGAATCCTTCCGACACATCACTTGACCCTATACTCCAGCTTGACAAGGGCACGAGGAAGACCGGCCGCCGCAACCGCCGCCGCTGACCTTCGCCTCGCAAGCCGCGGAAAAACATTGCAGAGACGAGCAGTCCCGCTCACCGATACAGCAGTTTATGAACTGTGTTGCATCAGTGAGCGGGACTGCTCGTCTCGTTAATGTTTATTATATAACAATTCAGTCTCTCAAACATGAGAGCGGGATGACTTTGACATCGTCCTTACGGGTATAGGCCATCTTGCCGCCTGTAATGATGATAAGCAAGTCGGGTTCTCGCAATGGTACTTGTCTTTCGGTGTTATTGTGCTCCTGTATCAGATGTTTCAGTTCCAGCAGGTGACTTGCCCCTTCTTCTATCTCATGGCTGCCGAGCTTGCACTCTATGAGGGCATAACGTCCGTCGGAAAGATGGAGCACAAAGTCGGCTTCAAGACCGTAACGGTCACGGTAGTATGAGATATGGCTGTTGAAATCTAAGGTATATGCTCGCAAGTCGCGTACGCACATCTGTTCGAAGATGAATCCAAATGTCTTCAGTTGCATCTCCAGGGCGTCAGCATCAACGCCCATTGCCGCTACGGCTATGGACGGGTCTGTGAAACAGCGTTTCGGAGAACTTCTGATGGCCGTCTTGCTTCTGATGGCCGGGCACCATGCGTCTATGTCCTTGATGACGAAAAGCCTCTCGAGGGCGTGGATATAGTCGTCGAATGTATCCATGGATATGCTGATGTCTCCTGATGCTGTCACATCGGCAAGGATATTTGTCTTCTTCGCCAACGTACTGATGTTACGGGCATACGAGCGTATTATCTGCCTTGCTATCTTCGGGTTGCGTTGCTTCTTGTCTATGGATGAGATGTCATAGTCACATACGCTGTCGACATAATCCCTGGCAACAAGCAGACTTGCATTCCTGTTAAGTTGCAGTGTGGCAGGCCATCCGCCACGGCAGGCCACCCTTATTAGTTCGGTCATACTGAGCTTTCCTGTAGCACCGTCAATATCGTAGTCGGGATTATTGAACAGTTCGCGAAGGGAAACCTCGCCGGAAGAATCCTGAGACTCCCATAGACTCATGGGATACATCTTCATCCTTGTGATGCGTCCTGTGCCTGTATGGAGTATCTCGTCTTTGTCCACGGTATTGCTTCCTGTAAGGATATACTGCCCCGGTTTACCGCCTGATTTGTCCACGGCAGTGCGTACAGCATCCCATATCATTGGGACATCCTGCCATTCGTCTATCAGCCGTGGCTGTTTGCCTTTCAGTAACAGGGAGGGCATGGTCGCGGCAGTCTCAAGATACTCGTTTCGCATGTCAGGGTCCTGCAACTTGATGACACTCTTTGCGTGCTGTTCCGCGGTAGTTGTCTTGCCAGTCCATTTTGGTCCTTCAATAAGTACAGCACCGAAGGCTTCCAGCCTTTCCTGTAACATTTTATCTGCTGTTCTTGCAAAATATTTCATGTTGATTTCCTTTTGCCTGCAAAAATAATAAATAAATTCCTATCCTGCAAGTATTTAGCTGTTTTTATTTTGTCTTGATCGGTGTTTTTGTGGCATTTTAATCGGTGTTTTTGTGGCATTTTAATCGGTGTTTTTGTGCTTCATCCGACATTCGGAGTGATACCGTGACGGATGAACCACCGTATAACCTCCCACCCACAACCCATAACCCACAACCTCATGACAATGAGGGAATATAAAGTTAAAACACGTTAAGCCACCCCCCCCAATTACCTGTCGCACAATGTTTTGCGGCAACGGTTCAACAAACACATGGCAAAGCACGGCCGTTATGACGGATTTTTGCGATCTTTGCATCGGAATTCTGACAGGGAGAGTACGCCCTTCCCGCAGGCAGGTCTGTCGGCTTCACGGAGACAGACAAGATGGAGATATGCCTGTCATGGGACATATAAGGCAGCAATCAAACTAAAACAAATATGATTATGATGAGAATGTTTACGCTTAAAACAAAGTTTTTATGCATGTATCTGCTGTACATGCTTCTCGCCGCCATGCCGCAAGAGGCGGCGGCACAGGGAATATCCGCCGAGACAGCACATTTCGAGGGCAAGGGCATGGCTCTGTCGGATGTCGTCCTTGCCGATAATAACTATAAAGGTGCTGAGGAGGGCGACGTAGACCCCAATGCTACCCGTCTGCTGCTCTACAATAAAGGCAAGGACATGTTCGTACACGCCGGAGGATACTGGGGCACGCGTATGGCGACATTCTCCACAGGTCTGCCGCTCGTGCTCAGCGAGACAACCTCCGGAAGCGGACAGTATTACATCAGAGGCCCGTTCTACAATGAGACGAACATCCAAGGTACGGGAAGCTATACAGGATTCGTCTATGCTCCAGACAACACCAATCTGCACGGAGTGTACTTCGACCGAAACCCGGGATACACAGACGATCAATACTGCTCCTGGCAGTTTGAGGAAGTATCGGGAGTGAGCACCGAAGGGGACAGGGTCTACCGCGTCTATGTCACCCGTGGTGGGACAAACTATTATCTTTGCGCCAACCAGCCGATGATAGTCAATGTCTATCAGGAAGGCAATAACAACCTTGTCAAGGCACTGCCAAGTAGTGAAATAGAAAATTTCGCCACGAATACCTACACCTACTGGAAGATAGTATCCGTAAAGGAGTTCACAGACCTCTTTGAAACCACTTACAACCATGATGTCCCTACAGATGCCACCTTGCTGATGCGTGCACAGGGCTTCAACTGCATGAACATGTACAACAACAGCAGGAACAGGAAAACAAAGAGGGATATAGGATGGAAACTCGGCGACGAGAGCTATGGTACGGAGAATCTCAAAATCAACTACACTACAGACTTCTCACAGCAATTCTATGACGCGGACGGCAACGACCTCTATGACGTGAATGCGGTAGCGCCGAACTTCGGCATGTTCTACTGCGCCGACATCAAGGATGCCGTGAAAGGCGAGAGACTATACCAGAGAGTGACGCTGCCACACAGCGGATGGTACAGGATAGAGTGTCAGGGACTGTACAACGATGCGGACGGCACCAGACAGCCTTATGCCAACCTCTATGCAAAGCTCACCGACGCCACGGCAGAAGGCACACCGGGATGGTCTTCCGTGCCGCTTCTCACAAAGTCATACGGTGAAGTGCCGTCACGCCTCGGCACAGTACATTTCAACAGCAATACATTCAAGAATCTTACATCCAAGGGCGTGAACATCCTTGCCGGCGGCATTGACGACGGCATAATATCCAATAAGGTCGAGGCAGGAGTGGTTTTCTATACCGGCATCTACCCTAATTCCGTGATGATATATGCCAACTTCCCCGAAGGCACCACGTCAAAGGAACTGGAGCTCGGCATAGAGATTACAGAGGATATGGCCGAGGGCGACTATGTATATGTAGACGACTTCCAGCTGAAATACCTCGGCGAGAGCTTCGCCCTTGATGACGACTGCGAGGACTTCACGCTCGGAAGCGACAAGAAGACAGTAGACTATTCTGCCGACTATGTCCGCAGGGTGATGATACTCAAGCGCGACCTGAAAGAAGGCAAGTGGAACAGCCTCTGCCTCCCTATCGACCTCACGGCACAGCAGCTGAGGGAGACCTTCTCCTCGACGGTGAAGCTCGCCAAGCTGTCAGACCCTATCTCGGACACCTATAACTGTATAGAGTTCCGTCTCGTGAATGTCAATCCTGAAAACGACAACGCCGTCGTGCTCAGGGCAGGCGAGTGCTACATCATCAAGCCTGGTGAGGGCGGCAACTACATTACAGAGGGAAATGTCCCTATAAGGATAGGTGATGAAGGCAACTCGACGATAGCTGCTCCATACTATGTCATACCGCGCGTATCTCTCACCAAGAGCAAGTTCGCGACAGATGTGCTTGGTATCGGGGACGCCGTAAACTTCAAGAAGATGGCTGGACTGTCATACAACGCGGACGGGACATTCGTGAAGGGCACTACATACAGCGTCAACGGCACGGAATGCCAGCTCAAGGTCTACGCCACATTCGAGAACGACACGCCGACACCTGCCGGCGCATACAACTTCTACGAGGGCGACCTGTACCACTTCAAGAGCGACCGCAACCGCCTGAAGGGATACAACTGGTGGATAGAGGACATCCATGCCGGAGAGACAGCCCCTGCCGCCCATACGCTGTCCTTCCGCGCCTCCATGGACGGCATCAGCGACAACACCACGACAGCCATCGAGGGCATAGCCATGGACATGGACTGCCACGCCGTCACGCCTCAGACTGCTGTGTACAACGTCTGCGGACAGGCTGTCCGCCGTGGCACGACATCTCTCGCAGGGCTGCCTGCCGGTCTGTATATCGTGAACGGAAAGAAAGTCCTTGTAAGATAATGGAGAAGGAAAAGAACATAAAAACGGAGGGAACAATGAAAAAGAAGAAACAATACGTAGCGCCTGATATAAAGGTGATAGAGATAGAACAGGGATGTATCATGAACCAGTCATGGAAGATCTTTGACGATGACGAGAACGGCAACCCCAGTCTCGACGACAGTGGACACGTGATAGAGGGCGACCTGCCAGGGACAAAAACCGATCCCGATCAGAATCCGTCAAAGGGCGGCAACCCGTTCTCGGGAAACTGGGAATTGTGATAAAGTAACATAATATATAATTTGTTTTAGTACCGTGAAGACACGGATTGCACGGGGCATGGCCGCTCTCCTCGGCCATGTCTCTACCCCATGAAGGGAAATTTCGGCTGCCGCAAGGCAGAAGTTTATAGTGTGTGGAAAGAGAGAGGAGAAAACACCGCCCGTGGCCGTGAGGTTATGGGCGGTGTTGCTTTTTTGGGGTTTTGGGTTGAGCTTCGCTCTAAGTCCCTTCCGCTCTGCAGAGCTCAAGCAAGCTTGGCTCTGCTCTCGCTTAACCGGGGCTTTGTGGGTTTTGGGTTTTAGGTTGAGGGGATAAAGGGATAGCCGGAATAGCCAATATAGCCGGAATAGAATCTATAGAGACTATATCGGCTATTCCGGCTATCAACCGCATAACCGTGTAATATCCGCATAACCGTACAACCGTCTAACCGCAAAAACCGCCTACAACCGTCCCTCAAGCACATCATACCGCGAGGAAAGCATGTGCTTGCGGCCGTCAAGAGTGCAGGCAGTAGTGGCCGTCCCTCGCCCGATGACACTGATGCGGGTCTGCAACACCTGCATGAAAGCCCTGTAGGCGTTCAGGCAAGAGTCGTTCCTGTAATGCTGCACGACAAGGATGAACTTGCCTTGAGGGTGTCGTGCCATGATGTCTGCCAGCTGGAGAGCAAGCCGTTCGGCATACTGCGCCGTGACATTGTGGAAGAACCATGAGAAGTTGAATACCGTAAGCGACGGCATCCCGTGACGCTCCTCCAGCAGTTCCTTGCCGAGAGTCTCGAAAGAGCCTTCCATGCGGCAGGGCAGAGCCCCTCGGCATATCTCATCGATGAAGGCCTTTCCCATGTCCCTCATCTCCGCGGAAGCCTCTATGCCGGTGTACGTCATGCCGGGAGCGATGTCCCGGAATAGTTCGGCGAACGCCACGCCGCACGCCGAAGCTCCGCATCCTATGTCTATGAGATGCACCCTTCCCTCCGCCTCCGCCATGAGACACCTTATCCGCTCGCCGCAGGAGGCGTAGATTTCCTTGGCGAGACAATACTGCGGACGCATGAGATAATGGCAGTAGACGAGAGCCTGCTGCATGGGAGTCATGCCGTCCTGGCCCTCCTTCCGTGTCGGGTCGGAGAATCCTGTCCTGCCGTAGCCTATGGCATTGAGGTTTGCCGTCATGTCCGCTCCCATGACCTTCTCCGGCCATCCCTCTCCCGAAGCCTCCTGAAGAGGCATGGCGACATGTCGCGCGAACGCCTTGCCGAACGCCTCCGAGACACCGAACGCCGCCCTGCCGAGGTCAAGCGCCTCTGGGTCGTAAGGCGGAACGGCGAAGTCTCCCCGTACATACCTCTCCTTCGGGATATGGAAATACCCGTGCTTGCTCCTCACGAACTCCATCAGTTTGAAGAAGATGAAGTTGTTGGCAAGCAGCGCCGGGTTGCCTACCATGACGAGATGCTCCTCGGCACGCGTCATGGCGACCTTGAGCTTACGGTCTATGATGCTCCCGTCGGTGTCCGTGAAGGTGTTGGCAGACAGGAAATCCAGCTGGTGATACCTCTGCACGGTGAATCCGTAGACGATATACCTGCGCTGCGAGCCCTGGTATCTCTCCACTGTGTCTATCGTTATGTCGTCGAGCGCCTCTATGCCGTAGCCGGCGATGGTGTTGCGTACGGTGGCTATCTGGTTGCGGTAAGGCACGATTACGCCCACTGTCCTGTCGGCGGAGAACACCTCCCGCTCCCTCTCGTATATCCTCGCCACCGTCGCCGCTATGATGTCCGCCTCGTCCTGGTTGACCTTCTCCGACGGAGACCTCTGCGGAGCAGGCACGGCGATGAAGGCTATGCGTCGTGTCGCCAGCATATCGTCGATGCCGTCGGTGCCCTTTCCCCTGAACGGGAGCGTCACGGTCTGGTGAGGACACGGCACTACCTCAAGGCGGTTGTTGTAGAACGCGTGGTTGGGAAACATCGCTATGTCGCGGTGCATACGGCCCTGCCTTGTCAGCATGTACACGACACGGCTGTCACCGCCATACCTTCTCAGCAGGCGTTCGAAGAGCGACAGGCGGCAGTCCGTGAGATGTATGGCATGGAGAGCCTCCTCCTCCACACGCGATGTCTCCTGCCTCTGCTGCACGACGGCAGGCAACTGCTTGTGGTCGCCTATGAAGACGAGCTTGCGCAGGGCAGGGACGCCGTTGCGGTGGGCACTGAGCAGTCCGGTGAGATGCGGCTCGAGTATCTGCGAAGCCTCGTCGATGACCGCCAGGCTGAACTCCTTCATGCCGAGGAGCTGTATGTTTGCGGTGAGCGATGTCGTGGTGCCGACGATGACGCGCGTCGCCATTATCTCCTCCCGGAGCGACTCTATGCTCTCGCTCGCCTGCACCCTCTCGTCGAGAAGCCTGTCGCGGTAGTCGCCGGAGCAGTTGAGGCGGCCGCCGATTCTTATGAAACGGATGCCCTCCTGATGGAGCTTGGAGCATATCTCGTCCACCGCCCTGTTGGTGTACGACATGAGAAGGATGTTGGTATCCTCCTCGAGAAGTTCCTCACGGACGGTATTGAGCATGCCGAACGATGTCTTTCCCGTCCCCGGCGGCCCGATGATGAGGAATATATCCTTTGCCTGCTTGACGCGCAGCGACAGGCTGTTGAACGCCCCGTAGTCGCCTTTCAGCCGCCGTGTCCCGTCGGTCTCAGGCTCTCTCTGCAGCAGGAGGAGATCCCTGCGCTCCTTCGGGGCGGAGAGGAAGGCGTGCATCCCACGGTACAGCGCGCTGTATGAGGACTCGAAGAAGTCGTGCTCGATGGCCCAGACCATGCCTTCATGGCGCATGAAGACACGGCTGTCCGACTGTGGCGCGCGGAGCATGAGCGTGAGGGTCTCCTGTCCTATCTCCTCTATGGAGCAGCGGAAGACCATCGTCGCCCTCGCGTCGGGCACCTCGCCCTTGGCGTAAGGATAGAGTATCACGATGTCTCCTGTGCGGAAGTTCGACATGTCGTTGTCTGCCGTCTCGGGGAATCTCAGCGTCACACGCTCTATCTTCCCCTTCGTCTCCCTGTCGGGCGAGAGCAGGGAGAGCCCGTCGTGGATGTTTCCCGCGAGGCGTTTCTCCTCGAGAGAGTCGTGCCATTTTGCGGCGAAGCCCGAGTTCTCCTTCGTCCTGTTGCCCGTTTTCGCCATGGCGTGCTCGTTGGCTATGAATGTCATGAACCGCAGGCAGTACATCCTTTCGAGCGGCGAGGCGTCGCGGATAGGCGCGAGCAGGCTCTGGAGCTGTGGCTTCTGATACCGCTCCCAGAGCGTTCCGCGGGCGTTCTTCTCGTTGAGCAGGTCTGCTGAGAGCGTCTCGAGGAGGGCGAAGCCTCCCGGCTGTGTGTATGCCATGTCTGCCCGTGCTATGCCGTTCCTCACTTTCAGGGCGCGGAACACGAGTTGCGGGGCAAAGGGAAGCTCGATGAGTCCGTTGCTGTATTTGGAGTAGAGCAGGAGAGCGTGCAGTTCGCGGTTGTTCCGCTCGTATATTTCGCGGTAGTTGTAGCGTATGATGAGCATGTAGAGCAGCAGCTGTATATAGTGCTCCTCCCGGGGCTTTATCTCCGTCTCGTTGCAGGAGAACGCGCTCTTGCCCGACTTCTGCTCCATAAGGACCTTGAGGTCGAGCTGCAGATAGTCCATGCGTCCCTGCAGGCCGAGCATCTCGGAGAAGAACGAAGGCTCTACGATGGCGTCGTTGACGTTGAAGCGTCCGAGGGACTCTTCCAGCGTATCGAGTGCCGCCTGTATGTTGATGCGTTGCATCTGGGCGTTCCTGTGCAGGTCATGGTTGCGCCCTAATGTGAGGAAGTTCAGGGCGTTGTCCTTGAAGAAGTCCCTTGCGCTCCGGCTGTAGGGCGGCATACCGGTGTCGCGGTGTGTCATGGCCTCGTCGAGGAGCTGGCTGGCGAAGTTACCGAGTATGATGGGTTCGGTGGTCTGCTGCGGCTGTATCTTGTTTATAAGGTGTACGAGGGGCGACTCGGCGTAGCTCGTGAAGCAGCGCGCTATGGCGGAGATGTCGACGAGATAGTCGGGTTCGAGGATGATGAGCTCGGGTATCAGCACGCCGTCCTTCTCCCTCGGGCGTATGATGTTGAGCTGTGCACCCTCGTAGAGCATCTCGCGGAGATACGACCAGTCGTGGCCGTTGACGCCGCCGCTGTAGGCGACTCTCACGGTCTCTCCCTCTATGGAACTCTCGTGCTGGCAGTAGATGAACCGGTCGTCCCATCTCTCCACGATGACGCGCGCATATTCGCCTATGAGGGACAGGCTCTGCTCCTCCCTGCGGCTCTCGGGAAACATGGCGGCGAGCTGTCCCGGCACGGGTGTCTTGTAGATGAAGGAGATGAACTCGCAGAGGTTGCGGAAGTCGTGCATGTAATGGTCTTCCAGCCGCAGGCCGTCGACGGTCTCACTGTGCGCCGCCTGTCCTGCGGCCTTACGCAGACGTACACGCGTGTCGTTGACGGCCGTCACGAGACTCTTCGGTGCGCGGTATTCCTTCAGCAGGTAGTCGGTCTTGGCAAATGTGCCGCCGAGATTGAGCCGTGCCGTGCCTGTCTTCATGAAGAGGCAGCGCTGGAAGATATGTTCAAGGGCTTTGTACACGCCGTGCATGTCGGTACGCCCGGCGACGGCGTCGCCGAGCTCACGGAAGAGGGTGCTCGCCACTTCCGGTTCGTAGATGTCATGCAGGGCAGGGTGTCTGTTTTCCATAGGGCGGTTTTTCGGTGATACGGTTAGGAGCAGTTGTGAGTTATGAGTTATAAGTTATGAGTTGAGCTCTGCGAGCGTATTGCGTAAACTGTAGGGACGTACCGTGGTGCACTACTGTTGTGGTGAGATGCTTTGTACGGTTAGGAGGTTTTGGGTTTTGGGTTATCGTTAGGGTTAAGGTTAAGGTTGATAGCCGGAATAGCCGAGATAGCCGGAATAGAAGCTATAGAGGCTATAACGGCTATTTTGGCTATATCGGCTATTCCGGTTGTCTCTGCCGCGTCTCTCGGCAGACCGTGACCTTTCATGCTCCGGAAGGTGACGTTTCTCATGGTGAAAGGTCACCTCTCGCACGGTGAAGGGTCACCCTCTGCAGGGCGTTAATACAAAAAGAGACATCCTTGCGAATGTCTCTTCTTGTGCGCTCCCTCTAGGGCTTGAACCTAGGACCCCCTGATTAACAGTCAGATGCTCTAACCAACTGAGCTAAGGAAGCATTCTTTGCATTATGTCTCAAAAGCGTGTGCAAAGGTACTGCTATTTTTTTAAACTACCAAATATTTTCAAAAAAAAATGCATTATTTGATGAAAAAAGACGGAAAAGTAGTATCTTTGCAGAAGATAATGATATAGAAAACATGAAGAGCGGCAGCCGTGCCGCAAAAAGTTATTATGAAATTGAAATATATTTTCGGGGCGTTTGCCCTCGCGCTCCCCATCGTTGGGACAACGCCTTGCCAGGCGCAGAAGAATGACCATAACCTCGAGGTGGCGAAACAGCTGGAGATATTCTGCGACATCTACCGCGACCTCGACATGATGTATGTCGACTCGCTCGACGCAAAGGAGGTCGTGGGCACCGGCATAAAGGCCATGCTGCGCTCGCTCGACCCTTACACGGAGTATTATCCGCAGGCGGACATCAAGGAGCTGAAGCAGATGATTACGGGCAAATACGGCGGCATAGGGTCCGTCGTGTCGTACAATCTCAGGGAGGACGCCACCGTCATCAACGAACCTTACTACGGTATGCCGGCCCACGAGGCAGGGCTCCGCAAGGGCGACATCATCCTCTCCATCGACGGCGAGGAGATGAAGGGAAAGTCGACGACATACGTCTCCGAACATCTCCGCGGAGAGGCAGGCACGAGCTTTATACTCAAGGTGCTGCGCCCGTCGGCAGGAAAGGCTCAGGAGCCTTCGGCAAAGAAGGGCAGGAAAGACGGCAAGGAGACAAAGGGAAAGGTGATGTCGTTCAAGCTCACGAGGCGCGCCATACAGATGCCTGCCATGCCGTACTACGGGATGCTGACAGACAGCATCGGATACATCAACCTCACACAGTTTACCGAAGACTGCTCGAAGGACGTGCGCCATGCCTTGATAGACCTGAAGCGCAAGGGCATGAAGCGCCTTGTCTTCGACCTGCGCAACAACGGAGGAGGCTCGCTCTCGGAGGCGGTGAACATTCTCAACATGTTCCTGCCCAAGGACATGACGATAGTGAAGACAAAGGGAAAGCTCGTGCGCGCCAATCATGAATATAAGACCACGGCTCTGCCGATAGATACCTTGATGCCTATCGTGACACTCGTCAACGGCAATACGGCGTCGGCTTCGGAAATCATGGCAGGAACGCTGCAGGACCTTGACCGAGGGGTCGTCATGGGCACGAAGACTTTCGGCAAGGGACTCGTACAGGTGCCGATGGACCTGCCCTACAACGGCAACCTCAAGCTCACCACGGCACATTATTATATACCGTCGGGAAGATGCATCCAGGCGATAAACTACAAGCACGCCAACGGCGGCTCACGCGAGGCTGTGGCGGATTCGCTGAAGAGGGAGTTCAAGACCCTCCACGGCAGGACGGTGAAGGACGGCGGCGGAATAATGCCCGACGTGACGGTGACGCCGGATTCCATACCGAATATCGTGATGTATCTCGCTGCTTCGGGTCTCGACTCGACAAATGTCATGATGGACTATGTCGTGGACTATGTGGCGAGACATCCGCAGATAGCCCCGGCACGTGACTTCCAGCTCTCCGATGCCGACTATGCGGACTTCTGCCGGCGCGCCGTAGACGCAGGCTTCAAGTACGACAGAGAGAGCGGAAAGTTTCTGAAGGACCTCGAGAAGGTGGCGCGCTTCGAAGGCTACTATGACCGCGCCAAGGCGGAGTTTGACGCTCTCGAGGCAAAGCTGAAGCATGATCTCGCCGCGGAACTTGACTTCCACCGCGACATAATAAAGGAGACCATCACCAACGACATAGTCTCCTGCTACTACTACCAGGCCGGTGCCATAGAGAACAGCTTCCAGTATGACAAGCAGATCAAGGAGGCCGTCTCCCTCATCAGTGACGCCTCGCGCTACGCCTCCCTGCTCGAGCCAGGAGAAGACAAGGCGAAGGAGAAGGACAGCAAGGAGAAATAAAGAGGAATGACATGGAACTGAAATTATTGACCAGACTGGACGGCATGGTGTTCAGACACCTTAACCCGTCGCATGTGCCGGCTTCCGGCAAACTTATAGTCAACGCCTTCTACGGCAGCATCGTCTTCGGAAGCCTTGCATACCTCATGCAGATAATGGGTTTCAGTGACACTGCGATGAACGTGGTGGGCGGACCTCTGCTGATATGCCTCTTCGCCTATATGCTGAAGCTGGCATGGCCTACAGTGAAGGCTTTCGGCGGATGGGTCGGAAGGATAGCCTATGCGGCATATATCGTGGCCCTCACCTACGTGGTCCTTCAGATAGCGCTGATTATTGTCCTGCTGGTGATAACCGTGCTCTCCATGGTCTTCGCCGTAGCGATTATCGAGCCGTTCTCGATACTGTAATGTTTATGAACAGGCTGTCATGGTATCTTGGCTACATTGTCTCGATTCCAATCAGCCGTCAGGTCTTAAATTCATTTTTATATAAGATTACATTTGTATTGTTGCCTTTATTCTATATTAAGAAATCATAGTAGTAACACTCTAAAAAGGAGGTAAGGAAACAGACAGGAAATAAAGAGAAACGCAAGGGAAATCAGTCGCACGGAAGAGCGGCTTTCCGCAGGTTAGAATTAAATAAAACAATTAATAACCGAAGAGGGCGTTTCCATTCCATAACTTGAAATGAACATATAAAACATATTGAGCTTTTAGCTCTTGTTCTCTCTTATCGAATACCGCCAATATTCAAACGTACGAGAACAAGCAGTCTGGAAGTTCACGCTGATAAGGCGTGGACTGTTCTGTGCTTGTTGTACGTGTAGGTCACTTGGCGGTAACCTGATAAGAAACAAGTAATAAGAATGGTTACACGCCTTTTCATATGTAATCAAATTAATTATGAGAAAACTATTTTGTATTTTATTTGTGATATGTTCTATGGCATGTAATGCCCAATCTTGGAATGATTGGATGCAAGGACAACAGAAGGCGTATGAAGCCGGAGCCAGGGATGCGAAATTACTGCATGCAAGAATGGAGATTGCTGGTGGCGATTATGCCAATGCTTATAAAAAACTTAAAGAGTTAGCCAATGAGAGTTATGAGGCTGCTTTTCTTTTAGGTACTTGCTATGAGTTAGGTATGGGGACATCTGTGAATCATGATTTAGCTAAACGTTATTATTCTAAAGGTGGTAGTGCTGGTAGATTTGCTTTGGATAGAATCAAATCAAGAGGCTATTTGGAGAGCTCAGATGCAAACCGTAAGGCATTCAGCAATGGGGTAAGTATGCTAATAAATGGTCAAGCTGGTGGCGGATACAATTCTTTTGGAGGTTCAGGCTCGTCTTCTGGTTCGTCATCAAGTAGCAGTACGTGCAGAAGTTGTAGAGGCACTGGCAATTGCACAATGTGTCACGGCCGTGGCGGATATTATCATAATGCAGGAATTTATGTAGGAGATACTGGAAGGACATGGACTACTTGTCCTGGTTGCAATGGCAGTGGAAAGTGCCAAGTATGTTATGGTAGTGGTTCCATAAGATAGGATTATATCTACAGAATGCACTGATATCGTGTCGGACGATTGCCACCAGACAGTAAAATAAGATTGTCCAAATCGTCGCACCATCAAGAATGCATGTAAAAGACTCTATTTCAATTATTTCAAATAATAATTAGTCCATTTTGACGGGACTGTATGTGTGAATAAATAAAAACTACAAATCATTATGAAGCAGACATTCATCACCCTTTTGCTATTAGTCACTATGTGCCAGTATGGATTTGCCCAGTTAAAGACTGAGGTTTTTAATGCCTTGTGCTCACCTATTCGTGAAAATAAAGTGTATTTTTCTGAAGAAATAAAAGGCACGCTGCGATGTATGGCTGGAACCTTTCAAAGTACTAATGGAAAATGTTTTGTTCTCAATTTTCAGCCAGAGGACGATAATCACAAAACTATTTTGAATGCTACCAGTAAGGATGTTATACGTGCCTATCACTATGTTACAGAAAAAGGCAAAGAATCTTATTTTTTCATACAATCTGATAGGGTAGCACTTCTTGAGACAGAAAATGTTGAAATAAATGGTAAAATAGTATTGATTTGTACTCTCAGTTTTACCAGATTATCGTCAAATACAGGATGGATGGCATATTTCGAAGGGAGTGATCTTCCAACGCTGATGCGTCAGATACACCGAGCAAAAGATATCGGCTCTATAAATCAGGTCGAAGGTCTACCTTTAGACGACGATTTTAACCACCTTTTGCTTATTTTTTTACTTAAACCTGCTAAATGGCTGTAACTGCTCTGCTCCTCACTCCACTTCCGTACCTATCATACCCTCAATCTTCGAATGTGGATTGAAGTTCACGACATTCACGTTGTAAAGACACTTGCCACAGTTGAGGAACGGCTCCGCCATAGTCATTGGCGGAGTCTTTTGTTATTTTCAATTGTATCAAAAACGATTAGTCCACTTTAACGGGACGGTAGTGAAATGATATATAACAACGGAGATACGCCATGAAAGAGCCGTCCTTAGGCCTTTTCATGGCGTATCTTTGTATGTTGCAGTGTTGTCTCCTACTCTGCGGCTCCGCCTCGGAGCAGGGCCTGTATCTCGGCGTGGATGTCCTTCACCTGTATGTCGCGCTTGACGGGAGTGCCGTTGCGGTCGAGGAGGAAGTATGTCGGTATGTTCTGCACGTTGTATGAGCCGGCGGCGACGCCTTTCTCGTCATACACGCAGACCCACGGGAGTGCCGCCACGCTGGTCTTCCAGAAGTGGGCATTGCCGTCGACGCCTACCTGATAGATTTCCAGTCCCTGCGCGTGGTACTTGTTGTAGAGCTGGCGCAGCTCCATGATGCGTTCTGTGGAGCCTTTCATGGAGAAGGCGTGGAAGTCGAGGAGGATGACGTTGCCCTTGAGGCTTGAGAGCTTGCGGACGGCGCCTTTGTTGTCGAGGAGAGCGAGGTCTATCATGTTTGTCTCCACGACCTTGCTCGGGTCGACCTCCATAGGTCTGTTGGCGTTGTCGACGATGCGCATGGTCTTCATGCCTTCGATGGCTATGTTGTGGAGGTTCTTGCCGCGTTCTGCCTCAGGATAGTAGGTGTCCCAGGATGTCGCCACGGCGGCAAACATCTTTATATCGTCGCGGTTCTCGCGCGGATTGAAGATGAGGCGGTTGCCGATGGCTTGGAAGAGGGCGAAATAGGCGTAGGCCTTCATCGGTTCCTTGGTGATGTAGTTGAGCTTGATGTTGGTCTTGTAGGCCTCGATTACCTTGTCTATGGAGTCGTTGGCGACGCGTGCGCTGAGGTTGGGGTTGCGGTCTATGCTGATGCACTGGTTCTGCAGGGCTATCTGGAGGTATGCGAGTTCCTGTATCTTCTTGCAGTTTTCGGAGCCGCTGACGTCATATTTCCATGCCATGTCTGGGTATGCTGCCTTCACGGTGACTGTCTCTGTGGAGTCGGCGGAGAGGTTTATTATCTGGTCTGCTATGCGCAGTCGGTAGAATTCGGGTGCTTTCTGTGCGTCTGCGGTGAAGTGGAACTTGCCGTCTTCGGCGAGCTTCACGGAGTCCATCACCACTGGTCCTTCGAGGGATATGTTCTCGAAGTAGAGTGTAGAGTCCTTGGCATTGGTTATTTCTCCTTCGACATGGTATTTTCCTGTGGTGCAGGAGGCGAGGAGTGCAAGGAGCGTGAGAGGGTAGAGGAGTATCTTTTTCATGTTGGTTGTTTGGTTATTTAGTGGTTTGGTGGTTTGAGCTTCGCTCGAAGTCCCTTCCGATTAAGTAATCTTGACTTTTCTCTCGCTCGACAGTCTAAAAGCAAGCTTTTTTTACTGTTCTCGCTTACTCGAAAAGTTCGGCAGAGCTCAAGCAAGCTTGGCTCTGCTCTCGCTTAAACGGGACTTTGGTGGTTTAGTGGTTTGGTTGTTTTGAGGGAGATAGCCTGAATAGCCGATATAGCCGCAATAGACTGATAACTAAACGGCCAAACCACTAAACGACCAAACCACTATTCTGCTTTCTTTGAGTATCCGTAGTAGTGGTATCTGTCCCAGTCGGGAGGGGCTATCTTGACGAGGCTGAATTCTCTTCTGCCTCCGAGATATTCTATTATGCCGGAGAAGTATCTGTCGCTGAGGCGGTAGCTGCTGCGGTCTATGTAGAGTATGTTCCTGCGCTCGTCGTAGCTGTTGTCAAGGAGGTATATCTCTATGTCCTCGTATGTCACTTTCCATTCTATGCGGCTGTAGAAGTATGTGCCGTCATAGTATTCGTCGAGCCACCGTCCTGTGCCTGTCGTGCCGTAGCAGGCGTTGTACGGGTCGCCGATGAACTGTATGGTGGTCACGACGGGTTCGCCGTCGTCGGTGTACATGCGGCCTTGCCATGTGCCTTCGAGGCTGTATGCGATATATTCGTCCGGGTCGCTCTCACATGATGTGAAGGTGAGGGTGAGCAGTGCCGTGAGGGCAAAGAGTAGGAATCTTTTCATTGTTGGTGGTTTGGTTGTTTGGTGGTTTGGTTGTTTGGTGGTTTGGTTGTTTTGAGGGAGATAGCCGGAATAGCCGTTATAGCCGGAATAGACTAATAACTAAACCACTAAACAACCAAACGACCAAACCACCAGTCCTGTTACTTGAACTTTATCCAGTCTATATCGAGGAATGCTCCGTCGTTGTTCTTTGTCGGACGGGAGTTGAAGAATCCGACTTTCGCGCCTATCCATTTGCCTTCCTTCACGGCGAACGGTGTGCCGAGCTTCTTGAAGGTCTTGCCGTCGAGGCTGTAGTAGAACTGGGCGTGTGCCTTGATGTTGTTGCCTGTGCCGGAGGATTTCACGGTGCAGCGCACGTAGATGTCCGGTGTGGCATAGCGTGGCTGAGGGATGTCGTCGACGGCATACTTCTGTGTGTATGGCGCAGGTTCCTTGACGAGTGTCATTGGCTCTTCGGCGATGACTTTCTCTGCCTTGCCTTTCTGTGCGCCTTCGCAGACTACATACTGCAGCTTGCAGACGGTCTCCTTGCCGTCCTTGCCGCCTTTCTCGGTGACGAGCTTTATGGCGGCGTAGTCCTGTCCCTTGATGATGAATCCTGCTTCCTCGCCTTTGTTCTTGTATGACGGGTTAGGGATGAATTTCAGCTTGGCTGTGGCGGTGAAATTCTCGGTAGGGAACTTCTGGAGGAGTGCGTTCTGGAGGTCGGAGAGGTTCTTGAAGCCGTCAGGCTGCTGCACGCCGTAGAGGCGGAGCTTTGACTTGTTGGCGTCGCAGAAGTACCAGTAGTGGCTGTACGGGCCTTCAAACTGCCATTGTTTCCCGAGGTCCACGCTGTTGAAGTCGTCGTCTTCGGCAGGCTGCACGGGGTTTTTCGGTGCAGGGAGGTTTGGCTTCTTCCATGTCGCCACGGCGTCTCCGCATCCGTCTCCGTCCTTGTCGTCGCCTATGACGAGCCAGTCATTGACCCATTTTGCTGGCTGGAGGTGTACGACGCGGCCGTAGGCGTGCTTGTCCTGGAAGTGGAGGAACCAGTCTTCGCCGTTCTGTGTGTCTACCCATGCGCCTTGGTGAGGGCCGTTGACTTTTGATTTTCCCTGTGCCAGACCCACGTATTCTTCATACGGGCCGTAAGGGTTCTTTGAGCGGAGCTCTACCTGCCAGCCGTATTTCACGCCTCCGGCAGGGGAGAAGATGTAGTAGTATCCGTTGCGTTTGTAGAATTTTGTGCCTTCTATCGTCGGCTGGTCTTCGTGTCCGTCGTAGACTATGCGTGATGGGCCGATGACTTTCTCGCCGTCGGGCGACATGGGTGCGACGAAGAGGACTGACTTGACGCCTGCCCTTGAGCCTGCGCAGCCGTGTGAGAGGTATGCCTTGCCGTCGTCGTCCCACAGCGGGCAGCAGTCGATGAGGCCTTTGCCTTTCATCACCCATACGGGTTCTGTCCATGTGCCGCGCGGGTCTTGTGTCTTTGTCATGAAGAGTCCCTGGTCAGGGTCGCCGCAGTAGATGTAGAACCATCCGTCGTGGTATCTGATGGATGGTGCCCATACGTAGTTGCCGTGCTGTATCTTCTTGTGCCAGTCGAGCTCGGTGTCCTTGTATTCTGGGAGGACGGGATAGTCGTTGGTGAGCGCCGCTCCTATCAGTTCCCAGTTTACGAGGTCCTTGGAGTGGAGTATCTGTAGTCCGGGGAAGCAGGCGAAGGACGATGATGTCATGTAGTAGTCGTCGCCCACGCGGCATACGTCCGGGTCGGAGTAGTCGGCGTCGATGATCGGGTTGCGGTACTTGTTGCCCGGGAGGTTAGGGTTCCAGGTGTTGCTCTTGCTCTGCGCGAGGCTGTCGGTCGTGGAGAGCAGCATGGCTGCGAGGCCTATTGCCAGAATCTGTTTCATGGTTATGGGTGATTTAGTGGTTTAGCTGTTTAGGGTTATATGGTGATAGCCGGAACAACCGATATAGCCGGAATAGGGGATATGCGGTTATGCGGTGTAGTATGTTATGGTTAGAGTTATTGTTAGGGTTATGGTTATCGTTATGGATGTCGTGCTGTTCTGTGGTGGATTGGGGATAGTCTGCCGGTGCAGAGTATGCATCGGTGTCGTCTATCCCCTCACCGTTATAACTAATTTTCCTTGCAAAGTTAACGAAAATTATTGAGATATGTGATAAAAATCCGTTCTTTTTTGCATTTTTCCCTTGAAAGTGCAATTGTGTGGCATGTGTCTTTGCCGTTTCCCTGCTGTCGGTGGGCGAGGGGAGGGCTGATGGCTGTCGTGCAGGGCGGTTGCTGTGTGGCGGGAAAAGGGTCACCTTTTGGCAGGTGAAGGGTGACGCTTGATAATGGAAAAGGTCACCTTCTGACGTGCGGAAGGTGACCTTTTTTTGGTGGTTTAGTGTTTTGGTGATTTGGTGGTTTAGTGGTTTGGTCGTTTGGTGGCGATAGCCGGAATAGCCGATATAGCCGGAATAGGCTAATAACTAAACAACCAAACCACTAAACAACCAAACCACCAGCTCAGTAATTGAAGGAGCTTCCGCCGAGGAACTCGCGCAGGAGGCTTGTCGGCGGGATATCCTTCTCCGCCATATCCATCGACTTGACGGGCGCGAGCCATCCGAGGAGCCGCTGTGCCGTGTCGGTGACGAAGGGGTCGGTCTCGTGTGCCAGTACCTCGTTGAGTGCCTTCTCGCCCTGTGTCTTCATCACGGCGAGCTCGAAGAGCATGGTGGTGTTGAAGACGGCGTCGGCGTTTTCCTGGTACGGGAATATCCATTTCTCTTCTCCTGCTCTCACGCTTGGCCAGCGGCGGATGGTCTCCGTGGCAGACACTCCGCGCTGCTTCACGTCGCGGAGTATGCGTCTGAGGAGGCGGTTGTCGCTCGACGGTATGCGTGTGCCGTCGTCGAGGTAGTTGCTGACGAGGGCGGAGGCGTAGAGGCGGAATATCTGCTGTTGCGGCACGCTGTGGGTGAGGGCCGGGTTGAGGGCGTGGATGCCTTCGAAGATGAGCACTTCGTTGCCTTTCAGCCGCAGGCGGTGGCCGCTCTTCTCGCTGCGCCCTTCCTTGAAGTTATACCGTGGCAGTTCTATCTCGTCGCCACGGAAGAGGGCGTTGAGATGAGTGTTAAGCATCTCTATGTCAAGGGCTTCGAGACATTCGAAGTCGTACTCGCCGTTCTCGTCCTTGGGTGTGAGGTGGCGGTCGAGGAAATAGTCGTCGAGCGAGATGGGCACTGGCCAGATGCCGTCGGCTATGAGCTGTATGCTGAGGCGTTTGCTTGTCGTGGTCTTTCCCGACGACGAGGGTCCGGCGAGGAGCACGGTCCTTATCTCCGGGCGTCGGGCGATGCTGTCGGCTATCTCCACGATTTTCTTTTCCTGGAGGGCTTCGGAGACTTGTATGAGATTGGTGGCGAGGCCTTTGCCTATGGCGTTGTTGAGGTCTTCTATGGTGGAGAGCCCCAGCATCTTGCGCCATCGTGCGTTTTCTTCGATTACGTTCTGGATTTTAGTCATAGTGGTTGTTTGGTGGTTTAGTTGTTTAGTGGTTTTGGGTTTTAGGTCGTAGGTTTTTGGTTTAGGGGATAGCCGGAATAGCCGATATAGCCGAAATAGAAGCTATAGCCGCATAACCGTATAACCGCCCAACCGTAAAAACCGCAAGAGCCGCTTAACCGTAAAAACCGTCCGACCGTCCGACCGCCTCTCTTATAGTCTTTCTTGCGCGGAAGATATTGATTTTCACCTGGTCTTCCGTTATCTGCATGATGTCGGCTATCTCGCGGTAATTCTTTCCTTCAAAGTCGCGTAGATGCATGCATGTCCTCTGCTTCTCGGGCAACTGGAGCATGAGGGCGTTGATGTGTCTCAGCGACTCCTGTGCGTAGATGCTCTCATAAGGGTTTACGGAGCCTTCGCTGATGCTCACTCCTTCGTCGAGCGAGAGGGTGCCGGCGGCTGTGCGCTTGACATGGTCGAGAGCCTTGTTGCGGCATACCGTTATGGCGAAGGCTTCGAGATTGTCTATCCTGTCGAGCGTCTCACGCTGGCTCCAGAGCTTTATCATCGTCTCCTGCACGACGTCTTCGGCGTCTTCCCTCTGCATCGTGATGCGCAGGGCAAGGCGGAAGAGCTTGTCTTTCAAGGGCAATATGTCGTTGCGGAAGGAGGGCATTCTTTTACGGTTCTTGCGGTTTTTACGGTTGGGCGGTTATACGGTTATACGGCTATAGCTTCTATATCGGCTATTCCGGCTATCACCGTAAAACCGTGCAATATCCGTATAACCGCAAAACCGTATCACTTGATTATCGTCCCGGAGTTGCCGTCGATGGCGGTGGCGAGGGTTATTACCACCTTTTTCACTCCGCGGTCTATGGCGTTGAGGGCGTTCTCTATCTTCGGGAGCATTCCTCCCGAGATGGTGCCGTCGGCCTTGTATCGCTGGAAACTTTCGTGCGTGATGACAGGTATCACGGAGTTGTCGTCGTCAGGGTCGGCAAGCACGCCGCGCTTCTCGAAAGAGTATATCAGTGTCACGTCGGCACCCTCTGCCGCCATGCCACATGCTGTCTCCGCCGCCATTGTGTCGGCGTTGGTGTTCAGTATGTTGCCGCGGCCGTCATGCGTCAGCGGAGCTATGACAGGCACTGCGCCCTGCCTGATGAGATTGAGGAGAGTCTTCCCGTCGGCGCGGTCCACATCTCCCACGAATCCGAAGTCTACCATCTCCTCCTTGCCGTCTATCTCCATGCGCTTTAGCGGACGGCGGTGTGAGCGTATGATGTCCATGTCGGCTCCTGTGAGACCTATGGCGTTGACGCCTTCCGCCTGGAGCATGGCCACGAGATGCTTGTTGACGAGTCCGCCGTAGACCATGGTGACGACATCGAGCATGTCGGCGTCGGTTATGCGCCGTCCTCCTGCCATGCGGCTTTCTATGCCGAGGCGTGCGGCGACTTTCGTTGCGCGCCGTCCTCCTCCGTGGACAAGGACCTTAGGGCCTTCGATGGCTGCGAAGTCGCTGATGAGCTGGCGGAGCTGTGCCTCGTCCTCGACGATGGCTCCTCCTACTTTTATTAAGGTGATGTTCATTGGTTTGTGGTTTTTTAGTTGTTTTGTCGTTTGGTGGTTTAGTGGTTTGGTTGTTTGTTTAGTGTTTTGGTTGATAGCCTGAATAGCCGATATAGCCGCAATAGGCTAATAACTAAACAACCAAACCACTAAACAACCAAACGACCAACAATCATTCCAGTATCTGTGTGATTTGTCCCACGATAGTGTCTATCTTGTCGAAGCTGTCCATGGGGAATACCTCTACGGTGTGCTTTGCCTTGGTATAGAAAGGCTTCCTTGCCTCGAGCGATTCATGGATGTAGGCAGACAGTTCGTCGTCGCTTTTGCCGAGGAGCAGCGGACGGACGCCTTTCCCCATGTGAAGGTGTCTCATGATTGTGTCAGGGGAGCCGTCGAGGTATATTGTCTCTGCCTGGCGGTTCATGTAGTCCATGTTGTCGAAGAAGCAGGGTGTGCCTCCTCCGCAGGCTATCACGACATCCTCGAATTCCGCGACTTCGTGGAGCATGTTGTGCTCTATCTTGCGGAATCCTTCCTCTCCGCGTTCGTCGAATATCTGCTTGACGGTCTTCCTCATCCTTGACTCTATGTACCAGTCGAGGTCGTAGAACATCAGTCCGAGGCGCTTGGCGAGGGTCTTGCCGACGGTGGTCTTGCCGACTCCCATGTAGCCTATGAGTATGATTCGTTGCATGGTCGGGTGCGGTTTGTAAGGTTTTTTACGGTTTATGCGGTTTTACGGTTTTACGGTGATAGCTGGGATAGCCTATATAGCCGGGATAGAAGCTATAGATATTATAGAAGCTATTATAATGCAGGGCTACAGCAAGGCCGACGGCTGTAAACGCCAGACGCTCCCTTTCCCTCATGTCGTCGCATGGGGATGGGAGCGTCAAGCGGTTGTTTATTGTTTCTTTGCTGCACGTTTGGAGGAGACGGGATTGTTCACGACTTCCATACACTCCTCGTATGTCAGTTCGGCGACACGCTCGTGGAGTGCTTTCGGCAGGCGGAAGTTCTTGCCGTCATACTGTATGTACGGGCCGTAGCGTCCGTTGAGCAGATGCATCTTCTCGTCCTCCTCGAAGTCCTTGATGTGTCTCTGCTCCTCCTGCCTGCGCTTCTCTACTATGAGCCTTACGGCGCACTCGAGGTCGGCTGTGAGCGGGTCGACGTCCTTAGGCAGCGAGACGTATTTCTTGTTGTGCAGGACATAAGGGCCGAAGCGTCCTGCGCCGACGGTGATGATGTGTCCCTCGTATGTGCCGAGCCGGCGTGGCAGGGCGAAGAGCGAGAGAGCCTCCTCGAGGGTTATCGTCTCCATGGACTTGTCTGCCGGGAGCTGTGCGAAGCGCGGTTTCTCCTCGTCGTCGGCCGTACCTATCTGGACGACAGGCCCGTAGCGTCCTATCTTCACGAAGACAGGCTTGCCGCTTTTCGGGTCGATGCCTACCTCGCGCTCTCCTGCCTTATGCTCGGAACGGGCGTTGATGGTGGCCTCCACGGTCTTGTCAAACTCGCCGTAGAAGTCCTTTATCATCTCGTTCCACGGTTCCTTGCCCTCGGCTATCTCGTCAAACTTCTCCTCGACCTTCGCCGTGAAGTTGTAGTCCATGATGTTAGGGAAATACTGTATAAGGAAGTCGTTGACCACGCTGCCGATGTCTGTAGGCTGCAGCTTGCCCTTGTCGGAGCCTGCCATCTCCTTCTTGGTGCGTGAGGAGATGACGTTCCCGCGCAGGGTGTCTATGACATACTGTCTCTCGACGCCTTTCTTGTCGCCTTTCTGCACATATCCGCGCTGCTGTATGGTGGAGATTGTCGGCGCGTAGGTTGACGGGCGGCCTATGCCGAGCTCCTCGAGCTTATGTACGAGTGACGCCTCGGTATATCTCAGCGGTGACTGGGAGAAACGCTCTGTAGACGTTATCTCGCGGCGTTCGAGAGTCTGTCCTACGGTAAACGGCGGCAGGATGTGTCCGTCTTCCTCGTCCTGCTGCTCGTCGTCGCGGCTTTCAGCATAGACTTTCAGGAAGCCGTCGAACTTTATCACCTCGCCCTGCGCCACGAACTGCTCCACGGTTCCGCTGACGCTGATTGTCACCTGCGTCTTCTCCAGTTCGGCATCTGCCATCTGGGACGCTATGGTACGCTTGCGTATGAGTTCGTAGAGGCGGCGCTCCTGCACCGTGCCCTCTATCTTCACCTTATCCATATATGTCGGGCGGATGGCCTCGTGGGCTTCCTGCGCGCCCTTCGACTTTGTCTGGTAGTTGCGCGGACGGCTGTATTCCTCACCGTATTCGTTGATGATGTCCTCCTTCGCCGCGCCTATGCACAGTTTGGAAAGGTTCACGGAGTCGGTACGCATGTATGTTATGAGACCGTTCTCGTAGAGATGCTGTGCCACCATCATCGTCTGCGACACGGTGAATCCGAGCTTCCTCGCCGCTTCCTGCTGCAGGGTGGATGTCGTGAACGGCGGTGCCGGTGTGCGGTGGAGAGGCTTCTTCTGTATGTCGACGACCTTGAACTCCGCCTCGCGGCATTTCTCGAGGAAAGCCTGCGCCTCTTCATGGTTCTTGAAACGGCGGTCAAGCTCTGCCTTCACCTCTATGGGATGTCCGTCCTCCTCGATGGTGAAGATGGCGTTCACGCGGTAATAAGGCTCCGAAGTGAAGTTCTGTATCTCGCGCTCGCGCTCCACGATGAGCCTTACAGCCACCGACTGTACGCGGCCTGCGGAGAGGGCAGGCTTCACCTTGCGCCACAGCACAGGCGAGAGCTTGAAGCCCACGAGCCTGTCGAGCACACGGCGTGCCTGCTGTGCGTCTACGAGGTTCATGTCAAGATGTCTCGGATGCTCTATGGCGTCGAGTATGGCAGGTTTTGTGATTTCGTGGAACACTATGCGGGCAGTCTTCTGCTCGTCCAGTCCGAGCACCTCGCAGAGATGCCACGATATAGCCTCTCCCTCGCGGTCCTCATCGGATGCGAGCCAGACCTTGTCGGCTTTCTTCGCCTGCGTCCGCAGTTCGTTGACAAGTTTCTTCTTCTCCTCAGGAATCTCGTATTCTGGGTTGAGACTGTTGAGGTCAATGCTTATTTCCTTCTTCTTCAAGTCGCGGATGTGTCCGTAGGACGACATTACCTTGTATTCCTTGCCGAGGAATTTCTCTATGGTCTTTGCCTTGGCAGGACTCTCCACGATGACCAGGTTCTCTTTCATTGTAGGTTGTTGTATGTTTTCTTGTTCTGTTTCTTTACGGTCCGTGCGCCGCGTTGTATCGGGCACTGTCGTTTCGGGGCGCAAAAATACTCAAAATAATCTTGTTCACATTATTATATAGTGAATTGTTATGTTTTTTTAAGATACACATTACAAATAATGCTAAATATTGTTATGTACGTGTGTGTATGTGCGGAGAAATGAGTATATTTGTATGCGGTTATGCGGTTTTTACGGTTTTTCGGTTAGACGGTTATGCGGATATAACACGGTGATAGCCGGGATAGCCGATATAGCAGGAATAGGATCTGCAGCTGAAAACCAAAAACCGCACAACCGCCTAACCGCACAACCGTAAAACCGTATAACTCAATAACCCACAACCAGACAATGAAGATAGCACTCATAGGCTACGGCAAGATGGGACACATGATAGAGCAGATCGCTCTCTCCCGAGGCCACGAGATAGTAAGCATCATAGACGTTGACAACCAGCAGGATTTCGAGTCGGAGGCCTTCGCCTCGGCAGATGTCGCGATAGAGTTCACCGCGCCGCAGGTAGCCTACGGCAATTACCTGAAGGCATGGAAGGCAGGCGTGAAGGTCGTCTCCGGCTCCACGGGATGGCTAAAGGAGCACGGCGACGATGTCCGCAAGGCCTGCGCCAGTGAGGGGAAGACCCTCTTCTGGGCATCAAACTTCTCGATAGGCGTGGCGATATTCTCCGCCGTCAACAAGTATCTGGCAACAATAATGAACTCCTTCCCGCAGTATGACGTGGAGGAGACGGAGACCCACCATATCCACAAGCTCGACCATCCGTCGGGCACAGGCATCACCCTCGCCGAGCAAATCGTGGAGCGCCTCGACCGCAAGACAGGCTGGCAGACAGGCACCGTGCAGAATCCTGACGGCACGGTCACTCCGGCAGAGGGCGAAGACCCGTCATGCCTGACGATAAACTCCATACGCCGCGGCGAGGTTCCGGGCATACACTCCATAACATACAACAGCGAGGCAGACTGCATCACCATCACCCACGACGCCCATTCGCGCCAGGGCTTTGCCCTCGGGGCGGTGCTCGCGGCAGAGTTCACGGACGGGCACGAAGGACTGCTGACCATCGACGACATGTTCAAATTCTAAGAAAGACAATGAAATACACTAAAAGGCAAGAACCTAAGAAAGCCGTGCAATGGGCGAAATTCGCCACAGTGACAGTCCTCTACCTCCTTTTCCTCTACTGGGTGGAGTCGTGGTGGGGACTCATAGTCGTGCCGTTCATATACGACGCCTACATCTCGCGCAAGATCAACTGGCAGTGGTGGCGCGATGCAGGCGACGCGACACGCTTCATCATGTCGTGGGTCGACGCCATCGTCTTCGCCCTCGTGGCAGTATATTTCATCAACCTCTTCTTCTTCCAGAACTATGTCATACCGTCCAGTTCGCTGGAGAAGTCGCTCCTCACAGGCGACTACCTCTGCGTGAGCAAGGTGGCCTACGGACCGCGCATACCGCAGACGCCGCTCACGATGCCTCTCACACAGCATACGATGCCCCTCCTCGGATGCAAGAGCTACATAGAGTATCCGCAATGGGAGTACCGCCGTGCCAAAGGCCTCGGCAAGGTGGAGCTGAACGACATCGTGGTCTTCAACTATCCTGCCGGCGACACCCTCGTCTCCGACGAACGCTGGGCAGCCGCCGACTTCTACCAGATGGCATACTCCTTCGGACAGCAGCTCGTCACGACGGACACTCATATAGACAGCCTCTCGCCGCTGCAGCAGCGTGAGCTTTACGATGCCTACTACGAGGCAGGAAAAGAGTATATACGCCAGAATCCGAAGGACTACGGCGACATCATCACACGCCCTGCCGACCGCCGCGAGAACTATGTGAAGCGCTGCGTAGGCCTGCCGGGACAGACACTGCAGATAAAGGACCGCATAGTCTACCTCGACGGCAAGCCAAACAAGGAGCCGGACAACGTGCAGTATACCTACAACATCAAGCTCCAGTCGCAGCTCCCCGAAGAGCTCATAGAGACGCTCGGCATCTCCATGGAAGACATCACGCAGCTCAACCAGTATGGCTACATGCCGCTGACACAGCGCGCATACAACGTGCTGAAGTCGCGCAAGGACATCGTCAAGAGCATCTCCCTCAACACCGATGCCCCTACTGGCGACCTCTATCCGCTCAACGCGAGGACAGGATGGACACGCGACAACTACGGTCCGGTGTGGATTCCGCAGAAGGGAAAGTCAGTGAAGCTCGACATAAACAATATCGCAGTATACGAACGCCCGATACGCACCTACGAGGGCAACGACCTCAAGGTGACGCGCGACGGCAAGATATTCATCAACGGCAAGGAAGCGAAGTCGTACACATTCAAGATGGACTACTACTGGATGATGGGCGACAACCGCCACAACTCTGCCGACTCCCGCTATTGGGGCTTCGTGCCTGAAGACCATATCGTGGGCAAACCGCTCTTCATCTGGTGGTCGTCAGACCCTGACCGCCACGGATTCTCCGGCATACGCTGGCACCGCCTCTTCACATGGGTGGACAAGATTAAGTAGTGGTTTGGTTATTTAGTCGTTTGGTCGTTTAGTTATTAGTCTATTGTGGCTATATCGGCTATTCCGGCTATTACAACCTAAAACCAATAGCCAAACCACTAAACCACCAAACCACTAAACCACCAAACCACCAAACCACTAAACCACCAAACAACCGCACCTCCCTTGCTTCTCTCTACAACATACTTCGGACCTGTGCAATGGTACTCCCTCTTGAGCCATTGCACAGGTTCGCGCGTATATGTCGAAGCCTGCGAATCGTTCAGGAAACAGACCTTCCGCAACCGCTGCGTCATAGCCACCGCCAACGGGACACAGGCGCTGACCGTCCCCGTGACCCACGGAGAGAGCCTGCAGATCAAGGACATGCAGATTTCCGACCACGGCAACTGGCGACACCTCCACTGGCAGGCACTGCTGACAGCCTACGGCGAATCGGCATTCTTCGAATACTATCAGGACGACATACGCCCGTTCTTCATCGACGAAGGCCCCTCGTCGCCGGTGCGCATGAAATATCTCCTGGACTACAACCAGGCGACCGCCGAACTGATGTGCCGCCTCCTTGACCTCGACATAATGTTCGATTTCACCGAGAAATTTGTCCCCTCCGAAGAGCTCCCCGAGACCCCTGACTACCGCACACTCATCTCCCCTAAGACAAAGTCCCTGAGCTCTATCCTCCCCGTGAAGCCATATTATCAGGTCTACCGTGAGCGACACGGCTTCCTGCCCGGGCTCTCCATCCTCGACCTCCTCTTCAACGAAGGTCCCGAGGCTATAAGATACCTGCTGTAGCCTCTTGATACTATCTGTGAACATAAACGATTGATAATCAATACTTAAAAGACTGTAAAAACCGAGGGTGACACTTCGCCTTGCGAAAGGTGACCTTTCACCCTGCTGACCGTCACCCTCTGCCCTGCGAAAGGTGAGGATTACGGTCTTAAGGTTATACGGTTTTTCGGTTAGGCGGTTATGCGGCTATAGCTTCTATTCCGGCTATATCGACTATTCCGGCTATCTCATAAACCTAACACCCACAACCTATAACCTAACACCCACAAAAAAATGAAAATCCTATCGACAATCCTCTTCCTCGCCCTGTCACTGTGTGCAGGCGCGGCAGAGTACACAGAGACCTTCAAGGGGCTCAGCTCCTCGACGGCAACCAACGGCACACACACGTTCGACCTCGGCGAATGGACCTTCAGCGGCATGTCCTACGGCAGCAGCTCCCTGAAGTTCAACACCAACGGCGCGTACATCATCTC
Organism: Prevotella sp.; assembly: GCA_017462915.1. GTDB lineage: Bacteria > Bacteroidota > Bacteroidia > Bacteroidales > Bacteroidaceae > Prevotella. Next base: position 43,418 of record JAFTQG010000055.1, on the reverse strand, counting down.
GCCCTCCCTGGACAACATCACCAAGGTCAGCTTCACCTACCGCTCCGGCGGAAGCAACAAGAAGATGACCGTGAGCTACTCCACAGACGGCAACGTATGGACGGAGATAGACAATTTCACCATCGCCAGCAGCTCCTCGTCCTTCGCCACATGGTCCAAGAGCGTAGACCTCGGCGAACTGAAAGGCGTGCGCTTCCGCATCCTCGCCGCCTCCTCCAACTGCTACATCGGGACCTTCAAGGTCTCCGACGACAAGCCTGGCGACGGCGACCCTGACTACTCTGACGACCCTGACTACAAGACCGACGGCGTATGGGTGCCAGTGAAGCCTATCCCTGAACCGCGCAAGACGCTGTATATCAGTACCGCCGGCAACGACGAGACGGGCGACGGCTCCATGGAACGCCCGTGGTACAACATCGCCAAGGCATACGAGAACGCCGAGCCCGGCACGCATATCGTCTGCCGCGGCGGACGATACCGCATCAGCCGATACGGCACGGACGGCAAGCTGACGGTGCGCATGAGCAAGAATGGCACCGCCGAGGCTCCTATCGTCATCCGCTGCCATGACGGCGAGATACCCGTCTTCGACTTCGAGCAGCAGCTCCTCGACTGCAACCGCGACAGATCGAAGGTCGGCGACCGCGGCATAGCCCTCACAGGCGACTGGCATATAATCTACGGAATACACATAACACACGCCGCAGACAACGGCATAAAGCTCGAAGGCAACCACAACCGCATAGAGCGCTGCGAGCTTTCGTACAATCTCGACTCGGGTATACAGCTCGGTTTCGGACACGACTTCTCGGCCTCGGGCTTCGGGTCGAAGAACGACGGCACACACTGCGCATACAACGACATCATAGACTGCGACTCGCACCATAACTGCGACTTCGACATGAACTACGGTTCGGACGCCGACGGCTTTGCCTGCAAGATGCACAACGGCAAGGGCAACCGCTTCATACGCTGCCGAGCATGGCGCAACAGCGACGATGCCTGGGACCTTTACGAGACAGACTACGACGTCATCCTCGCCGAATGCTGGGCATGGGAGTCGGGCAACGCCGAGGACCATCTGTGGGTGAAGGAATATCTTGACGGCAGCGCCTCGTTCTCTGGCAACGGCAACGGCATAAAGCTCGGCGGCAACGGCAGCGGAGGGTCATCGGCAGGAGTGCACTACGCCTTCAACTGCATAGCCTTCGGCTGCGACAAGACAGGCTCGGTGAAGGGCTTCGACTGCAACAGCCACAAGGGCGGCCATGTCCTCGTGGGCTGCCTGGGCTTCGACAACGGCTATGACTTCATGTTCGAGTCGGGAGGCTCGGAGGCAAACACCTATTTCTACAACAACATCTGCCTCGGCAGACAGGAGATATGCGTGGGCACGGACGACTGCAACGCCATCATCAACGCCCCTTCCAAGAACGGCTGGACATCACGCCTCGTAAGGGACTTCTCCAGAGACGACTTCCAGTCGCTCGACGAGAGTGACGCCCTCGCGCCTCGCTCCGTGGACGGCTCCCTGCCACGCAAGTTCGGCAGGATAAAGAAGGGCTGCGCCCTCATCGACGCAGGCCTGCAGGAGACAGACCTCGGCGTGGCGCTCGTCACGGAGGTCCACAAGGCTCTCCTTGCCGATTTCCCGTTCCTCGGACAGAAAGTGACAGGCAACGCCCGCGACCTCGGCCCTTATGAGTTCGTGGACTATACCTCGACGGCCATCGGTGGCATAGCCTCCGCGCCTGAAACACACAGCCACGACGGCTCCGTCTACAGCATCTCGGGACAGAAAGTGTCACGCGGATACAAGGGACTGGTCATCAAGAACGGTAAGAAATATCTTGCGAAATAGCAAGTATAGCAGGAATAGCCAGTATAGCCGGAATAGCCTCCATAGCTTCTATTACGGCTATATCGGCTATTCCGGCTATCCCCTTAAACTTATAACCCAAAACCAACCACCCCACAACCATACCAAATGTTTACCAAAAGATTCACCATTCTCGCCATGGCCTTTGCCGTGACGATAGTCTCCCATGCAGGCATCACCGTGAGAAACGCGGCAGGATGGCTTGAGACAGCATGGGTAGAATGGGCTCTTCTCCCGGGAGCCTCGTCTTATAACGTGTATGTCGGCGAGGCAGGGAGCGCGTCGTGGACACGCCTCGACACCGAACTCGTGCGCAATTACGGCACATACGGACGTGCCGACGCCCTCGGACTGAAAGCCGGGACGTATCAGCTGAAAGTGGTGCCGGTCATCAACGGCAAGGAGGCAGAAGGGGAGGCGACCGTCGCCGAACCGCTCTATGTCAAGGCGCACGACCGCACCGGCTATGCACATTTCGGCCGCGACCTCTCGGGACTGTATGAGGGCGTCGGCGCATACAGGAACGACGGCACGCTGAAGGATGACGCCATCATCGTCTATGTCACGGCAGAGACGGCGAAGACCGTCACCGTCACATGGCCATACACCGCGACCTCCACGAAGACATATACAGGCTTCTACAGCATAGTGGAGGGATACCGCAAGTGTATCTATGCCGGAGGGATGAAGCGCCCTCTCGTCATACGCCTCATAGGTACGGTAAAGGCGTCCGACATGGACAGGACACGCTTCGGACAGGGCCTCGACATCAAGGGCGAGAAAGACTATACGGAGTTCCCCTTCACGCTCGAAGGTGTCGGCAATGACGCCGCGCTGTACGGCCTCGGCGTGCAGTTCAGTCAGGTGACAGGCGCGGAGATGCGCAATATCGGTATCCTGCTCTGCAAGGACGACGGCATAGAACTCAACAAGCACAACTCGCATATATGGCTGCACAACCTCGACCTCTTCTACGGACAGGTAGGCTCCGACGCCGACCAGGTGAAAGGCGACGGCGCGATAGACATCAAATACTCCTCCTATTGCACAGTGGCGTACAACCATTTCTTCGACAACGGCAAGTGCTGCCTCATAGACCCGAGCAAGTCTTACGGCAGCGAGACACCGGCAGACTTCCTCACATATCACCATAACTGGTTCGACCACGCTGATTCGCGCCTGCCGCGATGCCGCCACGGAAAGGCGTTCCATGTCTACAACAACTACTACGACGGCAACGGCGAGTATGGCGTGGGACTGGCAAGCAACGCCTGCGCCTTCGTGGAAGCCAACTGGTTCCGCAACTGCCGCTATCCGGTGATAAACTCGGGACAGGGCACAGACAAGAACCTCGTGGACGCCAAGCTGAGCACTAAAGGCCTCCTCTCAGGCGAAGACGGCGGAGTCTGCAAGTTCTGGAACAATCATGTCGAGGGCGCAGAGTCGTTCATCACACAGCGCGACGACCATAACGCCAACCTCTATGACGCCTATGCCGTGGCCTCCCGTGACGAGAAGATTCCCGAGACGGTGAAGGCGCTGAAGGCAGAACTTGTCAAGACGCCGACGACATACAGCAATTTCGATACCGACGAAGGCATGATTTATCCTTCCGAACCTGACAGTCCGGAAGATGTGCCTTCACTCCTCATGGGCGAATACGGTGCCGGCCGCTGCCAGAAAGGCGACTTCCAGTGGCATTTCGACAATGCCTCGGAGGACGGTAACAAGGACGTCATACCCGAGTTGCGTGAGGCATTGGAGAACTACCGCTCCTCCCTCGTCGGCTTCTTCTCCGGCACTGCGACAGGAATAGCCTCCGTCTCAGACGGTAAAGCCTCTCCTTCCGCCTCCTCTCCGCGCTACGATGCCTCCGGCCGCCGCGTCACTTCCTCCTCCTCCGGCATCACCGTCGTTGATGGCAAGAAATATATATTGAAATAAAAAATGTATTTCCTGAAGTAAAAGAATATATGTCTTGAAACAGAAAACGTATATATTAAAAATAGAAAACATATACATTAAAACAGGAAATTGTATATATTAAAAACAGAAAGCGTATATAAAAAATTAGAAAGTGTATATATTAAAATAGGAATATGCAGGTTGCGCCCTTCCTTCTGTATGGAATTTTGTATGCAGAGACCATGCCTCCTGCGTTTGGACAATAACCATTATATGCTCAAGACACCATGCTTTGGCGTTTGAAGTCAGCACTTCCGCATCATGGTTTATATGAATTCGGGTCAGTGGAAATATATCTTAACTGTTTTTCCACTGACCCGAAAAAGCATTTCCGCACAGATTTTACAATCTCCGGCACATCTTCTATCTATCTATACGAAAAAAGCAGTTACGGATTCCGTAACTGCCTGATTTCTTTTCGTGGACCAGCCTGGGCTTGAACCAGGGACCTCCAGATTATGAGTCTGTTGCTCTAACCAACTGAGCTACAAGTCCGAGGATTGCAATCGTGCAACCGCAACTGACGGGAACTGACGGATGCGAGGCCGTGATGTAGACGGGAAAGCAACCATGCCTGTCGAATTGCGGTTGCAAAGGTAGTAAGAATAATTGAAAAACACAAGAAATGTTTCCTTAAAAAAATATAATAATGGGTGAAAAACACCATTACGGTTCGTTTATTTGGTTTAAATTGGGTAAATTTGCAAGGATTTTTTTATAAAGGACTGGCTTTAGGGAAGCGATTTCGTGCCGCCGAGGGCGGATTGTGACGGCATCGTTTCCTATGGTCTTCCTGAGATGTTTTATTTGGGCATATTGCCCGTTAGATGTTTTTTTACAAAAGAAATGAACGTAATTACAAAGACAGTCTCATTGCCTGACGGACGTCAGATAACGATTGAGACAGGAAAGCTGGCCAAGCAGGCGGACGGCAGCTGCACGCTCCGCATGGGCAACACTGTCCTCCTGGCCACAGTATGCGCTGCGAAGGATGCAGTGCCTGGAACAGATTTCATGCCTCTCCAGGTGGAATACCGCGAGCAGTACGCTGCCGCAGGCCGTTTCCCGGGAGGCTTCACGAAGCGCGAAGGCAAGGCAAGTGACGACGAGATTCTCGTCTGCCGTCTTGTAGACCGTGCCCTTCGTCCGCTTTTCCCGAGCGATTATCATGCAGAGGTGTTTGTCAACGTCATCCTTTTCTCTGCCGACGGTGTAGACCAGCCTGACGCGCTTGCCGGCTTTGCCGCATCGTGTGCGCTTGCATGTTCGGATATCCCGTTCGAGTTCCCTATCTCCGAGGTGCGTGTGGCACGCGTCAACGGTGAGTATGTCATCAACCCGACATTCGCCCAGATGGCGGAGGCCGACATGGACCTCATGGTCGGTGCGACAGCCGACAACATCATGATGGTGGAGGGCGAGATGAAGGAAGTGCAGGAGGCTGACCTCCTCAATGCCCTCAAGGCTGCACATGCCGCCATCAAGCCTATGTGTGAGATGCAGTATGAGCTGATGAAGGAGCTTGGCACGGACACCAAGCGCGAGTACTGTCACGAGGTGAACGACGACGAGCTGAAGGAGCAGGTGAAGACAGACTGCTACCAGAAGGCTTACGATGTCGTTAAGCAGGCTCTCGAGAAACATGCGCGTGCTGAGGCTTTCGAGCAGATAAAGGCTGACTTCAAGGAGGCGTACGCTGCTGCACATGCCGACCTTACAGAGGACGAGATGGAAGAGAAGTTCGCTCTCGTGGACAAGTATTACCACGATGTAGAGAAGGACGCCATGCGCCGCTGCATACTCGACGAGGGTGTGCGTCTCGACGGCCGCAAGACTACAGACATCCGTCCTATATGGTGTGAGGTATCACCGCTCCCTATGCCTCACGGCTCCTCTATCTTCACACGTGGCGAGACACAGTCTCTCACGACCGTTACCCTCGGCAACAAAATGGACGAGAAGCTCGTGGACAATGTCCTCGACAAGAGCTACATGCGCTTCCTCCTCCACTACAACTTCCCTCCTTTCTGTACAGGAGAGGCTAAGCCGCAGCGTGGCGTAGGCCGCCGCGAGATAGGTCACGGCCATCTTGCATGGCGCGGACTGAAGGGTCAGATACCGTCTGATTTCCCTTACACCGTGCGTGTCGTGTCACAGATACTCGAGTCAAACGGTTCTTCATCCATGGCGACAGTCTGCGCAGGCACCCTCGCCCTCATGGATGCCGGCGTTCCTATGAAGAAGCCAGTATCGGGCATTGCCATGGGACTTATCAAGAACCCTGGCGAGGAGAAGTATGCTGTGCTCTCTGACATCCTCGGCGACGAGGACCACCTCGGCGACATGGACTTCAAGACCACAGGAACGAAAGACGGTCTGACAGCCACACAGATGGATATCAAGTGTGACGGACTCTCTTACGAGATACTCGAGAAGGCTCTCGCACAGGCGAAGGCCGGCCGCGAGCATATCCTCAACTGCATCACGGACACAATCTCCGAGCCACGTGAGGAGATGAAGCCACAGGTTCCGCGCATCGTGTCAATAACAATCCCTAAGGAGTTCATCGGTGCTGTGATAGGCCCTGGCGGCAAGATTATCCAGCAGATGCAGGAAGATACCAACACGACCATCACCATCGATGAAATCGACGGCGTAGGCCATGTACAGGTAAGCGCTCCTAACAAGGCATCCATCGACGCAGCCCTCAGCAAGATCAAGGCCATCGTTGCCGTTCCTGAGATAGGCGAGGTGTATGACGGCACAGTACGTTCCATCATGCCTTACGGCTGCTTCGTGGAGATACTGCCGGGCAAGGACGGTCTTCTCCATATCTCTGAGATAGACTGGAAGCGTCTCGAGACAGTAGAGGAGGTAGGCATCAAGGAGGGCGACCATATCCAGGTGAAGCTCATCGACATAGACCAGAAGACGGGCAAGTACAAGCTCTCTCACCGTGTCCTCATCGAGAAGCCGGAAGGATATGTAGAGCGTGAGCGCCGTCCTCGTCCTGAGCGTCGTCCTCGTCCTGAGCGCGGAGAGCGTCCACAGCGTGGAGAGCGCCGTCCTCGTCCTTCATACAACCATGACAACGCTGCCGCAGAAGCTCCTGCACAGCCGGCGGTGGAGACCCCAAAGGATTTCACTGACGCGCTTGACAAGTTTGACTTCTGATGAACGGCAATACATAAATTACGATTCCCGCCACTCCGCCTTCCATGGTGGAGTGACGGGAATTATTGTTTCCGCCCGGTCCGTATCCCGACTTTATTTCCCGGACGTGTACACTCGCCGCGCTGTGTGATACAGCAACGGCACAGCATAAAGCAAGTGAGCAGGACGAAACGACATGACACGCGATGAGACAGCCGACAAGGCTTCATGTCATGCATCGGCTTTGCTTGCTCCACAAAGTAATCTTTACTGTAAAAGCGATAACCGCCGGCAATGCCGCCGGTATCATCAAGACAACCGACAATATGATTTCAGGACTTAACGACCAAGAGGTTGCCGACTCGCGCCGCGAGCATGGATGGAACCTCCTCACACCTCCCAAGAAGCAGTCCCTGTGGACTCTCTATCTGGAGAAATACAAAGACCCGATAATACAGATACTCCTTGTCGCCGCCCTCGCATCGTTCGTGCTGGCGGTGATAGAGCATGAATATATAGAGACGGTAGGCATCTTCATCGCCATCCTGCTCTCCACGACCGTGGGCTTCCTTTTCGAGATGGACGCCGCACGCAAGTTTGATGTCCTCACCCAGCTCAACGAGGAGCAGCAGGTCAAGGTCGTCCGCAACGGCCAGGTATGCCTCGTGGCACGCAAGGAGATAGTCGTCGGCGACACCGTCCTCATAGAGACAGGCGACGAGATACCTGCCGACGGCGTGCTCGACGACAGCAACTCCCTGCAGGTAGACGAGTCGATGCTCACCGGAGAGCCCATCACGACAAAGAGCGCGACGGGCCGCGACGATGAGGGTCACGGCGAGACGGCCTATGCCTCCAATTACGTCATGCGCTCGACTATGGTCATGAACGGCAGAGGCCGCTTTGTCGTCACCGCCGTGGGCGACGCCACGGAGATAGGCAAGGTGGCACACACCTCCGGCGAGGCTTCCGGGGTGAAGACCCCGTTGAGTCTCCAGCTCGACCGTCTCGGCAAGCTCATCAGCAAGCTGGGGCTCTCCCTCTCCATCCTCTCCGCCGTCCTCTTCCTCGGTCATGACATCCTCGTCAATCCCCTCTGGGACAGCTTCGGCAGCGAGGACGCAAACTATGTCGCTATGCTCCGTGTGGTGTTCAAATACTTCATGATGGCCGTCACGCTCATCGTCATGGCCGTGCCCGAAGGCCTTCCCATGGCCGTCACGCTGTCCCTCGCGCTCAATATGCGCCGTATGCTCAAGAGCAACAACCTTGTGCGCAAGCTCCATGCCTGCGAGACGATGGGCGCGGTCACCGTCATCTGCACCGACAAGACAGGTACGCTGACAGAGAACCGCATGACGGTGCAGGAGTGCTCCGTCCCCACGACCGGCGACGGCAGTGTCGGCGACAGCGTGCTTCAGGAGATATACAACGGCATAGCCGTCAACAGCACAGCCCATCTCGACGGCACGAAAGGCATAGGCAATCCTACCGAGGTAGCCCTGCTCCTGTGGCTCAGGGACCATGGCGTAGACTATCTTGCGCTGCGCCAGGGCATGGACATCGTGGAGCAGAAGCCATTCTCTACCGAGACGAAACAGATGTCCACCGCTGTCCGCGGGACAGACGGCGCGCTGCATACATACGTGAAAGGTGCGCCGGAGATAGTCCTTGCACAGTGTGACATCTCCTCCGAGGCGCTTGCGGAGATACGCAAGACCCTCCTCGGATACCAGCGTAAGGCCATGCGCACCCTCGCTCTCGCCCTTGACGGCAGGCTGCAGGCGGTCTTCGGCATCTCAGACCCTGTCCGCGCTGATGTCCCCGAGGCCGTCCGCCAGTGTCATGAGGCAGGCATAGAGGTAAAGATTGTCACGGGCGATGTCGACGCCACGGCACGCGAGATAGCGCGCCAGATAGGCATTCTCGGCGATGCAGACACGGCAGGCAGTGACGCTTTCGCAGCCACGGCTACCTCTTCTGCACGCCTGAGCATCAGCGGCGCGGAGTTCTCCGCCCTTCCCGACAGCGAGGCGGCGGCAGTGGCGAAGAGCCTCTGCGTGATGTCCCGCGCCCGTCCCCAGGACAAGCAGCGCCTCGTGCAGCTGCTTCAGGACCAGGGACAGGTGGTCGCCGTGACAGGCGACGGCACGAACGACGCTCCGGCCCTCAACCATGCCCATGTGGGACTGTCGCTCGGCTCCGGCACTAATGTCGCCAAGGAGGCTTCCGACATGACCCTTATAGACGACTCCTTCGGCAGCATCGTCAACGCCGTGATGTGGGGACGCTCGCTGTACCGTAACATACAGCGGTTCCTGTACTTCCAGCTTGTAGTCAATATCACGGCGCTCCTGCTCGTCATAGGCGGTTCGCTGATAGGCACGGAGATGCCTCTGACGGTGACGCAGATACTGTGGGTGAACATCATCATGGACACCTTCGCCGCCCTTGCCATATCGTCCATCCCTCCGTCGCGCGAGGTGATGGCAGAGAAGCCGCGCAGACAGACGGACTTCATACTCAGCAAGCCGATAATAAGAGGGATAACCGTCACGGGACTCCTGATGTTTGCCGTGATGTTCGTATATCTTGTGTATTGCGAGTACGGCATAGACCTCGGCAGTGCAGACACCAACGCCACAGGCGTGGACCCTCACGAGCTGACGCGCTTCTTCACGGTCTTCGTGATGTTGCAGTGGTGGAACCTCTTCAACGCCCGCAGCATAGGTTCCCGACAAAGTTCGTTCAGCGGATTCCTGAAGGCGAGAGGCTTCTGCCTCGTGCTCCTGATGATTATCGCCGGCCAGTGGATGATAGTCCAGTATGGCGGTGCGATGTTCCGTTGCGTCCCCCTCTCGGTGTCCGACTGGATATGGATTATCCTCCTCACCTCACCGGTGCTCTGGGCAGGCGAGGCATACCGCTGGGCAAAAGGTCACCTTTCGCCGAGTAAAGGGTGACACTTGGCATGGTGAAAGGTCACTTCCCGCCGTGTGAAAGGTCACCTTTAGTTGTTTAGTCGTTTGGCCTTTTAGTCGTTTGGTTGTATGCTATATCGACTATTACGACTATATCGGCTATTCCTGTTATCAACTAATAACTAATAACTCACAACTCACAACTGCAAAAAATGACATACGCAGCGACAATAGGATTCTTTGACGGCGTGCACCGCGGCCACCGTCATGTCATCTCACGGCTGAAGACCCTCGCCGAGAGCAGAGGACTGCGCTCGCTTGTCATCACCTTCAGCAACCATCCGATGGAAGTCGTGCGCCCCGGCAGCGTCCCTCCACTGCTCATCTCCTGCGAAGAGAAGTTGGAACGCCTCCGTGCCACGGGTGTCGACAAGGTCGTGGCATATCCCTTCGACGAGGAGATGATGCACCGTCCGGCACGCGAATTCATGGAGCATGTGCTCCGTGACGAGCTCGGTGTGCGCCTCCTCATGATAGGCTACGACAACCGCTTCGGCCGCCGTGACCCGTCCGAGACCTTCGAGACATACGTAAGATACGGCCAGGAGCTCGGCATAGAGGTCGTGGAGGGGCCGCGTCCCGAGGCGAGCGGACTGTTTGAGGGCCGTCCCGTCTCCTCCTCCCTCATCCGCGAACTGATAAGGGCCGGCAGGGAAGAAGACGCCAAAGCGCTGATGATATAGCCTCGATAGCCGGAATAGCCGATATAACCCTTATAGCCTCGATAGCCTTTATAGTTTCTATAGCTTCTATATCGGCTATTCCGGCTATCACCGCTCAACCGAGTAATATCCGCAAAACCGCAAAACCGCCCAACCGCATGAAACAGATACTGATATATTTCCTTGCCTACGTATTCATCCAGTTTGCCGTAGGCGCAGCGGCGATGTGCTGCATAGACGACACCGCCATCCAACTGACTGTCGCCGGGACAGTGAGCAATATCTTGGCGATAATCCTCTTCACCCTCGCACGCTGGTGTCCGTTCTCCACGGACTTCCTGCACCGCAAGCCGTGGACCGTGGGCTACTGGTGCGTGATGCTCGCCGCAGGTATGCTTATCCCGCTCCAGTGTCTTGAGGACATGATACCCGAGGCATGGCGCGTAGACCTCGCCGCCGACGCCTTCAAGTCCATCATGAGCAGCGGATGGGGCTATGTAGCGATAGGCATCCTTGCCCCGATAGGCGAGGAGGTAGTCTTCCGCGGAGCGATACAGCGGCGTGCCGTCATGTTTTTCCGTTCCCGCAACATGCCGTCATGGAGCGGCGTGGTGTTCACGGCATTCCTTTTCGCCGCCGTCCACGGCAATCCGGCGCAGATGCCCCACGCCTTTATCGTAGGCCTCCTGATGGGCTGGCTGTGCCACCGTTCGGGAAGCATCGTGCCAGGAATCATCGTCCACTGGGTGAACAACAGCATAGCCTTCGCCCTCCAGATGTTCTATCCGCAGTCTTACGACATGGAAATCATCGAGTTTTTCGGCGATTCCCCTCTACGTCTCGGCATGGCAGCCCTGCTCTCCCTGCTGCTCTTCTTCCCGGCCCTGCTTCAGCTGCACAGGACTTTCAGGGAAAAGTGATATACGACAGAACACAGCAGTCCCGGCACGCATCTCCTGACCGTCGGCGGTCAATGAAGTCTTGCGTGCCGGGACTGCTGTGTTAATATGCCGTGTGGCAGAAATCTGTTATTTCGTCTGCTCCTCCTCGATGAGCAGGCGGAGCTTCTTCAGCCATTTGCGTGAGATGCGGCTGTCAAGGAAGTGTCGGAAATGCGTGATGCTGTGCGTGTCGGTTCCCGTGAGACTGTAGTATCCGCGGTCGAGAAGCCACTGCGCGTTTTTCTCCGCTGCCGGACCGTAAAGTCCGGTAAGGGCAGGGACATTGAGCTGGAAGCGTATGCCGAGGCTGTGCAGCTCCTCGTAGTCTTCATGGTCCATGTACTGGTAACGGCAGGGGTGGGCGAGGACAGGATACAGTCCTGCCGCCTGTATGTCGTGCAGTTTCCCTTTGAGATTCATGGGCGGAGTGAAGTAGCTTGTCTCCACCAGCAGTTGATTGCCGGGCAGTTGCAGCAGCGAGGCACGTTCAAGGCAGAACCCGCTGTCTATCATGTGTTCCGCCGCGAGACGGAGCGTCAGCGGCCCGTCGTAAGGGAGGCTCTCGAAACGCTTCCGCAAGTCCTCGGGAGTATTGGGCATCTCCTCCATTATATGTGGCGTGAGCCATACCTCTCTCACTCCCTGACGGTGCATCATGTCAAGGAGTTTCAGCGTGTCTTCCACCTTCTTCACCCCGTCATCTACGCCCGGGAGCAGATGGCAGTGGCAGTCGGAGAATCCGTTGAGCAGTGCGGAGTCGGATATTCTTGTCGTGGATTTGAAGAAAAGCATAGTCGTAGATTTTCTGCAAAGGTCAGTAAAAATATTGATATATGCAAATGTAGGGCGTTGAAAAAAGTTTATGTTTTCAAAAAAGATGTTTTCATATTTCAGGAATCGCAGGGACTGCTTGGGATTTTTCAACCATGAAAATAGAAAAATGGACAGGAAATAGTGATGGTTACTCTATATTCCTGTCCATTTTCTTTCGTGTATAATTGTCAAAAAAAATCTGTCCTGATAGATTATATGCAATGTCGTCTTATATGTAGAAATTGCAGTTTGTAATTACTCCAGCCGTAGTGGCTGGAAGAATGTTTCTAAAGTATGTAACCTAAAGATATATTGAATAATAATGAATGTCCGATAAATCCTTTCCTGCTTTCAGGTATGATATTTGAGATGTTGTTTTTATAAGATGCGGAAAGTTCTATCCTACATCTATTGAAGTCTTTGTATGCTCCGATTTCTGTCAGTATGTTTACGACGTTGTTCTTTGCTCTGAAATCCCCACGGTTAGAAATATCTCCATGTATAGGTTCGTGTATTTTGTATTCAGATTTTGTTTTCCATTCGATGGTGGGACCTGCCCCTATATAGAAAGAGAAATCCTTTATATCGAACTTGAATCTGGCAGTGGTATTCAGTTCTATATATCGTATATTTGCCTCCAATGAACTTCCGTTGTATATAGGGTACTCCTGTGCTTTATGGCTTATGCCTATATTAGATGAAAGCATAAAATGTCGGCTTTCTAAATATTCGATACCTATGGAAGGGTTGTATTTGTAAATCATGGTGCTGCCGTTGTTGCTCCAGTTCGCAGAGATGGCATTGTTTAATTTTATGGTTTGTGCCTTGCCGCTTGTTGTCAATAATAGTAAAAGGTACAGAAGTGAGATAGTGTTTCGCATATTAGACAGTATATTGAAATTGGTATGTAATTATTGATATGCAAAGTTATATGTTTTTTTTGTAATGGCAATGTTTTTCTTTTGTTTTTTTATGATATTAGTAAAAAATACGGATAGATTATATGCAATGTTGTCTTATATGTAGAAATTGCAGTTTGTAATTACTCCAGCCGTGGTGGCTGGAAGAATGTTTCTAAAGTATGTAACCTAAAGATATATTGAATAATAATGAATGTCCGATAAACCCTTTCCTGCTTTCAGGTATGATATTTGATATATTGTTTTTATAAGATGCGGAAAGCTCTATCCTATATCTGTTGAAGTCTTTGTATGCACCGATTTCTGTCAGTATGTTCACGACATTGTTCTTTGCCCTGAATTCCCCACGGCTGTAAATGTCTCCATTTATAGGCTCGTGCATTTTGAATTCGGACTTCTTTTTCCATTCGATAGTTGGCCCTGCTCCTATGTAGAAAGACATATCCTTTATGCCGAACTTGAATCTGGCAGTGGTATTCAGTTCTATATATCGTATATTTGCCTCCAATGAACTTCCGTCGTATATTGGGTACTCCTGTGCTTTATGACTTATGCCTACATTAGACGAAAGCATAAAATGTCGGCTTTCTAAATATTCGATACCTATGGAAGGGTTGTATTTGTAAATCATGGTGCTGCCGTTGTTGCTCCAGTTCGCAGAGATGGCATTGTTTAATTTTATGGTTTGTGCCTTGCCGCTTATGGGCAATAGCAGTAAGATGAATAGAATAAGGATTGTGTTTCGCATATTAGACAGTATATTGAAATTGGTATGTACTTATTGGTATGCAAAGTTATATGTTTTTTTGTGATGGCAATGTTTTTCTTTTGTTTTTTTTATGATGCCGTAAAAATAAATGCAGTGTACCCAAACCGAACGACGGCCCGTCTGCCTTGAAGCAGACGAGCCGTCTTCATATATGTAATGTATTGTCTCTTGCTTTTTATACGATGCCCTGAGCCATCATGGCCTTTGCGACCTTCATGAAGCCTGCGACATTGGCGCCCTTGACATAGTTGATGTATCCGTCGCCCTCTGTGCCGTACTTCACGCAGTTCTCGTGGATGTTCTCCATGATCCAGTGGAGCTTGTTGTCAACCTCCTCGGCAGACCATGAGAGACGCTCGGAGTTCTGAGACATCTCGAGACCGGAAACCGATACGCCGCCGGCGTTGGCAGCCTTGCCTGGAGCGTAGAGGATCTTCGCGTCCTGGAACACCTTGATGGCTTCTGGAGTACAAGGCATGTTGGCACCCTCGGAGACAGCTATCACGCCGTTTGCCACGAGAGCCTTTGCAGCCTCCTCGTTTATCTCGTTCTGTGTAGCGGAAGGGAGCGCTATCTCACATCCAGTCTCAAACCAAGGCTTCTTGCCTGCCACGTATTTCGCTGTAGGATATTCATCTGCATATTCCTTGATACGTCCGCGCTGCACGTTCTTGAGGTCCATGATATAGTCGAGCTTCTCGCGTGTGATGCCGTCCGGGTCGTAGATATAGCCGTCGGAGTCAGACATTGTCATAGGGATGCCGCCGAGCTGGAGCACCTTCTCTGCTGTGTACTGTGCCACATTTCCTGCGCCGGAGATGAGAACTTTCTTGCCCTTGATGTCGATGTCTCTTGTCTTGAGCATCTCGCAGAGGAAGTATACGTTGCCGTAGCCTGTTGCCTCAGGACGGATAAGGGAGCCGCCGAACTCGCGTCCCTTGCCTGTGAGCATACCTGTGAACTGGTGTGTGAGCTTCTTGTACATGCCGAACATGTAGCCTACCTCACGGCCGCCGACACCGATGTCGCCTGCAGGAACGTCCTCGTCAGCGCCTACGTGACGGTAAAGCTCTGTCATGAAGGCCTGGCAGAAGCGCATCACCTCGTTGTTTGACTTGCCGCGTGGAGAGAAGTCTGAACCGCCCTTTGCGCCGCCCATAGGGAGTGTAGTCAGGGAGTTCTTGAATGTCTGCTCGAAAGCAAGGAACTTGAGGATGCCGAGGTTCACGGATGAGTGGAAGCGGATGCCGCCTTTGTAAGGGCCGATGACGTTGTTGTGCTGCACACGGTAGCCCATATTGGTCTGAACCTTGCCCTTGTCGTCAACCCAGGATACGCGGAACTGTATTACACGGTCTGGTATGCAGAGACGTTCGATGAGGTTTGCCGCCTCGAACTCCGGATGCTTGTTGTACTCTTCCTCGATGGTAGGAAGTACCTGACTTACGGCCTGGATGTACTCCGGCTCGTTTGGAAATCTCTGCTTGAGAGTTTCGACAACTTGTGCTGCGTTCATAATCTTTGCTTTTTTATTTATATGATTGTTTATCCTTTTTACCTTAATTATTCTTTCAAAAAAGAAAACCATCTCGGTTTGCGGTTGCAAATTTACAAAGAAAGTTTGAAATATGCAACAAAATGAATAAAAAAATGCACGACAAGGCTACATTTTGTAAGCTAAAATGCGTTTTTTAACGGTTTTTATAGAGATATATCAATCCGTCGTGCACGGCAATATGCGTGTAGGTCGCCTGCCTTGCTTCCCTTGTATGTCGGTTGCCTCATGCGCGCCTTATGCCGCCTGTCACGCGGATAGCGTCAAAAAACAACGGCAAAAAGGTTTGTAATTGAAAAAATATTATTAATTTTGCAACATAAAACAAGTAGAACAGTATGTTAGAGATAAAGAATCTGCACGCCAGAATAGGCGACAAGGAAATACTCAAGGGCATCAACCTCACTGTCAACGACGGCGAGGTACATGCCATAATGGGGCCTAACGGCTCGGGAAAGTCGACTCTCTCTGCCGTCCTTGTGGGAAATCCTGTATATGAGGTCACGGAGGGCGAGGCATGGTACAACGGCAAGAACCTGCTGGAGATGAAGCCTGAGGACCGTGCCCATGAGGGGCTGTTTCTCTCTTTCCAGTATCCGGTGGAGATACCGGGAGTCTCCATGACAAACTTCATGCGCGCCGCCATCAACGAGAAGCGCAAATACCAGGGTCTGGAACCGATGAATGCCTCTGATTTCATGAAGCTCATGCGTGAGAAGCGTAAGGTCGTGGAACTTGACAACAAGCTCGCACACCGCTCTGTGAACGAGGGCTTCTCGGGAGGAGAGAAGAAACGCAACGAGATATTCCAGATGGCAATGCTCGAGCCGACACTCTCCATACTCGACGAGACAGACTCAGGTCTCGATGTCGATGCCATGCGCATCGTCGCCGAGGGCGTCAACAAGCTCAGTACGGAGAAGACCTCGACGATAGTCATCACACATTACGACCGTCTCCTTGAGATGATACGCCCGCAGTTCGTGCATGTCCTGTACAACGGCAGGATAGTCAAGACCGCAGGCCCTGAGCTGGCGCACGAGATACAGCAGCGTGGTTTTGACTGGATAAAGCAGGAAGCCGATGGAAAATAGTGCAACACAGTATGTAGAGCTTTACGGACAGTGCCGTGAGACGATAATGTCGCACAGCTGCAGTCCCATGAACGCCGTGCGCGAGGAGGCTTACGAGGCTTTCCGCAACGGCGGTCTGCCCGGCAGGAAGGATGAGGAGTACAGATATACCGACATCCGGGAGCTGATGGCTCCTGACCTCGGGCTGAATCTCAACCGTCTCGAGATTCCTGTGGACCCGTACAAGGCGTTCAGATGTGACGTCCCGAACCTCTCCACCCAGCTTTATTTCGTAGTCAATGACACGCTCTTCTCAAAGGCTCTCCCGAAGAAGGAACTGCCGGAGGGTGTCGTCGTGGACTCCTTCTGCAACCGTCCCGACATCGTGGCGCGGTACTACAACACCCTTGCAGACTCGGATTCCGTCACTTCTCTCAACACTATGCTGGCAGAGGACGGACTGCTGATATATGTGCCGGAGGGCATCTGCGTGGACAAGACCATACAGGTCGTCAATATCCTGCGCTCGGACGTCGACATGATGGTCAACCGCCGTGTGCTTGTCGTCGCCGGCAAGAGGGCAAGCGTGAAGATTCTCTTCTGCGACCATGCGGTAGACGACCGCCGTTTCCTCACCACACAGGTGATGGAGGTTCTTGCCGGAGAGGACGCGAGTGTGGAGATTTACGGGCTGGAGGAGACTCACCAGCGCAACACTCTTGTGGCAAACACTTATATAAGGCAGGAGCGCGGTTCGCGTGTAAACCACAGTCTTGTGACGCTTCATAATGGAAAGACGCGCCAGATGACACGCCTCACGCTTGCCGGCGAGGGTGCGGAGTGCTGGCTCAACGGCGCCGTGGTGGCTGATAAGGAGCAGCATGTGGACAACAATACGCTCATAGACCACGCCGTGCCTCACTGTGACAGCCACGAACTGTACAAATATGTCCTTGACGGCAATGCCGTAGGCGCGTTTGCAGGCCGTATCCTCGTGCGCAAGGATGCGCAGAAGACCACTTCTGAGGAGACCAACCAGAACCTCCTCTCTACCAAGACGGCACGCATGTACACACAGCCGATGCTCGAGATTTATGCCGATGACGTGAAATGCTCCCACGGTTCGACAGTGGGACAGCTGAGCGAGAACGCCCTGTTCTATATGCGTCAGCGCGGCATTCCTCTCGAAGAAGCGCGCCTTCTCCTTCAGGCGGCATTCGTCTACGAGGTGATCGACAAGATTCCTCTTGAACCTCTGCGCGACCGCCTGCACTATCTCATAGAGAAACGCTTCCGCGGAGAGCTCTCAAAGTGTGAGGGTTGCAAGCTATGCAAGTAGTGGTTTGAGCTTCGCTCGAAGTCCCTTTCGATTAAGTAATCTTGACTTTTCTCTCGCTCGACAGTCTAAAAGCAAGCTTTTTTACTGTTCTCGCTTACTCGAAAAGTTCGGCAGAGCTCAAGCGAGCTTGCCTCTGCTCTCGCTTAAACGGGACTTTGGTCGTTTAGTTATTTAGTTAATAGTCTATATTGGCTATTCCGGCTATATCGGCTATTCCCGTATAACCGCTCAACTGCTCAACCGCCTAACCGCAAAAACCGTAAACCAATCCCTATGGAATATACCAAGACATGGCCTGAACTGATGGCCGGAAAGAAGATACTCTATGTCCACGGCTTTGCCTCCAGTGGGCAGTCGGGGACAGTGACGCTCCTGCGTACCATCTTCCCCAATGCCGTCGTGGTAGCTCCAGACCTGCCCCTTCACCCTCAGGAAGCCATAGACTTGCTCCACAGTGTCTGCGAAGAGGAGAAGCCCGACCTCATTATAGGCTCGTCGATGGGCGGCATGATGGCGGAGATGCTCCGCGGATATGACCGCATACTGGTGAATCCGGCGTTCCAGATGGGCGACACGATGGGCAGCCACGGCATGGTGGGCAAGCTCACATTCCAGAATCCGCGACGTGACGGCGTGCAGGAGATGATCGTGACAAAGGCCATAGTGAAGGAATATCGCGAACTTACGGAGCAATGCTTCGAATCGTCAAGGGTTGCGGAAGACCAGACACGGGTATGGGGACTCTTCGGCGACAAAGACCCTGTGGTGCACACAAGAGACCTCTTCCTGGAGCACTATGCCCAGGGACTGACCTTCCATGGTGAGCACAGGCTCATAGACAAGGTCGTCCATCATGCTCTCGTCCCTGTCGTGCGGTGGATAGACGACAGGCAGGAGAACCGCCAGCGCGAGACGGTGTACATAGACTTTGAATGTCTCCATGACGCACGTATGCAACCGACATCGTCCATGCACAAGGCCGTTGAGGCTCTTCTTGACGACTATGCGCTGCATTTTGTGGCATCCTCTCCTACAAACGACACCTCTTATTATAATATGGTGACGGCGTGGATGCAGGAGTATGTCACAGTGCCGGCCCACGACCACGTGACGTTTACAAACCGTCCCGAACTGCTTTACGGGGACTTCTTCATCTCTCCCTGCCCGCCGAAAGACGGCATGGCGACGGCGGTAGAGTACGGTTCGGACACGTTCAAGACATGGGAGGAGATAATGACCTACTTCAGCAGACTGAAAAGCTGACAGCGATTACCCTCTTTTTATAAAGAAACAGCATAAAAACACGATGAAATCGGCGTTTTCTTGCAATAAGATATGTATCTCCATCCATGGGAGATGCTTTCCCGATGGATAAAAAGAACCATTAAAAACAATAAGACTATGCTTTTCGACCAGATTTCAGCAGACATCAAGGAGGCTATGAAAGCACGCGACAAGGTGCGCCTCGAGACATTAAGAAACATAAAGAAGGTATTCCTTGAGGCAAAGACTGCCCCTGGAGCCAATGACGAACTCTCTGACGCCGACGCAATGAAGATACTCCAGAAACTCGCCAAGCAGGGCAAGGAGTCTGCCGCAACGTACACGGCTCAGGGACGTCAGGACCTTGCAGACGACGAACTTGCGCAGGTTGCCGTCATAGAGTCATATCTTCCGAAGCCGATGACCGAGGAGGAAATCGAGGAGGTTGTCAAGGCCATCATCGCCGAGACAGGTGCCACATCCATCAAGGAGATGGGCAAGGTCATGGGCGTTGCTTCCAAGAAAATGGCAGGCAAGGCCGAGGGCGGACAGATTTCTGCCATAGTGAAGCGTCTCCTTGCGTGATACTTCGCCGAAGAAAAGGAAAAAAGAAATACGCACTTGCTCCGTTGTGGAGCAGGTGCGTATTTTCGTTTGGTGGCGTTGTGGATAGCCGAAATAGCCTGTATAGCCGAAATAGAAGGGTATAATAGTCAATATAGTCTGTTAGAATAGCTGAAAAAGAAGATGTAGTCGCTGTTGTGGCTGTCACCGCTGAGGCGCGAAACACTATCGCCCGAACCACAGTGCAAGAGCCTTGTTCTCAGCCTCTTCCATTATCTCGCGCTCTCCGGGGCCTTTGTCGTTTATGCCGCAAAGGTGGAGTATGCCGTGGATTATCACGCGGTAAAGTTCCTCCTCATACGGCTTGTTGAACAGTTCGGCGTTGCTCTTTACCGTATCGAGCGATATGACGATGTCGCCGTTTACCTGGTTCTCCTCGTCATAGTCGAACGTGATGATGTCGGTGTAATAGTCGTGCTGGAGGAACTCGCGGTTCACCTCGAGTATCTTCTCGTCGTCACAGAAGAGATAGCCCACCTCTCCGACGGTTCTGCCGTATGAGGCTGCCACCTGCCTTATCCATCTTGTCACCTCACGCTTCTTTATATGAGGCATGCTTACGTTCTCCGCATTGTAACTTATCATGGTCTTCTATGTTTGTATGTTTGTCGTAATAGCGTAAAAACGCCCATTTCATCGGATATTTTCTCTGTAAATGTATTCTCCTTGAGATATTTCCTTGCCTTGTCAAGGCAGGAATTTGCTTGTGTCCTTGCCGAACATCTGCAGTGTGCGCACTCCGCTGCTCGAGAGCGCGGAAAGTTCAGGACGCGAGAAGAACAGCACCGTCTCGAGCCCGTCACCTAACAGACGGTTGTACTCCGCCTGGTTGCGCTCGTATTCATAGTCCGCCACCGAGCGGACACCCTTCACGACAGCCACGGCGTCATGTCTCGCCGCAAGGTCTGCCGCCATATCCATGTATGCCTCTACCTCCACGTGTCCGTTGCCGTCATAGACGGATTTTATCTGCTCCACGCGCTCCTCCACAGAGGCAGTGCCCTCCTTGTCAGGGTTGTATCCTATGCCGATAACCACCTTGTCGAAGATGTTCAGCGCACGCTCTACAATGTCTGCGTGCCCGATGGTGAAGGGATTGAAAGTCCCGGTGAATATTGCTGTGCGCATTTTGATACGGTTTTATGCGGATTTGTGTGGTTATACGGTTTGCGGTGATGCGGTGCGGTGATAGCTGTAATAGCCTTTATAGCCGTAATAGCCACAATAGGAGATATGATTCTTGTCTTTTGTTTTTTGTGCCGCTTGCGGTTACATGTCAAACAGTGACGGCTGTCGCTCTCCTGCCGAGTAGACGTCCCTGCCGAGATGACGGTATGCCAGTTCTGTGAGCACACGTCCGCGCGGAGTCCTTTTCATGAAGCCCTCCATGATGAGAAAAGGCTCGTAGACCTCCTCCACTGTTCCTGCGTCCTCGCCTATGGCGGTGGCTATCGTTGAGATGCCGACAGGGCCGCCCCTGAACTTGTCTATGATAGTCAGGAGTATCTTGTTGTCTATCTCGTCAAGGCCGAAAGAGTCGATGTTGAGGGCCGTGAGCGCCATCTCCGCTATCGCCGTGTCGATGCTGCCGTTACCCTTCACCTGTGCGAAGTCCCTCACTCGGCGCAGCAGGGCGTTAGCTATACGCGGCGTTCCGCGTGAGCGGCGTGCGATTTCCATGGCAGCCTTGTCGGAGATAGGCACCTGCAGAATCTTCGCCGAGCGGCGTATTATGCGCATGAGCGTCTCAGGATCGTAATATTCGAGGTGCATGTTTATGCCGAATCGCGCACGCAGCGGAGCCGTCAGCAGTCCCGAGCGCGTCGTCGCGCCGACAAGGGTGAAGGGGTTGAGGTCTATCTGTATGCTCCTTGCCGAAGGTCCCTTGTCTATCATTATGTCTATGCGGTAGTCCTCCATCGCGGAGTAAAGATACTCCTCCACGACAGGGCTGAGACGGTGTATCTCGTCGATGAACAGCACGTCGTTCGGTTCGAGAGACGTCAGGATGCCCGCCAAGTCGCCCGGTTTGTCGAGGACAGGGCCAGAGGTTATCTTGAATCCCACACCGAGTTCGTTGGCGATGATGTTCGAGAGCGTGGTCTTTCCCAGTCCCGGAGGTCCGTGGAGCAGGGTGTGGTCGAGAGGTTCGCCGCGGTATTTCGCCGCCTCCACGAACACCTGGAGGTTCTCCACCACATTCTTCTGTCCGGTGAAATCGCCGAATTCGAGAGGGCGGAGAGCGTTCTCGAAGTCCTTCTCCGTACCTTTCTGTCCTTGTCTCCTTATGTCGAAATCTTCATCCATAGTCAGTAACCTTTACAGTCGTCCACACCACGATACAGCGACGGACATTCCCTTGGGAATCCGCGCGCACTGGCTGAAACGGCATAATTTGCTACAAATTTACGAATTATTTGGCAAATTCTTTATATCTTTGCACCATAATTTTTCATTTTTCACGGAAAAAGGCATCCATGCCGTCCGAAAAACCCAGCAAAAGCCATGACAACAGAGGAGTATATCACCCTGCACCGTGACGATGATGTCCGCCGACTTGCCCTGAAGAGCCAGTCGGGCGTGGACATGCACTTTGCCCTGCAGCAGATAGACGGCTGGCAGAGGGCGCGCACGAAGCTGCCGATGTGGGCAGCTCGCGACGGCGTGCTCTATCCGCCGCATGTCTCCATGGAGCAGTGTTCGAGCGAGCAGACCGCCGTATATAAGCGCGACAGTATATGTCGCGAGAGCCCGGAGGAGAAGAAAAACGCCCGTTTCATCGACCTTACAGGAGGTTTCGGTGTGGACTTCTCCTATATGTCGCAAGGCTTCGGCGAGGCTATCTATGTGGAGCGTCAGGAGCATCTCTGCGATACGGCGCGCCATAACTTCTCCGTCCTCGGGATGGACAACACGCGTGTCGTCTGCGGATGTTGCGAACCGTTTCTCCAGTCCCTGCCGTCGGAGGTGGAATGGCGTGAGAAGACCACGATATACCTTGACCCTGCACGCCGCGACACGAACGGCAGGAAGACGTATGCCATCACCGACTGCACGCCGGATTTCCTCGCCCTGCTGCCCCTTTTGCGCGAGAAGGCGCGGAGAGTGATAGTGAAGCTCTCGCCGATGCTCGACCACAGGGAAGCCTGCCGGTTGGCGGAGGGAGTGTCGGAGGTACACATCGTCTCCGTGAAGAACGAGTGCAAGGAGCTTGTCCTTGTCGCGGAAGACGGCGAGAAGCCCGTAAAGGTCGTGTGTGTCAACGACAATGATATCTTCGAGTGCGGGCTGTCGCAGGACAACGACGGCGGGAAGGCCATGCTGCGCATAACAGACGCCTGTCCGTCGGCAGACGATACACTTGTCGTGCCTAATGCCTCGATAATGAAATCGGGCAATTTTGCCGAATTCACCGCACGTTTCGGGGTGGCAGCCCTTGACAGGATGTCCCACTTGTTTGTTGTGAAAAACGCCGATTCCACCGCTGTTTTTCCAGGCAGGAGCTTCCGCATCCTCGCTGTCTCGACAATGAACAAGAAGGAGCTGCGCAGGGTCTTGGCAGAGACTGTCGGCGAATCGGCTCGCGCGAATGTGGCAGTGAGGAATTTCCCCATGTCAGCCGATGAACTGCGCAAGCGCCTGCGGCTGAAAGACGGCGGCGAGATATATGTCTTCGGGACGACAATCCTCGGCGAGCACCGTATCGTTGTATGCGCGAGGAGGTGAGGCTTTTAGATTGAGTGGATAGCCGGAATAGTCGATATAGCCGGAATGGAAGCTATAGAGACTATAATGGCTATATCGGCTATTCCGGCTATATCGGCTATCGCCAAAAGCCCAAGACCCACAACCCCAGAAAACTCTAACCCACAACCAGTTACAGGAAAGAGAACGGAGGGTGGCATTTTGCATCGCAAAAGGTCACCCTTTGCCGTATAAAAGGTCACCTTTTGCAAGGAAAAGGGTCACCTTTCTGTCTGAACCTCTAAAAAAAAATAATTTTCAAAGGTGAAATGTCACGGATACGTTTATTTTTATTATCTTTGTGGCGTTTTATGCGCGTCTGCGCCCAAACATTATTTATGCAGAAAGGAAAAAGCAAAAGACAACGACCCAAAACACTGAATATGACAGATATAGAGATACGCAGGGTAGAGACGAAGAAAGACCTGGGACGGTTCATAGATTTCCATTACGACCTTTATGAAGGTTCACCATACGATGTCCCTCCGCTCTACAGCGACGAGATGGACACGCTTTCACGAGACAGGAATGCCGCCTTCGACTTCTGCGAGGCGGAGTATTTCATGGCATACAAGGACGGCAAGCCCGTAGGAAGGGTAGCCGCCATCATCAACCGCAAGGCCAACGAGAAATGGGGACGCAAGGATGTGCGTTTCGGCTGGATAGACTTTGTCGAGGACAAGGCCGTCGCCGAGGCGCTGCTCGATGCTGTCGCCGACTACGGACGGAGGCACGGCATGGAGCAGATGACCGGTCCGCTCGGCTTTACGGACATGGACAGCGAGGGTATGCTGGTATACGGCTTCGACGAGTTGAGCACCATCGCCACGCTGTACAACTATGAGTATTACCCTCGGATATTCGAGGAGATAGGCGGTTTCGAGGTAGACAACCGCTACAACGAGTACAACATACTTGTCCCGGAAAAGATGCCGGAGAAGTATGTCAAGATTTCCGAGATGGTAATGAAACGCTACAACCTGCATATACGCAAGGTGAAGCGCAGCGAGCTCTACGGCAAGGAGAAGATGGGGCATAAGGTATTCTCGCTGATAAACGCCACGTACAAGGACCTTTACGGCTACAGCGAACTGACCGATAGGCAGATAGACCAGCTCGTGAGCAAGTTCTCCATAGTGCTCGACCTCAATCTCGTGACGCTTGTAGAAGACTGGAACACTCCCGGACACGACATCGTCGGCGTCGGCGTCACCGTGCCTTCCATGGCGCGGGTGTTGCAGAAATGCCGCCGCGGCAGGCTCCTTCCCTTCGGATGGTTCCATCTCCTGCGCTTCCTCATGTCACACAAGTCGGAGGGCATCGACCTCCTCCTCATCGGCGTGCTTCCCGAATACAGGAACAAGGGAGTCAACGCGCTCTTCTTCTACGACCTCATCCCGTATTTCCACAAATACGGCGTGCAATGGGCGGAGACACAGCTGGAGATGGAGACGAACACCGCCGTGCAGGGACAATGGGACATGTTCGAGCGCCGCAACCATAAACGCCGCGTCTGCTGGAAGAAGAAGATTTAGTAGTGGTTTAGTTGTTTAGTTGTTTAGTGGTTTGGTTGATGGCTTCTATTCTGGCTATATCGGCTATTCCGGCTATCCCAAACCGCCAAATAACAAATAACCAAACCACCAACCACCCAAACCACAAAACCACCAATATGGAAATACAGGAAGAACAGGTAGCATATACCGACGACAATATCCGCAAGCTCTCCGATGTAGAGCATATCCGTACACGCCCGGGCATGTACATCGGCCGTCTCGGAGACGGCAGTCATGCCGAGGACGGCATATACGTGCTTCTCAAGGAAGCCATAGACAACTCCATCGACGAGTTCCGCATGAATGCCGGAAAGCGCATAGAGGTGGATGTCGACGAGCAGTTGCGCGTCTCCATCCGCGACTACGGACGCGGCATCCCGCAGGGCAAGATGATCGAGGCGGTGTCGCAGCTCAACACCGGCGGCAAGTATGACTCCAAGGCTTTCAAGAAGTCTGTCGGCATGAACGGTGTCGGCGTGAAGGCCGTCAACTTCCTCTCCACACGCTTCGAGGTGCGCTCCTACCGTGACGGGAAGGTGCGCCGCGCCTGCTTTGAGCGAGGACTGCTCATATCTGACGATACGCAGGACACGGAGGAGGAGAACGGCACATTCATCTTCTTCGAGCCCGACGAGACGCTTTTCGTCAACTATAAGTTCCATGACGACATAGTCGCAGAGATGCTCCGCAACTATACCTACCTCAATTCCGGGCTCATCATCATGCACAACGGCCGCCGCATAGCCTCGCGCCATGGACTTGCCGACCTCCTGAAGGACACGATGTCCACCGCGCCGCTCTATCCGATAGTGCATATCAAGGGAGAGGACATCGAGATAGCCTTCACCCACGCCAACCAGTACGGCGAGGAGTACCACTCCTTTGTCAACGGACAGCATACCACACAGGGCGGCACTCACCAGTCGGCCTTTAAGGAGCATATCGCCAAGACGCTGAAGGACTTTTTCCAGAAATCCTTCGAATTCACCGACATCCGTAACGGTATCGTGGCGGCTGTGGCAGTGAATGTCGAGGAACCGATGTTCGAGTCGCAGACGAAGATAAAGCTCGGGTCGCTGCAGATGTCTCCTGACGGTGTCAGCATAAATAAGTATATCGGAGATTTCGTCCATACCGAGGTGGACAATTTCCTGCACAAGAATCCCGATGTCGCCGATGTCATCCTCGAGAAAGTCACCTCTTCAGAGCGTGAGCGCAAGGCGATGGCAGGCGTTACGAAGCTCGCACGCGAGCGTGCCAAGAAGGCAAACCTCCACAATCCGAAGCTCCGCGACTGCCGTGTGCACTACTCCGACTTCAAGAATCCTCTCAAGGAGGAGTCCTCCATATTCATCACCGAGGGCGATTCCGCCTCGGGCTCCATCACCAAGAGCCGCAATGTCAACACCCAGGCGGTGTTCTCCCTCCGCGGAAAGCCCCTCAACTCCTTCGGACTTACAAAGAAGGTGGTCTACGAGAACGAGGAGTTCAATCTCCTGCAGGCAGCCCTTGACATCGAGGACGGTCTCGACTCGCTGCGCTACAATAAGGTCATCGTGGCGACAGATGCCGATGTCGACGGCATGCACATACGCCTGCTGACCATCACATTCTTCCTCCAGTTCTTCCCGGAGCTGGTGCGCAAGGGGCATGTGTATATCCTTCAGACACCGCTTTTCCGTGTGCGCAACAGGCGTACAAAGATTAAGAACAAGGCCGTCGTGAAGGCTGAGGACGAGAAACTGAAGGCACGCAACGAGAAGCCCAAGGACTTCATCACGCGCTACTGCTACAGCGACGAGGAGCGCCAGCGTGCCATAGAGGAGCTTTCGCCCGACCCTGAGATTACGCGATTCAAGGGATTGGGAGAGATTTCCCCTGACGAATTTGCCGGTTTCATCGGTCCTGACATCCGTCTTGAGCAGGTCACGCTGCGTCAGGAAGACCAGGTGCAGAAACTCCTTGCCTACTATATGGGCAAGAACACTCCCGACCGTCAGGACTTTATCATAAACAATCTTGTGATAGAAAAGGATATTCCCGAAGAGGAAGATTGATGGAAGGTCTTGACGGTCGTGGGCGGTTATAGACGGTTATATGGTTAGACGGTTATACGGTTGTGGGTCTTTGCCTTATCCCGACTATAACATCTATCCTGGCTATAACATCTATTCCGGCTATTTCGGCCATCTCCGCCATTATATTACCCAGCCACTACAATGAAAAAACTGCTTATACTCTTCCTGCTCTTGCCTCTTACGGCGGCAGGACAACTGAAAATCAGCCTCGGTGCCGACTCGCCTTTGCGCAAGTTGCAGATAGCCCACATGGCCGTGGAGAACCTTTATGTGGACAGTGTGGACGCCAACGAGCTTGCCGAGAATGCCATCCGCGGTATGCTTGAGAAGCTGGATCCGCACTCGTCATTCACCACCGCCAAGGAGACCCGTGAGCTCAACGAACCGTTGCAGGGAAACTTTGACGGTATAGGGGTGCAGTTCAATGTCATCGAGGATACGCTCATCGTGTTGCAGACAGTGCACGGCGGACCGTCGGAGAAGGTGGGCATCGTCGCCGGAGACCGCATCATCGCCGTCAACGATACAGCCATCGCCGGTGTGAAGATGTCGCGTGCGGACATCATGAAACGTCTCCGCGGCAAGAAAGGCTCAAAGGTCAATGTCCTTGTGAAGCGTGCCGGAGAGCGCAAGCCGCTGGCTTTCACCATCCGGCGCGACAAGATTCCTGTACACTCCATGGATGCGGCGTACATGATAGAACCGGGGATAGGATATATACGCCTCGGCAATTTCGGTGCGACGACCCATAAGGAGATGCTCCAGGCGGCAGACTCGCTGAGGCGGCTCGGCATGACAGACCTTGTCCTCGACCTTCAGGACAACGGCGGAGGATACCTCTCCGCGGCAGAGGATGTCGCCAACGAATTTCTCGAAAAGGGCGATCTCATCGTTTATGCAACAGGAAGAAGCGTGCCGCGCCATGAGTCGAAGGCCGACGGCAGAGGCAGGTTGAAGACGGGAAAGATAGTTGTGCTCGTCAATGAGTTCACGGCTTCCGCGGCAGAGATAGTCTCCGGCGCGATACAGGATCAGGACCGCGGCATCATCGTCGGACGCCGCACCTTCGGAAAGGGCTTGGTGCAGCGTCCTGTGGAGCTTCCTGACGGTTCGATGATACGCCTCACCGTCTCACATTATTATACTCCTACGGGACGGTGCATACAGAAACCGTACAAGGCAGGTGGCAGGAAAGACTATGACCTCGACTTTGAACAGCGCCTGAAACATGGCGAACTGACATGCCGTGACTCCATACATTTCGCCGATTCGCTGAGGTTCGAGACGCTCCGCAACCACCGCACGGTGTACGGCGGAGGAGGCATCATGCCCGATATCTTCGTGCCTCTCGACACTCTGCAGTACACACGCTACCATCGTTCGCTCGTAGCCAAGGGCATTGTCGTGCAGGAAGCGATAAAGTATTATGACAAGAACCGCCGCCAACTGCGGAAATTCAAGACCTTGGACGACTTCAAGCAGCGTTATGTCCTGCCAGAATCGCTCTTCGAAGCCATAGCGGAGGAGGGAAAGAAACAGAAAGTAGAGCCAAAGGATGATGACGAGAAGCAGCGGACAAGACCTTACCTTACGGAACAGCTACGCGCACTTATAGCACGCGATTTATACGGTGAATCCGCCTATTTTGAGATTATCAACATGACAAATCCTATCTTCACGGCAGGAGTCGCGGAGATAAAGCGCAATATATAATAATGTGTAGGTTGCGGATTCTTGTCATTACGGCGGCTCTTGCGTGCTCCTCCAGCATATATGCCGACACTGCCGATTCCGTCAGTGCCGTCAGGGAGACGCGTGCCGACACGCTGCGCCGTTACCGGAACTTCCTCGGCGAGAAATGCCTCGACATGGGTGACGCCAAGAGGTATTACGGATGGAAGCGTGATGTCACGTATGCCGGACTGCCTGTCGTGCTCTCTGCCCTTGTCATAAAGGAGGGGAAACGGTCGTTTCAGCCTACAAGCATTGTCGTGACAAGCAACGGGAAGCATGAGGCGGAGAACTATCTGCGCTTCGCACCGTATGCCCTTATTGCAGGACTGAAGGTCGCAGGATATGAAGGCCGTTCCGACTGGCCGCGCCTCGCGACATCGGCACTGGCCTCAAACGTCATCATGGCCGCCACGGTGAGTATGGCAAAGCGCGCTTTCCACGAGACACGCCCGGACAATTCCGACAGACATTCCTTCCCCTCGGGCCATGCCGCGACAGCCTTTGCGGCAGCTACTGTCCTCCATAAGGAGTACGGCCTGACGCGCTCGCCATGGTTTTCCGTGGGCGGATATGCCGTGGCGACAGGGACAAGTGTCCTCCGCGTGGCACACCACCGCCACTGGGTGAGCGATGTCGTGGCAGGAGCAGGCATAGGAATCCTCTCTGCTGAACTCGGATATTTCATCGGCGACCTTATCTACGGCAACCGCGGACTGCAGCGTCTGGAGCAAGATGCGGAGCAGTATGCCGTCCGTCCGTCGTTCGTGGATATACAGATGGGTGTCGGAATGCACTCCGGCACGCTGCATTTCGACGGCATCGGCGGTCAGGGAGAGACCGTCGGGCTCTGCACAAGTACCGTGGCAGGTGCGGAGGAAGCATACTTTTTCCACGAAAACATCGGCGTCGGCGGCATGGCGCGTGTCACCCTGACCCCTGCCGACCTGCCTTCCGTGGCGGAAAGCTACGGCGACAAGGCATATATAGACGACAACATCTTCACCGACACGTCACTGGATGCAGGCCTTTACGCCAGTCTCCCTCTCGGCAACAGTGTCTCTCTCGGTGCAAAGGCACTTTGCGGCATACGCCTGTATGACGGCATCAGCGTCATGGAAGACAGCCCTTCGCCCTCCGAACTCATGAATGTCAAGGGCGGATGTGCCGTCAACTGGGTGGCAGGCCTCAGTGCCTCGTGGCGTTACAGAGACCGGTTCGCATGGAAGATATTCGCCGACATCGACACTTCCAAGTGCCGCTATATATATAATAGGTATCCGCAGGCATCCCGTGGACAGGACGTTGAGCAGGCTGTCTCTGCTGAGACACGGAAGCAGATGACATATTTCACCATAGGAGGAGCTTTCTCCGTGAGGTTCTGAGATGGTGCAGGATGGCATGTGTGCTCTTGTCCTGACATGAGAAAGGCTGGCGTCAGATACCGTGTTTTAACGATTTTATCGATGAAATCGGCAAAAAACAGAAGATAAACGATAACAAAAACAATAATAAGAACAATGAGAAAACTATTTATCATCGCTTTCCTCGCCCAGTCGCTCTTCGGAGCTTTCCAGGCAAAGGCTGACGAGGGAATGTGGACACTGTCCAATCTTCCGCAGGCTGTTTATGAGAAAATGCAGACTGAGGGTTACCATCTGCCTTACAATCAGTTGTACAACGACTCCAACGCCATAGTGAAGGCTGTTGTCAACTTCGGCGGTTTCTGCTCAGGAGTGGTAGTCTCTCCCGACGGACTCGTATTCACCAACCACCATTGCGGCTTCGAGGCGATACGCTCACACTCTACAGTGGAGCACGACTACATGCTCAACGGTTTCGTGAGCAAGTCGTTTGAGGAGGAGCTTCCTAACGAAAATCTCTTCGTGGCGTTCATGATTTCACAGCGCGACTATACCGACGAGGTCATGAAGCACGACATAAACAACCTCCCTTACACACGCCGCGAGGTAATCATCGACTCCCTTGAGGCTCTCGAGCAGGAGCGTGTGCATAAGGAAGACTCCACACTCCGCGTGGAGCTCAATCCTTTCTACGAGGGCAACAAATACTATCTCACCACCTACCGCGACTTCCACGATGTGCGCCTCGTCTTCGCCATCCCTAAGTCCATGGGTAAGTTCGGAGGCGAGACTGACAACTGGATGTGGCCTCGCCAGACCTGTGACTTCTCCGTCTTCCGTGTATATTGCGACCCTAAGACAGGCGGCCCTGCAAAATACTCCAAGGACAATGTCCCTTATCATCCTGAGGTCTATGCCCGTGTGAGCAAGGAAGGCTACAAGGAGGGCGATTTTGCCATGACTATGGGTTACCCCGGCAGCACCGAGCGCTATCTCTCGAGCTTCGGAATACAGCTGATGCGCGATGCCGGCAATGCTCCTCGCTATCAGGTACGTACAGTGCGTCAGGAGGTTATGCTGCGCCACATGCGTGCCGATGAGGCTGTGCGCATCAAGTATGACTCAAAGTATGCGCAGAGCGCGAACTACTGGAAGAACTCCCTCGGCATGAACAAGTGCATCGACTCCCTTGACATCATCGGCTTGAAGCAGCGCCACGAGGCTCTCATAAAGCATTATCAGGACAGCACAGGCTACCTCAAGGGACAGCTCGACATCGACAGTCTCGGCCGTCTCTATGGCCGTCTCTACGACAGGCAGAAGGCGCTGACATACTTCAGCGAGACATTCTTCCGCACAAACGAAATCGTGACACGTGCCATGCGCTATGCCATGGGTGCGCCGGTCTATGGTCCAGAGAAGAACAAGAAGAGGCAGTACAACCAGTTCAAGGACAATTCAGAGTCCTGGGACCTTGCCACAGAGAAGGAAGTCCTTGTCGCTCTCCTCAAGAACTACAAGGAGCAGGTGCCTGCAGAGTATGTGCCGGACTTCTACAAGACCATCGGCAACGACTATGAGGGCTACGTCGAGAAGCTCTATCAGTCACGCCTGATGTCGTCAGAGCCTATCTATTTCAATAAGAAGAAGGTACAGAAGGAGATGTCGGAGGACATCGCCGTACAGATGGGTCAGGACCTTCTCGCCACCATGCAGCTCATACGCAAGGGCACGGAGGACATCCATCAGTCCATCAGCGATCAGGAGCGTATGCTCTGCGACGCGAAGATACGCATGGAGGAGGACATGCCTCACTATTCCGACGCCAACTTCACGCTCCGCATGTCCTACGGACAGGTGGGAGGATACCTGCTCAACGGCAAGAAGAGCAGCTACTATACAGAGCCTTCTTCCTTATATAAGAAGATGCTGCTCGGCGACGAGAAGACTGCCGGCAAGGACTATAACTTCGAGTATTATGCCGAACCGGTGATGCATGAGCTCTTCTCTGCAAAGGATTTCGGACAGTACAACGACCCTGTCAGCGGCACGATGAATCTCTGCTTCCTCACAAGCAACGACATCACCGGCGGCAATTCGGGCTCCCCTGTCTTCGACGGCAACAACCGTCTCATAGGCCTTGCCTTCGACGGCAACTGGGATTCCCTCTCTGCCGATATATTCTTCGACGCGACCCTTGCACGCTGCATCTGCGTGGATATACGCTATGTCCTCTTCATGATGGACAAGTGGGGCAAGGCCGACCGTCTGATAAAGGAGATTAATAGGGATTAGTAGTTTGGTGGTTTAGTGGTTTGGTTGTTTTGTGGTTTGGCTGATAGCTTCTATTCCGGCTATATCGGCTATTCCGGCTATCCACTATCAACCAAACCACCAAACCACCAAACGACCAAACGACTAAACCACCAAACGACCAAACGACTAAACCACCAAACCACCAAACGACCAAACCACCAAACCACCAAACGACCAAACACCACCAACCATGGACAACAGAGCGACTTTCGGCTCGCGTATGGGTGCCATTCTTGCCGCTGCAGGCAGTGCAGTGGGACTGGGCAATATCTGGCGCTTCCCCTGTGAGACAGGCGCACACGGCGGAGCGGCATTCATACTCCTCTACATAGGCTTCATAATCACCGTGGCAGTGCCTGTCCTTATCTGCGAGACAGCCCTCGGCAGACGGGCACGCACCAACTGCTACGCCACCTTCAAGGGGCTGTCGCGCAACAGCGGAGTGTCCGTCTCGCGGCCGCTCGCCTTGCTGTTCCGCTTTACCGGCGCGATATGTGTCCTTGCCGGTTTCATGCTCTTCTCCTATTACAGCGTCGTGGCAGGATGGACTCTCGGCTATACCGTCACGGCAGGCATGGGAGGCATGATGGATATGACGGTGGAGGAGACAGGACGGGCATTCGCGGAGTTCTCTTCCGACCCCTTTGCCCCAGCCTTATGGCTTGTAGCCTTCGTGATACTCACCGCGGCGATAACGGTCATGGGCGTGCAGAAAGGCATAGAGCGCGGTTCCAAGATAATGATGCCCCTGCTCTTTGTCCTGCTCATAGTCCTTGCCGTATGCTCGCTGTCGCTTCCCGATGCGTCACGCGGACTGGAATTCCTCTTCCGTCCAGACTTCTCGAAGCTCACTCCCGATGTTGCCCTGAGCGCGATGGGACAGGCGTTTTTCACGCTCAGTGTCGGCATAGGCTCGCTCATGACATACGCCTCATACTTCTCCAACGAGGAGAATATCGTGAAAGACGCCTTCAACATCGCCGCCATAGACACCCTTGTGGCGATAGTGGCAGGCGTGATTATCTTCCCTGCGGCGATGTCCGTGGGCATAAACCCTGATGCCGGTCCGTCGCTGGTCTTCATAACGCTGCCCAATGTCTTCAACCAGGCTTTCGGCGCGACACCGTGGCTGTGCTATGCCGTGACGTTGCTGTTCTATGTCCTTCTCGTCATGGCAGCCCTCACATCGAGTATCTCCATGCTTGAGATTACCACGGCCTTCGTCACCGAGAAGTTCGGCATGAAGCGCTGGAAAGCCGCCACGGCAATAGCCGCCGTGACATGCTTCACGGGCTTCGCCTGCTCGATGTCCTTCGGAGAGTGGAGCGGAGTGACAGTGTTCGGCATGGGACTCTTTGACCTCTTCGACTTCTTTGTGGCAAAGTTCGCGATGCCTGTCGGCGGCATATTCATGTGTCTGCTGATGCGGAAATTCGGAGAGAGGGAGGTCACGCGTATGCTCACCAACGACGGCGGGATAAATCTCCGCTGGTTCCCGAAGGTCTTCTATTTCCTTGTCAGCTGGGTGATACCTGCGCTGATACTTGTCATCTTCGTAAACGAATTGCTGTAATGGTGGTTTAGTTATTTAGTCGTTTAGTTATTTAGTCGTTTAGTCGTTTAGTTATTTAGTGGTTTAGTTATTTAGTGGTTTAGTTATTTAGTCGTTTAGTCGTTTAGTTATTTAGTGGTTTAGTTATTTAGTGGTTTAGTTATTAGTTCCTATTCCGGCTATATCGGCTATTCCGGCTATTGCAAATCACTAAACAACTAAACCACCAAACAACCATAAATCCCCTCATGTACAATACATTCACACTTAGCAACGGGCTCCGCATCATACAGCATCCTTCGGCAGGCAATGTCATCTACTGCGGCTATGCCGTGAAGGCTGGCACAAGAGACGAGCGGCAGGGCGAGGAGGGACTGGCGCACTTCTGCGAGCACGCCTCCTTCAAGGGCACTTCCTGCCGCAGGGCGTGGCAGGTGATACAGTGCATAGAGAGTGTCGGCGGCGAGCTCAATGCCTATACCAACAAGGAAGCGACGGTCTACTACTGCGCCTGCCTGAAGGAACATCTTCCGCGCGCCGTGGATCTGCTCACCGATATGGTCTTCCGCTCCGTCTTTCCCGAGGCGGAACTGGAGAAGGAGAAGGAGGTCATCTGCGACGAGATAGAGTCATACAACGACTCGCCCGCAGAACTTATCTACGACGAGTTTGAGAACCGCATCTTCCGCGGACATCCTCTCGGCCACAGCGTCCTCGGTACAAAGGAGAGCGTGCGCTCGTTCTCCTCTGCCGACGCACTGCGCTTCACGCAGCGTCTCTACCGTCCCGACAATGCGGTGTTCTTCATAAACGGCGACATCCCGTTCGAGAGCCTCAAGCGTATGCTCACGAAACTGCACAAAGACATCCTCGCTGTCCCTGCCGACAGCCGGCAGTCCTTTGTCCCTCCCGTGGCAGAGGAGATTGTCGTCAATGGCACTCACCAGGCCCATGTCCTTCTCGGACGTCGTGCATACGACATCAATCACCCTCGCCGCATACCGCTCTACCTCCTCAACAATATCCTCGGCGGACCGGCGATGTCTTCGCTGCTCAATATGGCGCTGAGGGAGAAGAACGGCCTTGTATACACCGTGGAGAGCGGTATGGCGAGCTTTGCCGATACAGGCCTGTGGTCTGTGTATTTCGGTTGTGACCCTCACGATGTCAAGCGGTGTCTGCGCCTTGTGCGCCGCGAGCTTGACCGCCTTATGGCGAAGCCCCTTTCACCACGCAGGCTTTTGCAGGCGAAGCGTCAGCTGAAGGGACAGATAGCCCTTGCGTGCGACTCCCGTGAGAGCTTCACGCTTGATTTCGCGAAGTCTTTCCTACACTACGGCTGGGAGAAGGACGTCAGTGCGCTGTGCGCCGATATAGACAAGGTCTCAGCCGAAGACATCCTTGCCGTGGCAAACGACCTCTTCCGCCAGGAGACGCTGGAGCTTCTGGTGTTTGAATAGTGACGGTTTCGGGGAGGAAAGGCGCGCAGGATAGCCTATATAGCCGTAATAGAATCTATATCGGCTATTCCGGCTATATCGGCTATAGCAAGAATCCTTCCGCAAAAAAGCCCTGCAAGGCTCTATGTCTTCTATAGCGGCTATTACTTTACCGCCGCCATACCGCCCGCGACCAAAGAAAAAGGACTGACATTTCTGCCAGTCCTTTTTCTATTAGGGTGTTATCAGAGTAGTGTTTTAATAGATTGTTTTATGTATATCTGGAAAGCTTAGAAAATATCTTACTTGATTATCATCTCCGGCATGTCGCTGAGTTGCGAGTGCTGCTTGCCGAATTTGATTGTGTCAGACTTCACGCTGTCTTTCACTGCCACCGAAGGACCGTTGCTTACCGCAGGCTCCTTTGCCATCTGTGAAGGGTAGGGCGAGTCTGTCGGCTCTGTGGCTTTCTGCGCCGCTGTGCCGAGAGTGACGATGATAGCCACGACCGCTGCCGCCCTGTAGAGTGGGCGCAGACGCTGCGAGAGCGTTATCGTGCGTGCCTTGACAGGCTTCTCGTCGTTTATGATGGAGAGGATGCGGCTCTCGAAATCATCGGAAATCCTCACCTGCTTCTGCTCCTCGCTCTGTGCCATGAAGAGCTGACGGTACGGCAACAGCTGCACAGGGACATTGTCCTGTGCGAAGAATGCGCGCAGGATAGCCTCCTCTTCCAGCGTCGTCTGGCATTCCCAGTAACGCTCGAGCAACTGTTCTATGTACTTATAGTCCATCATCGTTGTTTTTTGCCTTATCTATACAGTAGACGATTGTACGGCGGAAAAGTTACAGGGAAATATGATTTTTTTTCGTTTTTTTCTTCTTTCATGATAAAAATGTCATTTCAGACTGCCGTCAGGGCTCTGTTTCTGACAGTTTTGTCTTACATATAAATCCTTGTACTATAGTGCTTTATACAAAAAGCGTCACCTACTGGAGACAGCAAGTGACGCATATATTTATAAAAGGTGACTTTTTATTTAATGAAAGGTTACGGTTTGCAGGGCGAAAGGTGACCTTTTGTGTGGTGAGAGGTGACCTTTTTCATCCGAGCAGTTCAAGGTACGTGTCGAGAGCGTTGCGCAGTTCGGAGATTCTGATATACTCGTCGGCAGAGTGTGAGCGTGCCGAATCGCCCGGACCGAGCTTGAACGACTGCCACGGCATCAGCGCCTGGTCGGAGAGTGTCGGCGAACCGAACGGCGTCATGCCCATGGATACACATTTCTTTATTAATGGATGCTCGGGAGAGATGTGTGAGGAGTGGAGATGGAAGGAGCGCGCCTTTATCTCAGACTTCACGTTTTTGCCGATTTCATCGAAGATTTCCTCGTTTGTGTAATGCTCGTTGGAACGCACATCGATAACCATCCGGCACTCGTCGGGCACCACATTGTGCTGCGTGCCGGCATTGACGACAGTGAGCGACATGAGCGTCGGACCGAGCAGTTCGGAGACCTTCCCGAACCTGTGGCTGCGTATCCACAGCATATCGTCCAGCGCCTCGTATATGGCGTTCACCCCTTCGTTGCGTGCCGCGTGGCCCGATTTCCCGCGCGCCGTCATGTCTATCACCATCAGACCCTTCTCCGCGATGGCAGGCTGCATACCCGTCGGTTCGCCGACGATGGCGACATCGACCTTTATCCCGGGCGCGAGAGACTGTAGTTCGGGTATCACGCGCCGTATGCCGTTGACGCCCGACACCTCCTCCTCACACGAGGTGAGGTACACGAGGTTGTATGTCCGCTCCCTTTCCGCGAGGATGCGGTACACCTGCAGCAGCGTCACGAGTCCTCCTCCGCAGTCGTTGCTGCCTATGCCGTAGAGCCTGTCGCCCTCGATGTCGGGCGAGTGAGGGTCGCGAGTCCAGCTTGCCACAGGCCTTACGGTGTCGATATGCGCGTTGAGCATCACCGTCTCGCGGCCGGGACGGTAGTCTGGGCATACGAGCAGGAGGTTGTTTCCCGAGCGCAAAGGAGACAGCCGGCGCTCCCTCATCCACTGCTCCATGATGTCAGAAGCGGCGGTTTCATCGCGGCTTACGCGCGGTGTGGCTATGAGCCGGCACAGGAGCTCTACGGCTTCGGTGATGATTTTTTCCTTGTCCATTATCGGTGTTTTGGTGCAAAGTTAGTAAAAAGTTTCCTTTTTTCTTCTTCATTTTCGGAAAAAGATTGTAACTTTGTAGCAACTTAAATACAATAAGGTATGCAGACAAACAGTCATCTCTCAGTTCTTGTCCACGACCAGGCAGGAATCTACGGCGAGAAGACAGCCCTTGAGTACAAGGACTTCGGCGGCAAGCGTTGGAAGGAAGTGTCTTGGAACACCTTCTCCGCTCAGGTCCGCCGCGTCTCCCTCGCGATGTTGTCCCTCGGTATAGGAGTGCAGGAGAAGGTGGCTGTCTTCTCGCAGAATACCGTGCAGTATGTCTATACCGACTTCGGAGCCTGGGGCATCAGGGCCTGCACGGTGCCGTTCTATGCCACGACGAGCGAGGATACCATGCGTTTCATGGTCGATGATGCGGCGATACGCTTCATCTTCTGCGGAGAGCAGGAGCAGTATGACCGTGCGCGGAGGGTGCAGCATCTGTGTCCCACGGTGGAGAAGCTCGTGGTCTACGACCGCGGAGTGAGGCTCTCGAGCCATGATCCCTCGTCGGTATACTTCGATGACTTCATCAAGATGGGCGACGACAGCCGTACCGTCCCGGAGTACGAAGCGCGGTTGTCGTCGGTGAAATGGGACGATTTGGCATGTATCCTTTACACCTCGGGCACGACAGGATGTCCAAAGGGCGTGATGCTGACCCACGGACAGTTCCGCGCCGCCTTCAAGGACAACCACAAGGGTCTCGACCTCACGCCGGAAGACAGGATACTCAATTTCCTGCCCTTCACCCATATCTTCGAGAAAGGCTGGGCGCTGCTTGCCCTTACAGAGGGCTGCACGCTGATAATCAATACCAATCCCCACGATGTGCAGGACGCCATGCGCGAGACACATCCTACCTGCATGTCGTCTGTGCCGCGCTTCTGGGAGAAGGTCTATACGGGCGTGATGGCAGAGATAGACGCCGCGAGCGCCATGCAGCAACGCCTCTTCCGCCATGCGCTGTCGGTAGGCAAGCGCCATAATGTCGACTATCTCAGCAAGGGTCGCCGTCCGCCGCTGACACTGCAGCTCGAATACAAGCTGATGGACAGGACCGTCTTCTCGCTCGTGAGGAAACGCCTCGGCATAGAGCATCCCCATTTCTTCCCTACGGCAGGCTCTTTCGTGTCGCCGGTAGTGGAAGAATTTGTCCATTCCATCGGTATTTTCATGATGGTAGGATACGGCCTGACGGAATCCCTTGCCACCGTCTCCAATGACCGTCTCGGCGAGCCTTACACCATAGGCAGCATAGGCAGGCCGATAGACAGCCTTGACATAAGATTCTCCGACGAAGGGGAGATACTCCTAAAGGGGCCTACCATCACGAAGGGCTACTATAACCGCCCTGACCTTAACGCGGCGGCTTTCACTCCCGACGGATATTTCAGGACAGGCGACGTGGGTTACATGAAAGACGGCGAGCTTTATATCACCGAACGCATAAAGGACCTCTACAAGACCTCCAATGGAAAGTATATCGCACCGCAGCTCGTGGAGTCGAAGATACTCGTGGACAAATA
Source organism: Prevotella sp. (assembly GCA_017462915.1). Lineage (GTDB taxonomy): Bacteria > Bacteroidota > Bacteroidia > Bacteroidales > Bacteroidaceae > Prevotella. Next base: position 3,955 of record JAFTQG010000055.1, on the reverse strand, counting down.
CGTGGAGCAGGTGGCTGTGATAGCCGACAAGCGCAAGTTCGTCTCCGCACTCATAGTCCCCAACTACCCGCTGCTGGAGAAATATGCCTATGATAACGGCATAGAGTTTGCTGACCGCGAGGCTTTGTGTGCCGATGCGAGGGTCAACGCGATGTTCGCCGAGCGCATGGAGACCCTCCAGCAGTCGCTTGCCGGATACGAGCAGGTGAAGAGATTCACGCTGATGCCTCACCATTTCTCGCTCGATAACGGTGAGATAACCAATACGCTGAAGATAAGGCGCAATGTAGTGAGCAAGAACTATTCAGAGATAATAAACAAGATGTACGAAGAATGATAACACTTGACCAACTGAAAGACATACAGGACAGGGCGGATGCCTTGTACAAGTACCTTGACATCGACAGGAAGAAAATCGAGTATGAAGAGGAAGACCTCCGCACACAGGCACCGGACTTCTGGGAAGACCCTGCCCGTGCACAGGAGCAGATGAAGCTTGTCAAGGGCATAAAGAAATGGATTGACGGATATGAAGAGGTGCGCACGGCCGCCGATGAGTTGCAGCTCTCGTTCGATTTCTACAAGGACGAGCTGGTGACGGAAGAGGAGGTCGACGCTGCATACGAGCGTGCCGTGAAGGCCATCGACGCCCTCGAGCTGCGCAATATGCTCCGTCAGGAGGAAGATCCGATGGACTGCGTGCTGAAAATCAACTCCGGTGCTGGAGGAACAGAGGCGCAGGACTGGGCGGAAATGCTTATGCGCATGTACCAGCGCTGGGCGGAAAAGGGCGGATACAAGGTCACTATATCCGACCTTCAGGAAGGCGACGAGGCAGGAATCAAGTCCGTCACCATGCAGATAGAGGGCGGAGAGTATGCCTATGGCTTCCTGAAATCGGAGAACGGCGTGCACCGTCTTGTGCGCGTCTCCCCGTATAACGCGCAGGGAAAGCGCATGACATCGTTCGCTTCCGTCTTCGTCACGCCGCTTGTAGACGACACCATTGAGGTCTATGTCGACCCGTCAAAGGTGTCATGGGACACCTTCCGCTCCTCTGGTGCCGGCGGACAGAATGTCAATAAGGTGGAGACTGGTGTACGACTGAGGTACATGTACACAGACCCTGATACGGGTGAGGAGGAGGAAATCCTCATCGCCAATACCGAATCGAGAAAGCAGCAGCAGAACCGCGAGAACGCCATGCGTCTCCTCAAGTCACAGCTGTATGACCGTGCCATGAAGAAACGCCTGGAGGCGCAGGCTGCTATAGAGGCTGGAAAGCTGAAGATAGAGTGGGGAAGCCAGATACGTTCATACGTGTTTGACGACCGAAGGGTGAAGGACCACCGCACAAACTACCAGACGACAGACGTCGATGCCGTCATGGACGGTAAGCTCGACGGCTTCATAAAGGCATATCTCATGGAGTTCCCGGTAGCCGACTGACCTTCGGATGCAGTGTCCTTGCAGGTCATGCAGCGACGCTTCATGCCTAAGGACATGACCCTTGAAACAAAGAGCCTAAACCAACTAAAATACAAAAACTATGTCACGCAACAAAGCTAAAAAGGAAATCGGCCGTGCACGCAAGGCGGCACGCGACGAGCAGGAAGGAAAGAACGTAGTAAATGCCATATTCGGCGTGCTTATAGTCCTCGCCTTGGCCTTCCTCGGCTATTTTGTCATAATGCTTGGATAAGTAGGCAGGCAAGATTAATGTATGGTATAATATAGAACTATTCATTTGATTTTGTTTACTTACTGAATGAGCGGACAGGAAATAGAACGTAAGTTTCTGGTAAGGAAGGCTGGCACGCCGTGGCGCGCGCAGGCTTTCTCTGCCAGCGACATACGGCAGGGTTACATGGCTGTCGAGGGCGCTACGGTGCGTATCCGCATACGTGACGACAAGGCTTTCCTCACCATAAAGGGACCTTCTGCCGACGGCGGGATGTCCCGGTATGAGTTTGAGAAGGAGATAACGCTGACGGAAGCGGAGCATCTGCTCCCTCTCTGCCGCGGCGGACTGATAGAGAAGACGCGCTATCTCGTCAGGAGCGGCGCGCATACGTTTGAGGTAGACGAGTTTCACGGGCTGAACGACGGACTTGTATTCGCGGAGGTGGAGCTTGGCAGTGTCGGCGAAGCCTTTGAGCGACCGTCATTCATAGGTCCCGAGGTGACAGGCAACAGGCATTATTATAACAGCCATCTTCTCGTGGAGCCTTACCCTGCATGGGCAGATGAGGTGCCGGAAGACTACCGCTGATACGGCTTCTGCAAGGCCGTTCACAATGTTCTGTCGTGACATCTCTGTATGTCAGGCGGCAGAAATGAGGCTTTTAGGATAAGAAACGCTGCTTTTCAAACAAAAAAAACGTTTCTTTTACGAGAAGAAACGTTGCTTGGAGAATAAAAAAGGTAAAAAGAAATGTACGATATATTGACAGTAAGGGAAGACTTCCCTATATTGGGGCGCGAGGTTTACAATAAGCCCTTGGTGTATCTTGACAATGCCGCGACGACACAGAAGCCGCGGTGTGTCATAGAGGCAATGACGGAAGAATACTACAATGTCAATGCCAATGTACACCGTGGGGTGCACTATCTCTCCCAGCAGGCCACGGATCTGCATGAGCAGGCACGCGAGACGGTAAGGCAGTTCATCAACGCACGTTCCGTGAACGAAGTCATCTTCACACGCGGAACGACAGAGAGCGCGAACCTTGTCGTGTCCTCTTTCTCCGACGCCTTTATGGGAGAAGGCGATGAGGTGATACTCTCCGTGATGGAACATCACTCGAATATCGTGCCGTGGCAGCTACAGGCGGCAAAGAAAGGCATAGCCCTGAAGGTCATACCGATGCATGATGACGGCACGCTCGACATGGAAGCATACGTCCGTCTCTTCTCCGACAGGACAAAGATCGTCAGCGTTACCCATGTCAGCAACGTCCTCGGCACGGTCAATCCGGTAAGGGAAATCATACGCATCGCCCACGAACACGGTGTCCCGGTGATGATAGACGGTGCGCAGTCGACACCGCATTTCAAGGTAGACATGCAGGAACTCGACTGCGATTTCTTCACCTTCTCCGGCCATAAGATATACGGTCCGACAGGCATAGGTGTGCTTTACGGCAAGGAAGACTGGCTCGACCGCCTGCCGCCGTATCAGGGTGGCGGCGAGATGATAGAGAGCGTGACGTTCGAGAAGACCGTTTTCGGGCAGCTGCCGTTCAAGTTTGAGGCAGGCACTCCCGACTATGTCGCCACTCACGGACTGGCAAAGGCGATAGAATATGTCACGGCTCTCGGCATGGACAATATCGCTTCCCACGAGCAGGAGCTTACACGCTATGCCATGGAGAGGATGAATGCCATTGAGGGAATGAAGATATTCGGCCCTGCCGACGCATCCATGAAGGACGCTGTCATATCGTTTCAGGTGGGCGACATCCACCATCTTGATCTCGGCACGTTGCTCGACAGGCTCGGCATAGCCGTCCGCACGGGTCATCACTGTGCCCAGCCGCTTATGGAACGCCTCGGAGTCAGCGGTACGGCGCGTGCATCTTTCGCCCTTTACAATACCCGTGAGGAAGTAGATGCCCTTGTCTCAGGCATAGAGAGGGTGGCGCGGATGTTCTGAACTGTGACATCCCTGCCTGTAAACGGGCGGGCGAAACCAAATGAGTGGACGGGCAAAACCAGATGGATGAGCTGGTAAAGTCAGATGGATGAGTGGGCAAAATCAAACGAATGAATATAAATAATGTATAGAAGTAAGTCGCCAAAATTAAACGATAACATCTATAATAAAGCAAATAGTTATATCTTGTATGTATAACCCTTGTTCTTTTTGGCTGTTTCCGCCTTGTCACTCAGTCACATAGCCCGCTATGCTCCTTCGTTCCAAGACTAAAACATCTCAAAAATAACCAAGTTTTAT
>JAFTQG010000054.1 GCA_017462915.1 Prevotella sp. | reverse complement strand
CGGTTTTACGGCTATTGCTTCTATTCCGGTTATATTGGCTATATCGGCTATAAAAGGCACAGCTACCAAACGACTAAACCACCAAACGACTAAACCACCAAACCACCAAACCACTAAACCACCAAACCACCAAATGCTTGACCAACTACATACGGAGCGTCCTGTGACAGCCATCATGCGGTGGCTGTGGGAGAGTGCCAAGGGCAACCGCCTTCAGGCATTCCTCAATGCGCTTACAGGCGTGTTGCAGGTCGTGGCGTCCCTGTTGTCCGTCTATGCCGTAAAATACACCATAGACATAGCGTCCCATGCGAGGGAGGGCAATATATACGTCGCTTTAGGTTTTATGGGCGGTATCATCCTCGCCGATTTCGCGCTCGGCATAGCAGGGACATGGATACGGAATATCCTTGGAGTCCGTGCGCAAAACCGTATGCAGAAGCGTATGCTGGAACGTGTGTTGCGCTCCGAATGGCAAGGAAAGGGCGCACATCACAGCGGAGACATACTCAACCGTCTTGAAGGAGACGTGAACACGGTGGTGATATTCCTTTCGGAGACAATCCCCGGAGCATTGTCTACACTGATGCTTTTCACGGGCGCGTTCCTCTATCTCTATTCCATGGACAGGATGCTGGCGTTGCTGACGGTCGCCATCGTGCCGGCATGTGTATTGCTGAGCAGGGTGTATGTCAGGCGGATGCGCCGTCTTACGAGGAAAGTGCGCGATTCAGATTCCGACATACAGGCCGTCATGCAGGAGACGGTGCAGCATATCATGGTGATAAAGACCCTCGAGAGCGACAAGGCTATGCTCGACAAGCTTTCCGCATCCCATGCTGGCTTGCGTCGCAATATCGTGAAGAGGACGTGGTTTTCGCTTTTCTCAAACCTCACGCTGAATCTCGGCTTTGCCGTATCCTATCTTGTGGCGTTCGGATGGAGCGCCGTGCGCCTTTCCGCAGGCACATTGACCTTTGGCGGCATGACGGCATTCCTCCAGCTTGTGAGCAAGATACAGTCGCCGGCACGCAGTCTTGCGCGCCTTGTTCCGCAGGCGGTAGGTGCGCTGACGGCGGCAGAGCGACTCATGGAACTTGAAGATGTGCCGGAGGAGAAGGACGGCGAACCGATTCCCGTTCCTGCTCCGTGCAGGCTGGTTTTTGAAGACGTGTCGTTCAGATATGAGCCCGCCAGCCGCGATATATTCAAGGGATTCTCGCATACATTCCTTCCGGGGACTGCCACAGCGGTAGTCGGAGAGACAGGTGCGGGAAAGACCACGCTCCTCCGCCTTATTCTCGCCCTTGTCCGCCCGACGGAAGGCGGGATAACGATCGGGGAGGGCAGGGAGACGGTGACACACCTGCACAGATGCAATTTCGTATATGTCCCGCAGGGAAACACGCTTATGAGCGGCACCGTGCGCGACAATCTCCTTCTCGGGAAGCCGGATGCCACGGACGCGGAGCTGCACGAGGCGTTGCGCAAAAGCTGCTGCGAATTTGTCTCTGACCTGCCTGAAGGGCTGGATACCGTATGCTCGGAGCATGGCAACGGTCTCTCGGAAGGTCAGGCGCAGCGTATAGCCATAGCAAGGGCACTTCTCCGCGACCGCCCGATAATGTTGCTTGACGAGGCGACATCGGCCCTTGACCCTGACACGGAGCGGCAGTTGCTGGAGAATCTCCTTGCCCGAAGAGACAAGACGGTGATATTCATAACCCACCGTATGACAGTCTGCAGCTATTGTGATGAGGTGCTGAGGCTTACTTGACGTCCACAGTGCCCAAACCATTCATAGTCAGCGCGGTAACAGTCGCTGTTTCATAAGGTCACCTTCCACATGGTAAAAGGTGACGGCTGACATGTAAAAAGGTCATCTTTCGTAAGGCGAAGGGTGACCTTTTGTTGTGCCATGTGCTACGCCTGTCCCACGCAGTTCCTTTACCGGGCTGGTTGCGGCATAGAGGTCATGAAAAACGGGATGCTTAGATAGCCTGGTGAGCGATAGGATGTCACTGATTGTTTGATACATTTTACAGAGACTTTTGTAAAAACTTCATATAAAATTTGTAGTTTTCGGTTAAATGTTGTATCTTTGCAAGAAAAATATCAAACTATCCTAAAAAATCATTTGTCACATTGCTGGGCGTGGTGCAGTCCACGCCCCTTTATGGCAATAAAAAACTATTATGAACATTATGACGATGGGTGAAAAAATGATGAAAGCGGCAGTGGTATTGAACTTGTCCGTTTTCTCTTTTGGTATCGCAAATGCACAGTATCCTACAATCCCTGATTCTGTAAAAGTTCGTGGAGCACAGGAAGAAGCACAGTGGGACGCTCTGAATGAGACAGCATGGAAAGAGGCCATGCCTGCAGTGATTGACGGCATGTTCAAGGGCAAGCCTTTCGTGCCATGGAGCAATTCTCCTACAGACCTCAAGCAGGCTTCTATACCGGCATTCCCTGGAGCAGAAGGCGGCGGCATGTACTCTTTCGGCGGACGCGGCGTGAACTATCTCGGCGTTCCTGTAGAGAGCAAGGTGTATGTCGTGACATCACTTGCAGACTCCGGCGTCGGCACATTGCGCGAGGCTTGCGAGGCTGGCGGCCCACGTGTAGTGGTGTTCAATGTCTCCGGCGAGATAAAGCTGAAGCGCCCGATAAACATTATCGCTCCATATATCACCATCGCAGGCCAGACGGCTCCCGGCGACGGTGTCGTCGTGACAGGCGAGACGATGGCTGTCGACACTCACGATGTCATCATACGTTTCATGCGTTTCCGCCGCGGAGCTCTTGATGTGGCACACCGTGATGACGCGTGCGGCGGCAACGGTATAGGAAACATCATCTATGACCACTGCTCCGCCTCATGGGGACTTGACGAGGTGATGTCCATGTACCGCCACGTGTACGCCAAGCACAACGGCAAGCAGGACAAGCTCCCGACAGTGAACATAACCATACAGGACTGCATCTTCGCACAGGGACTGGACCTTTATAACCACGCTTTCGGCGCGACAATAGGCGGACACAACTCTCTTTTCACACGCAACCTCTTCTCTTGCAACATATCACGCAACCCGTCTATAGGCATGGACGGTGACTTCAGCTTGGTGAATAATGTCCTCTTCAACTGGTGGAACCGTTCTGTTGACGGTGGAGACCACAACTCCCTCTACAACATCATCAACAACTATTATAAGCCAGGCCCTATCACAGGTTACAATATAAACAAGGCCATCTGCTACCGTATCCTCAAGCCTGAGCACGGACGTGCAAAGGGCACCCAGGACAAGTGGGGCAAGGCATACGTCAACGGCAATTTCGTGGAAGGCTATCCTGAAGTCTCTGCAGACAACTGGAATGGCGGCGTGCAGCCGGCAGGAATAGACGATTATGATAAAATCCGCTCGACATTCAAGGTCGATGCACCTTTTAAATATAATGCGCCGAAAAACATCATGACAGCACAAGAGGCATACGACTATGTCCTCGCCAATGTCGGTGCGACATTGCCAAAGCGCGATGCCGTCGACGAGATGATTATCCGTAGCGTGAAGTCTGGCAAGCCAGAATATTCAAAGAAGGCGAAACCTTTCTCCAGCCCTTACTCTAAGCGTCGTCTCCCTGCCGACTCTTACAAGATGGGAATTATCACAAACCCTCAACAGGTAGGCGGACTCCCTGAGTACAAAGGCTCTCCTCGTGTTGACTCTGACCGTGACGGCATGCCGGACGAGTGGGAGAAGGCTCACGGCCTTAACCCTAACGATGCTTCTGACGCCACACTGCTCACAGAGAGCGGATACATGAACATCGAGCTTTACATCAATGACCTTGACTATTTCAAGAAATGATAATGAAAGTGATTATGAACATGAATATGAGAGCCTGTGCCTTGCTGTTGCTGTCGCTGTATTTCCTGCCTTCCGCAGCTCAGATACAGGGCGTCAGCTGCTGCGACTGGATGATGCTCAAGCGTCAGAAGCCGAGCGCCATAACGCTGAGCAAGGAAATCGGAGCAGACGGAATAGAGATGGACATGGGGTCGCTGGGACGCCGTGTCCTCTTCGAGAACCGCTTCCGTACGCATGAGAATGAGACCGTGAAATATCGCCACATGCTCGACTCCCTCGGCATAAAAGTGTCGTCCGTCGCCATGTCCGGCTTCTTTGCACAGACGCTCATCGACCGCCGCTTCAATGAATACACCAAGGAAGACGGCACAAAAGACTGCTATCCTCATACCAAGGCAGAGAGCCTTCAGAACTATCGTGACCTTATGAACGACTGTTTTGACACGATGGACAAGTTCGATGCCAAGACAGCGTTCCTCCCTCTCGGCGGCTCAGGCAGGATATGGGTTGAAGGACTGACAAATCCCAACGCCACACAGGAGCAGAAAGACGCCTACGACACTCTCTGCGTACGTCTTCACATGATAGGCGAGATGGCACTGAAGCGTGGCATAACAGTAGGCATACGTACAGCCCAGCCGGCAGACATATCACTGAAGATGCTCAAGAAAATCAACTCGAAAGGCATAAAGATATACTATAATTTCCAGGATGCCTGCGACCGCTACAAGGCCGGTGAGGACAAGACCGGCGCGAAGTCGTCTACTGAGCTTATATGCAACGAACTGAAGAAGCTCGGCAAGAAGAACATCGTCCAGATACATGTCTCCAACACCGACCGCGTCACACTGCGTCACGATACGGATATAGATATGCCTGCCGTGAAGAAGACTCTTGACAAGATAGGCTATAGAGGTTGGCTGACAGTCGAGCGCTCACGCAATGCAAAGGATGTCCGCAACGTCCGTGGCAATTTCGGTGACAATGTGGCATATTTGCATGAGGTGTTCGGAAAATGACGGCTCGGCAAAAAAGAAAGGCTGCCGAAACATTATACTTGCAACATGCACTTGGCAACAAGATAAATTTTCAATACTAAATAACTAAACTATAAAACTATGAACAAGAAAACGAAACTTATAGGGGCTATATTACCCCTGTTCGTATCACTTTTCGTGGCTTCGTGTGCACAGGATGGCTTTGATGAGGAGTCTTGGTCGTCGTCCGTTCGCGATCAGGTGCTCCAGTCGCCGTCAAGTGATGCTATCGTTGCAGACAAGAATGCCGACGGTTCGAGCTGGATTATCACTTGGCCGTTGGTGAAAGGAGCCAGTGGCTTTAAATGTACGGTGAAGGATGTCACCGACAAAGCTAAAGAACCAGTGGTTATCTTTCAGGACTCAATCGTGGACGGTTGTTCTCTGACATTCCCGCGCGCAGAGGATACATTCTACGAGCTGGAAATCCTTGCGCTTGGAAAGCAGGAACTTAACAATCAGGATGCACCAGAGGCAAGCCTCTTCGCATTCAACTCTTTCGTGCCTACATGGAAGACTGTTCCTGCTGGCTCTGACATCGCGACATGGCTTGCGGCAAATCCTATTCCTGACGATTATGAGGGAGATGTCTGCATAGACCTTGAGCCAGGTGCATCATACACCATGTCTGATGTCGTTGACTTCGGCCAACATCTGGGAACAATCCGCAGCACAGTCGTGACATCTCCTGCAAATATCAAGTTTACAGGCGGTAAGGCTGGCTTCATTGTCGCCGACGGCTTCACAATGAAGAATCTTAACATCGACTGCTCAGACTCACAGGCAAACCTTGTCACCATGAGTAGCAATACAAAAGAGAGCTTGCTTAACAACAATAACATATATTTTGTTACAGAGCCTATTTACATGAAGAACTGTACTGTTGAGAACCTGCACGGCCGTTTCCTTCATGACAATGGCTTGAAGTATTGCGCAAAGACTGTTATCATCGACAATAGCCTGATACACATGGAGACAACAAGCAGCTCACCTTTCATAGAATTCTATAGTGGCGGTGCCCATGTCAATGACCTTACTATCCGCAATTCTACACTTTGGAATACAAGCGATGTTTCCATGACATATTTTGTACGTTACAGTAATGGCGGTAACTGCGGAAATGTAGGACTTACGACAGGTTCAATTTCTTATACAAACAGCACATTCTATAATATAGCAAAAACTGCTCAGTTGGGTAACTACGACGGTTTCGCAGGCAAGAACACAGCATATTTCACTCTGAAAGAATGTGTCTTCGTGGATTGTAGCGGTAATCCTGATACAGAAGGCAAGCCGGCTTCTGGCGGTGTAGCACGTTATTTCCTTGGACGTAAGGCATCTTCCAACGCCGTGTTCAGAAACAACACATACTGGTATAATGGTGAGGATATGAATGTTTCTGGTTATGACAACACAGGCACGGCTATCCTTGGCAACCCAGGTTTCGCCAATCCTAAGGGTAATGTCAAGACTGCTGACTTCCACATGAGCGGCGCGGCACAGAACTCTGCAAAGATAGGTGACCCACGCTGGCTCAACTAAAAGTCTATTTCCAATCTTTTCCCTTTACAAAAGGGACAAACTTAAATCATAAACGAAAAATATAACAAAGTTATGACAAAACATAACAGATTATTCAAGATAGCCCTGTCGCTTCTGCTGACAATGGTCTTTGCTGTCCCGGCATTGGCTCAGAACCAGCAGTACAAAGGTTCCGTACTTGACGAGAACGGTGAACCTATCATTGGCGCATCGGTCATTGTTGCAGGCTCAAAGGGTACGGGCACAATTACCGATATTGAAGGTAACTATACAATTTCTGCACCAGCTGGGGCTAAAGTGTCAATCTCGTATATCGGTTATGACACACAGACTGTTTCAGCCGGTGGCACAGTGAAGCTTGTTCCGTCTGATGTTACTCTTAACGAGGTCGTTGTCGTAGGTTACGGCTCACAGAAGAAAGCTCACCTCACAGGTTCTGTAGCAACAGTTCCTATGGAAGAAATCCAGGACCTGTCTTCAGGCAACCTGTCATCAACTCTCTCAGGCATGGTCAACGGTATGTCTGTCAGCGGTGGCGAGAGCCGTCCAGGTGAGGCAGCTACTATTACCATTCGTGGCAATAGCGGTGGCCCTCTCTATGTCATCGATGGCTATATCTATCCTAATGAGGTGAAGGTCGGAACGACTGTCGAGAATCTTGGACAGACAGCATTCAACAACCTTGACCCTTCTACCATCGAGAACATCTCCGTGCTGAAGGACGCTGCTGCCGCTGTCTACGGTGCACGTGCGGCTAACGGTGTTATCCTTGTTACAACCAAGAAGGGCAAGATCGGTGCTCCACAGATATCTTATAGCGGAACCTTCGGTGTCGCAGATGCCGTGTCGACACCTAAAATGCTTGACACATACAATTATGGTCTGCTTTACAACGCTGTAGCTGCTGCCGATCCTACCAGCATCATCGACCATCGTCGTGACATATTCCAGGCAGATGAGCTTGAGGCAATGAAGTCTCTCAACTACAACCTGCTTGACAAATACTGGCGTTCTGCCTTCACACAGAAGCACTCTATAAACATCTCAGGTGCTACAGAGAAGGCAAACTATTATGGAAACATCTCTTACTTCGACCAGGACGGTAACCTCGGCAAGCTCGACTATGACCGTTGGAACTACCGTGCAGGTGTCGACATGAAGGTGACAAAGTGGATGAAGGCTGGTCTTGCTGTCAGCGGTGACTATGGCAAGAACAACAAGCCTCTCATCAAGGTCGGCGGAACAAACAAGGAGAAGGACTACAACATCCTCCTTACACGTCCTGGCTATATACCTGAGGAAGTCAACGGATATCCTATCGTGGCATTCGGCCCAAGCAACGGTGCGACAGGCGACAAGAGCGAGGAACTCTATTCATACTCTGTCCTGAACAATGGCGGAGACTACAGCCGCAGCATGACATCCAACCTCAACATCAGCGGAAACGTTGACATTGATTTCGGTGAGATATACAAGCCTTTGAAAGGACTCACAGCCCGTGTAGCTTACTCTAAGAGTATCAACACAGAGAAAGGCAATGAGTTCGGTTCTTCATACGCACTTTACAAGATGGTGCTCCGTGGCGGTTCTGGTGAGCACATGTACACTCCGACAGGAGGAGAAGTCGTGCCATGGGACGAACTGATGGAAGACAACAACTTCCTCCTTGCAAATAACGGTAAGGAAATCAACAACGGTCAGGAAGGCGGTTACCTCCGTCGTTCAATGGCTCGTACAGACAACTACCAGCTGAACTTCAACATCAACTATGCACGTGACTTCGGCAAGCACCATGTCGGTGCACTCTTCTCAATAGAGAAGTCAGAGGCAGAGTCTGAGTATGTTGACGGTATGGTTACACATCCATATAAGTTTACTACCGGAGAGTTCAACTCTGTGACATGGGAGAGTGTTCCTACAACAAACTCTTACCGTAGCGAGTCCGGCTCTCTCTCATATATCGGCCGTCTCAACTATGCTTACAACAACCGCTATCTCTTTGAGTTCCTTTTCCGTTCAGACGCTTCCACAAAGTTCGCTCCTAAGAACTACTGGGGATTCTTCCCTTCTGCATCTGCAGGCTGGATCGTATCTGAGGAAAAATGGTTCCAGGAAAATGTTAAGTGGATTGACTATTTGAAGATTCGTGCCTCATTCGGTCTTACTGGCCGTGACAATACAGTGGCTTGGGCATGGCGTCAGAATTACGGCACAGACAAGGATAAAGGTGCTGTGTTCGGCGAAGGCGACGAGAACAAGTCCGGCTCTCATATCACTATCAACAAGAACAACTCTGCTGTAAACGAGGATGCACACTGGGACAAGTCATACAAGTTCAATCTCGGTCTTGACTTCAATGTGTTGCGCAGCCGCCTCTCTGTAGGACTGGAATACTACCACCAGTGGGATCGTGAGAAGTTCATGACATTCTCTTCTACAATACCAACAACTATCGGTACACAGTCTGCAAACATCAACTGGGGCGAGAGCGACCGCTGGGGTTATGAGCTCTCTCTTACATGGCGCGACAAGATCGGTAAGGATTTCAAGTATAAGGTAGGCATCAATACAGGCTATTCTGACGATAAGGTCCTTGTACAGGAGTGGGATACCGGCGAAGGCCAGTATCATGCAGTCTATCCAGGACACCGCGCAAGCATGGGTACCTGGGGTATGCAGTGCATCGGTATGTTCCGCACCTTCCAGGACATTGAGGAGTATTTCGCTGATCTGAGTGAGAATTCCGGCACACCTATTGAGGACTGCCGTTATATGGGCATGGAGAAGAAGGACGTTCGTCCAGGCATGCTCATATACAAGGATGTCCGTGGCAAGAAGCAGGAGGACGGTACATACGCAGGCCCTGACGGCTCTGTCGACGGCACATACGACCTCGTGGAGCTCAATCACCGCAACAATCCATACGGATTCACCGCAAACCTGAGTGCAGAGTACAAGAGCTTCTCTCTCACAGCACAGCTCTCTGCAAGCTGGGGCGGCTACAGCTTCATTGACAGCAGTGTGCTCTCTGCTTCAACATCTTCACTGCACTACAAGAACATGCCAAGTTTCTGGAACGTGAACAACATGTATTCATATCAGGACGTACTTGACGACAAGGGTAATGTTGTCGTTGCACAGAACCGTGACGCAGAGTTCCCTAACCTTGCTTACTCAAGCGTCAACAGCGTGACATCTTCATTCTGGCGCATCAGCGGCACACGCATCAGCCTGAACCGCATCACATTGGCTTACAGACTCCCGTCAGAGTGGTTGAAGCCACTTGGTGTGCAGAGTGTACGTCTCAATGTCACAGGCCAGAACCTCCTGAGCTTCTACAACCCTTATCCAGACAATTTTGTTGACCCGATGACAAGCTACGGCAGCTATCCTACACTGCGCAAGTGGACCATTGGTGTAAATGTTTCATTCTAAATCCTGAATATAATGAAGAACAATATAAAATTCATTGGTGCAGCCCTGCTTGCAGGTCTCACCATCTCCTCCTGCAGTGATGATTTCCTGCGGGACAAGAAGAACTATGACCAGACTGATACCAATATGTATGAGTACTTCGATGGTGTTCAGGGACGTATCAGCGATGTCTACAAGTTCTGTCTTCCTGACGCCAACTCTAATGCCAGCTGGCAGTTTACCAGCTCCGGCCGTGCAGATGGTCTGGCAAAGTGTACAGAGGAGTATTCCGGTTTCGGCTCATTTGTCAACCCTCAGTCAGAGCTCCAGTCCAACAGCCTGAACGGGCATACCACTGTCGGTGACTGGGGATTCAACATGACAGGAAACATCCAGACCATGGCATGGGGCCGTATCCGCAATGTCAATGACGTTATCCGCGGTGTCACCAACAGCCGCGGCATCACAGAAGAGCAAAGAGATATGGCTCTCGGTCAGGTATATTTCTGGCGTGCATGGTGCTACTATCTTCTCGTCAAGTGGTATGGCGGCGTGCCTATCATCAAAGAAGTCCAGGACCCTGTCGCAGAGTCTTTCGTTCAGCGCTCATCTACATCAGACTGTATAAAGTTCATCTGTGAAGACCTTGACAATGCTGCACGTCTCCTCACCAAGGCAACAACCAATGGCGGCTGGACAAGCAGCGAAGATTACGGCCGTGTCACATCAGGTACAGCCCTTGCCCTGAAGGGCCGCGTGCTTCTGCTTTGGGCTTCGCCTCTGTTCAACCGTGCCAACGACAAGTCACGCTGGGAAGAGGCATACGACTGCATAAGCAAATCCCTGCCTGTGCTCGCATCATGCGGCAACGGTCTTGCATACGAGGGAAACCCAGGTGTCAATGCCGGCAATTGGGCAAAGATGTTCTCTGACGGCGGCAAGGCAAACAAGGAAGGTGTGCTCGTCACTCTCTATAACACTATCCTCAAGGGCTCAACACCTGACTATCAGAAGAACAGCAACTGGGAGAACACCATCCGTCCAGGCAACGCCCTTGGCTCAGGTCTTAACCCGTCAGCGATGCTTGTCGACATGTTCCCTATGAAGGACGGCAAGATTCCTGCCGAGTCTTCACAGTATGACAACAGCGTCCTCGAGCACAGTTCTGTGCCTTACGATAACCGCTTCCCGTTCATTGACCGTGACCCACGCTTCTACCGCACATTCGCATTCCCTGGAGTTCGTTGGGCTTTCTCAGGTGACCCAAACACCTCAAACCTGAACAATCCATACACAGGTGATAACTATGTGCTTTGGAACTATGCATGGTACGAGAAGGAAGAAGGACTTAACGACGAGTATGGCGAGAACGGTTCTGCATACGGCTCAGACAACCTCATGTCAGGCGTGAAGGGCATGTATGTCCGCAAGCGTTCCGACGACAAGGACATCAACTCTTCCCCACGCTATGTCTATTCAGACCAGAGCGGTTTCGAGAGGTCTGCCAATACATATATGGAGATACGTTACGCTGAGGTTCTCCTCAACCTTGCCGAGGCAGCATGTCAGACAGGCAGACTTGATGTCGCCGTTGAGCAGTTGCAGAAGATCCGTGCCCGCGTAGGCTATACATCTGCCGACAACTACGGTCTGCAGGCAAATCTCTCCAGCGACGAGGCCGCATGTATGGCTGCAATCCTCTACGAGCGTCAGATAGAGTTCGCATACGAAGGCAAGCGTTTCGACGACATGCGTCGCTGGCTTCTCTTCGACGGCGGTGCACACTTCAACGAAATCCCGGGTGCTCCAGATTCATGGACACTGACAGGATGGGGTGGCAACACATGCCGCTACCTTGGCTTCAAGGAGTTCAACGGACAGCGTCGCGACAATATGCTGTTCCGTGTCAATGAGGATGTTGACGCCGGCGACGGTCCTGGTCTCGGTGGCACAACTTGGGCAAAGAGCAAGACAGTGAAGAATCCTCTCGAAGACCCTAACTTCCCAGACCCGATCTTCAAGGGTGGCTATGGCGACTATCGTCCGGCAGGCATCGACCTCACCAAACCTCTCTACGATATGAAGGAGGAAAACGGAGTCATGCAGCAGGTAGCGTCACAGCAGGTAGCCGATGTGAAGGAATTCTATCAGACATTCCTTGTACGCGTGCTCCGCAAGGGTGACGGCTCGGAGAAAGTCTCTGCAGGAGTCCATACCGACTACTACATCAAGTATCTGCCTCATTATTATATCCTGGGTCTCACCTCGGCTGTCCAGGACAATAATAAGGACCTTCTCCAGACTATCGGTTGGGAAGACAACCTCAAGAAGGGACTTGATACATTTGACCCTCTTAAATAATAAAGTGTAAATCAACCATAAAGGGAGATGGGAATTTGTTTCCATCTCCCTTTTCTGTTAATTTTTACATAAAATTTCTTTTTAACAGAAAAATGTTTGGAGGTGTTGTTTTTATTTTGTAATTTTGTTCCCACATATCAGACTAACAGTAATTTGCAATATTATTTTAATTAAAACAACAACTCATTTATGAAAAAAGTTTTACTCTCATTTGTTGCCCTTATGGTGACGATGTCTGCTTTTGCAGAACTCAAAACAGCAAAATTTGATTTTGCGAATCCTGCCTCTATGGGCTGGACAGGCGCAACTTCTGGCTCTAGTGCACAGATTAAAGATGCCGTACTCACTGTAGGTGATGTGAACATCTCTGTTGCTGCTGACGCTTCATCAGCATTGCAGAAAGTTCGTTTCGCTACTACAGCTGGTGTCGTTTCCCTGAAGTATGGTACAGGTGCGGCTCTTGCCATTGAGACAACCGTAGGCAATATCCGCAGCATTAAGGTTAATGGCGAGAATGTCGGCGCAGAAGATGTTACCGTTGATGCTGGTACATGGGCAGCCGGTGCATGGACAGGTTCAGCTACAAAGGTTGTGCTGACACAGGCAGGTGCTGCTGCAACAGTCAACTCTATCGAGGTGGTTTACCAGATTGAGGACAAGGAAGACGACCGCCCTCTCGGCGAGAAAGAGACATACGTTGCCGTTACAGGAACACTGAATACTGAGACAAACGCTTACGAGTATGCTTTCAGCAATGAGTTCGCCAATCCTGTGCTGACAGATGGTGCTTGCACTGTAAACTACAGCACAACTCATATCACAGGCTCATCTGTTGCCGGTGCTACAGCAAAGACTTGTGACGCTACAAGCGTTACAGAGTGGAACGAAATGAAGTTCGACCTCAAGAACCATCTTAATGACAATACATCTGACCTCCACTACGGTATCGCTCTCGGCACAGGTAACCCTGTTTTCGGTTATGAGATAGAACCGGTATGGAATGAGACCGGATTTACAAAGAACTATCGTCAGACTTTCAACAAGATGAATCCAGAATATGATCATGCAGCAAAGTATGCAGCAGATCAGGTAGGTGAGCCATACGAAGTCCCACAGTATCTTGAGGAAAAATACTATTATTGGAAGCCTGGCTGTGGTAAGTTGCCGGCACAGGGTCTTTACCATAAGTTCACATCTGACGCAGACGGCCAGCTGAAGATTTTCGTATGGGTGAACAAGGGTAACCGTAACACATTCCTTATTGACGAGGAGACAAAAGACGTCGTTCCTTACAAGGTAGAGGGTTACATGAACAACCAGACAAACGAGGACGGCACAAAGAAGTTCCTCACCAGTGCAGACATCGAGGTTCTCAACGACCCGGCAAAGCCTTATGTTATCGCAGGCACACAGGCAGGTGGTCAGCCATTCTGGGGCAATATCATCTACAATATCAAGCAGGGACAGACTGTATGGCTCTTCCAGGATTCCTCACAGATCGGTTTCCACGGCTTCGAGTTCGCTCCATTCACCAGTGGTACAGGCATCGAGAATGTAGAGTCTGTAGAGACAACAAAGGTTGCTCCTAAGAAGGTCTTCAAGAACGGTCAGATCATGATCGGCGACTTCAACATCGCAGGTCAGCGCGTTAAGTAATTCCTTAAAGCACACAGACAGGCAGTGACAGCGTGAGAATACGCTGACAGCTGTAAAGATAAGAGACGGGCAGAGTCAGGACAGACTCTGCCCGTTTTCTTTTCAATCCTGCATGGCTTCATGGCGGTGGAGCCCGTTCTTTATTATCCCGTCGTCATGGATCGGATGTGAGAAAGAGAAACTTTAGGAAATTGCTGATAATCAGTTGTTTGGAAAGATATGCCTTTGTACCTTGCGGAAGGTAACCTTTTGCCGTGTAGACCGTCACCTTTCATAATGCCATCCGTCACCTTTTAGCATGTAAAAGGTGACGGGTGTTTTTTTATCATGAGGTTGTGCGGTTACATACGGTTACATACGGTTACATACGGTTGTGCGGTTAGACGGTTGTACGGTATTGGCTAAACGACCAAACGACCAAACGACCAAACGACTAAACGACCAAACGACCAAACGACCAAACGACCAAACGACCAAACATTTTTTTTATATTAAAATATTTGCCCATATCAAAAATAGTTAGTAACTTTGCAAGCATAATATCAAACTAATAACAATGCATCTTTTTTCACTTGGGCTTTCACATCCAAGCTCTGGCTTGTCGTATGCGAATCATGGCTTACGTGTCATGGTTGCCAGTCTCCTCATGCTCATTACATCTTCAGTATCTGCACAGTTTCCGGCAGAGATAGAACCTATCAAGGCACCTTTTGACATGCCTCAGTTGCAGCGTCCGGTATTCCCGGCGCGCAAGACGGTCATCAGGAAGTCTTCCGACATACAGCCTGCCATAGACAAGCTGTCAAGGAAGGGCGGCGGTACGGTCGTCGTGCCTAAAGGAAAGTGGCACACAGGCAGGATTGTCCTCAAGAGCAATGTCTGCCTGCAGGTCAGCGAGGGCGCGGAACTGTGCTTCTCCGGCGACCTGAAAGACTATCTTCCTGTCGTCGCCTGCCGTAACGAAGGCGTGGACATCTATGGCCCTGGAGCAATGATTTATGCCGACGGAGCGGAGAATATCGCCGTTGTCGGCAAGGGAAAGCTCATCGCCCCTCCGCGCGACTGTGAACTGCTGAAGCTCACGATGGCAGGCATACCGGAGCTTGTGCAGACAATGCCTTTTGAACAGAGAATCTTCGACGGCACAATACCTACGGAGCGTTACGGCTTTGAGCCGCGGAGCCCCAAGACCATGCAGACGACAGCCGGCGAGCGCCATCTCGGCACACTCTGCCTCCCGGTCTTCTTCGGTCCGATGAACTCACGCAATGTCCTGCTTGAGGGCGTGACCCTTGAAGGCAGCATCTTCTGGAACATCGTGCCCGTATACTGCGAGAACATCATCATCCGCGGTGTCACGGTGAGCAGTGCCGGCATAGCACGCACCGACGGCATAGACATCGACTCGTCGAGGAACGCGCTCATAGAGTACACCACCCTCGACTGCGGCGACGACTGCTTCACGCTGAAGGCAGGACGTGGCATGGACGGTCTCATGAAGGCACGCCCGACGGAGAATGTCGTCATACGCCACTGCACGGCAAAGCGCGGAGCAGGAGGCCTTACTGTCGGTTCGGAGACAGCGGCTGGGATAAGAAACGTGTATATGCATGACGTCACGATAGAGAGCCCGAAATACGGCATATACTTCAAGACACGCCGTCCGCGTGGCGGAGGGGGCGAGAACCTGTGGTTTGAGAATATCCGCATGGTGAATCCGCGTACACGCGCCATATACTGGGACATGCTCGGTTCGGCGACATACGTCGGTAAGCTCGCGGAGCGTTTCAATAAGGACAACGACCCGAAGCTGACACCTTATTTCCGCAACATACACTTTGACGGTCTCACAGTAGAGCACTGCAAGGACTTCATCAAGGCCATCGGTCTGCCGGAGTCTCCTGTGGAGAATGTCACTTTCAAGAATGTCTCCTCGCCGGAGTGCACGAGAGTGACGCTTCAGGATGTCGGCACGTTCTCTATGGAGGGCTTCTGAGACTTCTTAGAGAGGTAGGGGCGATACGGATAGCCGATAGCCATGATAGCCGGAATAGGACCGCATAACTGTCTTTTGGTTGTTTGGTCTTTTGGTTGTTTGGTTGTTTAGCTAATGCCGCACAACCGTCTAACCGCATGTAACCGCAAATATACATTAACTAAATAAACAAATATGATTATGAACCTATTCAAGAAAGCATTAATCATTTTACCATTTACGCTGTCAGCCGTCCCAAGTGCAGCACAGTATCCTCAGCTCAACAAGGTAGCAGCTGCAAAGATAGACTCTATGCAGAAAGCCTGGGCTAAGCACGAGGCTGAAGTGTGGGAAAAGGCAAAGCCTATTGTCATGAAGGAACATGCCGAAGGACGTCCTTATGTGCCATGGGCAAGCCGTATCGGCGACCTGCCGCAGGCAAAGATTCCGGCATTCCCTGGCGCCGAGGGCGGCGGCATGTACAGCTTCGGCGGCCGTGGCGGCAAGGTTTATGTCGTCACATCACTTGCAGACTCCGGTCCCGGCACACTGCGCGAGGCTTGCGAGGCCGGCGGTGCACGTATCGTGGTGTTTAATGTCTCAGGCATAATCCGTCTGGAGAGCCCTATTATCATCCAGGCACCGTATATCACCATTGCAGGCCAGACAGCTCCAGGCGACGGCGTCTGTGTAGCAGGCCAGACCTTCGGCGTGGATACCCATGACGTTGTCATCCGTCACATGCGTTTCCGTCGCGGCGAGACCTACGCACACCACCGTGAGGACTCTTTCGGCGGCAACCCAGTAGGAAATATCATGCTCGACCATATCTCCGCAGAGTGGGGACTCGACGAGAACATCTCTTTCTACCGCCACATGTGGAAGCCAGGCCCTGACTATAAGGCAGAAAAGCGCGGAACGGTCAATGTGACAGTGCAGAACTCCATCTCTGCCAAGGCTCTTGACACTTACAACCACGCCTTCGGCTCTACGCTTGGCGGCGAGAACTGTGCGTTCATGCGCAACCTTTGGGCAGACAACTCTGGACGTAACCCGTCGGTAGGCTGGAACGGTATCTTCAACTTCGTGAACAATGTGGTCTACAACTGGGTTCACCGTTCGTCGGACGGCGGTGACTATCAGGCCATGTTCAACTTCATAAACAACTACTACAAGCCAGGTCCGCTTACTCCGAAAGATTCACCTGTGGGTCACAGAATCATCAAGCCGGAGGCAGGTCTCTCAAAGAACAAGGAGAAGCAGTACGGCCGTGTATATTGCGCAGGCAATATCATGGAGGGCAACGAGCGTGTGACTGCCGACAACTGGGACGGCGGCGTGCAGATAGAATCACAGGCAAACACTGACGGATTTACCGAGAAGATGCGTTCTAACGAGCCGTTCATGATGCCTCACATCTCTATAATGTCAGCCCAGAGCACTTATGATTTCGTGCTTGACAATGCCGGAGCCACTATCCCTACACGTGACATCGTAGACCAGCGTATCATCGAAGAGGTGCGCACTGGCAAGGCATACTATGTGAAGAAGCTCCCGAAGGAGAATCCTTTCGGCGATACAAGCGGTCTCTCAGAGAAGTCAATGGCTCCTGACGGCTCATTCAAGTACCGTCGCCTGCCACAGGACTCATACAAGCTCGGTATCATCACAGACCCTCGCCAGATGGGCGGCTATCCTGAGTATCAGGGAACTCCACGTGTCGACTCCGACGGCGACGGTATGCCTGACGCATGGGAGCTGAAGTACGGACTCAATCCTAACGACCCGAGCGACGCCAACGGTGACATCAACGGTGACGGATATACCAACATCGAGAAGTACATCAACGGCATAGACCCACGCTCAAAGGTTGACTGGCGTGACCTCTCCAACAATTATGACACTCTTGCAGCCAAGGGCTCGCTGGACTGATTGGAGGAAAGGAAAATCATTTCCGAATCATTTAGAAACAACCATATAGCTTTATGAAAAGAATATCATTCATTGTAATGGCGCTTTGTGTCGCTGCTTCGGCAGTGGCACAAAGTGTCGTTTTGAACTCAGAGGGACGCGACGAGGCGTATGTCAAGACTATCCTGGAGCGTTCAGAGAAGAATATCAAGTCGCTTAACCTTACAGGCGAGAAGTTCGAGGCGGTGCGCAATATCGTGGCAAACCGCTACTTTGAACTTAACGACATCTATTCTTCTGAGGACAAGACACAGCGCGACTCCAAACTGTACCGCTCGCATTTCGCCATGCCGGCACAGCTGTCCATATATCTCACTCCCGAGCAGGTTACAGCCGTGAAGGATGCCATCACTTATAACAAGGTGAAGGTGACCTACGAGGCTTATCTTGACGAGATACCTACACTCAAGGAGGAGGAGAAGGCACAGATATATGCGTGGATGGTTGAAGCCCGCGAGCTTGCCCTTGACGCTGACAACAGCAAGATGAAGCATGAGATCTTCAACAAATACAAGGGACGTGTCAATAATTATCTCTCCAAGCGCGGCTATGACCTCAACAAGGAGCGCGAGGCGTGGTTCAAGCGCCTTGAGGAGAGAAAGAAGAACGAGAAGAAATGAAAAGGACTCTCATAGTAATATGCTCCCTGCTGACCTGCCTTTACGGCAGTGCACAGGAACAGCAACATACGGAAGACCTGCCCGACTATAGCTATTGCGGCTACAGAATGTCGGCAGAGGCTTTGCCGGATGTTGCGGTCAAGGTGTTCGTCAGCCATAAGGACGGCGACCAGTCGGCACGGCTCCAGAAGGCCATAGACTACGTATCTTCCATGAAGGCCGACAAGATGACGGGCTTCCGCGGTGCCGTACTGCTCGACAAGGGCATCTATGAGCTGAGCAAGCCTTTGCGCATCTCTGCCTCGGGCGTCGTCATCCGTGGCGTGTCAAAGACGGAGACCGTTCTCCGCAAGACAGGCGTCGACCGTGGTGCTGTGGTGTATATAGAGGGAAAGGATGACTTCCGTGCCATAGATACCCTGCACATCACAGACAATTATGTCGCTGTCGGCGAGAAGACTATCCATGTCTCCGAGGCCGTTCAGGCAGCCAAGGCACAGGATATCCTTATAGTAAGACCTTCCACAAAGGAGTGGATAGAGTCTATAGACTGTACCGTCTTCGGCGGCAACCTCCCTTACTGGGGATGGAAGGCCGGCGAGATGGATGTCCGCTGGGCACGCTTGTGCACTGCTGTCAATGGCAATGCACTTACCCTCGATGCACCTCTTACAACCTCTATTGACAAGAAATGGGGAGAGTCTTTTGCCGTGCTCTATGAGTGGAAGGGACGTATCTCCGGTTGCGGCGTGGAGAATCTCACCATAGCCAGCGACGCTGTCCGTCAGAATGCGGCAGACCCTTCACGCTTCACGGTTGCTTCACAACCGATGGATGAGGACCATGTATGGGACGGTGTGTATATAGACAATGCCGAGAACTGCTGGGTGCGCATGTGCAATTTCCAGGGCTTGGCAGGTTCTGCCGTCATCGTCCACCGCGGTGCACAGCAGGTGACTGTCGAGGACTGCATATCAAGACAGCCGGTTTCAGAGATAGGCGGCCTGCGTCGTCGTACTTTCCTCACCATGGGCGGCAAGTGCCTCTTCCTGCGTTGCTATTCAGAGGAAGGCATCAATGATTTCTCCGCAGGCTATTGCGCGCCGGGTCCTAACGCCTTCGTGCAGTGTGACGCTGTCGGCAGCCATGGCTTCAGCGGCGGCTCCTCGTCATGGGCTACAGGACTTCTCTTTGACAATGTCAATATAGAAGGTGGCGGCATATCATTCAAGAATCTCGAACTGGACAAGTGGGGTGCAGGCTGGAACACAGCCAACAGTACGCTGTACCAGTGCTCGGCCTCATACATCGACTGCTATTCTCCTGCCGAGGATGCCAAATGCTATGCCGTAGGATGCTGGGCATACTGCCATGGCAATGGCGTATGGAAGTCCACGAACGACCATGTGAGACCGTATTCGCTCTATACGACACAGCTTTCGGCACGTCTCGGAACAGACATCAGGACTCGTTTCAGAATCCTTGAGCGTGGACATGACGGCGCAACATCGCCAAGTGTGGCACGCGCCGCCGAGATGGCACGCGAGGCTCTTCTCCCACGCATCACGCTGGACCAGTGGATAGACTCAGCAAGACTGTCCGCTTCCGTCGAGACAAAGGGCGTGAAGGCCGTTGATGCAGTCAAGGACGCTAAGGGCGTGAAGGCAGAGGAAGGAAAGTATCCTGCCATAACAGCCAACGGCACATTTGTCCTTGCATCCTCTTCCGACAAGGATTCCCAGCCGGTACTTATGACAGGAAAGTTCCATCGCACTCCATGGTGGAACGGCCGCACACGCTATCCTTATATGGCTAAGGCTGACTATGCCGTGACACGTTTCGTGCCGGGCATGGAGCAGCGTGGCGGTACAGACCGTATTGACTCTATTCTTGTAAACATCAGGAAGCAGGGCGTTGCCGTATGGAATCAGAATTACGGCCTGTGGTACGACCGCCGTCGCGATGACCATGAGCGTATCAAGCGTCAGAACGGCGACGTATGGGCTCCATTCTTTGAGCAGTCCATAGCACGCTCCGGCAAGGGCGTTGCCTGGGACGGTCTCTCGAAGTATGACCTTACAAAGCTGAACAAATGGTACGTCTCACGTATCGGACAGTTGGCAGAGGCGGCTCCTGACATGCTTATCATCAATCAGCACTTCTTCCAGCACAATATCATAGAGGCTGGTGCACACTGGGTAGACAGCCCATGGCGCTCGGCAAATAATATACAGAGCGAGGGCGTGATGACAGGAGAGGGCTCCCGTGGCACAAATTTCCTTGAGCCAGTACCTTTCACAGGCGATAAACGCATCTTCACAGCCGACCTGTTCTATGATGTCTCCGACGCCGAGCGTGCACGTCTGTATAAACAGTATATATGGCAGGTCCTTGACGAGTTTGCCGACAATCCTAATGTATACCATTCCATATCAGAAGAGTTTACAGGCCCTCAGCATTTCACGGAGTTCTGGCTTGACTGTGTAGGCGAGTGGCAGGCAAAGACAGGCAAGGATGCACGCGTTATCCTCAATGCCAACAAGAATGTCACCGACGCTGTCATGGCGAAGGCAAAGTATGCGGACATCGTTGATGTCGTGGAGATAGAGCAGTGGTTCTATGACTCCTCTCTTAAAGAACCGACGTCTCCCGATGCAGCCAATGCCGACAATCCTAAGCTCTATGCCCCTAAGGGAGGAGTAAACCTTGCTCCGCGCCAGCATCTCCGTCTGATAAGGACAGGACAGCCGACATTCCAGGATGTCTATCGCACTGTCAGCGAGATGCGTCAGGCATTCCCTTCCAAGCCGGTGCTGTACTATGCAAAGGCTTATGACCGCAATCCGTGGGCGATAGTCCTTGCCGGCGGTTCCTGCCCGGTACTGACAGTGAAGGACGCGGCTCTTGCAAAGGCTCTGCCGGAGATGAAACCGGTCTACTCCTCGTTCCCTTACGACGGCATCTTCCGTATGGAGGGCAAGGCAGGAAGTCTTGTCTACAATGCTACAGAAGGAGCTTTGCCGCTCGCTTCCCTCAATGGAGGCAAGGCAAAGGGACAGGCGTTTGTAATCAATCAGAAAGACGGCACGCTGTCTCCTCTGAAGTCTGCCGATGTTCCTGTTAATACATTGGTGTGGATAAAGTAAGATAGCCATCTGATTAGCGAGAGCATAAGGCTATTGCTTCCTATGCCGTTCGTGAAAATATGGTGTAAACGAAGAATAAATCTGCCTAATCTGCTGAATCTGCGTGCTGTAAATATGTCACGCAGATTCAGCAGATTAGGCAGATGTTTTATGCCTGTCCGACAGCAATGAGAATGTTTCTTGTCGCTTTTTTTATGGTAATGTTTGCGTGCCTTATCTGGTTAGCAATATGATTTTAGCGGTCTTGTTGTCCATGTCCGGCATCGTCAAGCCCACAGGCGCACCGATATATGTAGGGTCACAGACTACAAACTTTCTGCTGTCAAGCATTATATAATCTCCGTTCACCTCTGTATCAAAGCATACCGCCGTTGCGAGATGACCGGGATAAAAGACCAAGACAACATCCAGCCCGAGCAAATCGCGCACTAACCGTGAGAACAATATCGAGCGGTCTTCACAGTCGCAGTAAGGATAATACAGTGTCTCTTCAGCAAAGAAAGCACGGTCGTGTCCCCAAACCTTGTCATCATATTCATACACGAACGCAGTCTGCACGAAATTCAGCAGACGTTCCGCAGCATCTTTCTTGTCCGTTTCAGTGATTTTAGCCTTTAAAGTAGGGTACAGACTGTCTGCCACTTCCTTTTCCATCGGACAGTTGGCATACATAGCCCACCGTGTCATGAAGTCGTTGCCTATTGTAGATGTAGGATAAGAATTGTAGAAATCTATAAGATTCTTGTTTACAGACACCTCTGCCTTCACATCAGGATAACGTGTAGACTGCAATGTCCTATTGTTCGTCTTGTCATAAGCCAGCGACAGCCTTTCGGGTATCATCAGTGACAATGCCTGCTCTTTTGGGAATGACGCTCCGCAGATGTTCATCTGCTTTTCATCACACTTGAAAGGATAAAACTTTTCTCCCTCAATGTAGAAATAAGCAATATCGTATATATTGTGGTCGCTGCCATACAACATATAGACTTTGTCCCCTGCTATTCCAAGCCTCATCTTATATCCCGACTGACAGTAGACATACGCCATCAGCATCGTTGCCTCATTGCCATTGCCAAGACACGCCTTTGCCATGGCATCAAGCATGTTCAGATAAGCCCAGTCGCAAAGATTCATCCGTATTCTCATCTCCAGGCAATCGCGTATCGTGTTGTTGTAATCCTCTCTGGACAAGGTCTCCCATGCTTTTGCCAAAGCATCATTACTGCAGTCCAAGACTTTGAATCTCCCGTTGTCATTAAACCGCACTCTGCACTCCGTGCCATAGAAGAGGAATGTCACATGCTTCTCCTCTGGTTGCGGTTGTTCCCTTATCGGTGCGACAGGCACTGGTTGCGGCTTTGGCGCAGGTGGCGTAATGACATCCTCTATTATTACCGGCTTGTCGTATATCGGCTTATCCTTATCTTCCTCCGGCATCACCACAGGTTTTACCTCTTCGTCCTTAGGTTTGGGTATGGCAGGCAGAGTCTTGTGCTGCTGCCACGCCTGCCGCATAAACTCCGCATATTGTCTGTTTGCTTCGTCGCGGAAGTCATCATATTCTTTCCGTGCCTGTTGCTTGAAATCTTCGTAACTTTTGCGGAACTCATCTACCTGCGCATTAGTAATCAATGCGGATAAAGAGAAAAAGATAAGGATAAGCCGTTTCATCTTATTATAATTGTGTTTTATTTCAGTTTCATACCTTGCCAACTGTTCACGACTGCTTGCGACGGTATCACCGTTGGTGTCTGCTTCTTATTGTTGATAACAACCGACTGGCGTTTAACCTGCTTGGTTACGAACTCAGACAGTTCACCTAATGTCACATCTCCGTTTGTTTGTTGCAGTTCTTTCAATAGATAGTAATTGTCTGTCTATGAAACGTGGACTGCCTGTTTTTGTGTCGAAAACTACCTGTTTTCTTGCAGGAAACGGCATGTTTTCAGGATACGTTTGCAATCTTTTTTAAGATTGATTTATGATAGTTTTGTGACAGAATTTCACAGAGAGTACATATTTTCTTGACATTTATTTGCATATAAAGAGAAAATATCGTAACTTTGTGTTGTTTTTAACAAGAGAATATCATTTTTAATCAATAATTAACCAAAGAGATGAAGAGATTAGTATTTGCAGTATGTCTTGCATTTGTGGCTTTTTCGGCAAATGCAGAGACGGGAGATGAAGACAAGAACATGTTCAACCATCTTGGTGTAGGCATTGAGGTAGGTACCACGGGTATCGGTTTTGACCTTGCCGCCCCTATAGGCAACTATGTGCAGGTGCGTGCAGGAATGTCTTTCATGCCGACGATAAAGGTAAAGGACATAGATGTCGATATAAACGGTGTGAATGACGACTGGCAGGAGTTCCAGAGGATGATATCCATGCCTGGTGCCCCTGCTGAGGCTCAGAAGTACCAAGGGGTGGCTTTGCCCCATGACCTTCTGATAGACGGAAAGATTTCCATGACCGATTTCAAGCTCCTTTTCGATGTATATCCGAGCAAGAAGTCCTCTTTCCATTTCACTGCCGGATTCTATGCAGGCAAGAGTCAGGTGGTAGAGGCCTACACTACCAACTGTGCGGAGAATCTCGAGGCTGTCACTTACTACAACAAGGTGTTCGCCCCACAGTATGGCATGGAGAAGATCGGCGTCGAGCTCGGTGACTATCTCCTTGAGCCGAACGGCAGTGTAGCGCGTGCATACCTGAAGACAAGTGGCTTCAAGCCATATCTCGGCATAGGTTTCGGCAGGGCTGTGCCGAAGACCAAGCGTGTATCTTTTGCCTGCGACCTTGGCGTGCAGTTCTGGGGCACTCCGAAGATTTACATGGATCAGCCGGGAGGAGAGGTGCGTCTGCAGGATGAAGGCCTGGACGGCGACGGTGGCAAGATTGTGAAGACCATCTCGAAGATTACCGTATGGCCTTGTCTCAGTTTCCGTATCAATGGAAGGATATTCTAAAGAACGTTCCAGTATCATATATGAAAACGGCATCTTCCTCATCGTAAGGAGGCTGCCGTTTTCTTTTTGGTAATAGCCAATATAGCCGGAATAGCCAATATAGTCATTATTGCAGGAATAGTAAGGATAGTCGATAATCTCTTTATATTTACGAGAGCCGCATTACACCTCTTCCGTCTCGCATCCTGAGAAGCCGTATTCGGCGAGGGCCTTGGCGCGCGGTGAGCAGAAATAGACTATCTGTGCCTTGGTGCAGACCTCACCGCCCTGTATCAGTTCGGCGTCGATGAAAGCCACCTGTCTCATCTGGCGTGAGATACGTGCACGCATTTCTATCTGTCCGCCGTCAATGGTGATGGGCTTGATGTATTTTGTCTCCATCTTGCTTGTCACGGCTATGGTGCTGAGCTTATGGAAAACGACCCATCCTGCGATCTCATCGAGCATGAGACTGTGTATTCCTCCATGAAGGGTGTTGTTCCAGCTCTGATAGATAGGGTCAGGAGTCCAGTAGCTTACTACGTCGTCACCGTCCTCGAAAAACTCGAGGCGAAGTCCTTTCTCGTTGTCAGGGCTGCATCCTGGACAGCAGTATCCAGGAACTTTCAGCCATGGATTCTTTATCTTTTTAAGCATGTTTGGTGGTTTGGTGGTTTGGTGGTTTGGTTGTTTAGTGGTTTGGTTGTTTAGTGGTTTGGTTGTTAGGTTGGATAGCCGTAATGGATGCAATAGTCATAATAGCCGTTAGCCAGATAGCTGTAATGGTTCTTATAGTGGTAATAGTCGAGGCAAACCACTAAACAACCAGACAACTAAATCACCAAACGGCCGATAGCCGCACCGAGGAGCACTCCGAGGGCGTTGCACAGCGCATCGAAGACATCTCCCGAACGGCAGGTGGTGAGGTAAGCCTGCGCGAGTTCCACGAGACATCCCATGAGGATAGGGCAGAGGATGCCGCCTGTGAGAAGCCTTTTCCATGAGAAATCCTTCTTGTGCCGTCTGTCATATTCTACCCAAATCGCCGCCGTAAGAGTGCCGTACATCACGAAATGTGTCCATTTGTCTATGAACGACACACCGTCAAGAGGCGTCTCGGGTATAGGGATGAGACACACGACCCATATAGCAAGGGCTATGGCGCATGAGACAGGGTATCTCGTGGCCATAGCCTTTGTTTTTGTAAGAATATTTCCTTTGTCCACGTGCTGTGTCATTTTGCCCAATGGATATAGTCCTTCTTGCGCGGTTTCGGTTCCGGCAACGGTTTTGCGGCATATCCGAGAGCCACATGTCCTATGCCGATATAGTCGCCCTCGATGCCGAGGTCGTGCAGTATCTGCTTGCCTTCCTCGCTCTCGAACTCCTCCTTGGCGCGGTGAATCCATATAGAATTGACGCCGAGAGACTCTGCGGCGAGCATGAGGGTCTGCATTACTATCGGGCCATCGTACATGGCGTTCGGCGACTCCTTGACGAGAACTATCAGCATACATGGCGCGCCGTAGAACGGGTCGCCGCCGGGAGGTGTCGATGTCACGAGCTTCCGTCCTGTGATGATGTCAGAGTTCATCCTCGAGATGCGGTCGCGGAGCTCCTTGTTCGTGACGGCTATGATGATGGGATTCTGCTGGCCGCGGCTTGTAGGAGCCCATGTGCCAGCCTCGCATATCTGCTGTATGGTCTCTTCCGACGGCATACGCTCAGGGTCAAAGCATCGGCAGCTGCGCCGTGCCATAATGGTCTCTATAACTTTGTTCATAGGTTTTTCTTAGAGATTGCCACGCTCCTTGTCGAGATAATACTTGTATGTCGCCACAGACAGCTCGTCGCAGGCCGCCTCGTCGCATACAACGATGGAGTGAGGGTGCATCTGCAGGGCCGACGCAGTCCATTTGTGGCTCACCGAACCGTCTATGATATGCTGCAAGGCGCGTGCCTTGTGATGGCCGTTGCATACGAGGAGCACCTCCTTGGCTGCCATTACCGTGCCTATGCCGACGGTGAGCGCCTGGTTAGGCACGAGGCTGAGGTCGCCGTCGAAGAAGCGCGAGTTGGCTATTATGGTATCTGTTGTGAGCGTCTTGATACGTGTCTTTGACGAGAGCGAGGAGCCCGGCTCGTTGAAGGCGAGATGTCCGTCGGGACCCACGCCGCCCATGAAGAGATCTATCCCTCCTGCCGCCTCGATGGCTGCCTCGTATTCCTCACACTCCTTGATGAGGTCTTCGGCGTTGCCGTTGAGGATATGCACGTTCTCCTTCTTTATATCTATGTGTGAGAAGAAGTTGTTCCACATGAAGGAGTGGT
>JAFTQG010000011.1 GCA_017462915.1 Prevotella sp. | reverse complement strand
TCATGAACATCTGCGGGGCGCTCACGGCATACTGTTTCTACGACAACAAGCCGGAGGCATTACCTGTACATGTCGAGAAATCAAGACAGCTGGAATTGTTCTGAAATTATCCCGAACTCGCGTATCCTTGAAGGAAAATGACACACCACGACTGGTTATAAGTAAGTCAACAAAATTAAACGATATTATGTGTAACAAAATAAGCGTCAAAATCTTGTATGTATAAAGTTTGTTCTTTTTGGCTGTTTCCGCCTTTTCACTCAGTCACATAGCCCGCTATGCTTCTTCGTTCCAAAACGAAAACATCTCAAAAGCAACTGCGCTTTATACTATACATTAATTTTGTTGACTTACTTACATTATATATATTATTTAAACGCAAGAAGACAGATGCATCAGCCAGTACGGAGCCACAAAAGCAAAAGTGACCGTCATGGCTGTCGCACCTGTCTTTCCTTAATGCCTTGTACGGCAGATTATTCGTACTCCTGCCAGCTCTTTATCTGCAGACTGTCGAGCTGTCTCTCGCAGAAGGCCTCGATAAATGCAGAGGCAAGGCGTGCATTGGTTATCAGCGGTATGTTGTGGTCTATCGCGCCGCGGCGTATCTTGTAGCCGTTGGTGAGCTCACGCTTCGAATGGTTCTTAGGGATATTGACTATAAGGTCAAACTTATGGTCGTGTATCATGTCCATGACATTCGCCACATGAGATGTCTCGTCAGGCCATCCTACAGCAGTGGCTTTCACACCGTTCTCGTTGAGATACTTTGCCGTGCCCTCCGTGGCATAGACAGCATATCCTGCCTTGTCAAGAGCCTGTGCGGCATCGAGGAGAGAAGCCTTCTCCTTCGCGCCTCCGCTTGACAGCATTATGCCCTTTTCCTTGGAAGGAATCTTGTAGCCTGTGGCTATCATCGAGTTGAGCAGTGCCTCTTCGTATGAGTCGCCCATACATCCCACCTCGCCGGTAGAGGACATGTCCACGCCGAGGATAGGGTCGGCATTCTGCAGACGTGCAAAAGAGAACTGTGAGGCCTTGACGCCCATGCGGTCAATGTCAAACACTGACTTGTCCGGCTGCTTATAAGGAGCGTCGAGCATGATGCGTGTCGCCGTCTCTATGAAGTTGCGTTTCAGCACCTTTGACACAAACGGGAACGAGCGGGAGGCACGGAGGTTACACTCGATGACCTTCACATCGCGTCCCTTTGCAAGGAACTGGATATTGAACGGGCCGGAGATGTTCAGCTCCTTGGCTATGGCACGTGCAATCTTCTTGATACGGCGTGTCGTGGCAAAGGTGATCTGCTGTGCAGGGAATACCATTGTGGCGTCGCCTGAATGCACACCGGCATACTCGATATGCTCGGAGATTCCGTACTCGACTATCTCTCCGTTCTGCGCCACACCGTCAAACTCTATCTCGTTGGTCTCCGTCATGAACTGCGAGATGACTACAGGATACTCCTTGGAAACCTCAGAGGCGGCGGCAAGGAAGCGCTTCAGCTCGTCGTTGTCGTAGCAGACATTCATCGCCGCTCCCGAGAGGACGTACGACGGACGGACAAGGACAGGGAAGCCTACCTCGTCGATAAACTTCTGCACATCATCCATAGAGGTCAGTGCAGACCAGCGAGGCTGGTCGATGCCGAGGGCGTCGAGCATGGCAGAGAACTTGCCTCTGTTCTCCGCACGGTCGATGGAGACAGGACTTGTGCCGAGGATTGGCACGCTCTGGCGATGGAGCTTCATTGCCAGGTTGTTAGGTATCTGTCCGCCTACGGAGACGATCACGCCGCGAGGGTTCTCGAGGTCTATGACGTCAAGCACGCGCTCGAACGACAGTTCGTCGAAATACAGACGGTCACACATGTCATAATCCGTGGAGACTGTCTCCGGATTATAGTTTATCATGATGCTCTTGTAGCCCAGTTTGCGTGCGGTGTTGATGGCGTTGACCGAGCACCAGTCGAACTCTACGGAAGAGCCGATGCGGTAAGCGCCCGAACCGAGCACGACAACCGACTTCTCGTTGTTGTAGTAATTGACATCATATCCCTCCACAGCGTATGTCATGTAGAGATAGTTTGTCAGTTCAGGATGCTCGCTTGCCACAGTCTCTATACGCTTTACGGCTGGGAGCACGCCCAGCTTCTTGCGGTATGCGCGGACAGCAAGGTTCTCCTTCTCCATGTTGCCCGTCTGAGGCTTCAGCACGAAGCGTGCTATCTGGAAGTCGGAGAAGCCCAATACCTTAGCCTGTCGCATGACATCGGCAGGAATCTCCTCCAGCGTATTGTAGCCCTCGAGCTTAGCCTTGTAGTCCACGATATTCTTCATGCGCTCAAGGAACCATGGGTCAATCTTCGTCAGGTCGTGGATACGCTCTATGCTGTAACCCTCCTCCAATGCCTGCGCGATAGCGAAAACGCGGAGGTCGGTAGGATTGGCGAGCTCCTCATCGAGGTTGTCAAAGCGTGTGTGGTCATTGCCCACGAAGCCGTGCATACCCTGACCTATCATGCGGAGACCCTTCTGTATCATCTCCTCAAAGGAGCGTCCGATAGACATTATCTCGCCCACGGACTTCATGGAGGAGCCTATCTTCCTGCTGACACCTGCAAACTTGGTGAGGTCCCAGCGTGGAATCTTGCATATCATGTAGTCAAGTTCCGGAGCCTTGTATGCCGAGTTCGGCGTTCCCGGCTCACCTATCTGGTCGAGAGTGTATCCGAGAGCAATCTTCGCCGCCACGAAAGCGAGCGGATAGCCTGTCGCCTTGGACGCGAGAGCTGACGAACGGGAGAGACGGGCGTTGATTTCTATGATGCGATAGTCGTTGGTCTCGGCGTTGAAAGCATACTGTATGTTACACTCGCCGACGATATTCAGATGGCGCACGCACTTCACGGCAATATCCTGAAGCATCTTCACCTGCTCCTCTGTCAGCGAACAGGTAGGCGCAACGACGATAGACTCGCCCGTATGTATGCCCAGCGGGTCGAAATTTTCCATCGAAGCGACAGTGAAACAGTGGTCGTTGGCATCGCGTATCACCTCAAACTCTATCTCCTTCCAGCCTTTCAGAGACTCCTCTACAAGCACCTGAGGGGCGAAAGTGAAGGCCGACTCGGCAATCTCCGTGAATGTCTTCTCGTCAGGGCAGACACCAGAGCCGAGGCCTCCCAAAGCGTATGCCGAGCGTATCATGATAGGATAGCCTATCCTGCGTGCCGTGGCGACAGCGTCCTCCATGGTCTCACAGGCCTGTGACACAGGGACTTTCAGGTCTATCTTGTTCAGCTCACGGACAAAAAGGTCGCGGTCCTCGGTGTTCATGATGGCCTCGACACTCGTGCCGAGCACCTCTACACCATACTTCTCCAGCGTACCGTTCCTGTAGAGCTCCGTGCCGCAGTTGAGTGCTGTCTGTCCGCCAAAGGCAAGGAAGATGCCGTCAGGACGCTCTTTCTTTATCACCTCTGTAACAAAAAAGGTATCAACAGGCAGGAAATAAACCTTGTCTGCAATACCTTCACTCGTCTGTATCGTAGCGACATTAGGATTGATGAGCACCGAGCTGATGCCTTCTTCGCGGAGTGCCTTCAATGCCTGAGAGCCTGAATAGTCAAACTCTCCTGCCTGTCCGATTTTCAGGGCGCCGGAACCAAGTACAAGCACCTTCTTGAGTTGTTTCTTCATACGTTTGGGTTTAATATTGTTTGGATATCTAAATGTATGCTATAGCCTGAAAATTTTTGCAAAGTTAATACATTTTTTTGACATAACACACACTTTTTCTCCTTTTCAGAGAAAAAGTAGGTTATAAGGTTATACGGTTGGGCGGTTTTACGGGTACTTGCGGTCTTAGGATAGCCGTAATAGCCGCTATAGAAGCTATAGATACTATTCCGGCTATATCGGCTATAATGGCTATATCGACTATAATGGCTATTCCGGCTATCACCGCAAAAAAAATTTGGTTTTTCGGTTTCTTCTTCGTAACTTTGCAGAAAAGAAACAAACCAACAATAACGATATGAAACTCAAATCTCTTGTCCTCATCTCCCTCCTCGCCCTTCAGGCGACAGGCCTCGGCACAATAGTCACAGCACAGACCTGCAAGGAGGATTTCACGCGCGATGCCTATCTCGCCGGTTCCAACTATGTGGCTTACCCCGGGCCGAAAGGCACGCTGACACCTGCACCGAAAGGCTACGAACCTGTCTATCTCAGCCACTACGGACGCCACGGCAGCCGCTACCATATAGGCTCTGTCTACGGCAACGTCTACGGACTGCTCCAGCATGCCGACTCTGCCGATGTGCTGACACCGACAGGCAAGACGCTCATGAAGCAGGTAAGGATGCTCAAGGACGAGGCGGCAGGACGCGACGGCGAACTGACTGAGCTGGGCGCACAGCAACACCGCCAGATAGCCGAACGCATGTACCGCAACTTCCCTGAGATATTCGCCAAGAAGACGCATATCGACGCCAAGTCGACCATCGTCATACGCTGCATCCTCTCCATGGAGAACGCCCTGCTGCAGCTGAAGGGCATGAACCCGCAGCTCGACATCAGCCACGACGCCTCGCACCATGACATGTACTACATGAACCAGAACGCCGACGACATGTACAAATACAAGAAGGCGGCAGTGGACTCCGTGGGCACGGCCTTCACCGAGAGCCACACTCATCCCGAGCGTCTCATGCAGCAGCTCTTCACCTCCGAGACCTACTGGAAGGACTCCATCGACGCGAAAGCCCTCATGCAGAATATCTTCAAGCTCGCCATGAACGTGCAGAGCTCTGAGATACGCCATAGCCTGAACATGACGGACTACTTCACACAGGAGGAACTGTACGACCTCTGGCAGACGAAGAACGTCTTCTGGTATCTCACCTACGGCCCGTCGAGCTACAGCCGCGGACTGCAGCCTTACTCACAGCGCAACCTCCTCAGCAACATCATCTCCGAGGCGGACTCCTGCCTCGCGCTCGACAACTGCGGCGCGACACTGCGCTACGGACACGACACCATGGTGATGCCGCTCACCTGTCTCCTCGAGCTCGACGACACCGACCGCGACATCCTTGACCTCAACACGCTGGCAGAGCAGGAGTGGTGCGACTACCGCATATTCCCCATGGCCTGCAACCTGCAGTTTGTCTTCTACCGCAGCAAGGGCGCAAAGGCCGGCACTGCCGACAAGGACAGCCGCGGAAAGGATATCCTCGTGAAAATCCTGCGCAACGAGAACGAGGCGCGCCTGCCTCTCGCCACCGACTCCTGGCCATACTACAAATGGAGCGACGTAAAGGCTTACTACACCAAGAAGCTCGAGGATTTCAAGAAGGTGAGCTATTGAGTCGTGCGGTTGCTTGCGGTTAGACGGTTAGGCGGTTAGACGGTTAGACGGAAATCAGTCCTGCCTATTCCGGCTATTTCGGCTATTTCGGCTATCCCCGTATAACCGAAAAACCGCCTAACCGTATAACCGAAAGCAACCGCCCGTCACCTTTCACCCTCCAGACGGTCACCCCTGACACAACAAAAGGTCACACTTTGTCGAGCAAAGTGTGACCTTTATTTTTACCTACAGTAACAGCCTGAAAGCTATTACTTTACAATCTTCTTTCCGCCTACTATCCTTATGCCGCGCCAGTCCTTGCCTACACGCTGGCCGGAAAGGTTGTACGCTGCGCCGTCTGCCGTGTCCTGAGACACTGAAGGGACAGC
Source organism: Prevotella sp. (assembly GCA_017462915.1). Taxonomy (GTDB): domain Bacteria; phylum Bacteroidota; class Bacteroidia; order Bacteroidales; family Bacteroidaceae; genus Prevotella. The sequence continues at coordinate 34,421 of JAFTQG010000011.1, read as the reverse complement.
CATGATGCCCGTGGAGACCTTCTCCGTCAGGAGCACCTCGTCAAGGAAGAAACGCTTCACCGGACCCGTTGCGCCACGGAAGCGGAGCTTCTGGTCGCCGCTGCCTGTCAGCGTGAGGCTGTAGTCAGTCCATTTGCCGCTCTCCATCTCCACATTGACCGAAGTTGCAGGCGTACTGCCTGCGGCAGCATCGTCAGAGACAAGGGCATTGCCACTGGTTACTGCCACGGCAAGCGTTGTGCCACCGCCGTCGTAAGGAGCAGCCTTGAACGTCAGGGTATACGCCTTGCCGCTCTCAAGCGTGAGGGCAGGCGTGATGGCCGCACCGTTACGGGTGGATGTACCGAAGAATGCGCACTGCAAAGCACCGTAAGGAGCCTCTGTCGTCCAGCCTTCATTGTCGGCAAAGAAGCGTGACGCCGACATGCCTGTACCGAAGATGCCGTCATTGCCGCCTGTGCCAAAGCAGTCGTCGAAGCTCTCGTAGAACAGTGCGCCCTCCGGGATTTCCTTCTTCTCGTCAGGATCCACGACCTTGAAGGAGACGACCTTCCCGTTCTCAGAAATATTGTGTATCTCGACAGGCGACTTGTATCCGTCGTACGTCTTCAGGTCGGCAGGCGAGGTGGTGTTGGAGATTACGGAGATGTTTGCCGACCCAGGGAACGCATCGGCCTGAGTGTCGCTCATGCCAGCCCTCCATCCGTTGGCACGCACGAGCTTCAGGTAAGGGCGTCGTGTAGAGTTCACGGTATTGTTGTCCCAAGGCGCGGTACTTGTGCTGTCTACACGCCAGATGAGCATTCCCGTGCCGGGAAGGTCAGCGTCCCATTTCGTGCGCTGCCTGTTCTCTATGAGGAAGAACACCTTGGTCTGCTCGCTGTTTATGCGGTAAGCCTTCTGCTCCTCCTCAAGGGAGTTGAGCGTGAGGATTTCCCCTGTCATGCCGCTTATCTCCTCTGGAGCGAGGAAGCCGCCGGTGAGACGCTCATAGGCGTTGTAGCCTGCCGGAGTCCTGCCATAAGGGCCGTTATAGCTGCCGCCAGCCATCACATCCCAGTTGCCCGGCTGCTCATAGCCGGCGCCGGATGTGTCGTAATGGTCGCTGTAGCCGAGCACATGGGAGAACTCGTGGCATATCGTGCCGATACCGTTGAGCTGCGTGTCGTTCCTCTCGAAGGTCTGGTTGCCGCTCTGGAACGTGCAGTCCCAGCCGTACAGCTCCGTGGAGCAGGCATAGCGTCCGAGACGCTTGCCGTCGATGCTGATCCTGCGCCAGTCGAGAGAGGTGGCATGAGGATGGAGCAGACGCTCGTCATTGCCTACATAGCTTGAGGCATGGCCTGCATAGACGATGTAGAACATGTCTACCGTACCGTCATTGTCGGCGTCATACTTGGAGAAGTCCACACCCTTTGCATCGGCAGCACGGGCAGCAGCCTCGGCTATAGTATATGTATTGGCCGTGGCGTTCATGTCGTACATGGAATAGTCAAGGTCCACGACGACGATATCAAACTGCGGCGCGAAAGCACCGTATGTATTGTCATAAAAATAGTCACGCACAGAGCCTGTGCAGCGCTGGAAACCATCCGCGCCGTCGTTATAGCCGGTATAGTCCGCGGCATTCATGAGACCGTCGTAGACTTCCTTTATGCCATCGTCGCCCATGCGGAACTTGCAGTCCCTGTAGTTGGCGAGGATAAGGAGGCCGCGGAAATCCTTGAGGTTGAAGTTCGGACGGGCAAGGGGCAACGGACCGCCGTCAACAGGCTGTTGCACTGCGCCCTTTGCCGGTGCAGGCGTCATGCCGTTGAGCGGCACAAGATTGGTGGACAGCTCAGGGGTAAGGAATTTCTCCACATCACGGAGATACTCCTTCTCTGAGGCGATACGTGTCTCCGGCTCATGGGCGATGATGTCCGTAGCCACGAGCTTCCCGCCCTTCTGCTCGGCGTAACGGAAATAGCCGTCACTGCCGCGCACGATGGTATAGCCATCCTGCGTAGTCATGAATTTGCGGTACTCGTCGCCATGACCTATGACGGTAATCACCGTGCCGTCAGGCTGGTACAGCTTTACAGGGTAAGGATACACGGGAACGGCCTTTGCCGCCGCCATGAAGGAGAGGAAAATGAGTGTTGATAGGATTCTTTTTATCATTGTTTCTTTTTGCGGTTACGTGCGGTTGCTTGCGGTTATGCGGTTTTACGGTTGTGCGGTAGCTACTACAGTTTCTATTCTGGCTATAGCGGCTATTCCGGCTATCGCTTATCTGTTGCAAAGATAATGCAAACCGAATGCAATCAAGCTTGCTTGAAATTGCTGAGGTGCAACTTATCTTATGCAAAGATAATGCAAACCGAATGCAATCAAGCTTGCTTGAAATTGCTGAGGTGCAGCTTATCTTATGCAAAGATAATGATAATTATTCTTTCTGTCAAGAAATATTTGAAAAAAAGTGACAATATCACACAAATTCCGATAATGTTTGCGGTTTTTTATTGCGGTAGCCACTGTAGTTCCTATCATAACAGAAAAATCCGTGGGAATCTGAGGAATCTGTGGGAAGTACGCAACAAAAAAGGCGGCAGGCCATATCTATGAGCCTGCCACCTTCTGTTATCATTTCCAGTACAGGGCGGAGCCTATACCGTTGCGTTTATCATTTTGCAATCTGCTTCTTGCCATTGGAGATGACAATGCCCTTTGCAGAAGCGTCTACACGCTGACCTGCAACATTGTAACGTGGACCATTAGCAGCGCCCTCGGCTGTGATGCCAGAGATGCCAGTGTTGATTGTGCCAGCCTGATCTACAGTGACATCAATCTTGGCACCCTCCTGCCATACGTAGAATGTGGCCTTGCGTGCCTCACCGTCATTCTTGTCGAAAGTGAACTTGAGATCGAAGACTCTACCGTCCTCGTTAGCGTTCTCAACATCTACAGTAACCCACTCTGGGCAGTTGTCGCTGACGAAGACACGTGGAGATTTCACATCATTGTCACCTATAGAACTGTACATGGCATCATCAATGTGTATCTTTGCCTCGCCACCGTCTGCAAGAGCGGTGAAGTTCGCATTGTCTGCTGTATGGAGGTATCCGTAAGTAGCCTCGTTGAAACCAAGTGCCATGCACGCAACCATTCTGAACGAAGAAGCCGCTCCCTCCTTGGTCATAGTCTCAAGAATTGTACATGGAGAAGTACGAGTAACATTTGAAATATTCTCTAACAAGAAATAGCATGAGAATGTACCATTGTCCAAGCCGTCGATAACTACAGCAAATTCCTTGTCAAGGAAAAGGTGGTCAATACTCTGGCTCATCTCGTCTTCATCAAGAACATACATGTCATTGAAGTTGATACGGGATACCGTTGAATTGCCAGTCAATACATCATCAATAGAAGCATCCGCATAGGCAATGGTCTCACCAAGGGTGATGGTATTACCTGTACGCTTAGCCTCCACAATACGTGCAGTAAGATTAAAGTCTGCATTTCCTGTAAAATTATTTACCATAAGGTTCAGACCTGTGATATACAAAGGAGCAGCAGGTTTACCCTGATACATACACAATGCCGTTGGATAATCCTCAACACCATTTGTTTCGCACAAATCAGGTGTACACAAATCCATATAAGCAGCGGCTCCAAATGCAGGATTACAGATAGTAGCCTGAGGTATACCTACAGTTGCATTCGCGTCTTCAAAAGAAGTTATGGTCGCTCCTACATATTGGAATACACTTCCACCTTCGCTCAATCCCCAAACGTATGGAGCAGATGCAGATGTCTCATTTATTCCTGTAAGCGTAACGCCATCAAACAATGCCGAACCTTTTGTAAAGAAAGAGAAGTCCTCGTCTGTACCTGTAATTTCATTTACATTAACATATTCCTTTGCATCTGCATCATATTCCAATTCATTGATTCCCCATGACCATGCTGTAGCCTCGTCTGTAGTTTTGTTTACATATGGTATTTCTGCATATCCAGGAAGCAGGGATAAAGTATTAAGGAACGAGCGACCGTTAAGTCCTAATCCGACATTGAGAATTGTGGATGCAGGCTCGTACTTTGCTTCTGGTGCTGGTGCTGGAATTTCCTGTCCCTCAGCGTAATATTTCGGCTTCTCTATTATCTGTACATAACCTGCATAAGTACCGCCTTTCTTTACAGAAGTGAATGTTGGATCAAATGCATTTGTAGTGAATGCACCTATGACAATCATCATATCATCAGGTGTAGTGATATGTCCTTCTGCATCCTTAGTAAGTGTAATGGTACCATTCGCCTCGTCGCAGATATAAAGATAATAGTTATTCCAAGTGCCAACAGACTGTGGCTGAATGATAATTTTGTCACCTTCCTCTGTATACTTCACATCAGTAGGAACACCAGTAGCGGATTCAACACTCGGCACAAGGTCACGGATAACCGCATCTCCTGCAGGAGCCTTTCCCATCTGCATCTCCCAAGTCACATTATCACTCTTTCCATAGTCATATCCCTTGCCAGTATAAGTTTTCTCTGCAACGAATGTATCTTTTGTATAACTTATCTGTTTGCATTTTTCTATAATAGAGTTGACATTTGCAGGAACAAAAGGAGGCTCTACACCCATAGAAGGGTCAATATCCATGTTTGCTGGAGTAGTGCAACATCCCACTATATTACTTGGATTGTCAAATGTTATATTGCCATCTGCTGCAAGGGTCATCTTGATTGTTCCGTCACCTCCATTTTCAACAGATGTCAAGTCACATACGAAATAATCAAGAGTTTCCCCAGACTCGTTGTCTGTAACACGCATCTGCCATGATGGAGCAATTTCGATGGAAGCTGTGCCGTCAGGGTTGTTCACATATGTGTAAGTAACAAAGCAGCCGTAACCAGAGAAATTGTCTGGAATAGGATTTATTATGTATTCCATTCCCTCTCCAAATGAAACTGTCTCCATGATATAATTTTTCATATTCCATTCGCCAGCAGTCTCATTATAAACATCAGCCTTTGCATAATATTTCTCGTTAATTGCAGCAGGAGCCTTTGCAACGAGTTTATTTACCATTTCAGCCTTTGTTGAAATTGTTTTCATCTTTCCAGTTACAGGCATCTGTTTCATTGGAGCAACTAACTCTGGTCCGAAATTAGCCATTTCTGCTTTGATGCTCTTTTTCACGCGGATGTCCTGAGGAACGGACTTCACTGTCTCAAACACTTTATGGATGGCCTTGCTGACAGGCTTTCCGAAAGTGCCGTTCAGTCCGAGATGGGCTGTTGCTGTGCCGAGTGTGAGTACGGCAGCAGCGAGAAGTAATACTTTCTTCATCTGTTTTGAAAATTAGTTAATAAAAAATGTAATAATGAATATTTCTTTTGCAGTGTGTATGAGTGAGGTGCTCCCGAAGCCTTGTGTCCGGTCTTCGGTGCACTTCACTTCTTTTATTCTCTCTGCTGTTATTTCAGGACGATTGTCTTGCTACCGTCGAGTGCGGTGAATGTCGCTCCGGTCGGCATGAAATAGTTGTCAGGGGTGATGTCGTATGTCCCAGCAAGTATGTCGGCAAGGTTCTTTACCAGTGTCGGCATGTTGGTGGCTTTCTTAGAGACGCTCTGCAGGTTCTTGTCCGTCTTGGGAGAGTCTGCCACGGAATACTTTATCTTGCCGAAGCCTGCGCGCTCTGATGTCATCTCCATGCATACAGTATTTGTCTTTGTCTTCTGCGCATTGGTATAAAGAGTGACGACAACACCTTTCACGGCACCGGCACCCGTAGTCCTTCCGAAACCTATCTTTGCAAAGCTCCATGCGGTGTTGTGCTTCTTGATTTCCGTATTGATCTGTGCAGCCACGGTCTTCATGGCGTCGGAGTAGGTAGCGTCGTCAATGTTCCACAAGGATGTGCGGTCGACGATGTACTGGTCCCACATGGCTACTATCTGGAGGCTGTCGCCGGAGACGAGCTTTGTCTTGTCGTCTGAGATGACGAAGTCTATGCCTCCCTCAAAGGATACGCCTGTAGGAGTGAAGACGAGGGCGCGCTCGGTATATTTTGCCGGGTATTCGAGACGGTCGCCGATGACTGTCGCTCCTCCGCGGAGGTTCTTCAGATAGAGGGTGTCTGTCTCGTTTATGATATAGTAGTGTCCCGGCATCGTCGCGCTGGAGATTGCTGCCTTGGTGGCTTTCGCGTCTGCGATATACTGTTCCCAAGGGCGGTCGCAGCGGAGGAGGCGGCTCTTGGCGCGGTAACGCTCGCCAACGAGATTGATGACATCGTCGCTGTAGCCCATGACGACAAAGTTGTTGTCGCCTCCGAGGCCTACACCGTCCTTGATGATCTGACCCGGTGCATGGATAGGGTTGACAGGGTCTGAGAGCGGAGTAAGGATATCATTCCATGAGTTGAAAGCGAGTACCGGGCCTTCTTCCTGAAGCATCTCGTAGAGGGATGTGGACTCGGTATACTTGTTGGCGTTGCCGTCGCGGAGATAGCGGTGGTCACTGGCGAGGAGGACCTTGCCGTTTTCGTAGAACTTGGCGAAGAGGTTGAAGCCCTCGAACTTTGTAGAGTCGTTGCCTGCCACGAATGTCTGCATGAGCCATCCCTGCTCTCCCTCGGCTGTAGGGGCGCAGAGCTTTGCCTTTATCTCTGCTGTGGTCTTGTCTATACGCAGTGCCGCACTCTCGGAGAAATAGTCGTCCTCCTCAAACTTGCATGACGTCATCATGACGCCCGGAAGCAACAGTGCGAGTGCTGCGCGGAAAATATTATGTCTTTTCATTGTCGTTCTGTTGTATTTTCGTTTGCGTATCACTTACTGGTAGTCATAGATTACGACCTGGCTCTTGTCGTGGATGTAGTTGTTGACGTCTGCCTGACGGCGTGCCAGTTCGCGGCGTATCTGGTAGATGTCGAAATCCCACTTGTCCTTGTACCATGTCGTGGCGATGCTTATCTTCTTCAGGAGGGCATTGATGCCGACATTAGAGGCCTCGCTGCTGATCTCCACATCGTCGAGGAAGCTGTAGAAGCTGTTGTACTGCTTGTAGAGCGTGTAGCGGTACTTTGGCACATAGGCCGTGTAGTCCTTGTTGATGACGGTCTCAGGGTTGCGGTAGATGTCGAGCACCTTGTTCTTTGTCGCGACATACTGGCCTGTCTCGCTGTTGTACTCGCTCTCGGTGTATACGGCGAAGTTGTTCCAGTGGGCGTTAGGATCGTCGACATTCTTGATGTTGAGGGACTTCACGAACTCCTTTACCTGCTCCTTGTCGCCGCTGCACATGCCGTTGACGGTGGCGGAGATAAGGCGGTTCATCCAGCGCCACTCGGTATCGGTGATGATACATGAGAGCACCTCCACGAAGTCCTCTGTATTGGCTGATGACGCATAGTGTGTGACATAGCCGAGGCGGTGTGTCGTGGTAGAGTCGCGGTCCTGCCAGTTGCTTGCATCGTATGTGCCTGATGTCACCTGGCCGAAAGTCACTGGATAGGACTTTGTCTGGTGGAGGATATGCGAGAACTCGTGGTGCATGGTGTGGAAGTAGCGGTCGTTGAGAAGGTCGATGTCGGCAGGGGTATACACGACATCTTCCGAGTAAGGCTTCATCTCGTTGACATTGTAAAGGGTGATCTTCACACCGCCCGATGCTGTACCGAGGACTTCCGTTCCTGTAGAAGGGGAATAGCCGGAGGAGCCGATGAAATGGAACAGACGCGGACCGTACTTCTTCATGAAGTTCTCCGGCTTGGTGTCGTCGCTCGGACGACATGCCGTATAGACGTCGTAGAACAGGTAGCGCACGAAATGGCTGAGGAGCTGTGAGCGGTTGTACTCTGCCGGCGACAGCTGGAAGTCCTTGTCTGAGGCATTGAAATTGAACTTGTACTGTATCTGCACATTGTACGGCTCAGTAAAGTTTTCGTATACCCACTTGTCGAATGGATATGTCGTAGAGTTCTCGTCATAGACAGGGATGTTCGTGTCGTAGATGGACTCTGTGAACTCGTCGTCACTGCTGCAGGAAGCCACTGCTCCTGCAAAGAGACCGATGATGATATAGCTGAGATATTTCTTCATTTGTCTTTCCTCCTTATTATTTAGTCTATGACAAGAGCTGGATTCTGGATGGACTCGTCGTTGGCATCCTTGAGCATCGGTGTGCGGTCTGTAGCCGGATAGCCTGCGTTGATGACGTTGGTAGGTATCTGGAACACACGGCGAGGGTCATCGTAACGCAGCTCGTCGGCTGTAGGATTGAGCTCCTGGGCGTTGCGGTAGACGTGTCTGATGTTTATGCCGTAACGCTTGATGTCGAACCAGCGGAGACCTTCATAGTGGGTCTCGATGCGGCGCAGGTGGAGTATGCAGTTGAGCACGGCGAGGTCATCGCCGGCGAGAACCTTCTCGAAGCCCATCTTGTCAGGATTGATGTCGCCGGCATACTTCTTTGCCGCTGCGCCTGAATAGAAGTTGCGGATACGTGCCAGTGTCAGGTCGTTAGGAGCCTCGTGTGATTTTGTCCACTGGTTGAGGTCGCTGATGGCGCCTGCCTGGTCGTCGAGATAAAGCTTCGCCTCTGCGCGGGCAAGCATTGTCTCGTCGGCAGTGAGAGGCTGGTAGAGCATGTGGACGAAGCCGATGCCGGCAATCTTGTCTGAATACTCGAAATACTCATAGACACGGAAGAGCCATGTGCCGTACTCGGAGCCGGAAGCCCAGCGGTAGAGTCTGCCGTCGAATGCCGGAAGACGGTTTGACCAGCAAGGGCCGCTGCCGTAGATGACATCCTTGGTGGACTCCACGCCCCATGCGGCATTGCCGTCGTTGAAGGCATAGCGACATGCGGAGAACATGCGGTCCATTGTGGAGTAGGTAGCCTGTATGAGATAGTTGCAAGTGAGCTTCTCGTCGTTATAGTCGCGGAGACCGCTCTCGATGGTGTTGGTGCTCATTGCCGATGGCGACCAGTCGCGGAGCGAGGATGCCTGGATGGCTATGTCTGCATGACGAAGCACTTCCTTGTAGTTGCGTGTATAGAGGTAGAAGCGTGCTGCGAAAGCGTGTGCCGCGCGCTTGTTGAAATGGTATGCAGGCACTTTGTATGCTGCATCCTCTATGAGGTCGACGCCTTCGAGGATATCCTTCTCTATGAGGGCGTATGTATCCTTGATATTGTGCAGGTACTCGTTGTCAGAGTAGTCGACATTGACGATTGTCTCCGGCTTCGTGACATAAGGGATGCCACGGTTCTTCTCGTTTGCCGCGTCGCCCTGATATGACTCTGAGAAGACGTTGACGAGCACGAAATGGAGGTATGCGCGGAGCACATGAGCCTCGCCCCAGTAAGCGGAGAGACGTGTGTCGTGTGCAGGGTCTGCGCTCATCTCCTTCATGGACTCTATGGCATGGTTGCAGACGGCGATGCCTTTGTAGTAAGCCTCCCATACCTGGTAAGGAGTATCGTCCTCACCGGTAGAGTAGTTGCGGATATCCTCCCACTTGTATGCCTCCTCCTGGAACTTGGCGTCGGCATCCTTGTGTGAGCCTGGGACGCATACGTTGTTGTCGACAAGATTGTCGCCGTAAAGCTCGCAGATCTCTGCAGCCGAAGCCTCAGGATAGCCGGATGTGAGCAGCTGTGCCACCTTCTCCGGGGTATCTATGTCTGTACGGTTGTCAGGAAGCTCGTCCAGCTTGTCGGTGCAGGCTGTCATGCCTGCCATTGCAGCGGAGAGGAGAAGCGTTCCGAACACCTTATGTATATATAGTTTCTTCATATTTTGCTTTTCTGTTTTTTCTTTTACAACTTGTCTTTTAGAATCCGAGACGCAGTGTCAGTGTGAACTGCTTTGTGATAGGCGATGCCACACCACCGGAATTGATGAACTCTGGGTCTTGGCCGTTGAGCTTATCGTCTGCATAGAGCAGGCAGAGGTTTGTAGCCGCGAGCTTCAGGGATGCGCTGTTGAGGATAACGGTCTTCTTGAGCCATGACTGCGGGAAGGCATACGAGAGGGCTATCTCCTTGAGACGTATGAAATTGCCTTTCGCTATGCGCTCTGTAGAGTAGTTGTAGGCGTTGTATGCAGTCTTCAGCGATGTTGTGCCGTAACGGTCAAGCTGGTTGATGGAAGCTATGGCCGGGACGTTGGTGATAAACTCGTCGCCTGCTGTCATCCAGCGGTTCTTGAACTCCTTAGGGAGCGCGGAGAGGTCTGAATAAGAATAGTTGAAGACTGGGTCGAGACGTACGACATTGCCTCCCGAGTATGTTATGAAGACATCAAGGTTGAGCTTGCCGCCATTGGTGAAGTTGTATGAGAACGAGTTGTTGAAAGAGCCGTACCATGTAGGGTCTGACGCACCCTCGTAGACGAGGTAGTCTGTAAGGTTCTCTGTCTCCTGGAAGTTGATGTCGCCGACAGTCGCCTTGCCTTCCTCGTTGTATACCATAGGGAGGCCCTCGTCGTTAAGTCCAGCGAACTTGTAGCTGAAGATAGAGCGTACAGGGTATCCCTGGATAGCATAGCCTGTGCCGCTGACGAGGTCGATGGCGCGTGATGCTGTCTCGAGGTTTGTAATCTCGTTCTTGGCGTACGAGTAGATGAAGTCGGATGTCCACTTGAAGCTCCTGTTGTTGATGTTCACTGTGGATATGCCGAACTCCAGACCGTTGGACTTCATGTCGGCAACGTTGGCATACTTGGCAATCTGTCCGCCGGCACCCTGTGTATATGTGCGGCCGATGAGGTCGAAGTTGTTACGCCAGTAGGCATCGACATTGACGGCGATGCGGTTGCTGAGGAAGCCGAAGTCGAGACCGATATTGAACTCGTGCTTCTTCTCGTATGTAAGTTCTGTATTGGCAAGATCCTCGATATATATCTGTGATTCTGAAGCAGATGTCGTAGGACGCCATGTGTTCTTCGTATGATATACGGCAGACGCGTTGGTGACGAACGACGGACCGGCGTCGGCTGTAAGGGAGTATGATGCGCGCAGCTTGAGCTGTGAGAGCCATGACTGTGCGTTCTTCATGAACTTCTCGTTGATGATGTCATACGAACCGGAGACGTTCCATGTAGGGAGCCAGCGGGAAGATGTTGCCTTTCCGAGACGGTTTGTGCCCTCGTAGCGGAATGTTCCGTTGATGGTATAACGCTGGTCGAAGTTATAAGTCGCTGTACCGAAGTATGCAAGAGTATTGGTCTGTGTGAATGACTCGGAGAAGTAGTCGGTGTTCTCCTCGTTCATCATCTTGAGCCACAGATACGGAGTATGCACGATACCGCCGTTGTTGAACTGGTAGCCCCAGCCTGTCCAGTTGGTCTCTGTACGCTTGAGGGTAGAGAGCTCTGAGCCTGCCATGACATTGAGCGTATGGATATCGTTCCATACGTTGCGGTAGTCGGCTGTGGCACGGTAGTTGTATGAACGCATCTCGCTGTCATACTGATACTTGATACCGCCCTCCGGGAGCACACTCTCAGGGAGAGCTGTCTCGTCGTCCGGGTCTCTATAGAGCAACGGGTTAGAGTCGCGGATGGTGGAGTTGTCATCCGTAGCATCGACACCGGCACGGTATGCGTTTGCCTGGTTGGAGTCATCCATCACGTTGTGCTGGCGCTTTGTGCGTGACATACGTGTGGAGATGAGACCGTTGAGGGTAAGTCCACGTACAGGCTTGTACTCAAGCTCGGCACGGAACATGAGCTCGTCGACATTGATGTCGTTGTAGTTGTTTTCCAGCTCGTTGAAGATATTGAAGCCTGTATAGAAACGTGTATAGTCTATTGTAGGGTCAAGACAGCGGCTGGTGTTCAGGGCGTAGGAGAACGGGTTGATATCGAAGTCGCGCTTCACCTCACCTGTCACGACGTCCGTCGTCTGGTTGAGTGAGCCCGGAGCCTCCTGCTCACGGTGGCTGCCCTGTGCCGCGAGTCTTACGGTAAGGTTGTTGAGGACATCATAGGATGTCTTGCCGTTGAAGGTATAACGGCGCACCTTGGAACGGTTGACATACTGTCCCGGGTCGTTCATGAGAGACATGGAGAGATATGTCTGTGACTTCTCGCCGCCCATGGAAACACTCAGGGAGTGATTCTGTGTCACACTGTTGGAGAACAGATGGTCAAACCAGTCTGTATTGCGGAACTCTGCCTGCTGGAGGTAGGCGTTCATGGCTGCCTCTGTGTTAGGCAGACCGAACTCGCCAGTATTCTCGTCGTATGCACGGAGCTGCTTATACATGTATCCGTATATACCTGTGTTCTTGGCGTTTACAAGATTCTCAAGCTGAAGCCAGCCCTTACTTGACATCTCCTTATACACGCCCATCATCTCCTGGGAGTTCATGATGTTGTAGTCGTTGTACGACGGCTTGAGACGTGTGGAGAACTCGCCTGTATAGCTTACGTTGGCACGGCCTTTCTGACCGCGCTTTGTGGTGATGACAATCACGCCGGCCATGGCGCGCGCACCGTAGATGGATGTCGCAGAACCGTCCTTGAGGATGGTGAACGACTCGATATCGTCAGAGTTAAGACCTGCCACGGCACTGGATATCAGGGTCTTGGCGTCGCCCGACGACAGCTCGTCTGCAGAGACATCGACATTATCTTCATAAATCACACCGTCAATGACCCACAGAGGCTTTGAGTTACCATAGATAGACGTGGCACCACGGACACGTATCTTAGGAGAGGCACCGAACGTGCCGCTGACATTAGTCACCTGCACACCAGCCACACGTCCTTCGAGGGAGCGGCTGACATCTGCCGCACCGGAGAGGTGTGTCTTGTCTGCATCAATCTTAGACGAAGCACCGGTAAAGAGGCGCTTGTCCGTCTTCTGCATACCTGTAACGACGACCTCCTCGATGGTGGTGTTGTCTGCCTTCATCAGCACCTTCATCTGCTGCTTTGCAGAAAGCGTGACAGGTTGCATGCCGATATAGCTGAACGTCAGCTTTTTGCCGGCAGGAACTTCAATGGAGAAATTTCCGTTAATGTCAGTTACGACACCTTTCTTGGTACCAGTAATCATTACCGAGGCACCAATGATAGGCTCTTCAGTACCGTCTTCCACGACGATACCGGTAACCTTTGTCTGTGCCAAGGCAGCCGTCACGCTTACCATAAGGCACATCAGCATCATTGCCAGTTTTCTTTTCATATATTTTTTTTAGTTAAACAATATTCTTACCAACGTCCGGAGGTTTGCACGAGTGTCCAGACAGCCACTTCCTTGTGTCACATCCCCGAAAGCCCGCCGGCCGGCACCGGTCATGGATGGGGCGCTTCCCTACCATATTCATGAACGTACCGCAGAGATTGACTATAGTCACCGGGCAAGCGGTATTCTCACAGACAGGATTCTCTTTTCAGCTTCTTCTCACCTTGGCAGAGTCTCCTGCTCCAAATATAATAAGGTATAGCGGACTGTATATGTCCCCTCGCGACGAGAGGATTACCGAGACACTTTACCGCTATATATACAGGGCACAAAGTTAACAATATTTTTACAAACAATACATGTCTTATATAAATTATTGTATACAAAATGCCCGTTTACTTTATCTAAATCAAGTGGAATTGACACAAAAGTTATGTTTTTTCATAAAAATGTACGAAAATGTTACATTTTCCTGCATTAATCAAACAAAAGTTTTAAGATTGATACTCCGCGGAAACATCGCGTAACTTTCCCGCCCTCACGGTACATTCCGCAAGTAAAAAAAAGGAGAAGAGCCAGTATCATACCGGGCTCTTCTTCTTTCAGTCGGACAGCATGTCCCGTCTATCCGGCAGGACATCCCGTTGTAATCTTCCACTGTCCCAAGCTCTTAGAAGAGTAAAGGACTGTCGGCAGGAGCCATCAGTATCTGTCATTCTGCTGCAGATCCTTGTTATAGTCAATCTCCCTCTGCGGGATAGGCTGCAGCACACGATAATCGTCGTATGTGATTTCCTGCCCGACAGTGCTTGTCACGCTCTGCTTGTTGCGCCAGTAGGCATAGGTAATCTGGTTCTCGCAGAACATCTCTATCTCCCAGGCGTGCAGGATATCGGCAAGGGAGACCTCGGCGACATCCGTGTAGCCGGTGATGCGGTTGCGGTTGATGTCGTTGATGTATGCAGCGGCGTCTGCGCTCACAGCATTGACATTGATGTCTGCCGACGGATTGTCAAGATGCCATTGAGCCTCGGCGGCGATGAGATACATCTCGGAGAGACGCACGAGCTTCGGATTATTCACATAGATGCTGCCGTCACGTCCGGGATACTTGGCAGGATAGTAGCCGGAATTCTTTGCCGCGGTCTGGTCCTTTACAAGTCCTGAACGCACATCCTCGGGATGAGACGAGAGATACTTGAAGAGATAGCCGTCGACATTGAAGGCACACTCGGCATATCCTGAAGCGTCTGTATAGTAGCCGAGACCGTAACGCTGCGGATTGTACTTCTCGGTAATCAGAAGTTCGAAGATGCTCTCGTCTTGGTCTTCCTTACCCCATGAAGAGACATAGTTGGAGACAGTGAGCAGCTCGTAGCCATAGTTGTCGATGACATTCCTGGCATCCTGGAGAGCCAAGCCATACTGGCCTGTATACAGATAGGCACGGGCACGGAGAGCCAGAGCCGTAGCCTGGTTGATATATCCTGTGCCATTGTCTTCGGCAAGCATGGGGATAGCTTCGCTGAGCCATCCGATGATATCATCGTATGTGGTCTTCAGGTCTGCGCGGAGTCCCTTGTAATCGGTAGGGAACACGCGGTCGGAGATGACGAGGCCCAGCTCGTCGGCAGGATTATCCACCGTGGCAGGTATCTTGCAGTATATGCGTGCAAGGTCGAAGTGCATCATGGCACGCCATGTGAGGAACTGTCCCTTGTAGTTGTCCACCTCCACGGCATCTCCCTCCACACTGCCGTTCTCTATGCTTTCCAGAGCGTTGTTGGCGTTGGCAAGGGCAGCATAGAAAGTATAGTAAGGATATTCGGAAGGATAGTCTGTGGCATGGTTGGTATACTGGCTTATCAGCTCTGTCTGTCCGTTGCGGCCGATATTGACGAAGTCGTTGCACCTGATATCGCCATACAGTCCGAACTCCGAGGCATAGTTCATGCGTCCGCTTGCGCTCTCGATAAGGACATAGCACAGTCCGTTAACAGCATTCTCAAGATCGGCGACAGAGGTTATGGCTCCGTTTGACGGGAGTTCCGTTGACGGCTCCTTGTCAAGGAAGTCGCTGCATGATGTGAGGCCGAGGCTCATCGCCAGACCAAATGAGAAAATTATCTTTTTCATGTCTTCTTCAGCTTATATATAAAATTACTTAAAATGTCAGATTGAGGCCGAACATATACTGGCGGAGGGCAGGCGTATCGGTCTGTCGGTAGCCGTTAATGTCCACATCCGGGTCTATATCGTCAGACGCGCTGTATATCAGGAACGGGTTCGTCGCACGGAAATACACGCGCAGGTTGCTGAGATACTTCTTCAGATACGGCACGTTCCATCCGATGGTGATGTCGCGGACACGGATATTGTCGGTAGAGATGATCTCGCGTGAGGAGAACTTGTCCGAACGGTATGGGTTGCCGTATATCGGACGCGGATACTCGCATACATCGCCAGGCTTCTGCCAGTAGTTGCCGGCAACTGCCTTCTGCACGTTGAAACTGCCGACACGGAGACCGTCGGAATACTTCAGGAAGTAGCCGGGATAGTCGAACAGGTCTCCGCCGAACTGGTAGGAAATCATGAACGAGAGGTCGAAGTCCTTGTAACGGAACGTGTTTGTCATGCCGCCAATCCAGTCTGGCACACCCTTGCCGACGATGGTCTTGCCTGCCTCTGAATAATAGTTCGTGACACCTTTCTCAGGGTCTTCCGGGTCGATGTAGAACTCCATAAGGCCGTTGTCAGGGTTCACGCCCTTTGCCAACGGGAGATAGAACGTGTGCATCGACTCGCCTTCACGGAGGAGATACATATTGCCGTCGCCATACTGCACGTCGTCGCCGCCAGGCAGCTTGTTGACCTTTATCGACTGTCTTGTGATGTTGAAATCGGTGGTCCAGCTGAAGTCCTTTGTCGTGATGTTATGTGAATTGACAGAGAACTCCAGGCCAGTGTTCTTCAGCTCGCCGATATTGTTCCAGTAGCTGGAGAAGCCTGTAGGGTAAGACACCGGCATCTCGAAGAGGAGATCCTTGGTGAGCTTGTTGTAATAGTCGACGGTCAGGGTGACACGGTTATAGAGACGCCACTCGAGACCGACATTGAAGTTGTTGGACTTCTCCCAGCCGAGCTTAGGATTGCTTATATTGCTCCAGAATATGCCGGGAGCGGAGCCGTAGCCGCCGGTCGTGGAGTATGTGCCCATGTATCCGTAGTAGTCGGCAGGAAGATTGCCGTTGGTACCGTAAGACATACGTATCTTTAGGTCGCTGAAAAGGTCATTGCCCTCAAGGAACTTCTCTCCGCTGATACGCCATGCGCCGGAGATGGAGAAGAAGTTCGCCCAACGGTTCTCGGCGGAAAGGCGTGAAGAGCCGTCTCGGCGGAAACTTGCCGAGAGATAGTACCTGTCGGCATAGTTGTAGTTGATGTTTCCGAGCCATGACAGCATGTTGGCATCATAGGTGGCACTGCCGCCGTTGGAGTTCTGTCCGTTGGAGAGCTCCGGGAGCTTGTCGGTAGAGTAAGAATGCGACTGTGACGTGAGGTACAGGAGGTTACGCTTCTCTGCCTCGAAACCCACCAGGGCGTTGAGGTTGTGCTGGCCGAACGACTTCATGTAACCCAGCGTCGTTGACGAGGTGAGAGTCTTGTTCGTGTACTGCCAGCGCTGTCCCATGCCGCTGAGCGATGCGCCGTTCACGCTCTCAGGAGCCCAGAACTCACGCATATTGTTGCTCATATAGTCGAAACCGAAGATTGAACGCAGCGTAAGGTCGAACGGGAGCTTTATCTCTCCCTCGACATTCGTCATGCTGCGCATAAGTTCCGAATCGAGCGTCTCGGCATAAGTGCCCGTCTCCTGTCCGAGGATGAGGTTAGGGTTGGAGATTGTCGGAGAGAACGAAGCGTTAGGATTGTACGAGCCGTCCTCAAGTCTGTTGGGAGCGGTAGGGTCCATGCAGAAGAGGATGGACATCGGCGCCGTGGTGCCGAAGCCCTGCTCCTGGTTGTTCTGGTCACGGAAGCCTTTCTGGTCTGTGAACGAGAGCATCTGCTTGGCGGAGAACTTGAACCAGCTGTTCACCTTGTGGTCTATGTTGAGACGTCCACTGTAACGGTCGAACGAGCTGCCTTTCACGACACCGTTGACCTTGTTGTAGCCGAAGCTGGCATAGAACTTCGTATTGTCATTGCCGCCGTTGATGGACACCTGATGGTCGGTAGTGAAACCCTTGTGGTACACTTCCTTGTACCAGTCGGTAGTCTCGTCAGAGTCATAGTCGTAGAACCATCCGTTCCTCACCTCTGCGGCTGCCTCTGCGGCCGCCATATCGGACGGCAGGTCATAGTATGCCTCGAAATATCCCTGGATGGCATCCGGGTAATACTGCTTCAGCTCTGCCGACGACATCATCTCCATGGCACTCTTCTTGGCTATCTCGCTCCAGCCCATCTGCATCTCGTAGCTGACGGAGGTCTTGCCTACATTGCCCTTCTTGGTGGTGATGATGATGACACCGTTGGCCGCACGCGAACCGTAGAGCGAGGATGCGGCAGCGTCCTTCAGCACTGTCATGCTCTCTATGTCGTTGGGGTTCAGGGAGGAAAGTACAGACTGGGAACGGAGGTTGCCGTTTGACATGTCGTCGTTGACAACAGGCACGCCGTCAACGACATACAGAGGCTGTGTAGAACCGCTTATGGAGCCGATGCCGCGGATGAGCACCTGCTGGTCTGAACCCGGGTCTCCGGTCGAAGCACCTATCTTCACGCCTGCCATCTTTCCCTCAAGAGATTTCACCACAGATGTCTTCTGAGCCGAGAAATCCTTATCCTTCATCACACCTGCCGCACCGGTAAATGTGGACTTCTTCGCCGTGCCGTAAGCCACGACCATCACCTCGTCAAGGGCCTGGGCGTCAGACTCGAGGGCTATCTTCATGTTCTGTGAAGCCTTTACGGTCTTCGTGATCATGCCGACGTATGACACCTCAAGGTGTGTACCACGCTCGACATTGATTGTAAACTGGCCGTCCATGTCCGTCACGGTGCCAGCCTTGCTTCCCGCAACCTTCACGGTCGCGCCGATCACAGGCTCGTTGTCCTCGGCGGACACGACAACGCCCTTGATCGCTGTCTGTGCCAGTGCCGCTCCTACGCAAAGAAGCATACTGGCAAGAATTAAAGTAAGTTTTCTTTTCATAAATAAAAACGTTTGTTGGAAAATGTTTTCTTTCTTCTGCGGCCGTGACACATATCCATTGCACTACAGCCTATATATATTATATAATGTATATCTGACAGCCGATGCTCCTCTGGGGCGAGAGGAAGACATGCGGTTAGGCGGTTGTACGGTTAGGCGGTTGGGCGGTTGGGCGGTATATGCTATAATATCTATAGCTTCTATTACGGCTATTACGGCTATTGCTTCTATAAACCGCCCAACCGCACACAACCGCAAAAAGCCTACCTGCTTCCTGCTCCATTGCGTTCGGTTTGCATTATCTTTGCACAGGAAATCCAATGCTTATTTTACAACAAACATCTTTTCTAATTATGGTAATGTTCGATTTTTCACTGAGCTTCTCTTTCGGCAGGAAGCAGAAAGCCCACACGGAGATGCCCACCGTCAGCCAGTTTCTACTGTCTGCAAACGATGCTGCCGCCACAGTCTCAGGCAGCGTAAGCAAGTCCACCGTCACCAATTACAACACGGCCTTGCGCTCGTTCGCGGTCTTCTGCCGTGAGCACGGCAATGACAGTCGCATGACTGCCGCCACGATGACAAGCTACCAGCAATGGCTGTCGCAGAGAGGCATAAGGCGCAACACCTCATCATGTTACCTGCGCTCCCTGCGCTCCCTGTACAAAAGGACTTTCCCCGAAACCGACAACCCGTTCGCCGGAGCGTTTACGGGCAACGAACGGACACGGAAACGGGCCGTGAGCGCGGAGATGATGGCGCGGTTCATAGCCAACACGCCTCACGCGGGGACACCGCTGCGCCTGTGGCATGACGTGTTCCTCTTCTCTTTCCTCGGCCTCGGCATACCGTTTGCCGACCTCGCGCGCCTCTCCCACGACAATATCTCAGGCGACACGATAGTCTACCGCAGACGCAAGACATCGCAGAGGATATCCGTGCCGCTGCTTCCCGAGATGCGCGAGATAATACAACGCTACCGCGGGAGCTCTCCCTGCGGACTGCTCTTCCCCATACTGCCCTCCGCGGACTGCGGATGGCAGACATACCACAACAGCATCACACGCTACAACCGCGCACTGCACCGTCTCTCCGTCGCGGCAGGACTGCCCGGCAACATAACATCATACGTCGCGCGCCACACATGGGCTTCGCTGGCAAACACCTCGGGAGTAAGCCTTCACCATATCTCGCAGGCTCTCGGGCACACCAACATCAAGACCACTGAGATATACCTCGCCCGTATCCCCGATGACGAGATGATGCGCGACAGCATCACTGTGGCAAACGCCGTGGCTGATGCCATGGGACGCTGAATGTGCAAGTCATGCAAGCAAATCGCGCCGTCATACCGCAATGTCTCACCGCAGGTTACATAAAACCCAGGCGAAGCATCTCGCCACACCAGCAGGGGTGTTCCGAGAAATCCGAGTTAATAAAAGACTCTATGACCGAAACGGAATGCCAAATGTATCGGGCACAAACTAAAAGGTGACGTTTTGTAAAGCAAAGGGTCACCTTTCACCATGCAAAATGTTACGTTTCACACAATAAAGGGTGACCCCTATATTGGTGGTTTGGTTGTTTGGTCGTTTAGTCGTTTGGTGGTTTAGTCGTTTAGTGGCTTGGTCGTTTGGTTTTTAGCTTCTATTTCGGCTATAATAGCTATTTCGGCTATAACCTATAATCCCCTACCTCCTAAACCACCAGAACAACTTTCCGACTTGGCACATCATCCAAAATTCCAATCTCAGAACTTTTGTCGGGATAAGGCGACAAATTGTAACTGTTTCGCGCATTTTTGCTGAAAAGCATTAACGTAAAGCTCATATTACTTGATTTATGTAAAGGAAACAGCTCCACGTGCACAATATTTATATAAGAAATACATTTCTTTGTGAAAATATTGTTAACTTTGCATCCTAATGTGTCGATTAAGTGTGCACCTCTCGCCCCAGAGGAGCACATGTCGCATATACTACATAAGACATTACCGGTCGTCCGTCGGTTTGTGGGGAAAGCCGGTATGGCCACAGAAAAGACAATATTTTTTTTAACAAACATTTTATTTATGAAAAGAAAACTTACTTTGATTCTTGCCAGCATGTTCCTGTGCATAGGAGCGGCACTGGCACAGACAGCGATCAAGGGCGTTGTCGTGTCCGCCGAGGACAACGAGCCTGTGATCGGCGCGACCGTGAAGGTTGCGGGAAGCAAGGCTGGCACCGTGACGGACATGGACGGCCAGTTTACTATCAATGTCGACCACGGAAAGAGCCTTGAAGTCTCTTATGTCGGCATGATCACGAAGACCGTAAAGGCTTCGCAGAACATGATAGTCGCCCTCGAGTCTGACGCCCAGGCTCTTGACGAGGTCATGGTCGTAGCCTACGGCACACAGAAGAAGTCATCGTTCACCGGTTCAGCCTCCACTGTCAAGGGCGACAAGATAGAGAAACTCCAGGTGTCCAACATATCAAAGGCCCTTGAGGGCTCCGTTGCCGGCGTGCAGATTGCCGCTTCGTCAGGCACTCCTGGCTCAAGCGCGTCAATACACGTCCGCGGTATCGGCTCTATCCTCAACTCCAGCGAGCCGCTGATAGTCCTCGACGGAACACCTTATGAAGGCTCTCTCAACTCTATCCCTCCTCAGGACATAGAGTCACTCACCATCCTCAAGGATGCTGCCGCCAACTCAATGTACGGTGCGCGCGGCTCTAACGGTGTCATCATGATCACCACAAAGGGCGGAAAGACAGGCAAGCCTGTCATCAACTTCGACGCACGTCTCGGCTTCAACACACGTGGTGTGCCTACATACGACGTCATCACCGACGCAGGCGAATACTACGAGATGATGTTCGAGGCATACCGCAACAGCCTCGTAGGCCAGATGGGCTGGGCAGGCGCAAGCGAGTATGCAGCCAAGAACCTCATCTCCGGACTGCTGAAATACAACAAGTTCGCAGGTGTTGCCGACACAGAGCTCATCGACCCTCTCACAGGCAAGCTCAATCCTAACGCCACTACATACAAGTGGGGCGACGACTGGACAAAGGATCCGTTCGAGAACGGCCTGCGCCAGGAGTACACCATCGGCATCAACGGCGGTACAGAGAACACCAAGGCATACGTATCCTTCGGCTACCTCAACGACGAGGGCTATGTCGCAGGCTCCGGCTTCGACCGTTTCAACACACGCCTCAAGCTCGACCAGAACATCGGCAAGTATGTCCGCGTGGGTGCAAACATAGCATACTCAAGGACAGACCAGAAGACATTCGGCAGCGAGAACTCTACATACCAGAACGTCTTCATGTTCTCACAGTCCATCGCTCCTATCTACCCTATCTACCTCTACGACCGTGACGGCCAGCCTATGCTCGACGAGTCCGGCAACATGCGCTACGACTTCGGTTCAGAGTATGCACGTCCTTACGGCTCAGAGCAGAACCCTGTGGCAACGACACAGAAAAACATCAACCGTGTGCTGCGTGACAACCTCTCCGCACGTGGATACTTCGAGGTGAACTTCCTCAAGGACTTCAAGTTCACTACTAACTTCGCATACGACCTCTTCAACACACGTCAGACACAGTTCGCCACACCTATCGGCGGCGACGCTGCCAATGTAGGCGGACGCGGATACCAGGTGAGCCAGCGCTACGCTGCCATAAACTGGAACCAGCTCCTCGACTGGACACACGACTTCGGAGACCACAACGTACACGTGCTCCTCGGCCACGAGACGAAGAACGATGACAGCGACTATCTCCTCGGTCACATGACAAACTTTGTGTCAGAGATACCTGACTTCTCTCAGGCTACACAGTATCAGAACCTTACAAGCGATGCTTCCGAGTACGCTCTCGAAGGCTACTTCGCAAAGGGCGAGTACAACTACGCTGACAAATACTACTTCACAGCCAGCTTCCGCCGTGACGGCTCCTCACACGTCCATCCAGACAACCGCTGGGGCTCATTCTGGGCTGTCGGCGCGTCATGGAGACTCAAGGAAGAGCCTTGGCTGAAGAATGTTGACTTCATCAACAACCTCAAGCTGAAGATCAGCTACGGTACACAGGGTAACGACAACATCCAGATAGGCTCTACAAAATACATGACAGCCTACACTGACCTCTACCGTGTAGACCGTGTAGACGGCGCGGCAGCGTTCACAAAGGTGTTCCGCGGCAACAAGGACCTCACATGGGAGAAGAGCCAGAACTTCAACGTAGGTTTCGAGGCAAGCCTCTGGAGCAGACTCAATGTCAACTTCGACTTCTTCGTGAAGAAGACTCTCGACATGCTCTACCAGTCGCCTATCCCGACATCCGAGGGTGCTCCTGCATGGATACTCCGCAACGAGATGGACATGAAGAATACAGGTATCGAGCTCGAAATCAGCGGCGACATCATCAAGACAAAGGATATCCGCTGGAACGCAGCCCTCAACCTCACACACTACAAGAACCAGCTGACAAAGCTCCCTGCATCAAAGCCTGCAAGCGAGTTCCCTGACGGATACCAGGCTGGAGACTACTGGAGAAAGCTCGGTGGCTCACTCTACGACTTCTATCTCTACGAGTATGTAGGAGCTGACCCTGAGACAGGTCTGCCACAGTACAACAAGTACACTACCGACGAGAACGGCGTGGAGACTGTAACCATCGTCAACCAGTCTACAGAGGCTACATACCGTCAGACAGGCAAGTCTGCCATCCCTGACGTTGTCGGTGGTCTCACCACTACTGTCGAGGGCTACGGCTTCGACCTCTCCGTCTCTACAGCATTCCAGCTCGGCGGCTATGTCATCGACGACTACTATGCCGCATTGATGAACTCAGGTGTACGTGGCGGATACAACCTCCACAAGGACATGTTCAACCGCTGGACACCTGCAAACACCAACACCGACATTCCGGTGCTCATGGTTGACACAAACGACGGCGGCATCACACGCTACTCTGACTACTTCCTTACAAGTGCGTCATACTTCAGCCTCCGCAACGTGACTCTCGGATACACCATCCCTGCAAAGACAACACGCAAATGGGGCATCAGCCGTCTGCGCTTCTACTTCGCCGGTGACAACATCTGGCTGCAGTCAAAGCGTAAGGGTCTCGACCCACGCCAGTCTTTCAGCGGCGCTACTGGCTACGTATATTCAGCCCTGAGCTCATACTCTTTCGGACTGAACCTCACATTCTAAACATAGTATCATAAAAAAGAAAACGATATGAAGATTTCAAAATATATACCGGCGGCTCTGCTCGCCCTCGGGCTGGCCTCTTGTAGCGGAGACTTCCTCGACACTGAAAATACGGAGTTCCTCGGTTCTGAGGAGGCTGGAGAGGCTGCCGGAAAGAACCCTGACGTGTTCCTTAACGGCGCGTGGTCATGGTTCATTGAAGGTACTGTGGCAAACAAGGACGACCCCTCCAACTTCTCATACATGGCAGTGATGCTGTGTACAGATGTCATGACAGAGGACATCGCATTCTCTGCAAGCCACTTCTTCGTGTACGACTACCAGCTCGACTACCGTAACGACCAGTGGATGAGAACAGGCCACCTCTGGAGCACATTCTACACCACGATACAGAAGGCCAACGAAATCATCGGCCTCTATCCTAACGGTGCACAGACATCTTCCGAGAAGGCACTTATCGGACAGGCATACGCCATGCGCGGCATGTCATACTACTACCTCATACAGCTCTATCAGGACTATATGAACACCGACGGCACCATCAACCGCGAGGCAAAGGGTATTCCATTGATGTACACTGCTGCTGACGGAAAGACCGAGGAGGAAATCGCGGCAGCCAAGAGCCGTAACACTGTAGGTGCCGTGCTTGACCAGACAGGACATGACCTCGAACTGGCAGTGTCTCTCCTTGAGGAGGCTGACTACTCACGTCCTAACAAGAACTATATCGACGCAAGTGTCGCCAACGGCCTCCTTGCACGCTACTATCTCCTGACACAGCAGTTCCAGAACGCTGCCGATGCTGCCAACAAGGCCCGTCAGGGATATGCTATGCGTACAGAGAGCGGCCTGCATGACGGCTTCATGGAGATAAACAACCCTGACGTGATG
Source organism: Prevotella sp. (assembly GCA_017462915.1). GTDB lineage: Bacteria > Bacteroidota > Bacteroidia > Bacteroidales > Bacteroidaceae > Prevotella. The sequence continues at coordinate 9,909 of JAFTQG010000011.1, read as the reverse complement.
TGGGGCTTCGACCAGACTACCGAGACACAGACAGCCTTCGCAAGCTACTTCTCACACATCTCCAACCTTGCTCCCGGATATGCCGGCGCAGGCTACTGCCCTAAGCATATCGACCGCCGTCTCTACGACCAGATTCCTGACAACGACTACCGCAAGAGCCTCTTCAACGGCGCAGCGGGCGATGCAAGCCAGCCTACAAGCTCCGCGCGTCTGCCTTATGCAAACATCAAGTTCGGCAACTGCGGCGACTGGCTGATGGACTACATCTACATGCGTGCAGCAGAGATGGTACTTATCGAGGCAGAGGCTTATGCCCGTCTCAACGAGAACGGCAAGGCTGCCGATGTACTGAAGGTACTCATGGCAAACCGCCAGCCGGGATGGTCTAAGACAAGCGTAACAGCAGCAGAGGTACAGCTCCAGCGCCGTATAGAGCTTTGGGGCGAGGGCTTCGCATACTTCGACCTGAAGCGTCTCAACAAGGGTATCGACCGCGCTTATGCCGGCACGAACCACATGAACGGCTGCCAGCTTGTAGTGCCTGCCCATGATGTAAGATGGACATTCCAGCTCCCTCTGCGTGAGATACAGGAGAACTCTCTGATAAGTGAAGCAGACCAGAACCCTTAATGCTTTCATTCCGGACGGGCAGGATGAGGACTGACCTTGTCCCGCCCTCACGGAAAGAGCATATATAATGAAATCCATTATTTCAGGCCTTATTGCAAGATGGTAGGCCTTATTTTAGAATAAAAAAGTAACAATGAAAAAGATATTCTTATACTTGATGCCTTGCCTCGCATTCCTCGCTTGCCTCACAAGCTGCGACGACGAGATGGGAGCAAAGGCAGATGTCGACAACGCTTTCGCCTCAACAGAGCAGCCTGCCGTCACTATGACCGCAGCTCAGGTGAACATCACGACAATCAGCATGACGGGAGCTGTCGACAATATAGACAATGTGCTGGAAGTAGGTTTCCAAGTATCTGAGACAGAAGACTTCGCTTCATGCGAGAGCTATCCTGCTGAAACAGTGGCACAGTCCTTCGCTGTCAATGTTTCCGAGCTTGAGGAGATGACTACATATTATGTACGCCCATACGCCGTGACACGCGCGGCAGGAACAGCTGTCGGCGCAGTCAGCGCAGTGAAGACATCAGAACTTCCTACATATACAGTGGACGGAACATACACCGTTACAGAGTATGAACTTGACAACAATGATGTATGGCAGAAGGAGAATGGCTCTTATACTATGGACATACGCTTTGTCCAGGGAAGCACCACAAACGTGGAAATCACCGGTCTCTGGGGTGGCGACAAGACCATCGACGGCATATACGACGCTGCAACCCAGACTGTCACTGTTCCGTCTGAGCAGATGATAGGTGTTGATTCAAGATTCGGTAATGTTTACGCCATCGGTGTCAATGACGCTATAACAGCTTACACAGCGAACATAGTGTTCAAGTTCACTCCAAAGGGTGGCAAGATGTTATCCGGCAACTTCGCTGCTCAGGTTTCCGCAGGAGCCCTCGGCTTCTACAAGGTGGAGATGGTTCACAACTAATGTAAACGAGACTTTATACAAAGAGGCGGAAACAGATGAAAGGAATATTCCTCATCTGTTTCCGCCTCTTGTTTTACTATTATATATATTGGCCTAATATGCAAAAAACAGGATGAAAACGCTGCCATAGATTAGAACGGATGAAATCCTTATCACGATAATCAGAAATCCATCTGGCTCATTATATAAAATGAAGATATCCTTCATTCCTCTCTATTATCTCATGGCAGACATTCTATAATTGTAGGCCTAATTGTACATGCATCCTTCGTATGGCTGAATATAAAAGCAATGGCGTGAAAACTCCGAAGAGTATCCACGCCATTGTCGTAGCTCCGCTGAGAATCGAACTCAGATCTGCCCTGTAGGAGAGGGCTGTTCTATCCATTGAACTACAAAGCCAGCATTCCTCGCCTGTACAGCGATATACCGCCATATCAAGACTTTTGCCCTGCAAAGGTAATGCTTTTTCTTCAAACATACAAATAAATACATGAAAAAGTGGATTTCCGTTCACGGCCGTACGGTTCGGTACGGTCATGCGGTTATGTGGTTATGCTATAATATCTATAGCTTCTATTACGGCTATATCGGCTATCACAACCGCATAACCGTATAACCACAAAACCACTGTTTTATAGTGTTTTGCACACACTACAACCATCGTTTTTGTGCAAAAAAAGTTAATTTCCGTTTGAAAATTTTTATATAATTCAATACTGATGTAACTTTGCGGTTGATTCTACTGTGTGCGTTAACAGCAAGTCTGTGTGCGTTAACAATAAAAAAATGTCCGCTAATGTGAGATACATAGGTAATGCGCATCAAACAACACACTATATTTCCAAACATTAACTAAAATCCTAAAAACAAATGAGAAGATTTTTACAGTATCTTGCCCTCACGGCTCTGGCACTCATCGTGTCTGTAGCGGCAAAGGCAGCTGTCACAGCACAGAGCGGCTGGTTTGAAGCCGCCTATGCAAAATGGGAAGCTGTGAGCGGAGCTTCCGGCTACCAAGTATTCATCAAGCCGCAGGGCGGCACATACACCCAGCTCGACGAGGAGCTTGTGCGCCAGTATCCAGGATATTTCCGTGCTGATGCCGTCGGCCTCAAGGCAGGAAGCTATGTCATGAAGATTGTCCCTGTCATCGGAGGCAAAGCCGACGAGAGCAAGGCAATGGAGACATCAGCACTCAACGTCATTGCACACGACCGCAACGGCTTCGCGCACTACAACAGGAGCGAAGGCGTCGGCGCATACAACAACGACGGCACTCTGAAGTCCAACGCACGTGTCATCTATGTCACCGCAAACAACGCGAAGACCGTTTCGCTCCCTATTACAACATCTACCAAGGGTGAAGAGACACGCACAGGTCTCCAGAACATCATCGCAGCGTTTGAGAAGGGTCTTGAGACACGTCCTCTCGCCATCCGTATCGTCGGCACTGTAAAAGCCGCAGACATGGATGCCTTCGGTTCAAGCGCGGAAGGTCTGCAGATAAAGGGCAAAAGCAGTGCCTACAGCGCAAACATCACCATAGAGGGCATCGGCAACGACGCTGCCATCCACGGTTTCGGCATCCTTTGTGGCAGAATCTCGTCAGTGGAGTTCCGCAACTTCGCCATCATGCTCTGCATGGACGACTGCCTGTCTATTGACACTGACAACAAGAACATCTGGATCCACAACATGGACTTCTTCTATGGAGGCACAGGCGGCGATGCTGATCAGGCAAAGGGCGACGGCACAGTCGACATCAAAGGAAAGTCAAGCCATATTACAGTATCCTACAACCACTTCTTCGACTCAGGCAAATGCTCACTCGGCGGCATGAAGAGCGAGACAACAGACTGCTGGATGACATACCACCACAACTGGTTTGACCACTCAGACTCACGCCATCCACGTATCCGCACAGCTTTCTACCATGTCTACAACAACTACTATGACGGCGTGTCAAAGTACGGTGTCGGCGTGACATGCGGCGGTTCGTCATTCGTGGAGAACAACTATTTCCGCAACTGCAAATATCCTCTCCTCATCTCCAAGCAGGGTACTGACGCAGAAGGCGACGGCACATTCTCCGGCGAACCGGGCGGTGTGAACAAGGCTTTCAACAACTTCATAAAGGGAGAGCGCAAGATACAGTATTATGACGGTTCACAGACAGACGGCAAATGGGACGCAGTGCTGGCACAGAACCGCGACGAGGCTGTCAGCGCAACAGCATTCTCGGGAGGCACTTCATACAACAACACTGCTGACGCAGAGGCCCGCAAGGCTGTCCCTGCAAGTGCTGTGGAAGCTCCTGAGGCAGCACGCGCCACAATACAGAAACTGGCAGGACGCTGCGAGCAGGGCGACTTCAAGTGGACTTTCAACAACTCCACACAGGACGAGAACTACGGCGTGATAGCCGACCTCAAGAATGCCATCATAAACTACAAGTCTACTCTTATAGGTTTTGCTGACGGCAGTGAGATTTCTAACGGCGGTGCATCTTCTACTGTAGACGGCGGCGACGGCAAGGGCATCGACCCTGATGTAAATGAGGGTTATGTTCCTTCATACGGCGGCGGTGGCGGCACAATAACAAGCGGAGAATATGTCATCGGCTCTTCTTCCGACTACTTCTGGACCATCGCAGACAACGCAGACGCAACCAATGCACTCATAGCAGACGGCACAATCACTCTCGATGCTGGTTCTCAATTCCAGACAACCAAGAACATAGCAGGCGGCGACGGCACAGTCTATTCAGACAAAGTCGGTTCACTGCAGATTGCCAAGAACACTGGTACAGCAACATTCTACTGGGCTGACGGCATCCAGTCCTTGTCCCTATACCTTGTGCGTACAGGCTCATTTGCTGGCGAAATACAGACAAGCGACGACGGCACAACATTCACAAAGCTCACTACATACAATGGAAATAAGGGCATCAAGGAACTTTCCGTAACTCCTGAAAAGCCATGCAAATACATCCGTATCACAAACACTACTACAGGCGGCCTCAACATCCAGGGCATAAAGATTGCCAAGCCTGGTGAGGGTGGCGGCGACAGCGGAGACCCTGCCGAAGATGAGAAGAGCAAGGACGCTACAGCTTCGTTCACCATTGACGGAGAAGACATAGTAACCGTGGGCTCTTATACCCGCAATGTAGCTTTCGACGCTACAGAGACAGAGTACACTGTAGTCGTGACTCCAGCCGAGAAGGCTACCATAAAGAGCGTTACCGGAGCAACAGAGAAGGCTGAAAACACCTACTCTATCGCAGCACCGGCAGCAGGCAAGACTGCTACAGCCACATTCACTATCGTTGCCGAGAACGAGACGACAACGAAGACCTATACTTTCAATATCGTCAAGGGCAGCGATCCTGCTACTCTGCCACAGGAGGAAATATGCTACTTCATCCAGAGCACAAAGTCTCCTTCTATGCCAAATGTAGTCGTTACTGGCAACTATTCCAACAGCAAAGGCTCCGTGACATACAACGGCACAACATACACCGACTGTGTGAAGATGGAGTCAAGCACAAGCATCAAGGTAACTCCTACTTCAGACTGCAATGTCATCCTGAAGTTCGGAGAGGCTGGAAAGAGATTCAATCTTGACGGCACGACACAGACAACAGACGCAGAGGGAAGCTACACATTCGAAGGCAAGCAGGGCACAACCTACACAATCACAAAGGTCGACGCCATCAACCTCTACCTCGTCATCTTCCAGAAAGCTGGAGGTACGACAGACCCTGATCCAGTCGACCCAGACCCGACACCTGCTACACAGATCAACTTCCCTGTAAGCACTGACGGCATCACCGCAAGCGGCACGACAACAATGTCTGCCACTGAAATCACCTTCGCCAACGGCTTCTTCTCAAAGGGAACTACAGAGGCTGAGAACAAGTATGACAACGGCATCATCATGAAGGTTGAAGGAGGATTCAAGGCTGGCGATGTAGTAACCGTTGCAGGTACTATAAACGTGAAGACATCTGACGCCAAGTACGATACAAAGATTCTCACTACCGTAATGCTCGCCAAAGCCACAGCAGGCATCAAGGCAGAGACTGTCGAGGAAGAGATTTACACCTTCCAGCCGTTCGCCAATACAGCTGAAGGCAAGACTGCCACAGACCAGACCTACACTCTCGTGAACGACTACGACGAACTATGGCTCGTGCGCTCCGGCGGCACAAAGGCTATCGTGACAAAGCTCATCGTCACACGCTCTACAGGCACAGGCATCAGCGACATCGAGACCATCGTCCTTGACACCGAGGCGATGTACGACATTTCCGGCCGCAAGATTGCTGCTCCTGTCAAGGGTCAGCTCTACATAAAGGGCGGAAAGAAGTATATCGGAGAATAAGCAAGATAAACTGATTTTCAAATACATTCGGGCATGTCTGTGGAAACCAGACTTCCACGACATGCCCGAATTGCATCTTAGGCAAGCGGCGCATATCTCTCTATCCACACACTGTTTTCTATTGCAAGGAAAACTTCCATACAAATGGATTCCATTGCAGAAACATCTTTTCTACACACTATATTATATATCCGTCGCTTGCCTTTATGCTATAAGTAAAGTACAAAAAACAAATACCTAACACCTACAACCATAAACCAAATGAAAAGAATATTATCCATACTCGCTGTGCTGGCTTCCATCACCGGCACAGCCTCCTCACAAGAGACAGACGGCAGGAACTTCGGCATCGACGGCTTCGCCGCATACGAGGGAACAGCCGGGACACAATGGTATCACGCCGGAGGCACAACCGGCGGTCAGGGCGGCAAGACTGTCTATGCCAGCAACTTCTCCGAACTGCAGGCCTATCTCCAGTCGAGCAAGCCATACATCATACTCGTGGACAAAGACATCACGACCGGCATGAAATGCTACGTTGACGATATAAACAGCGGACATCTCCTTGACGACCAGAGTGGAGCATCGGGACAGGAGACGACATACGGCGAGCGTATCATGATAGCCGACAACAAGACCCTCATCGGCATAACCAATCCGCAGACAGGCAAGGCTCCACTGTTCTCACGCATAACATTCGTGATGCAGGGCGTGCACAATGTCATCATCCGCAACTGCCGCTTCACAATGGTAGGCGCGCCTATCCTCAAATCGGGCGAGAACAAGATTGTCGCATGGCGCAACGGCAAGCAGGTAGAGGTCGGAGACCCTGACTGCATAGGTATGCAGGCCGATGCCATCAGTGCGAATACCAACGGCGGCTCGCATGTATGGATAGACCACTGCGAGTTCTTCAACGGCAACGCCGCCAACAAGGACCGCTACGACGGACTTGTAGACTGCAAGAACAACGTACAGTGGATTACCCTCTCCTACAACTACTTCCATGACCACGACAAGGCTTGCCTCTGGGGAAAGGGAGACAGCGACGTGTTCGATAACGCACGCACAATCACTGCCCATCATAACTATTTCCACAACATAGAGGGTTCACGCCTCCCCTTACAGCGTGGCGGCAATGTCCATTATGCGAACAACTATGTCAACAACTGTGCCGATGGATGGGACCTGCGCACGAAGTCCGTGGGATATGCCGACGCCAGCTACTTCAAAGACAGCAAGGCTCCGATATTGCCCGACGGAGGAGGTGTTGTGAAAATCAATACAGCAGAGGGCTACGGCATAGTGTATGACAACTGCACGCGTGTAATAAAAGGTGCAGGAGTGACATACGTCAACGCTCCTGCCAAGTACGACAAAGAGTTCACGTCGGGCATAGACGGCACATGGGTGCCTACAGACACATGGAGCGGATACTTCCTCAACAGCCACGACAAGGCCATGGATGTCCCTGCCGTATGCGAGAAATACTCCGGAGCAGGAAAGATAGAGATATGGAAGACATACGCCGACGCCATACCAGCTGCCGACAAGGACGAATACATGACAGCCGTGAACAACCAGCGCTCATATCAGAGCGCATCCGGCACCGTGACGGAGAAGGTCTATGACGAAAACGGCAACACCGTAACTCCTTCCGGGACGCCAGACCCTGATCCAGACCCGACACCGGATCCAAAGCCGGAGGCTGCACAGATCAACTTCCCTGTAAGCACCGACGGCATCACGGCAAGCGGCACGACGACAATGTCTGCTACCGAAATAGCCATAAAGAACGGCTTCTACTCCGGTACAGCCGGATACGACAACGGCATCATCCTGAAAGTCGCAGGAGGCTTCAAGACTGGTGACATATTCACCGTGGCAGGCACTATCAATGTGAAGACATCAGACGCCAAGTACGACACAAAGATTCTCACTACCGTAGTGCTCGCAAAGGCTACTGCCGGAATACAGGCAGATCGTGTGGAGGAAGAGATTCATACCTTCCAGCCGTTCGCCAATGTAGCAGAGGGCAAGACCGCCACAGACCAGACCTACACTCTCGCAAACGATTATGACGAACTCTGGCTCGTGCGCTCAGGAGGCACAACAGCTACCGTGACAAAGCTCATCGTCACACGCTCTGCAGGCACAGGCATCAGCGACATCGAGACGGTAACACTCGACAGCGGCGCTATGTACGACATCTCCGGCCGCAGGATTGCCGCCCCTCTCAAAGGACAGCTCTACATAAAGGACGGAAAGAAGCATGTAGCGCAATAATCAAAATACTATATAGTCTAAGGAAAACACATTACTTATATGCCGTGGGTTCATGAAACCCACGGCATATTTTTGTTGCAGGCTGTTTTTTCTATCCCGACTTTCTACAGTCACGATTATTTCAACTAAGTAAGTCAATAAAATTAATGTATAGTATAAAACAATTACGTTTTATACATACAAGGTTTTGCTACTCATTTCGTTATAGATTGTATCGGTTAATTTTGTTGACTTACTTATAAAATTCCCTGCCATTCCAGTAAATCAAGCACATGAAATCCACAGATATGAATTAATCGCCTGAAAATTTGGTGATTTGAGAAATTATCACTACCTTTGCAACAACATACTTACCCCGCTTCCCATAAGAACAGCGCGCTCAGGGTAAGTTTTTTCTTTTGAAATAATGGTATCACGCTCCTACAACCAACCGCAGATTTCAGAAAAGGAACAGATCCGCCTTTTGAAATCAGAAGGCTTATTCTTCCAAGATGAAGAACGGGCTCACCATCTGTTGCAAAATATCAGTATGTTCAGGATGAAGAGCTACCTTAAGCCTTTCAGACAACAGAACAGTCGACAGTTCAAAACTGGCACAACATTTGAGAATGCCTACAACATTTATAAGTTTGATTCCGAACTCAGAAAGATAATCTGCTCTGAATTGGAGAAAATAGAAATATCTATCCGTACACAGCTGTCTCTAACCATGGGAAACTCTGCCGGAATCTACTGGTTTGAAGATACAACAAATTTCCGTGATGCAGGCCGCCATTCGCTTTTATTGAGAAAGCTGCAAGAAGAGCTTCGTCGAAGTGATGATGACACCATAACCGAGTTTTCACGCAACTACACGAACCATTTCCCTCCAACATGGATGACATTTGAGGTGAGTTCATTTGGAACATTATCAATGATGTACAAATGGCTTAATGCAGGACATTCTCGTCGTCAGGTAGCCAAATTCTATGGTCTATCAGACTCTGTTATGGAATCATGGCTTCACTCCATCGTCTATATCCGTAATATCTGTGCACACCATAGCCGCCTTTGGAACAGAAGACTCAGCATCAATGCCATCGTGCCGAGGCGTACAACATTGCCTTTCATACCTATTCCCGCTGATACAAAAAGGGTATATTATATGCTATCTATCATATTATATTTTCTGCAAACCATAAACCCCAACAATACCTTTTCCTCACGTTTCAAGAAATTACTTGCAAAATATCCTCAGATTGATACAAGTGCAATGGGATTCCCTGAAAAATGGAAAACAAATGCTCTTTGGGCATAAGACAATATGAGACGAGAACTATCATAATACCCTAATCTATACAGAAGAGTACCAGTTATAAAAACACATTATTTATATGCCGTGGGTTCATGAAACCCACGGCATATTTTTGTTGCAGGCTGTCCGGCTGTCCCAACTACATCTACTGGTCCCACAGTCCCTGTTACTGCAACTCCCCTGAGCGGCCATATTCATCAGGAACACGTCTCGGCCCGTTGCTGACAATTAAACCCAAATCGGTCATTAGACCGACATACAGTAATATTCTGTTATTGTTATATGGTCTTTTCGTTCGTTTCGCCTTTCTCTTCGCTGTCTTGCTTCCCGTTCCGTCTCGACATAGCCCGCTATGCCTTCGACGAAATGG